>NZ_JBKFFP010000002.1:0-438932 GCF_046506625.1 Zhengella sedimenti
ACGTAGACCGTTTGGAACGGCTCCTCGTCCATGAAATGCAGGCCCATCATCATCATCCGGGCAACCCAGAAGAAGATGATGTCGAAGCCCGTCACCAGCACGTCGGTCTGGTAGTACTTCTTCAGTTCGGGCGTCTTGTCCGGCCAGCCAAGCGTGGAAAACGGCCACAGGGCGGACGAAAACCAGGTATCCAGGACATCCTCGTCGCGCTCGAGGATTTCGCCGGGCCTGAAGTTTTCGAGTTTTTCCTCGACCCAGGCCTTCCAGGGCCCTTCATGGGAGATGTAATGCTGGATGGCGGCCTCAAGTGCCGTTTCCTCATCCTTTTCCACGAAGACCTGGCCGTCGGGTCCGTACCAGGCGGGGATCTGGTGTCCCCACCACAATTGCCGCGAAATGCACCAGGGCTGGATGTTCTCCATCCAGTCGAAATAGGTCTTTTCCCAGTTCTTCGGGACGAATTTCGTTCTGCCCTCGCGCACGGACGCAATGGCTGGCTTGGCCAGTTCGGCGGCGTTCACATACCACTGGTCGGTCAGGTAGGGCTCGATGGGCACCCCGCCGCGATCGCCATGGGGCACCATGTGCACATGCGGCTCGACAGCGGCCAGCAGGCCCAGTTCATCCATCTTGGCGACGACGACCTTGCGGGCCTCGAACCGGTCGAGCCCGTCCAGGTCCTCAAGTGTCTGCAGCAGCTTGCCTTCCTGTTGCAGGCCTTCCAGGAAATCATCGTTTTCCTTGAGCGTGATGCGCGCATCGACGGTCAGGATGTTGATGGCCGGCAAGTGGTGGCGCTTGCCAACGTCGAAATCGTTGAAGTCGTGGGCGGGCGTCATCTTCACAGCGCCGGTGCCGGCTTCCGGGTCCGGGTATTCGTCGGCAACGATGGGAATACGCCGGCCGACAAGCGGCAGGATCACGTGCTTGCCGACGAGATCCTTGTAGCGCGGATCATCCGGATGGACCGCCACGCCGGTGTCGCCGAGCATGGTTTCGGGCCGCGTGGTGGCGACCACGAGGTAATCGCGCGTCTCGTAACCGGCCGGCTCGCCATCGGACGGCTTCCAGCCGATGCGGTTGCCCTCCTCGTCGAGGTTGTAGGGATGTTCGTAGGTGGCGCCATCGGCCAGCGGATAGCGGAAATGCCAAAGGTTGCCCTTTGTCTCGACCTGTTCGACCTCAAGGTCGGAAATCGCCGTCAGAAGCTTCGGATCCCAGTTGACGAGGCGCTTGTCCTTGTAGATCAGCTCTTCCTTGTAAAGCGTCACGAAGACTTCGAGAACGGCCTTCGAGAGGCCATCGTCCATGGTGAAGCGTTCGCGCGCCCAGTCGCAGGAGGCTCCCAGCCTTTTGAGCTGGTTGAAGATCATGCCACCGGATTCGTCTTTCCACTGCCAGACCCTGTCGATAAAGGCCTCGCGCCCCATGTCGCGTCGATGGGGTTCCCCGCGTTCGGCAAGCTGGCGCTCGACGACCATCTGCGTGGCAATACCTGCATGGTCCATGCCGGGTTGCCAGAGCACGTCCTTGCCACGCATCCGCTCGAAGCGGACGAGAATGTCCTGGAGCGTGTTGTTGAGCGCATGGCCCATGTGCAGCGAACCGGTAACATTGGGCGGCGGGATCACGATGCAGAACGTCTCCGCGCCCTGGCCGGCACCCGCGCCCGCGCGAAACGCATCGGCCTCATCCCACTTCGTCGCGATCCGGGGCTCGATGGCCGCCGCGTCATAGGTCTTGTCAAGCATGAATAACCTGCTGGAGCATCGGATTAACGTGACGGCTGGTAAATCCGAACGCTCGCGCCAAGTCAACCGCGCGGCGGTTTCAATCGCCAGCGCCGGCGGATGCTCTTACGGGAAGCGGCGGCTGGCTTGCGCCGTGCCGAGCTTCTTGCCGCTGGCGTCAAGTGCGTCGACGGTGAACCGGTAGGTGTGCGGGTTCGGAGGGCACGGCCCCTTGTAGCGGAACGCGCCATAGGGCAGCGCACCGTTGGTGCCACCTGACCATTTCACCGTTCCGCCGCCATGGGGATAATCCGGCTTGTCCAGATCGACCATGCGGAAGCGCAGCTTGGCAGTGCCCTTCGGCACACCCGACAGCTTCATCGGCGGGGACTTGCTGTCAAAGCACTTCTTCGTCGGGCCCCAGGAAAAACCCAGGCTCATGGCGTTGGCGGGCAGCGTGAAAACCAGTCCCGCCATGACCATCAGCATCATCCAGAAACGCGTCATGCCTTGTCTCCTCCGTGCGCGTAACCCAAGAGGAGCATCTACCCTTGATAGCGAATTGGCAAGCGGCGGCGGTGCGACATTCCCGACGCGAG
Source organism: Zhengella sedimenti (assembly GCF_046506625.1). NCBI lineage: Bacteria > Pseudomonadati > Pseudomonadota > Alphaproteobacteria > Hyphomicrobiales > Notoacmeibacteraceae > Zhengella > Zhengella sedimenti. The sequence continues at coordinate 2,330 of NZ_JBKFFP010000002.1, forward strand.
GCCGGCAAAACGGCCGCCGGCAGAGACATTCGCCCCGTATCCCGGTCCGGGGCGGTGCCGCTGTCAGCCGCGCGCGATCCGCTCGATTTCCTCGCGGACCAACCGTTCCACGAGGACAGGGAGGTTGTTGTCGAGCCAATCCTGCAGCATTGGACGCAGCATTTCCTGCGCCATCTCGTCGAAGCTCTTCTGGCGCGACGCCATGAAGGCTTCCTTGAGTTCATCGAAGGAGCCCGCGACCTGGCGCCCGACATTCGGGGACAAAAGCGCGGGACGCGGCGCCGGGGCCGGCCTTGTTGCCGAAGCGGAGGAACGCGGCACCGCCTCACCCGAAGCCTGGCGGTCACCGGCGGCGTGACTGTCCGCTGCCGGCGCGCGGGGTCCGGCCTCCGCCGGATGCATGGCCTCTTCCTGCAATTCCGGTTCGTCATCGGCCGCAAGAGCCGGGGTCATGTCGTCGATGAAATCGAAGTCGCCGGCGCTCCCGGCTGCGTCGGAGGACATGGGTTCGGCGCCGGCCTGCCCTTCCCGCGCCAGGCGCCGCTGCACCTCGGCTAGTGTCAGGCTGCCACCGTCATCCACGGGCCGGTCCTGCGCTGCCGCGCCGGCGTCATCTCCGATATCGGCGATCGCCTGCCGGAACGCCGAAATGTCGGCTTCACGAGGCGCAGGCGCCTCGGCGGCAGACGCCGAAGCGTCACCGCTCTCAGCCCCGGCACCCTGAGACTGAGGCATCGCGGCCGGCGTTTCCTCGCGTGTATGCTCTGTTTCCTCAATGATCTTGCGAATGGAGGCGAGAATTTCCTCCATGGAGGGTTCGCGTTGCGCGCTGCCTGCCTGTGCCATCGCCTGTTCGCCGCCTTTGCCTGGTACTTTCCCCGCCGGAGCCCGTTCCGGCCTCGAATCAACCAACAGCGTAGACGACGCTCCGGCAAATGAGAATCCCCGTGCAAGGGAAGCCCCGGTTTGCCAACAGGTTTTCGTTTCCGCGCCGGCGAACGGGTGGGGCGACAACGAAAAAAGCCGCCTCACGGCGGCTTTGTCCGAACGCCCGGCTGGTGGAACCTAGCGGCCGTCCGGTGTTCTCAGACCGAACCACTTGTCCTTGACGGCCTCGTAATGCTCCTCGGGCTTGTACTCGGCAACCTGGAGATTGAGCTTGCGCACCGAAAGGTCACCGGTGGACGAGAGGATGGCATAACTGGCGACGACGAGATCGCGTTCGGCCTGCAGCAGGGTCAACTGCGCCGTGATGACATCGGCCTGGGCGTTCAGCACGTCCAGTGTCGTACGCTGGCCGACATTGCGCTCCTCGATCACCCCGTTGAGGGCAAGCCGGGCGGCGTTCACGAGGTCCTTGTTGGCGGAGAGCGCCGTCTTTGCCGCCATGTACTGGTGCCAGGCCGCCGTCGCATTCTGGCGAAGCTGATCGCGCACCACGTCGATGTTGATCTGCGCCTGGCCAAGCTGTTCCTTGGACTGGCGCACCGTGGCCGAGGCGCGGCCGCCCTGGTAGATCGGCACCCGGACCGTCACGCCGACGCTGCCGGAACTGTATTCCTGGTAGTTGTGCGTCGGGATGAGCGGCGAGATCTGGCGCGAGACCGAATGGCGATAATTCTGTCCGAGGCTGGCCTCGGCCGATACCTGCGGCAGGAAAGCGCCTTCGTTCGCCTTCACCACGTAATTGGCGGCGTCAGCCAGGTATTTGTTGGCCTGGATGGCCGGATGGTTCGCCTCGGCGCGCGCCAGCACGCTCTCAAGCGACGGCGGCAGCAGCTTGTCGAGCGGACCGGCGCCCTTGAGGTCGCCCGGTTCCTCGCCAATGATTTCGCGATAGGTCGCCTCGCTGGCCCGCGCCTGGGCCTGGGCAGCGGAAAGCTGGGCGCGCGCAGCCGAACGGCTGGCCTCGGCCTGTGCCACGTCGGTGCGCGTCCCTTCGCCCACCTCGAAGCGTGAGCGTGCCGCGCGCACCTGTTCCTCGAGGAACTCGAGATTGCGCTGGCGAAGCACCGCGATCTGGCGGTCGCGCATGACATCCATGTAGGCGGCGGCCGCGTCGAAGAAGACGTTCTGGCCGGAATTGCGCAGGTTCTCGCGCGCCGCCAGGACACGCGCTTCGGCGGCGTTCACCGAGTTGCGCGTCTGGAACCCGTCGAAAAGGGTCTGCGAGATCGAAATTCCGAAACTGCCGGTGGACAGGCGCGTGCCGCCACTCAAGCCGCTGTAGCTGTAGTTGAGCGTACCGATGCCGCTGATCACCGGGCGGTAGCCGGACTTGGCGATCGCCACGCCCTCGTCCTGGATGCGCACGCCGGCCCGGTCGGAATTGAGCTGCGAATTGTTCGCATAGGCCTTCTGCAATGCGCCCATGATGGTCTCCGCGGATGCGGAACCCGCAGGCAAAACAAGAGGTAGGACAGCAAGAACTGCCTTCAGAGTGCTGGACAAACGCGTCACAACTTCACCTTCCAGTCTACAATCGGTGCTTCGCCCTATCTTCCCGGTCCCGGCCCCACCGGGCGACAATGCCGTCCATGCCGTGTGCAAGGACACCGCATTTGCACCGCAATGTCAAAACTGAAATTGCGCCTTCGGCTCGAAACCGGGGAGCATGCGAACGGAACAGTTGAAGGCGCGGCGGCCGGAGACGATATCTCCGTCGCGCACATAAACCTTGGCCACGCCTGCGTTGCCGGTGCCTTCGACCGCAACGAGGCGTCCGCCGTCGCGCAACTGGTCGCGGATTGCCTGCGGCACTTCGTCCACCGCGCCATCAATCAGGATCACGTCATAGGGCGCTTCCTGCGCGCAACCCTCGCGAAGGGGCCGGTTGAGGACGACGACATTGTCATAGCCGAGTTCGGCAAGCGTATCGCTGGCCCTGGCCGCCAGGTCCTCGTCCGGTTCCGTGGCGATCACCGAGGATGCAAGGCGCGAGAGGATCGCTGCCGAGTAGCCCGTCGCGCAACCGACATCGAGGACCACGTCGTCCGGCCTGACACCGGCCAGTTGAACAAGCCTGGCAAGGGGAGAAGGCTCCATGAGGTAACGGCCGGCTGAAACCTCGATATCCTCGTCGATATAGGCCAGTTCCCGCTTGCGCGCCGGAACGAATTCTTCACGCGGAACAGACAGGAAGGCTTCCAGCACATCGAGCGCCGAGACGCTGGTCGTGCGAAGCTGGCTGTCCACCATGTGCCGGCGAAGGAGCGAGAAATCCGAAGTCATGTCACCGTCCCATCTGCTTTCGCGTGCGCGATGGCGGTGCGCAATACCGGACCCGGCCCTGTTGTCCGTGACCGGTTGCAGCAAACGTCCAGCCCGCGCGCCAATGAGAAAGCATGTTGGAGGCCTCGCCCGGAATCGAACCGGGGTGCAAGGATTTGCAGTCCTCTGCGTAACCACTCCGCCACGAGGCCGCCACACATGATGCCCGCCGGAGCGGACGCCGCTTTCCCGCCGCACACCGGACAGACCGGTGCGACAGCGCGAACCGAATAGACCGTCAGGGCGTGGCTCGCAAGAGGGAAATCGACACCTGCGGCACGCTGGCAATCATTCAGCGCGATTGCAGGGCCGGTGTTGCGCGGCGCCGACACCGAAATGGCTGGCGGCAGGGCCATTGCGGGCGGACGGCAAGCTAGCGCGACGAGGGGCCGCGCGGTTTGCCATTGCCGTTGCGACGGCCCATCTTCACGGTTGCGCGCCGCCGCCAGCGCCTGATCCAGGGCGAATCGTGACTGAGGACAAGAAGACCGAGCGGAATCATCCAGAAGCCGAGAACCGGAAGAAAGCCGAGAAAACCGAACAGGACCAGGCCAATGCCGATCACGCGGCGCACGATCGCCGATTGCGGCAGATGATACGTCCGGCCGAACAGGTGCATGCGTGGTCCTGCCGTTTTCCTGTCGCTCTGCATGCCGTCCTGCCTTCGCCTTTCGCGCTTCATCACATCATAACGCGGTAAATGCTTTCCGGCTCCGCTGGCCGGCATGTAGGTGGCTGGCGACCCTCCACAAACGGCGCAGGACATTTTTTTTGATTTTGCGCCTTGGCAAAACCGAATCCGGTTTGCTATAGGCGCAGCACTCCAACGCGAGCAGGCTTTCCCCGGTAGCTCAGTGGTAGAGCAACCGGCTGTTAACCGGTTGGTCGCTGGTTCGAATCCGGCCCGGGGAGCCAAATTTTTCAAAGACTTAGCAAGACGCTCAATAGGCACTAATAACCAATAGGTACGCTATAGGTACGCAAACGTGGTTTGCTAGGCTTTTCATTGCCCGATGCCGCCCCTGCCCGCCTGCGCGGTTTCCGGCAGGCATCACAGAACCGGTTGCGCGTCTCATTGGCATTGTTGGTCGACTCGCTGGACTCTTTGCGCCGATGACCTGGAGCGCCGCCCCACCATTTCCACCGGCATCGCCCTTTCCTTGTTTAGGTCTCTATCTTAACCGGCTGTGCCTATCGTCTTCGTGGCGCAAGCAGGCGGGTTTCCGAATGTCCAAAGGCTGGCTTTTCATCGTTGAGGACGGCGACGGATCGTTTCCGGTCGCGGTGGGCATTGAGGACGCCACACAGGCCCGTCAGGCCGCGCTTGATGCCGTACAAGGGTTTGGTGTCGTCGTGATGGAAAAGCCGCTGGATGACGCCGGATTGGCCGCAGTTGAAGTGCGCATAGGCGAGCGCCTGACAAAAATCCGGCAAGCGGTTTGTCCACGTTCATTGCACTAGACGCATACTGCCCACCATGCCTTGGAAACGGACCTGGCCTGACAAGCCTTACGACTTTGTATTTGAACGCGACGGCGTGGACGTGGGCCGGATTTACCGGCACCAGGACGGCCAGCGATGGCAGTGGTTTTCGTGGGTAAAGGGCGCGCCGTCAGGCGTCTGCGACAGCCGCGCCGACGCCGTGTTGGCTATTGAAAGACAAGCCTTCAGCCCCAACAGCCATGAGGACACTGTTGGTTCGTACGTCGCGCATGGGCCGCAGGCCATTAGATACCTGCTTCTGGGCTCTCTTCCCAGTGCCCATGGCAAGGCATCTGATCCTGTCTTGATGCTCCGTCGACCGGATGCCGGCGAATGACATCGGTCAATTCCGGCGGTTTCGTTTGAAGCTAAAATATATTCGATATCCGAGCTTCAATGAACGGACGTTTATGGTCCGGGAGGCCGGCAAGCCCAACGTGGGATACTTGAGGATCACACGACGATCCGAACCGGACAGGGAGAGAGACAATGGCAATCATCAATCTCACCAACCAACTGAACCAGTACAACTTCTATTCCGACTATTCGGCGGATTTCGCGAACTATGTCAGCCACAGTTCAACCTTCTACAGATGGCAGACCACATCCGGCCACGTGGTCACGGCCATTGGCACAGGGATAACGGTTTTCGAGATCAACGAAATCATCACGCCAACCGCCGGAACGATCACCTCGATTACCATTGACGTCAACAACGACAGCCCCGCCACGCCGGACATCGTCATCACCGGCATATCGGTCCCGCTGATCCAGTTGGCCAACAATGACGGCGTCAATGAAAGCAACGATTTCTGGGCCGTGGTGCTCGACGGCGAAAACACGATCCTCACCAATGCAAACACCACATTCGGCGGGTCTGCTTTCGGCGGGGGTGTGCCGAACCTTTTCCCTGGCGATTTCGAATGGGGCACCAATGACACCTTCAGCGGCGGCAATGGCGGCAACCAGTTCTATTATGGCGATTTCTACAACGCCGATGGCGCTAACGTGATCGGCGGCGATGATACGTTCAACAATTTCTACGACATCATCGGCGGTGACGGTGCGGGGATGCAAAACGGTTCAACCGTTATCGGCGGCGATGATACGATCATCCAGGCAACCAGCCTGCCGGCAGATCCGATCGCACATGCGCACGGGGATGTCGCCTATGTGACCGACAGCACGCTGATCGGCGGCGATGACACGATCACGGCATTGGAACTAGCGACACACTCTATCTATGCCTACGGTGATTTCGTCACCGTCACCGGGGCCGCAAGCTTTGTCTCGGGCGGCAACGACGTGATCTCCGCGACCCAGAACATGGATACGATCTACGGCGACGGCGAAGCGATCTTCGACGTCGGAGCACGAATCTTCGGCGGCGATGACACGCTCTATGGCCTAGGCAACGACGATACCATCTGTGGCGATGTCTGGAATAACAGCGGCACGCTGTCGGGAGGCGACGACGTTATCTACGGCGGTGATGGCAACGATGCCCTATACGGTGACTGGGGCAACAATTTCGGCATCGCCAGCGGTGGAAATGACATTCTCTACGGCGGCGCCGGAACCGATTTCATCTATGGCAATGGCGGAAACGACATCCTCGTCGGCGGCGAGGGGGGTGATACGCTCAATGGCGGCACGGGCATCGACACGGCGGCCTATACCGGTTCGAATGCGGGCGTGAACATCAACCTTGCGACTGGCGGCGCCTGGGGGGGGCATGCGACCTGGGATACGCTGACGTCCATCGAGAACCTGACCGGTTCGGCACATGGCGATACGCTGGCTGGCGACGCGAACCATAACACGCTCATTGGCGCCGGCGGCAACGACACGCTGCTGGGCGGAGGCGGTAACGACACGATCCGGGGCGGCGCGGGGGCGGACGTCCTGTCCGGCGGGGCCGGCTTCGACACACTGAGCTACGCGGATTCCGGTGCTGCGGTCCAGGTATTTCTCGGCGGAAACACGGCGACTGGCGGGGACGCGACCGGCGACACGATCTCCGGCTTCGAGAACCTTGTCGGTTCCAATTTCAACGACCGTCTCTACGGCTCCGCCCAAGTCAACCTGATCGACGGCGGAGCTGGAAACGACATTATTCTCGGTAACAACGGCAATGACACGCTGCGGGGTCGCGAAGGTCGTGACATCCTTTGTGGCGGCAACCACGCCGACACGTTCGTATACCTTTCGCTTTCCGATTCCGGGCTCCTGTTCGGGGTTCGCGACCGTATCCAGGATTTCCAGAACGGTCTCGACAGGTTCGACCTCTCCGCGCTTGACGCGAACACGGGCATCACCGGCGACCAAGCCTTCACCTATGTCGGCTCCTTCTTCACCGGCGCAGCCGGCCAGGTTCGGTCTTACGAAAATGCCGGCCTGACCTTCATCGAGGGCGATGTGAACGGAGATGGCGCGGCTGACTTCCGTATTGAGCTGCGCGGCACCGGCCTCGGGATCGATGCCAGCGATTTCATCCTTTGAATCTGAATAATGTGAGGACCGTCAGGCTTCACGGCCAAAACCTGCCGGTCAGTTCGCGACGGTTCGCCTGTGTTTCCGCCACGAATTAGAAAGTGTGCTCGACAGGCCGCGAAAGGCGGACCGGGAGGTAGATCAAGGAAAACCCTCCCGGTCCGAAGCGCGCGGGGACTGTGCGGAAACCGCGCGCTATTCGTTATGCCGGGGTTATGCCGGTGATCTTGCAGAACGCATTTTCATACGTCGCTGCAACGTCAGCCCGCAGATGTGCGATGAAACCGATCTGGCCGTTCCCGGCATACAGTTCGCGGAGAACTTCAATCTGGATTTCATGGCGAATGCCAATCATCAGCTTCGAGAAGTCGCCCGTAATGATCGAACTTTCGTTCGGCGGCGAAGACGAACCTTCGTCAGTCGGCACCGAGGTGCTTGCCAGCATCGGAATATTTGCGATGGCAGGTGGAACCATGAGCGGTTGTCCGTCCGTCGCCGCAAGCGAAGCCAACACACCTTCGTCACGCGGGTGCATGATGTAGGCCGTCACATCCGGGTGATTGTTGGTCTTCACCTTCGTACGGGCCGAGATCAGCGGCGTATAGCTGTCCAGCGTATCGTCGTGCGCGACTTCCTCGACGCCCGTAATGTTCACGATGCCCTTCGGCTCCGGTGCGCTGCCCGATCCGAACAGGGCCACGCGGTCCAGTTCCACCGCCATGGCCGAGGCCATGATCGACGGCAAGAGCGTTTCCATGTTGATGGAGTCCATCAGGACTTCACGTGAGACTTTTACCAGAACCGCCAGACTGCGAGGCGTGAACGTCACCTGGGCAAACGTCGGATCGCTTTCCGCAACCGCCGCATTCTCGTTACGCCAAGCCGGAACCGGGTCTGTCGCCACCTTGGCAATTGCCAAGTTGTCGGAGGAAAGCGGCACCGTGATCGCGCCTGCGCGAAACACCGTGGCAGCCTTCCGGGCCGCGTCTATGAACTGCGAGGACAGAATGTCGGGGACAGTGAAACCGCCGGCGGAATTTGTGCCTTCCGACAACGCGCGGTGTTCGGCGTCGGTCTTCGCGCCCGTGAACATCGCCCGCAGATAAGCGCCGGGCGTCAAGCCTTCATGGCGCGGAACCGCCAGCTTGCGCACATGGTCAGCCATGCGCATTTCGCGAGTCAGCCCAGTGGACGCCACGTCGATCAAATCCGGCGTAAACGTCCGCCCATCGTCAGCGCCGCGCGCTTCCGCATAGGCGCCACCAGGGCGTCGAAGGTCGCCGCCATGTTCACGCGGGCCGCGATTGCCGAGTTCGGAGCGCTTGTCTTTCTCATCCTCGATCGCGTCAAGGATTTCCGTAAGGCCGTCATACGCCGCTTCGATTTCGGCCGCCTCGGATTTGTCGAGGTCGTCTGAAATGCGGTCAGCCATGGCGCGCGCTTCCAGCTTCACCGCCTTTGCGCGAGCGTTCAGGTCGGACCAGTCGAGCCGGTGCAATTCGATCCGCTCAAGATCGGAGAAGTTGAGTTTCCGCAGCGAGGCCATCGCGTGCTTGCGCATGGCGCGCTGCTGTTCACGGGAGAGAGAAACCGTCATTGGTTTGTTCCTTTTCGGTAGGCGGGACGTGCAAACGCAATCGGTCGCCGCCAGTTGTTTCCTGGAGGTTCAACCGCTGCGCTTGTCATCGACATTGCCAGCGAAAGGGCCGAGCGGAGCGAAAGGCCATCAGCCACATGCCCGCGAAGACAGAACAAATATAGAACAAATTGGCCGAGAATGCAAGCCATCATGCCTGTCCCCTGCACCTCATCCGCGCTTTCGCGATCTGCCAGTCTTCGGGGAAAGCGTTGGCAAGTTGATGCAGCAGGCCATGCAGCGCCATCATGGTTTCAGGAAGGCCGGTGAACGGCAGGGAGACGCCGACGCCCAGGCGGACGAGTTCCGGGCCAAGCTGGTCAACGGGAAGGCGATCTTTCTCGATTTCGTCCAAGGCCCGATCCAGTTCCGCGCGGAGGGTGGCGAGGTCAGGAGAGGCAGCAAGGGAAAGTGCAGTGCGGTCAGTCATCGGCCCGCCTTTCTCGATTGGTTAACATGGAAAGTTTTCCGTAACGGTTTATGGTTTTTGTGTTCCGCCACCGGTTTCCTTATGGCCGCCGCCAAGGAACAGGACACCCCTCCCTCCCTGCGCGCGCGAGCGGATTTCCTGTGTTAGCGCCATCGTCATGGGCCGACACCGGTTTCCGTCTGATGGAACGCAAGGAATTGATAGGCCCTCCCCTTGAGGGGTTGCCGTTCCAATCCTGCACTTTCGGTTTGAGTTGTATTGGCGGGGAAGCACGGGACGAAACAGTCCCGCTTGGCTCCCTTTTCCCAAGCCCCTTGCCGCGTTGATAACAGCAGCACCGTTTGCGAGTTCGCGCCGGTCTCCGGTATTGGTATAGGTCTAGGTCTTGGTAAGTCCCCAGGGTGTCCACACCGTGTAGGGTGGGTGTCATGTCACTGTGTCGGCATGGTGTGCGGAGGGTGTGGGCAGGGTGTCTCATCGGCCACGCCCTCCCATGTAGCCTGTCTCCATCAGATGCCTGCCTGCACCTGTCACAAGGTCGGAAACATTCCGCTTTGAAGGAGGATTGCCCCTTGGCTTGTCCTTTGCCTTGGCTTCGAGACGGGCCAGCAATTCGGCTTCCGCCTGCGCTAGTTCTTCCTCGCAGGCTTCCCGCAGTGGATCGCTTTCGATTTCGGCAACGCGCCGTTTTGTGCCGGTCAGGTGGTCAAGGCTCATCGGCGGGTTGTGCTTGAACCAACGCCGAATGAGGACATATTCCGCCGCCTCATCGACCAGGATCAAATCGGCTTCGCAGAGTTCGCCAATGTGCCGCTGCCATGTGTCCGCGTCCTGGCCGGTGTCTGCGCAGGCATAGCCCACCGGCAAGCGGTAACATCCCGTGCTATCAACGTGGGCGTTGGTCATGAGGTAAAACAGCGATATTTGCGCCCCTGCTGAGACCTTGCGGAACCGTGGCGAAGACCAGATTGCCGGGGAAACCTTCGAAAAGAGACGGCTAGCCATGGCCGCCCCCCTTCCGCTGCTCCTGTTCAGCCTTGTGGTGTTCCTTGTGGTGCTTGCGGCAGAGCCAGCGAACCTTTCCGGGTTCGTCGTAATTATCGTGATGACCATCGACTTCGAGCGAGCCGCAGACTTCACAAGGCCCCTTTTCGATAAGGCCACGCCGCAGCGCCGATTGAAGGCAAGAGTGCGCCCAAGCTGCCTTAGGATTTCGCTTGCGCCATGCCGCTTGCGGGCTTTCGCGTTGCGTTTTCGCGGTCGGCTTGTTATTGTTCCTACGGTCAAGACGGCCCCGCTTTGACCGCACAACAGAACCGGTTTCCGTTGCCCCGGAAGCCGGTTTTTTGTCGGGAGGTGCTAGCATCAAGGCGCCCTCCCCTGAATAAGGTTCGCTTCGCGGATCGCTGCGCAAGCCTCGCCCGCCGTGAAGCCGAAACGGGCCTTCAACGCCGGAACGATGGGAGAAAGGGCTTTCCGTTCCCGGTTCGGCAGGCGAGCCAACCAGCGGGCCGCCTCGTCGATTTGCACCGTGCTCTCGTGATCGAGGCCGCTCATGCCGCCACCTCATCGCGTTCGGCAGCGGCCCGCTCGATGAATGCGACCAGTTCGCTAACCCGCCAGCGGTTCGTGCCAGGTCCGATTTTCAGGGGCTTGGGGAAGCGGCCAGCGTTGATGCCGCGCCATAGGGTCGAGCGATGAATAGGCGTTTCGGTTCCGCCGATGATCTTGCAGGCCATGGTCTCATCGACCAGTTCAGCAATCTGTTCCATGAAGGTTCCTTGCGTCTGTTTCCGATGCGAGGAACTTCATTCATGTGCCGTCCGGTTTCGCCGGTTAGCCGGACACTTTCTTGAGGCCGCGATTAACTGCGTCGATTGACGCGCTGCGGCTTAGGCCATGGTCGGCACCGAGCGATGCTTTCAAGGCCGTGTCGGACAGTCGTGAACGTGAGCGTCGTGCCAGAAATTCCTTTGCTAGCGCAACATCACGAGCAAGGGTCTGCCCCTTTTGCCGACCGCCGCGGATTGCACCCGGCGTTTCATGGCGAACCTTTTGTCCGGTAAGGGCAGCAGGTTCCCAACCGGACTTCATGCGGACTCGCTCCACCAACACACCCATCTCATAAGCGAAACGAGCAGCAGAATCGGCGTTGCCGCGAGCTATCTCAGCCTTGGCGATATTGTGAAGCTGAACGATCTGTTGCGCGAACCAAGGGATGCTATCCCGGACATGAGGCCCCTTCCCCTCCTGCTTCACGATGATTCGAAATCCTCTCATTGCCGACAGCGTTACGGCGCCAAAGTCTCCACCGCCTTCGTCAATTGCTGCATTCCAATCATCACAAAACTGTTTCAACGCCTGCGCAATATCTTCTCCATCGTATTTGACGATTTCCTCAGCCGTGATGCCGTTGCCTCTCGTCGTTTTCGTCCGCCCCATCAAGCCATCTCCCGACGCATCGGCACGACGGCCCCCTGCCCCTCGATTATGACGGTGAGCCGATCTGCCCATAGGTCCAGCGCCTCGCGCTTTTCCTTGTCGTAGGTATATCGGGCATAGACGCGGCTGGTAATGCTGGCCTTTGTGACGCTGACGTGATTGAGCACGTGCCCGACGATAAACGGGCTGATGCCGATTTCCTCCATATGCGTCGCTGCGGTCCTTCGTAGATCGTGCGGGGTCCAAGGCTCTATGCCCATGACGGCACTGTCTTTTTCCAGCCGCTTGATGGCCTTCGGCACAGATGCCCCGGTGACAGCGGCACGAAAGCCGGGTCCGGGAAACACCCATGTCGGGACCACACGGTCTTTTCGTTCTGCCAATGCCTCCACGTCTTCGATTTGCTCGCGAAGGATGGCGACTGCCATATCCGACAACGGCACCACATGCTCGCGCCCGTTCTTTGCCCGACTGCCCGGTATGGTCCAGACGGCAGCATCTAGATCAACTTCATCGCGGGTCATGCCGGTGATTTCTCCGACACGCTGACCGGTGACAAGGCATAGGCGAATTATGCGTCGGGTCGATTCCCGCATATCCGTTTCGGGCAGTGCGGACCACATGGTCTTGATTTCGGCGACGGTCAAATAGCGTTCACGGGCTTCGACGTCCGCCGGTCGCCGCATCCCTTCGACAAGGTTTTCGTCAAGGTCGCCTCGCCCCCTCGCCCACCGCACCATCGCGCGCATATCTTCGAAGAGCCGATTAGCCTCAACCGGAGCGTCGCGATCCTTCACGGCATCGATGCACCTTGTCAGGTCGCGCCGGTGCAGGTCTGTCAGCTTGATGGCCCCTATCATCTGCGAGATGTTCTTGCGAAGGCGTCGCGCAATCTCGTCCCCGCTGCGCTTTGTCGCAGCGTGACGTTTGACGTAGTTCTCCACGAGGTCGGCCACGGTTTGCGATGCGGCTTGCTCTTTTTTCTCCTGAATAGGGTCGGTGCCCTCCCCGATGTTGGCGCGCGCATTTCTAGCCGCCGCCCTCGCCTCACTAAGCGTCATTTCCCCATACCGGCCCAACTTCATACGGGCACGCTTGCCGCTTCCCGGCTTGGTATAGACGAGGTTCCACGCTCGCGTGCCAGCCGGAGAGACGCGAAGGCAAAGTCCCTTCACTAGCGTGTCGAAGTAGTCGATCTGCTTGCCACCTGGCGCCTTTGCAGATTGGCAGAAGCGGTCGGTCAATTCCGTGGTCGGCATGTCGCGCCCTTTCCGAAAAAGAAACCGGTTTTTTCTGCCCAGCGGGCAACCGGTTCTAAATAGGTGCGGAAATAGGTACGCCAGAACATGCGCTTTGTCGATATGCGATGCGACAGAACGAATCGCAATGAACAGTTTTTTGTCGATTTTTCAGCAAGTTGATTGTCTCAATGCGTTGCAGCACATACCGCCTTGTAGCACTGGAAACCCTCTGTTAACCGGTTGGTCGCTGGTTCGAATCCGGCCCGGGGAGCCAAATTTTTCCAGACAGCATGTCAGATGAATGAACAGCCGCTGGCGCATGTGCGCCCGGTCTGGACGGGTGTTTTGTGCCCGCGGCGGCACGATCGCGGGACCGCGCTGACAAATGTGTGAAAGACAAGAATTTTTTCCGGCGCGACGAAACCGGCCGGCGATTCGTCACGTAACGAGCATCTGAGAGCCCATCCGCACCGGACGGGAACGCCGGACACCCTGACCAGACGCAGTTCATGGACTTCAAGCACGATACCGATCCCGCCCGCCCTGTTCTCGTCCTCTTCCGCAACGACCTGCGGCTGGTCGGCAATGCGGCGCTCGATGCGGCCGCGCGAAGCGGCAAGCCTGTCGTGCCCGTCTACATCCGCGAGACAGGCGGACAACGCTTTCGCGCGCCGGGGGCGGCATGGCTGTGGTGGCTACACCATTCGCTCGTGTCGCTTGGTACTTCGCTGGAGAAGGCGGGATCGCGGCTGTCCATGCGTTCGGGTATCCAGCGCGACGTGGTGGAATCGCTCATCGAGGAAACCGGCGCCGACATGGTGCTGTGGAACCGGCGCTACGATCCGGGCGGCATGGAGGCCGATTCCGAACTCAAGTCATCGCTGAAGGAACGCGGGCTGCACGCGGAGAGCTTCGCCGGTGCGCTGCTCCACGAACCATGGCAGATGAAGACCGGCTCCGGCGGTTACTACAAGGTCTATTCGCCTTTCTGGCGCGCTTTCATCGCCGGCTTCCGGCTTCAGCGCCCTGCAAGCGCGCCGCGTGAACTGCGCCCTTACGACGGCAAGGTGACCTCGGAAAACCTCGACGACTGGGGGCTGCTGCCGGTGAAGCCCGACTGGGCCGGCGGCCTGCGCGAGACCTGGAAGCCCGGCGAGGACCATGCGCACGGCCTGCTCGCCGATTTCCTGGATGGCGCGATCAAGGGCTATCGCGACGAGCGCGACCGGCCGGACATCGAAAGCACCTCCCGCCTTTCGCCTTATCTCGCGCACGGGGAAATCACGCCGTGGCAGATCTTCCAGGCCATCGAGGACCGGGCGCAGATCGATGCGCGCGCAAAGGACATCGAGCATTTCCGCAAGGAAGTGGGCTGGCGCGAGTTCAGCTACCACCTCCTGTTCCACAACCCGGACCTGGCCACGAAGAACTTCAACAGCGATTTCGATGCCTTTCCCTGGGGGCCGATCGGCGACCGGCTGGAGGCATGGCAGAAGGGCGAGACCGGCTATCCGGTCGTCGACGCGGGCATGCGCCAGCTCTGGCAGACCGGCTGGATGCACAACCGCGTGCGCATGGCCGCCGCCTCGTTTCTTATCAAGCATCTGCGCGTGCACTGGCGCCACGGGGAACAATGGTTCTGGGACACGCTGGTCGATGCGGATCCGGCCAGCAATCCGGCAAGCTGGCAATGGGTCGCCGGCTCCGGCGCCGATGCCGCACCTTATTTCCGGATCTTCAATCCTGTGCTGCAGGGCGAGAAGTTCGACACGAAGGGCGACTATGTGCGCCGCTTCGTGCCCGAACTCGCGGCGATGCCCGCCGACAGGATCCACAAGCCCTGGCAAGCGGGGCGACCGGTTCTGGAAAAGGCCGGCGTGACGCTCGGCAAGACTTATCCGGTGCCGCTGGTCGATCACCAGCAGGCCCGCGACAGCGCCCTTGAAGCCTACAAGACCATGCGGGGAGAAGCATGACCATTCACAAGACGGAATTCACGTTGCCGCGGGGGCGGCGCATTGCGGTGATCGGATCCGGAATTTCCGGGGCTTCGGCAGCATGGGCGCTTTCAAGCAGCGCCGAGGTGACGCTGTACGAGGCGGACGCGCGCGCCGGTGGCCATACCGCCACCGTCGACATCGACTATGACGGCACGCCGATCAGCGTCGATACCGGCTTCATCGTCTACAACGAGTTGAACTACCCGAACCTGACGGCCCTCTTCCGCCATCTCAATGTCGAAACGGTGGAAAGCGACATGGGTTTCGCACTGTCTCTCGACAACGGGCGGCTGGAATGGTGCGGTTCGTCGCTGACCCAGGTGTTCGCCCAGCGCCGCAATGTCGTTTCGGTACCCTTCCTGTGGATGCTGCGCGAGATCCTGCGCTTCAACCGGCAGTGCCGCGAAGACAAGGCAGCCGGGTTGCTCACCGGCATCAGCATCGGCAACTATCTCAAGCTGCGCGGTTTTTCAGACCGCTTCGTCGACGATTACCTGATACCCATGGCCGCCGCGATCTGGTCGACACCGCGCATCCGCATGCTGGACTTTCCCGCGCAGACCTTCATCACCTTCTTCGAGAACCATCGCCTGATCGATTTCGAGCGTCCCCTCTGGCGCACGGTCAAGGGCGGTGCACGCACCTATCTGGAGAAGCTGCTGGCCCCGCTTGCCGGCCGCATCCGTCTTGGCGAACCGGTCGTCTCGATCCATCGCGAAGACGGCGGCGTTCGAATCGCTTCCGCCCGCGGGGCCGAACGCTACGATGCCGTGGTCATAGCCACCCATTCCGACCAGGCGCTTGCCATGCTGGCGGATCCGTCGCCAGCCGAAACTTCGGTCCTTTCGGCCGTCGGCTACCGCGACAACCGCGTGCTGCTGCATCGAGACCAAAGCCTGATGCCACGCCGCCGGCAGGCCTGGGCGGCCTGGAACTACCTGCGCGACAGCCGCGACGACGGGTCTTCCGATGTCGCCGTGACCTACTGGATGAACAAGCTCCAGGGCATCGATGCGCGCACGCCCCTGTTCGTGTCGCTCAATCCGCCGCGCGAGCCGAAGCCCGGAACCCTGTTTGGCGAATACAGCTATGCGCATCCGCAGTTCGATGCGGCAGCACTTGCCGCCCAGCAGGCGCTGCCTGCGCTTCAGGGCGTTCGCAACACCTGGTATGCCGGCGCATGGACCGGCTACGGCTTTCACGAGGACGGCCTGAAGTCCGGACTTGCGGCCGCGGAACAGCTTGGCGCGGTCATCCCGTGGCGCGAACCGGCCATGCCGGCCGGCGACAGCCTTGTGGCGGCCGAGTGAACCAGCGGCGGAAATCATGAAAGCACGCGCCAGGAACCTCCAGGACAATGGGCCGCCGCCGGAAGCGGCCGCCACGCTCTATGCGGGCCAGGTCATGCACCACCGGCTCAAACCCTTCGGGCACCGCTTCACCTATGGCGTGACAAGCCTCGTCATCGACATCGACCGGCTCGACGAGGCGGGCGGCCTGTCGCCGCTGTTCGGGGTCAACCGCGCCGCGCCGGTTTCCTTCCAGGCCAGCGATCACCTGCGCGACGGGTTCGCGACGCTGCGCAGCCAGGCAGACACGCTTCTGGCCCGTGCCGGTGTGCCGGAGCCGGCGGCGCGCATCCTGCTCATGACCTATCCGCGCGTGTTCGGCCATGTGTTCAACCCGATTTCGACATGGTTCTGCCATGCCGCGGACGGCAGGCTCATCGCCGTCATCTATGCGGTGAGCAACACCTTTGGCGGCCACCATGATTATGTGGTCCCGGTGGCGCCGGGAGAGCTTTCGCCGGCAGGCCTGCGCCAGAACCAGCCCAAGCTTTTCCACGTCTCGCCCTTCATCTCGATGGATGCGCATTACCATTTCCGTGTGATGCCGCCGGGACGGGAGGCGCGCCTGCGGATCCACGAGACCGAACACGGGACGCCCGTGCTGGCTGCGACCTTCAACGGAACCGCGCGGGCGCTGAACACCGCGACGGTCGCGGCACTGCTGCTCACAATGCCGTTCATGACATTGAAGGTCATCGGCGGCATCCACTGGGAAGCGCTGAAACTCTGGCTCAAGGGCGCGCGTTTTCATTCCAGCCCGCCGCCGCACGGCGCGCCGGCAAACCGACATGCCCTTGAACCCGGTGAATGACAGGCTACTCTAATGAAAAAGTGTTCCGGCGAGCAGCTATCGGCAAGCAAGGAGTGAAAGATGGCGCATGAACACACCGCGGGCGACGCTTTCGATGGCGCGATACGCCTGACAAGTCCGGGCGACGTGGCGGATATGGCACGCGGCGTTCCGGCGCGGATAAGGGCCGTGCTCAAGACCCTGGTCAACCTGCCGCGCGGTTCGCTTGCCATCCGCATGCCGGACGGGCGCGCCATCAAGGTGGGCGGCAACGGTCCCGGCCCTGATGCCCAGGTGATCCTGCACAACTGGAACCTGCCAATGCGCGCGATCACCGGCGGGACGATCGGCGTGGCCGAAACCTACATGGCCGGGGATTGGGAAAGCCCGGACGTGACGACGTTTCTCGAACTTTTCATCGTCAACACGGAGGAAGGCGAGAAACTGGCCGGCGGATCGGCGCTACTGAGCGCGCTGCACCGGCTGCGCCACTGGTTCAACCGCAATTCCCGCAGCGGTTCGCGGCGCAACATCGCCGCGCACTACGATCTCGGCAATGCCTTCTACCGGGAATGGCTCGACGAGACGATGACCTATTCCTCCGCGCTCTACGCCACGGGCGCCAATGACCTGGCCTCGGCGCAGCGGGCCAAGTACCAGGCGCTGATCGACGACACCGGCATCCGTCCGGGCGACCACGTTCTCGAAATCGGCTGCGGCTGGGGCGGGTTCGCCGAACAGGCGGGCAAGGCCGGTGCGCGGGTGACCGCGCTCACGATCAGCCGCGAACAGCACGAATTCGCGTCGCGCCGCATCCATGAGGCCGGGCTTTCCGACCGGGTGGAGATCCGCTTCCAGGATTACCGCGACGAAGCAGGCCGCTATGACCGCATCGCGTCGGTCGAGATGTTCGAGGCTGTGGGCGAGGAATACTGGCCGGTCTTCTTCTCAAAGGTGAAGCAGGCGCTCAAGCCGGGCGGAACCGCGGGCATGCAGATCATCACCATCAATGACGATGCCTTTCCGCTTTACCGGAAGCGGCCGGACTTCATCCAGCGCTACGTCTTTCCGGGCGGCATGCTCCCCTCGCCGACCGAACTGGTCCGCCAGGGCAAGGCGGCAGGGCTGGACTATATCCACGAGCGGCTGTTTCCCCAGGATTACGCCCGCACGCTGGCGGAATGGCGCGAGCGTTTCCACGGCGCCTGGGACCGCATTGTGCCGCTCGGCTTCGACCTGCGCTTCCGCAGGCTGTGGGAATTCTACCTGCATTATTGCGAGGCGGGATTCCGCAGCGAATATATCGACGTGCGGCAGGTGGTCTACCGGGCGTGATGCCCAGTTGCTTTTTCAGAGCAGTTGCGGATCGACGCCGCGCCCGGCCCTGTCCACCACTTCGCGCAGGGCGAAGGTGGAATTGATCTTCGTGACATGCGGCAGCGCGGTCAGCCAGTCCCGGTGGATGCGCTCGTAGTCCTGGAGATCGCGCGCGGCGATGCGAAGGATGTAATCGTATTCGCCGGCAACAAGGAAACAGGCCATCACGTTCGGAACGCGCTTGATAGCCGCCTCGAAGTCATTGAGCGTCTTCTCGAATTGTCCCGACAGCGAGATGTGGACGATCGCGGTCAGACCGAATCCCAGTGCCTTGTTGTGAAGGCGCGCATGGTAGCCGCGGATCGCGCCTGCCTTTTCGAGCGCATCGAGGCGTCTCGAACAGGCCGACTGCGACAGGCCGACCTTCTCGGCAAGCGCGGCGTTGGAAATCCGGCCCTCCGCCTGAAGGGCGGACAGGATGGCAATATCAATCTTGTCTAAATTCAATTGCGCAAACCTCTTGCGTGGCAACGGCCCTTTTGAACAAGATTTCACCGAATTTTCAAGGGGCGAACCGGAACAATGCAAACCCCTTCTGCGTCTTTTCAGAGACAATGAGTCGCATCTGAATTCGCCGTCGAGGAGAGCGCAATGCGCATTGGATGCCCCAGGGAAATCAAGAACCACGAATACCGTGTCGGCCTGACGCCGGGCTCGGTGCGCGAATACATCGCGCATGGCCACGAGGTCATCGTCGAGGCCGGTGCGGGCGCCGGAATCGGTGCCGATGACAACGCCTATCGCGCCGCCGGGGCGGCCATCGCCAAGACGGCGGAAGAGGTGTTCGCCAAGGCCGACATGATCGTCAAGGTCAAGGAGCCGCAGCCGTCGGAATGGGTGCAGTTGCGCGAAGGCCAGATCCTCTACACCTATCTGCATCTGGCGCCCGATCCGGAGCAGACCAAAGGCCTGATCGACAGCGGCGTCACGGCCGTTGCCTATGAAACGGTGACGGACGATCGCGGCGGCCTTCCGCTGCTCGCGCCGATGTCGGAAGTGGCCGGGCGGCTTGCCATCCAGGCCGGCGCCACGGCGCTGCAGAAGGCCCATGGCGGACGCGGCGTGCTGCTGGGTGGTGTGCCGGGCGTGCTGCCGGGCAAGGTGGCGATCATCGGCGGCGGCGTTGTCGGCCTGAACGCGGCGAAGATGGCGGTCGGCCTTGGTGCCGATGTCACCATCATCGACCGCTCGATCCCGCGCCTGCGCCAGCTGGACGACATCTTCAACGGCCGCGTGCACACGCGCTATTCCACCGTCGAGGCACTGGAAGAGGAGTGCTTCTCGGCCGATTGCGTGGTCGGCGCCGTGCTCATTCCGGGTGCGGCCGCGCCCAAGCTGGTCAGCCGGGAAATGCTGTCGGGCATGAAGAAGGGCGCCGTGCTGGTGGATGTCGCCATCGACCAGGGCGGCTGCTTCGAGACATCGAAGGCCACCACCCATGCCGACCCGACATACGAGGTCGACGGCATCATCCATTACTGCGTTGCCAACATGCCGGGTGCCGTTCCGGTCACCTCGGCCCATGCGCTGAACAACGCGACGCTGCATTACGGCCTGCAACTGGCCGACAAGGGTCTCAAGGCGCTGGCCGACAACCCGCATCTGCGCAACGGGCTCAACGTCCATCGCGGCCGCATCACCAATGGCCCCGTGGCCGAGGCCCTGGGGTACGAGATGGCCGCGCCCGAACAGGCTCTCAAGGTCGCCTGACGAATCCTCCCGTCCGGTTCCGCACGCCGAAAGGCAGGAGCCGGGGCCAGGCCATCGCTGCGGCTCCAGGACCCGGACAAAGGAAGGCCCGCCGTTCTGCGGCGGGCCTTCGTGTTTCCGGCTGCGCCTTACCGGCGCACGATGTCTGTGACACGGCGCAGGGTAACGCGGCGGTTGCGCCATTCCTCGTAAGGCACCGGCACGAGGAGATATTCCTCGCCATAGCCGACGGTTTCCATGGCCCGCCACGGGATGCCGAACTCGCCGTTCAAAACGCGGGCGAGCGACCGGGCACGCTGTTCGGACAGGATCTGGTTGGACCGGTTGGAGCCGACAGCGTCGGTATGGCCTTCGATGAGGAATATTTCGTGCCGGCGGCGGCGCAGGATATTGCGCATCGCGATGGCGATCTGTTCGACCTTGTAGAACTCGCGATAGGGGATTTCCGCCGAACCGAAGGCGAAGTTGATCGTCTGGATGTCGATGGAGGGCGCATAATCCCTCCGGATTTCAGGCCGCCGCTTCAATTCCTCCACGCTGACCCGGCGTTCCGGCCGCAGCGCGCGGCGTGGCGCGGCTTCAAGCCTGCGCTGGATGGTGGCCGCGGACGGCGTGTTTCCGGACTGGGCGGAGGCAAGGCCGGGCATGGAAACGGCGGCTACCGCTCCGGCGGCAAGGGTGAAGATGGCACGGCGATTGATCATCGAAGGTCTCCTGCATCGAACCGGCGAGGCTGTCTGTTGTGCAAGGCGAGGTTGCCACCGGATTCCTGAAGCCAGCATGAACAGGATGCAACAGGAGCGATCAACCGTCGTCTCCCCAGGCGGCGATGCGCTGCATTGACCAGGAAACGGCCCGGAAGCCGGCCTTCTGGTAGAGGATGAGGGCGCGCGGGCTGTCCAGCGTGTTGGTCTGGAGCGTCACCCGTTCCGGATCGTGGGCAAAGGCCGCCTGAATGGCTTCCGACAGGAAGAAGCGCGCCAGCCCCCTGCCCTGGAAGTCAGGCAGGAGGCCGAAATAGACGATCTCGACCGCCTCCGGCAGGCCCGCCAGGCCCAGTTCGAAGAAGCCGGCCGGCGCGCCGTCACAGTAGAGGACCGTGATCTCCACCGTGGCGTCATGGATGGCGCCGGCAAGCGCGGCATCGTCCAGGCCGCGCCGCATCTGCCAGTGATGGGGACGGCCGACCTGTTCGTAGAGCCAGCGATAGAAGGCGACGGGGATCGACGGCGCGCGCATCAGCGCCAGCCGGGGTCCCAGCGGCATCGGGATGCGAGCCGGCCGCGAGCGCATTTCCAGATGCGTCACGCGTGTTTCCAGCAGGCTCACGGCTCTCAGCCCCCGGTTTCGACCGGTGTGTCGCTTCGCCCGCCCCATTCGGTCCAGGAGCCGTCATAGAGACGGTGGCCGGAATGGCCCAACTGTTCCAGCGCCAGGATCAGCACGGCGGCCGTCACGCCAGACCCGCAGGAGGTGACGACCGGACCGGAGAGGTCGACACCCGCCGCCTCGAATCGTGCTTCCAGTTCGCCGCGCGGCAAAAGCTTGCCATCGCGCGAGAGGTCGAGCGCGGGAACATTGAGTGCGCCGGGCATGTGGCCGGAACGCACCCCTTCCCTCGGCTCCGGGTCGGTTCCGGCGAAACGCCCGGCCGGGCGCGCGTCAACGACCTGCGCGCTGCCCGTCTTCACGATGTCACGCATCTCGTCGAAGGAGACGACCGCAGAGCGGTCGAAGGACGGCTTGAAAAAGGCCCCGGCGCAGTGGGTCTGCTCTGCGGTCACCGGACGGCCTTCGCGCTTCCAGCCATCCAGCCCGCCTTCAAGGACATGCACGTCCCGCGCGCCGAATGTGCGGAACAGCCACCAGACACGCGGCGCGGAAAAGAAACCCGGCCCGTCATAGACGACGATCGTGTCGTGGACGGTGATCCCCATGGAACTGGCATGGCGTTCGAACTCCAGCGGCGACGGCAGGGCGTGCGGCAGGTCGACACCCGGTTCCACCACCAGATCCTGGTCGAAGAAGACGGCGCCGGGAATGTGGCCGGCGGCGTATTCGGCCTTGGGGTCGCGGTTCTGCACCGGCAGATACCAGGAGCCGTCGACAATGGAGAGACCCGGCTTGCCCAGACGTTCCTGAAGCCAGCCGGCGGTGACGATCACGGGGGTTTCTTCGCTGCTCATCCTGCTTCAATCCGTCCTGTTTGCGGTCCGTTCATGCCATTGGGCAATCGATTCGTCGGGATAGCCATCGTGACAGCGCGTCGCATCCGCGCCCGGTTCGTCCACCCATGCAGGCTTGAAGGCGAGCATGATATGCGTCGTTTCCCGCGGCTTCGGCAAGGGCGTGTCGATGGCCGAGGCAAAGGGATGGACCAGATCGGGCCAGCGTGGGTCGTGGAGCCAGAGGGCCGAACCGCACCGGGCGCAGAAATGCCGCGCGGCCGGGCTCTCCTCGCCGTCGATGACAGCGTGATAGACGGAGACCATCTCACGCCCCTCCACCACCAGCGTATCGGCCGCGCCCTTCAGGTTGATGGCATAACCGCCGCCGCCCTGCGTCTTGCGGCAGATCGAGCAATAGCAGCGCTGGTAGGGAACGGGCGTGTCGCTCTGGCAGGAAAACCGCACCGATCCGCAATGACAGGAGCCTTCCAGCTTCATAATACACTACCCCGGAAGCGCGCCGAAGCGGATGCGGAAGCGGCGGTTTTCCCGCCCCTTCTTCTCGATCTTGCCGATGTGGATGGCGCCGACCTCCTCGGTCGTGGAGACGTGGGTTCCACCGCAGGGCTGGCTGTCGACCGTGCCGTCCTCGCCGATGCAGACAAGGCGGATGGTGCCGGCGCCGGAAGGCGGGCGCACGTTCTTGGATTTCACCAGCGACGGATTGGCCGCGAGGTCGGCCTCCGCGATCAGCTTCGTGAAGACCGGATGCGCGCCGTTGACGATATCCATGAGCCGGGCCGTCACTTCCTCCTTGGTGAAGGCGGCGTCGGGAATGTCGAAATCGACGCGGCTTTCCTCCTCTCCAACGGAAGCGCCGGTGATCGGGAAGGGGCAGACGACAGTCAGCAGATGGCAGGCGGTGTGCATGCGCATCAGCCGGTAGCGCCGGTCCCAGTCGATGTGCAGGACGAGCGTCTCGCCCACTTCGGGCACGGGCTGGCCGTTGGCCGGCACATGGATGATCTCGTCCTTGGTCTCGCCGGTGACGGTGGCAGCGATCTCGATCATGGAACCGTCGGCGCGCTCCAGGCGGCCGGTATCGCCCGGCTGGCCGCCCGAGGTGGCATAGAAGACGGTCCTGTCGAGGATGATGCCGCCACGATCGTTGACGGCAACCACCCTGCCCTCGGCTGTCGAGAGATAGGCGTCGTCACGGAACAGGCACTGGGTCGCGCTCATGCTTCGGCATCCTCGAAGGGGACGGCAATGTCGCTCCTTGCCTCCATCCACGCGGGAAATGGCAGGTCCTTTGACCGCAGGAAATCCGGGTTGAAAAGCTTGGACTGGTAGCGCGTGCCATAGTCGCACAGGATCGTCACGATGGTATGGCCGGGGCCGAGTTCGCGGGCCAGGCGCATGGCGCCGGCAATGTTGATGCCCGACGATCCGCCAAGGCAAAGCCCTTCCTCCTGCACGAGGTCGAAAACGACGGGCAATGCCTCGTCATCGCCGATCTGGTAGGCGAAATCCGGCGTGAAGCCTTCCAGGTTCGCGGTGATGCGCCCCTGGCCGATGCCCTCGGTGATGGAGGAGCCTTCCGACTTCATTTCGCCGGTCGTGTAGTAGCTGTAGAGCGCCGCGCCCATCGGGTCGGCCAGCGCCACCTTCACGTCCGCATTCCTCGCCTTGAGACCCATGGCAACGCCCGCCAGGGTGCCGCCAGTGCCCACGGCGGCGACGAAACCGTCCACCTTGCCGCCCGTCTGCGCCCAGATTTCCGCGGCCGTGGTCGCGACATGGCCGTCACGGTTGGCGGTGTTGTCGAACTGGTTGGCCCAGATGGCGCCATGCGGGCTGCTCTCGGCCAGCTGCGCGGCGAGCCGCCCTGACACCTTCACATAGTTGTTGGGATTGCGATAGGGGACGGCGGGAACCTCGATCAGTTCGGCGCTCAGCACCCGCAGGGCGTCCTTCTTTTCCTGGCTCTGGGTCTCGGGAATCACGATGACGGTGCGGTAGCCGAGCGCCTTGGCGACGACGGTCAGGCCGATGCCGGTATTGCCGGCGGTGCCTTCCACGATCAGGCCACCGGGTTCCAGCAAGCCGCGCTTCTCGGCATCACGAATGATGAACAGCCCGGCGCGATCCTTGACCGACTGGCCCGGATTCATGAATTCCGCCTTGCCGTAGATCTCGCATCCGGTTTGCTCGGACGCCTTGCGCAAACGGATCAGCGGCGTATTGCCGATGCACTCAAGTACTGACGCGGTCATGTTTTTCCCGTATTTTCCTTCATTGCCGCCGGAAGGGTATGGACCGCAGCGCGGCCTTGCAAGCAGCGTTTTTGCGCCTGAACCCGGGTTTTGGCAGTTTTTGTCTCACCGGGGCAAAAAGCCGGACTTGTTTTGCCGGTGATCCGGATTGCGCAGAACAGCGTAGATCAGGCAGAACTTCGCAATGCCGGAGTGAAGGTGCAACTCCGGGCCAGGGGAAACGAACTTGAAGAACACGGAAACACAGGAACGAATCGACGCCCTTCTGGCGCGCTACGTGTCCGGTCTGCTGCCGGAGCCAGCGCGCGTGCTGGTCGATGCCCATCTGGAGATCTCGCCGGTCAACCGGGGCATGGTCAACGGGCTCGAGACGCTCGCCGGGGACGTCCTGGAACACATGGAGCCGGCGCCGATACATTCCGCCGATGCATGCCTGGAACGCATTTTCGCGTCGCGCGCACCGGAAATCCGCCTTCCGCGCACGGTGCCTTCCGACGGGCTGCTGCCCCGCGCCATCGCGGGCTTCATCGGCATGAACGCGGACGAGATTCCGTGGAAGACGAGAATGCCCGGTTTCCGCGACTTCGAACTGGGCGAGATCGACGGCTGCCACGTCGAACTTTTCTGGATCAAGCCGGGCCGCGCGATCCCGAAGCACACCCACGAAGGCATGGAACTGTCGCTGGTCCTCGACGGCGCATTCAACGACGACACCGGACGGTATGCGCGCGGCGACATTTCCGTGAACGACGAGACGGTGGATCACCGCCCGATCGCGGAGAAGACGACCCCTTGCATCGGCATGGCCGTCACCGACGGCCCGCTGAGGCTGACCGGTTCCATCGGCCAGCGCCTGTCCGACATCCTTCTGGCCTGAGACAGCTCAAGAATGAATGCCCCACTGCCCGCCGGGAAACCGGCGGGCCTTCTTTTTCGTATATCCGGTCAGGATAAACGAATTGGAGCATTCCATGAGTGACTATCGCGCGAAGCCGCAAGACGGCATCGCCTGGATCACCGGCGCGTCCAGCGGAATCGGACGCGAGGTCGCCCTGCAAATGGCCGCCAAGGGCTGGCGGGTTGTCGCGACCGCGCGCAGCGCCGGCAAGCTCGATGACCTGGCAGACGCGGCCGCCGCGCTGGAGGGATCCATCATCCCCGCAGCCGGCGACACGACGGACGCCGCGGCCATGGCGGACCTCGTGCGGACGCTGGAGGACACGCACGGCCCGATCGCGCTCGCCCTGTTCGTGGCCGGCAATTACTGGCCCGTGCAAGGGGAAAAGCCCGACCCGGAGAAGTTCCGCCAGACCTATGAGGTCAACCTGTTCGGCGTGCTCAACGGACTGGTTCCGGTGGCCGAATCCATGCGCGGCCGCGGACGCGGCCAGATCGGCATTGTCGGCTCCGTATCGGCCTATGGCGGCCTTCCGCTGGCCTCGGCCTATGGCGGGTCGAAGGCGGCAGTCAATTACATGGCGCAATCGCTGAAGTTCGATTTCGACAAGATGAACATCCGGCTCCAGGTGTTCAATCCGGGCTTCGTCGACACGCCGCTGACCGAACAGAACCGCTTTCCCATGCCTTTCCTGATGAAGTCCGGCGATGCGGCCGGCCGGATCGTCACGGGCCTGGAAAGCGGCGGCTTCGAAACCGCCTTCCCGCGCCGCTTCGCCTTCCTGCTCAAGGCCATCAACCTGCTTCCCTGGGGGCTTTATTTTCCCGTCATGAAGCGGGCCATGGGCTGGAACCGGCGCCCGCTGCGCGACTGAGCACGCGCCCAATCAACCTCAGGCCAGCCTGCCGCGCGTCTCGATGCGACGGCGGGCCTCGGCCTGTCCCGCCTCATCCAGCGGGAAAGACCACATCAGCGCCACGGCCAGCAGTTTGAGCGCCACCGGAGCCCAGGCATAGAGCGCGGCAAGGACGAAAAGCGAGAAAGCCGAATTCGCGGCGCCTGCCGCCGGATCGAAGCCGGAGAGCGACAACAGCGGAAAGGCGATTCCCGCGCCGGCGGCAAGCGACAGCTTGGTCGCCAGGCTCCAGGCGGCAAAATAGATGCCCGAACGCTGCGCGCCGGATGCGGCGGTGTCGGCGTCGATCACGTCGGCCTGTATGGACGGCGGAAGCGCAAGATCGAAGCCGAGCACGAAACCGGTGACGACGCAGACCGCGCCGAAGGCGATGATGTCGCCCGTTCCGATCAAGGGTGCGAAGGCGAACACGGCACAGGCCAGGACCATGGCGAGCGACCAGGCGCGGTGCTTGCCGATGCGTGCGGCCAGCCATGTGGCGGCCGGGACGCCAGCCAGTCCGCAAAGGAAATAGAGGAACAGAAGCGGGCCGCGCATGTCCGGCGCGCCAAGCCGGGCGGAAACGAAATAGAGGAAGAGCGTGGCCGGAATCCCGTTCGCGAGCCCGTTCACGAAGTACGCAATGATGAGCCTGAGAAACGGCTTGTTGGCGGCCATGGCGGCAAGGCTCTGGCGCAAGGCAAGGCGGGTCACCGAGTGATCCACCGGTTCGGGCACCGCCAGCAACATCAGTGCGCCGAAAGCCATCAGGCCACCGGCTACGGCGATGCCGAGCGCCGCCATGCCCTCGCGGCCGATATCCTCGCCGTCCGACATCGCAAAGGGAATGGCGATGGCTGCCAGCGTGCCGATGACGGTGAAGGATTCGCGCCAGCCGGTGATGCGGCTGCGTTCGCGATAGCCGCCGGCCAGTTCCGCGCCCCAGGCCGACCAGGACAGCAGCATGGCGCTGAAGCCGGCGGTCAGGACCGCCATCCAGAGGCCGAGATAGACGCCGGAAGCTTCCGGTGGCGGGGCAAACAGCTTCCACGCGGCGAAGGCGGTGACCGGCAGGGCCAGGGCGACCATGGTGCGGCGGCGGCCGAAGCCGTTGCCCATCCGGTCGCCCAGCCAGCCGAACAGCGGATCGTTGATCGCGTCGAACAGGCGCACGGCCACGAGGATGGCGCCGACCATGGCCAATGGCAGGCCGACGGTCTCGGAATAGAATGTCGGCACCACGACGTAGAGCGGCAATGTCAGCGCCGCCACCGGCATGGCCGGAAGGCCATAGGCGACAATGGTTGCAAGTGGCAGGCGGGCGGCGGGCATCGGCGGGTTCCTTCTGACCATGCCTCTTACGGAACGGCCGGCCCGGCGGTTCTTCGCGCCGCGTGACGCTGCGGGACCGATTGTTAAATGCCGGCCATCGCGCTATGGGTCGCGGGTTCAAGGGGAGGCATGGACATGCTGCGCAAGATCATCCGGGCGCTGGTTTTTCTGGTGATCGCCGGCGGCGTCCTTTTTCTGGTGGGGCCGCGAACACCTGTGGACACCTCGATCACGATTGACAGGGCCGGTATCGGCGCGGATCCGGAAGCCGCGATCGCGCGCAGCGAAGCCAATGTCGCGGGCATCCGCGAAGGCGCACGCAAGCAGATCGTCTGGGCCTTTCCGCGCTCGAAGGCGCGCACGCCGCTCGCCATCGTGTATGTGCATGGCTTTTCCGCCACCGCGCAGGAAACGCGGCCCCTGCCCGATCTCGTGGCCCGCGAACTGGGCGCAAACCTCTTCTTCACGCGCCTGACCGGCCATGGCCAGAACGGCGAGGCGCTGGCGCAGGCATCCGTCAACGACTGGATCAACGACTTCGCCGAGGCTGTGGCGGTCGGCAAGGCCATAGGCGAGAAGGTCATCGTCATCGCCACGTCGACCGGCGGTTCGCTGGCGACCTGGGCAGCCGCGCAACCGGCGCTGGCGGGGGACATGGACGCGCTGGTGCTGATCTCGCCCAACTTCCGGCTGAAGGCGGCCGGTTCCTTCCTGCTCAGCCAGCCCTGGGGCCTGCAATTCGCCGAATTCCTGATCGGTCCGGAACGCTCCTATGAACCCCGCAACCCGGACCATGCGAAATACTGGACAACCCGCTATCCGACCCGCGCGCTGATGCCGATGGCAGCGGCGGTCGATCTGGCCAACAGCGTCTTTCCGGAAACGATCGGCGTTCCGGCCCTGTTCATCTACGCGCCGGACGACGCGGTGGTCGACCAGGCCGCGACCGCCGAAAAGGCGTCGAAATGGGCCGCGCCCCATGCCAGCATCGAAGTGACCGACAGCGCCGACCCCTCGCAGCACGTGATCGCCGGGGACGTCCTCTCCCCCAACACCACGGCACGGCTGGCCACTGAAACGGCCGCCTGGATTCGGGGCCTGGGTCTCTAAGCCTCAGACCGGTTCGGGACGCGAATCCCGCGACGCCAGATAGACGGCAAGCCCGAGGCCGAGCGCAGCGGCGTAGAAAAGCCATAGCGCGCCATAGGCGGCCTGCGGTTCGCCGGGGACTGCCGACGCGGTCACCACCCAGCCGGTCAGGAACTGCATCAGGCCGACGCCGCCGATGGAGAAGAAATTCATCAGCGTGACACCGCGCCCGGTGAGATGGGGCGGCAGGAAGGCGCGCGCATGGGCCATGAGCATTCCGTAACTCATGCCCGCCAGACCGATCACGACGAACGCCACAGTGACGCCTGCCAGCCCGGCAGCCGGCGAAAGAAACAGCCAGAGAATCGCGCCGAGCGCGATGGCGTTGCCACCGGCCGCAACCCATTTGCGCGTGCCGAAGACGCGGTCGAGCGGACCGTAGGCGAAGCTGCCCGCGACCATGGCCAGGGCCATGGCGAGCGTCACGTTGCCGATCACCAGGGCATCGGCGGTATAGACATCGGCCAGATAGGGACCGGCCCAAAGACCGCGAATACCGGCGGTCGCGGCATAGTTGATCGCGACCAGCGGGATGATCGGCCAAAGGACCCGCATGCGCATCAGTTCACCGTAACCGGCAAAGCCGCTCGACCTGCCCTCGTTCTCAAGGCGCGGCGGGTCGCGCAGGACGGCGAGGATGAAGGCCGCCACGGCAAGGGTGATGACCGCAAGTCCGGCCATGACCGGACGCCAGCCGAAGGCTTCGCCGGCGGCGGCCAGCGGCGTGGCGCCGATGACATTGCCGGCCGAGCCGAAGGCCACCATCCAGGATGCATAAAGGGCGAACCGCGCCGGCGAATAGGCGCGCGCGAAGATGAAGAAGGCAGCCATGAGCACCGGCGCGCAGCCGATCCCGATCAGCACCATGGCCAGCGTGATCATCCACGGCGCGGTCGCCGCCGCGAAAAGAAACGCGCCACCGCCGCCGGCAACCCCCAGCATGACGGCCGCGGTCAGGCGCGGACCGAAGCGGTCCAGCGAGACGCCGACAAGGAACTGCATGAGCGCGAAGGCGACGAACCAGGCGCCCGAAGCTTCAGAGAGGTCGGCCTTGGTCGCGCCGAGATCCTCGATCAGTGCGGGGGCAAGGACGGCCAGGAAAGAGCGGTAGAACTGCGACAGGACATATGCAAGCGCGAGCGCGGCGATGCCGGCCATCTGATCTTTCCTCCCCGTTTCCGGGCTTCAACGCCCGGCCTTGCCGTGGCCAGCGTGAATGGCACCGAATGGTGCAAACTGGCAAGTCGCCGCCACACAAAGCTTTTTCAGCCGCCGGTTCAAATTCTCCCCTCGCCCTGCGCGGACTGGTGCGGCGCGTCTGCGGCATCGACGAGATGGAAATGAATTCGCGACAGATGCGCGGCGGCGCGATGCAGCCAGCGCATCGCATCGAGACGCATGGCGATTTCGTGCATCGTCGCGGGGACCGGGGCGGCATGTCCGATCACGTCCATGCGATAGCGCTCCTCCTGGCTGCGAATGATGGTCTCCAGCCGGGCATAGCGGGCAGACCGTGTCATTTCGTCGAGCGGTCGGGAGGTATCGATGACCCGCACGAAAACGCGCGCCAGCCGCGACAACCGCCTGTCATGGGGCATGATCGACAGGCGCTCGTCATCCTCGCAGCGGCGCAACAGCCGCTCAAGATGGTCGAATACGTGCAGGAAGGCGTTCACCCGGTCCCGGTTCCATGCCGTGCTGGGGATCGCCGCGACATAGTCCACCAGGCCCTCCTTCGCCGCGCGCAGCCGGACAAGGTCGTTCGCGCGCGGTTTGCGCGCCGATGACAGGCGGGCGGCGACGTGACCTTCCATCTCGGCGACCAGCAGGCGGACACAGGCCGTCGCCGCGTCCGCCGCGGCTTCCACGTCTGCCAGCAGGCGCTTGTCGAGCATGGCGGTGAGCGAGGGGCCGCGTTCGGGAACCAGTCTTTCCATGAGGCGCGCGAAAGCACCGGTGAAGGGCAGGACGAGCAGCACGCCAAGCACGTTGAAGGCGGTATGGAAGGCGACCAGCGCGAATTGTTCGTCACCGTGCGCATGGATGCGCGGCATCGCGACCGTGGAAAACAGGTCAAGCAAGGCCAAGGCCAGGAGACCTGTCATCACATTGAAGATGACGTGGGCAAGGCCGGTGCGGCGGACGGCCTGAGACCCGCCGATCGTGGCGAGGGCGGCGCTGAAGGTCGTGCCGATGTTCATGCCGATGACCATGGCTGCGGCCTGGGGCAAGGTCACCGTACCGACCGAAAGGGCGGCAAGCGCGGTTGCCACGCCGGCCGACGAGGAATGGGTGATCAGGGTGATGGCGATACCCACGCCGACCAGTTGAATCCGTCCGGCGATGGTATCGGCGGGAAATGTCTCCGGCGTCACGAGTCCCTCGAAGGCCACCATGCCGCGCTGCATGGCATCGATGCCGATGAAGAGAAGGCTGAAGCCGGTGAGCGCCTCGCCGGCATGGCGCCAGCGGCCGGGCGCGAACATGGCGGTGAGAACGCCGGCCAGCAGCAGCGGCATGGCGATCGTGCCGAGCTTCAGCTTGAAGCCGAT
Organism: Zhengella sedimenti; assembly: GCF_046506625.1. Classification (NCBI taxonomy): domain Bacteria; kingdom Pseudomonadati; phylum Pseudomonadota; class Alphaproteobacteria; order Hyphomicrobiales; family Notoacmeibacteraceae; genus Zhengella; species Zhengella sedimenti. The sequence goes on from NZ_JBKFFP010000002.1 coordinate 33,820, forward strand.
GGCAGCGACGATCCAGCCGGTGACCGTGGTGCCGATATTGGCGCCCAAAATGATGCCCAGCGCCTGATGGAAGGAGAGCACGCCCGCGCCGACAAGGCCGACGGCGGTGATGGTGGTGGCACCCGATGACTGGATGACGGCGGTCAGCGCGGCGCCGGTCAGAACGCCGGAGGCGGCATTGGTGGTGAAGCGGGCGAGCAGGCGGCGCAACATGCCGCCGGCCAGGCTGCGCAAGCCGTCGGTCAGCATGCCGATGCCCAGGATGAACAGCCCGACGCCGCCGATGGCAAGAAGGATGTCGTCGATCATCGTTGCAGCCCGGCCTTCGCGGCGCCCCTCGCCCGTTTCATCTCAGTCGCTATCCCCTGCCGGGAAATGGTCACGCAGCCAGTCCGCCAGGACCGGGCGCACAGCCTCGCCCATCACGATGCCAAGGTGCGATACCCCCGGCAGGACGGCGTAGGTGCCCTGGTCCGTCTGCGCCGCAATCACGGGTTCGAAGCGGTCCGCGCGGAAAGCCTCGTCCGCGCCGCCCGCCAGGACCAGCAGCGGCCTGCCGATGGCGCGGAGATCGGCCTCGTAGTCATCGCGCGGAGCGAAGCTGACATTCATCCTGTACGTGTATTCGGTCGTCGCCAGATCGCCATAGGGACCTTCGAGAACGGATTTCGGCATGTCGAAGGAAATGACCGGCAGGTGATTGAGCGCCGGAAAGCGGATCCGGTTGAGCATGACGAGACCGATGATCCGCCGCGTCGCCGGCTGGGCCCAGCCGCCGGAATTGGGCCGCATCGTCGGCGCATCGTATTTCAGGAAGGGCGCGAGCAGAAGATAGCCGTCAACCGGCACGGCAGGCTTGCCGCCGGCAAAACGGATGACGAAGCCGCCCCCGGAGGAATGACCGCCGAGGACGACCTTGCGCGGATCGCCCGGACGCCGGATGACGGCGATCAGGTCCGCCATGTCCTCCTCCAACTGGCCGATATGGCCGACATCGCCGCGCGGCTCGGGGTTCACGCCATGGCCGCGCATGTCCGGCGCGATCACCGTCGCCAGGCCCTCCCGCGACAGCCACATGGCCAGCGGATGCCATTGCATGGAATTCCAGCCCGAGCCGTGGACGAGGACCAGATAGGGAGCGCCGGGCACGGCGGAATCGTAACGCCGATAAGCCAGGTCCGTGCCGTCGCGGGTCTTGTACAAGGTTGCGTCCGGCAGGCCGGCATAGTCGGCCTCCATGGCTTCGGCGAAATCGAGCGAATCGCCGTCGCCGGTATTGCCGCCGACCGGTGGCGGCGCTTCGCTGAACACGAGAGCCACGGCAATGGAGAAATAGATCGCGATGGAAATGCCGATCGCGATGGCGATCTTCTGGAACATGCACGGGCCCTTGCGTCAGATGATCAGGTTGGCGAGAATCTCGTTTTCGGTGATGTCCTGATAGCCCCAGCCCTCCTTGTCAAACCGCTTCTTGAGCCGGGGGAAGTTGCGCGGGTCCCGGGTCTCGATCCCGATCAGCACCGAGCCGAAATTGCGTGCCGACTTCTTGAGGTACTCGAAGCGCACGATATCGTCCTGCGGGCCCAAAAGATCGAGAAAGTCCCTGAGCGCGCCCGGGCGTTGCGGAAAGCGGAAGATGAAGTACTTCTTCAGCCCCTCGAAGCGAAGCGAACGTTCCTTCACGTCGGGCAGGCGCTCGAAGTCGAAATTGCCGCCCGAGGTGACGCAGACCACTGTCTTGCCGCGCAGGTCGGCGGCGGGAATGTCCTTGAGCGCATCGACCGCCAGCGCGCCCGCCGGTTCCAGCACGATGCCCTCGACGTTCAGCATGTCGATGATGGTCGAGCACAGCCGGTTTTCCGGCATCAGGAGCACGTCGCCGGCAGACAGGGCCTCGAGATGGCGGAAGGGTTCGGCACCGATCTCCGCCACGGCCGCGCCATCGACGAAATTGTCCACCTGGTCGAGCCGGATGCGGCGGCCGGCCTCCAGGCTGCGTTTCAGGCTCGGCGCGCCGGCCGGTTCGCACAGGACAAACCGCGGCGCGCCACCCGCCTCGCGCCAATAGCGGATGACGCCGGACGAAAGTCCGCCGCCGCCGACGGGAAGAAGGCACAGGTCCGCGGCCACGCCCGGCGGCAACTGTTCGCCGATTTCCAGCGCCACCGTCGCCTGGCCCTCGATGATGTCCTTGTGGTCGAAGGGCGGCACGAGTTCGCCGCCTTCGGCTTTCGCATAGGCAATGGCGGCCTTGTAGCAGGCGTCGAAAATGTCGCCGACAAGCCGGATCTCGACATGCCTGCCGCCGAATGCGACGGTCTTGTCGATCTTCTGCTGCGGTGTGGTGACAGGCATGAAAACGACACCCTTGCGGCCGAAATGGCGGCATGTGAAGGCGAAGCCCTGCGCATGATTGCCCGCCGAGGCGCAGACGAATATCCGGTCACCACCGCGATCCACCGATTTGCGCATGAAATTGTAGGCGCCGCGCAACTTGTAGGAGCGCACCGGCGTCAGGTCCTCGCGCTTCAGCCAGATATCGGCGTGATACTTGCGCGAGAGATAGTCGTTGCGCTGCAGGGGCGTGACCGCGAACAGATCGCGCAGGGCCCGGGCGGTGGTTTCGACGCTCTTCGTGAATCCGCTCATGGCGCATCCTTTCGCCCGGGATCGTCCGCACCCGGAAAATTTATCGCACAAACCGGCCTTGCCCGGTGACCGGCGGGCAAGCATAGGCTAAGGAAAGCCGAGGGCCGACATGCCGGCGCATACGCGGCAAGACGGCCGTTATGGAACGATGGCCGCGGCGACGCAAGGCTGGCCGCGAAAGCACTGGGATGGCGGTTTGAACGCAAACACGGTTCGCGCGGCGGTCTTCGTCGCCTCCATCTTTGCGCTTTACATGTCGGTGGCCATGCTGATCCCGGCGGCCGTGGACCTCTATTTCAACAACCCGGACTGGAAAGCCTTCGCCTTGTCGGCCTTCTTCTTGTCGGGTCTGTCGTCGGCGGTTGCGATGGCGACACGCGTTCCTACACCTGCCATCAACAGCCGGTTCGGCTTCCTGCTGGTGAACCTCCTGTGGCTGTCCATGATCGTCGCCGGCGCCTTTCCCTTCCTGGCCTCTTCGCTCGAACTGGGATTCGCCGACACCGTTTTCGAAACCGTCTCGGCGATCACGGCCACCGGCGCGACCGTGCTGACGGGGCTGGACGACATGCCGCCGGGGCTGCTGCTCTGGCGCTCGATCCTGCAATGGATCGGCGGGCTCGGCGTCATCGCGCTCGGTGTCTTCCTGCTGCCGTTCCTCAAACTCGGCGGCGTGTCCTTCTTCCGCATCGAATCGTCGGACAAGGAGGACAAGCCATTCGCCCGATTCTCCACCTATGCGGTGTCGATCATCTCGATCTATGCGCTGCTGACGCTGATCTGCGCGGTGGCCTATGCCCTGGCCGGCATGCCGCTGTTCCACGCCGTCAACCATGCCATGACCACCATGGCGACGGGCGGCTTTTCCACCCACGATGCGTCGATGGGCTTCTACACATCGCCGGCCATCATCTGGACGAGCACCATCTTCATGACCATTGGCGGCCTGCCCTTCGCCGTGCTCATCCTGTTTGCCGTTCGCGGCCGCAGGGACGTGTTCTTCGATCCGCAGATCCGCGTCTTTCTGGGCCTGATCGTGCTGTTCTCGGTCACCAACGCGATCTGGATCACGGTCACCGACCGCATCCCCTTCTTCTTCGCGCTGACCCATTCCACGTTCAACTTCGTTTCGATCATCACCACCACCGGCTATTCCTCGACCGATTACGGCGCCTGGGGTCCCTACACGGTGGCGACCATCTTCGTGGCGATGTTCCTTGGCGGCTGTTCGGGCTCGACGACCGGCGGCATCAAGGCCTACCGCTTCTACATCCTCTTCCAGGTCTTCTCCAACGGCCTGAAACGCCTGATCTATCCGTCCACCATCCTGCCGGTGAAATACGGGTCGCGACCTGTGGAAGAGCAGACGCAGCGGGCCGTGGTGCTGTTCATCGCGGCCTTCTTCGTCATCTGGGGCGTGCTGATCGTGCTGCTTTCGGCGACCGGGCTCGATTTCGAGACCGCCGTCACCGGCGCCCTGTCGGCCATCACCAATGTCGGCCCCGGGCTCGGCGACGTCATCGGCCCGACCGGCAATTTCTCCAGCCTGTCCGACATCGCCAAGTACATCATGGCCGCCGGCATGCTGCTCGGGCGCCTGGAAATCCTGGCGGTTCTCATCCTCTTCACGCCGGCCTTCTGGCGGCGCTGATACCTTACCACCTGTTACACGGCTGCAACGGGCTGCGCTTTCCGGCCAAGGGTTGACGGCATCGTGACCGCTGCCACTTTGCATTGCAGCATGCTTCGCGATAGGGTGCGCTGCCCTTGCAGAAAGACGCCCATGCCCGCCCGTTCCGTGCGCCTGACCCTCTTGGCCTTCATGGCCCTGATCGTTCCGCTTGCCGGCTGTGCAAGCGATATCGCGACGCGCCGTATCACGGCCGCGGAGGCGATTGCCGCCGGCGTCCCCCAGGGCGCCACCCAGCACCGCATCCTGGTCGCGACGACGCGCGCGCCGGACGAAAATCCGGACATTCTTTATAACGGAGAACGGGGCGAAGGCATCCGTTTCAACGAGATCACCGTCTCCGTTCCACCCGATCACCAGATCGGCGAAACCGAGCGCGTTTCGCGCGGCCTGCCCGATCCGTCACGCCATTTCGTGGCAACCGCCATCCGGCCGGTCGCCAATTCCGACGTCTTCGCCAAGACCGCCCGGCCGGGCGGCGGCAAGGATGTGCTGGTCTTCGTGCATGGCTACCGCAACACCTTTGCCGATGCACTGTTCCGCATCACGCAGATCGTCCACGATACCGGCTTCGAGGGCACGGCGATCCTGTTCAGCTGGGCCTCGCGCGGCAATGCGCTCGACTACATCTATGACCGCGACAGCGCGACGGCGGCGCGCGACGCGCTGGAATACACGCTCCGCCTGGCGGCCCGCGCCAATCCGCGCCGAATCGACGTGATGGCCCATTCCATGGGAAGCTGGGTGACGATGGAAGCGCTGCGCCAGCTCAAGATCGCGGGTGACCCGACACTTGGCGGACGGCTCGGCGATGTCATCCTCGCCTCGCCCGACATTTCCGCGGACGTGTTCAAGGCACAGATGGAGCGCTACGGAAAGCCGCGGACGCCCTTCTTCGTGCTGTTGTCGCGCGACGACCGCGCGCTCAAGCTGAGCCAGGCGCTTGCCGGCAACAAGCCGCGCCTCGGCGCCTATACCGACGACAAGGAAATCGCGGAACTCGGCGTCGTCGTGGTCGATCTGACGGAAGCTGGCAGCAGCGGTATCAATCACACGAAATTCGCCCAGAACCCGCAACTTGTCACGCTGCTCGGCGAACGCCTGCGCGACGGGGAAAGGTTCCAGCCGGACCGCAACAAGCTCGGCGACAGCCTGCTGACGCTCGGCGTTGGCGTCGGGAGCGTGCTCGAATCGACAGCCCGGGTCATCATCACGACGCCCCAGGCGGTGTTCCAGACGGCGCTGCCGCAATAGCAGCCTGCCGCCCAAAAAAAGACGCGGCCCGAAGGCCGCGTCATGCCTCACCGAGGCCATTTGCCGGGGGCGGCAAATCCTGTCAGACGGTGGACAATTCCTTGGCGTGAAGCCAATCGGCATGCTTCGGCGCCTTTTTCGTGCGCGCCCATTCCTCCAGCATGTCCCACTTCACCTCGTCCAGCTTCTTCTTCATCGCCTCTTCCTCCGGATCGTCGCAGGCCAGTTCGACGCGATGGCCGTTGGGATCGAAGAAATAGATCGAATGAAAGATGGAATGATCGGTCACGCCGAGCACGTCGATGCCGTTCTTCTCAAGCTGCTCCTTGAAGGCAATGAGCGTGTCGCGGTCCTTCACCTTGAAGGCGATGTGCTGCACCCAGGCCGGCGTATTCTCGTCGCGGCCCATCTCCGGCTTGGTCGGCAATTCGAAGAAGGCGAGCACGTTGCCGCTGCCGGCGTTGAGAAACACGTGCATGTAGGGGTCCGGCTCATGGGTGGACGGCACATGGTCCTCCGCGATCGCCAGAACGAAATCCATGTTGAGGTTTTTCACATACCATTCAACGGTTTCCTTGGCGTCCTTGCAGCGGTAGGCGACATGGTGGATGCGGTCGAGTTTCGGTACGGCTGTCATCGGCTTTCTCCCTATTCCGGCCTGGCGCGGGCCGGGCATCGTGCCGGCCGGCCATTCGCGCTTATAGTTGCGTTCGTAACTGTTGTTTTTGTAACTATCAACACGGATCACAGGCTTCGAAAAAGAAAAACGGCGGACCCGAAGGCCCGCCGCTGCATTGTCTCATCGCAGAGCGGATCGATGCGTCAGCCGACCGGCCTGGCCGGCAGGATCTTGCCCGCGCATGCACCGAATCCGATGCGGTAGCCGTCGCCCTGGGCATGGCCGCGAAGCGTGACCGTGTCGCCATCCTCGATGAAGCTGCGCGTGCCGCCGCCCTTGATGGCGACCGGTTCCTTGCCGCCCCAGGACAGTTCCAGCAGCGAGCCGCGCGTTTCCTTTTCGGCCCCGGAGATCGTGCCGGAACCCAGCAGGTCGCCGACGCGCATCGGGCAGCCGGACGAGGTGTGATGGGCAAGCTGCTGGGCGGAGGAGTAGTACATTTCGCGGTAATTGGTGCGCGACAGGACCGTTTCCTCGCCGCCTTCCGGCGTAAGGCCGAATTCCAGCTGGATATCGTAGAGCATCGGCCCAGGTTCGGCGAGATAGGGCAGCAAGGGCTTTTCGCGCGCCGGCGTGGAGGTGCGGAACGGTGCCAGCGCGGCGGACGTGACGATCCACGGGCTGATCGTGGTGGCGGTCGCCTTGGCCTGGAAGGGTCCCAGCGGCTGGTATTCCCAGGCCTGGATGTCGCGCGCCGACCAGTCGTTCAGCAGCACGTAGCCGAAGATGTTCTCGAAGGCCTGCGAGACCGAGATCGGCCCGTTCGACGGCTGGCCGACAATGGCGCCCATCTCCAGTTCCAGGTCGAAACGCTGCGACGGTCCGAAGCGTGGCGCCGCGTCATCCGGGCCCTTCAACTGACCGTTGGGACGCACGACGGGCGTGCCCGACACGACGACCGAGGAAGCGCGGCCATTGTAGCCGATGGGGATATGCAGCCAGTTCGGCGGCAGCGCGTTTTCAGGCCCGCGAAACATCACGCCGACATTGAAGGCGTGGTTCCGCCCGGCATAGAAGTCGGTGTACTCGGTCACCGCGAAGGGCATGTGCAGCGTGGCGTCCGCCATGGGCACCAGATGCGGCTCCACGTCCGCGTGGGCGGGCGACCCTTCGGCGAGCAACGCCGTCAGTTCGCCGCGCAGCTTGTCCCAGGCGACCGGACCCATGGCCATGAAGGCATTCCATGTGCCGGTTTCCAGCGCGCCCTCGTAGTTCAGCTTGCCCGCGGCCTCCAGGGCGGCCACGTCGAGGATCATGTCGCCAATGGCGACGCCGCAGCGCGGCTTGCCCTCACCGGTGGAAAAGACGCCATAGGGCAGGTTGTTGAGCGGAAATCCGGTCTCCGGCGCATTGGCGCTCTCGACCCAGGATCGCTTCAATGCGGTCATGATTGCGTCTCCAGTCCTTCTCACTTGCCCTTGGGCGATCCGTCGTAGTGCTTCACCAGATCGGCCCAGCAGTCGATGTAGTTGTCCTGCAACGGGGCTTCCTTCGCGGCGAACTCTGTCAGGTGCTGCGGGAAGCGGGTTTCGAACATGAAGGACATGGTGTTGTCCAGCTTCTCCGCCTTCAGGTCGGCATTGGAGGCCCCCTCGAAGGCCTGCTTGTCCGGCCCGTGCGGCAGCATCATGTTGTGCAGGCTCATGCCGCCGGGCACGAAGCCTTCCGGCTTGGCGTCGTAGATGCCGTAGATGTTGCCCATCAGTTCCGACATGACGTTCTTGTGGTACCAGGGCGGCCGGAAGGTGTTTTCGGCCACCATCCAGCGTTCGCGGAACAGCACGAAGTCGATGTTGGCCGTGCCCGGCTGGCCGGACGGAGCGGTCAGCACCGTGAAGATGGACGGATCGGGGTGATCGAACAGGATGGCGCCGACCGGGCAATAGGCAGTGAGATCGTATTTCACCGGCGCGTAGTTGCCGTGCCAGGCGACGACATCGAGCGGCGACTGCGCGATTTCGGTGACATGGAACTGGCCGCACCACTTGATCGTCAGCGTGGAGGGCACCTCGCGGTCCTCGAAGGCAGCGACGGGCGCCTTGAAATCACGGGGATTGGCCAGGCAATTGGCGCCGATCGGGCCCCTGCCCGGCAGTTCGAACTTCTGGCCGTAATTCTCGCAGACGAAGCCGCGCGCCGGGCCTTCCACCACCTCGACCCGATAGACCAGACCGCGCGGAATGACGGCGATCTCCTGCGGCTGCAGGTCGATGATGCCGAGTTCGGTCCAGAAGCGCAGCCGGCCGGCCTGCGGCACGACGAGCAGTTCGCTGTCGGCGGAGTAGAAATAGTCGTCCTCCATCGACGTGTTGACGAGGTAGACATGGCTTGCCATGCCCACCTGCGTGTTGACGTCGCCAGCCGTCGTCATGGTACGCATGCCGGTGATCCAGGTCAGCGGCTCCTCGGCATGGGGCACCGGGCTCCAGCGGTACTGGCCGAGCGAGATGATGTCGTCGCTGACATGGGGCGCCGTCTTCCAATAGGGCACGTCGATCTTGCGGTAGCGCGCCGAATGCTTCACCGACGGGCGGATGCGGTAGCACCATGTCCGCTCGTTCTGATGGCTGGGCGCGGTGAAGGCCGTGCCGGAAAGCTGTTCGGCATAAAGCCCGTAGGCGCATTTCTGCGGGCTGTTCATGCCCTGCGGCAGGGCGCCGGGAAGCGCCTCGGTCTCGAAGTCATTGCCGAAGCCGGGCATGTAACCAGGCGTGATGGCGCCGGTCTGGTCCTGCTGGATGTATTTGCGTTTCGTCTGGATGTTCATGGGGTCAACTCCCTGTCAAACGGCGTTTTGCAGTCCCCTTGGCCGGGACCGCCTCAATCCTGCCCGGAGGGCCTGGCGGCGGCCCGCAGGGCGGCGTCGAGCACATCCATGTCGCCGACATGGTTGGCCAGGATGAGGATCAGTCGCGCATTCAAGGCGTCGCTTTCGGCCTTTGTGAGGCCTTCATGGGCCGCCAGAAGCCGGGCGTAGAAGTCGTCCGGACGGGCGATATTGGGCGCGGTGTTGAGTGCGTTCATGCTCTTGTCTCCTCAGATCCGCCCGACGGCCCTGTTGATGGCGGCGCGCACGGCACTTTCGTCATAGCCTTCCCAGCGCGCTGCGACGTGCTGGTCGGGCCGCATCAGGTAGACGGCGGACTTCGCCTCGCCCAGATAACGCTCGCGCAATGCGGGGTTGTCGCTGGCCGAAAGGGCAAGACGGGTCGCGCAGATGCCGCTGTCGCACAACGAATCCGGCGCATCTGCGTCAATGGTGACGATCTGGAAAGCGCCGCCCAGCCGGTCGATCAGCCAGGAGCCGTCCGGCAACGGCGCGTCGGGCGCCGGCGATCCGGGCCGCGTTCGCCTCGGCATGGCGTCGCAATCCGGCCCGTTGAGCGGCGAGCCGTCATAGGTGCAGGGCACGGAAAGGCGGCCGGAATTGACCAGCGGACGGGCGAAGTCAAAGCGTTCCGACAGGTCGAGCACGGCATTGCGGAAGATCGTGCTGATTTCCGATTTCGGCGTGATGAAGTCCGTCGAGCGCGACGAGTTCAGGATGTTTTCGTCGGCGCCGTGAATGCGTTCGACATCATAGCTGTCGAGCAGGCTGTCGGGCGCCATGCCGTCCATGACGAGTTTCAGCTTCCAGACCAGGTTGTCGGTGTCCTGGAGGCCGGAATTTGCGCCGCGCGCACCGAAAGGCGAGACCTGGTGCGCCGCGTCACCGGCGAAGATCACGTGGCCATGGCGGAACTTCTCCATCCGGCGGCACTGGAAGGTGTAGATCGAGACCCATTCCAGCTCGAACTTCGCGTCCTCGCCGAGCATCGCCTTCAGCCGGGGTATGACGTTCTCCGGCTTCTTTTCCTTCTCCTTGTCGATATCCCAGCCAAGCTGGAGATCGATGCGCCAGACCCCGTCCGGCTGCTTGTGGAGAAGCGCGGACTGGCCGCGGTTGAAGGGCGGATCGAACCAGAACCAGCGTTCGGTCGGGAAGTCGGCTTCCATGATGACGTCGGCGATGAGGAAATTGTCCTCGAAGACGCGGCCGACGAAGTCGAGGCCCATCATGGCGCGGATCGGCGAGCCGGCCCCGTCGCAGGCGATCAGCCAGCCGGCCTCCAGCGTGTAGGGACCGTCGGGCGTCTCCACCGTGAGGCGGACGCCGTCGTCCAGCGCCTTGACGGATGTGACCCGCGAGCCGCCGCGGATTTCCACCGGCTTGCCTTCCGCCTGGAGGGCGAAGACCCGGTCCACCATGTATTTCTCGAAATGATATTGCTGCAGGTTGATGAAGGCCGGGCGCTTGTGGCCGTCCTCCGGCAGCAGGTCAAAGGCGTAGACCTGGCGGTCGTCGAAGAAAACCTTGCCCGTGTTCCAGGTCACGCCCTTGTCCACCATGGGATCGCCGCAACCGAGCCGGTCGAGGATTTCCAGCGGCCGCTTGGCGAAGCAGATTGCGCGCGAACCCCAGGAGACCTTGTCGTTCTCGTCCAGCACCACGACCGGCACATTGTGCTGCGCCAGGTCGATGGCAGCGGCAAGGCCGATGGGCCCCGCTCCCACGACAACGACCGGATGACGCACCGGCTTGGCGGCATCCTGGTCAGCGCACCGTTTGTAAGGATACAGCGGCGTCTCGAATATCCTGCTCATCTCTTCCTCCCGGACAGAATCAATGGCCGGCCGGCACGCAGAGGCTCATGGGCCCCGTTCCGGTACCGGCCGCCAGCAATCAGCCCTGCAACTGCTCCCACATCTGAATGTCGCGCTCGGCGGTCCAGATGCGCGGTGTGTCGATGCCGCGGGCCTCGTCATAGGCACGCGCGACATTGAAAGGCAGGCAGTGTTCGTAGATGGCATAGTCGGCGAACTTGGGATCGCATTCCGCGCGCACGGCATCCCACGCATCCTTCAGCGTCCCGCCGCGCGCGGCAACGCGAACAGCCGGCCGGTAGGTGCTTTCCACGAAGTCGCGCGTGTTCTCGATGGCGGTCTCGACCATCGCCTTGCCGACCAGCGCGTCGCCGCGGCCCGGCGCGATGGCGTCCACGTCGAAGGACTTGATGGCGTCCAGCGTGAAGCCCCAGTCGTTGAAATGGCCGTCGCCGCAATAGCAGGCCGAATGATATTCGACGATGTCGCCGGTGAACATGACGTTTTCGTCGGGCACATGGATCACCGCATCGCCGGCGGTATGGGCACGGCCCAGATGCATGATGTCGACGCGGCGGTTGCCCAGGTAGACGGTCATGGAATCGGAGAAGGTCGTGGTCGGCCAGGTCAGGCCGGGAATCGATTCATGGCCTTCGAAGAGGCGCGGGAAACGCTGGAACTCGCTGTCCCAGTCCTCCTGGCCGCGCTCGACCACCATGGCCCGGGCCGTGTCCGACATGATGACCTGCTGCGCCCCGAAGGCCGAGGCGCCCAGCACGCGCACCGCATGATAATGGGTCAGCACGACATGCGTGATCGGCTTGTCGGTGACTTCACGCACCTTCTCGATCACCTTGTTGGCCAAGCGCGGCGTGGCCTGCGCCTCCACGATCATCACGCTGTCATCGCCGATGATGACACCGGAATTCGGGTCGCCCTCGGCCGTGAAAGCCCACAGCCCCTTGCCAACCTCGGTAAAACTGATCTTCTTTTCGGACAGGTCGCCCTGCGACGCAAAGGCCTTTGCCATCGTTTCATCCCTCTTTCTCAACGGTCTTTTCGCGGCGGCTTGGGCCACCGTCTCGTTGGTTACGTATGTGACAGTCAATTTTGTAACTAACAAGACCCAGCGGATACCGGCGCGCCCTGCAGGCGATATTTCCCCGCTCCCGCATCGGAACCGGCCGCAATGCATGAGCGCCGCCGGCCCCGGAAAAACGAAAAATGTCGCGGAATGGCACGAATTGAACAGGCGACGACGCATTTGGTATCGCACTGCACAATCGGATGACTATATTGGGGGAACTTCGAGCGTCCGGATGCATTTGCTTCCGGGCGCGAAATTCCTTGAGCCGAACAGGTGCAGACATGACCAGGGACCAGTGGATCCGCGAAATCAGCACGCGCGCAGCGACTTGGCATGCCCTGGCCGGTATTTACGTGGCGATCATCGCCACGATGGTGCTGACCGGCATGTCGATGACGGGATAACCGCGTGAAACGGCGGGCCTTGCCCGGCCCGCCGTTTCATGCCGTCTCAGGTATTCGCCGCTTCCCCGATATTGTCGACGCCGCGCTCCTCGAGCAGGGTCGAAAGCCAGTTCGGATCCATTTCAGGCACCGACGACAGCAACAGGTCGGTATAGGGATGGTGCGGCGGCGTGAACATCTCGTCCTTGGGGCCCTGTTCGACCACCTTGCCATGCTGCATGACGACGACCTCGTCGGCGATCGAGCGCACCGTTGCCAGGTCATGCGTGATGAACATGTAGGACAGGTTCAGATCCTTCTGCAGCCGGTCGAGCAGCTTGAGGATTCCTTCGGCCACAAGCTGGTCGAGCGCACTCGTCACCTCGTCGCAGATGATGAAGGAGGGCTCCGCGGCCAGCGCCCGGGCAATGCCGATACGCTGTTTCTGACCACCTGAAAGCTCGGTCGGATAGCGGTTGTAATACTTGGACGGTTCCAGTTCGATGAGATCGAGCAGTTCGTCCACGCGGTTCTTCAGGTCGATGCCCTGCAGGCCCATGTAGAACTGCGCCGGACGGCCGATGATCTCGGAGATACGGACCTTGGGATTGAGCGCCGTGTCCGCCATCTGGTAGATCATCTGGCATTGCCGCAACTGGTCCTTTGTGCGGTCCTTGTAGCTTGGCGGCAGTTTTTCGCCCCGGAACAGGATTTCGCCCTTGAGCGGCGGCAGGAGGCCGGTGATGCAGCGCGCAGTGGTGGACTTGCCGGAGCCGGATTCGCCGACAACGGCGACCGTCATGCCTTCATAGACATCGAAGGACACGTCATCGAGAACCTTGGTGTCGCCATATGCCGCGTCCACGTGCTGCACCGATATGACAGGCTTGACGTTCGGGTCGGTGGGCCGCGGCTTCTGGTCCCGCTTGAAGCTGCGCACAGCCCACAGGCTTTTTGTGTAGTCTTCCTGCGGGTTCTCCAGCATCTCGGCGGTGGGCGCCTCCTCCACCTCCTTGCCCTTCAGCAGCACCTTGATGGTATCCGCCATCTGGGCGACGACCGCCAGGTCATGGGTGATGTAGATGGCGGCCGTGTTGAACTGGTCGACGATGTCGCGAATGGCGGCAAGCACCTCGATCTGGGTTGTCACGTCGAGCGCGGTCGTCGGCTCGTCGAAGATGATGAGATCGGGTCTGCAGGCCATGGCCATGGCGGTCATGGCGCGCTGAAGCTGACCACCCGAGACCTGGTGGGGATAGCGGAAACCGATCTCCTGCGGGTTGGGAAGGCGCAGGCGCTCGTAAAGCTCCATCGCGTCCTCTTGCGCCTCGACGCGCTTCTGGATGCGATAGTGCAGCGGGGCTTCGGTGTGCTGGTCGATGATCTTGTGGGCAGGATTGAAGGATGCCGCCGCCGACTGCGCCACGTAGGCGATGCGCGAACCGCGCAGGGCCCTTAGCGCCGATTTCGGCGTGGTGGTCAGTTCCATGCCGTCGAACTCGATGGACCCGCCGGATATGCGGCAGCCGTCACGGGCGAAGCCCATGGCGGCCAGCCCGATGGTGGACTTGCCGGCACCCGATTCGCCGATCAGGCCGAGCACTTCGCCACGATGCAGCGTCAGGTCGACGCCGTGGACGATCTCGAACCATTTCTCGTCGGCATAGGCCTCGATGCGAAGGTCCTGGATCTTCAGCAGGACGTCTTTTTTCTTGTCTTTTGCCATGGGATCATTCCTTCAAGCCGGAGGAGCGGTAGAGCATCCAGTCAACCACGAAGTTCACCGCGACGGTGAGCAGCGCGATGGCCGCGGCCGGGATGAGCGGCGTCAGTTCGCCGAACGAGATCAGCGTCGCGTTCTCGCGGACCATGGAGCCCCAGTCGGCCGTGGGCGGCTGGATGCCGAGGCCGAGGAAGGACAGTCCGGCGATCAGCAGGAAGACGAAGCAGAATTCCAGGCCGAACTCGGCGATGAGCGGCGCGGTCGAATTGGGCAGGATCTCCTTGCGGATGAGATACCAGTTGCCCTCGCCGCGCAGCTTGGCGGCCTCGATATAGTCCATGACCACGACATTGCCCGCGACGGCCCGCGTCAGACGGAAGACGCGCGGCGAATAGATGATGCCCACCACGATGACGATGACGGCCAGGTTGGTGCCGAAGATCGACAGCATCAGCAGGGCGAAGATGAGCGAGGGCACCGACATGACCACGTCGGCGGTGCGGCCCATGACCTGATCGAACCAGCCGCCGCGCGTGGCGGCCAGCAGACCGGCAAGAGCGCCCATGACGAAGGCAAGACCCGTTGCCAGCAGCGCCAGGCCGACGGAGTTGCGCGCGCCGTAGATGATGCGGCTGAACATGTCGCGGCCGAGCTGGTCGGCACCGAGCAGCATGTTGGCATCGGCTGGCGCGAAGGAAGAGGCGATGACCTCCGCCTCGCCATGCGGCGCGATCACCGGCGCGAAGATGCCGGCGATGGCGTAGATGAAGATGACGAACATGCCGAAGCTTGCCGTCAGCGGCGCGGTCCGCAATTCCTTGGCGATGCGTTCCGGAGCCAGGATGACCAGGAACTCCTTGAAGGCGTAGGACATGCCCGCGGCCAGGGCCAGCAATCCGACAGCCATCGTGATGGCGCGCAGGGCGCCGATGCCGCCGACGATTCCCACCACGATGGAGATGAGGGTCAGGCCGAAAATGATGAGGAAGGGCTCACGCCGCTTGTAATAGGCGGCGAGGCAGGAAGCGGCGATGAGAAGGCTGTAATAGCCGATGACAAACGTGCTCATGGCTGCCCTCCCTTACTTCGGATGCCTGAGGCGCGGATTGGTCAGGATCGCCCCGACATCGGCCAGCAGGTTCAACAGGATGAAGGTCGCCGCGAAGATCAGGCAGCAGGCCTGGACGACCGGGAAATCGCGCTTGGAAACCGCATCGACGAGAAGCTGGCCGATGCCGGGATAGACGAAGACGACCTCGACGAGGACGACGCCGGTGATCAGGTAGGCCAGGTTCAGGGCGACGACGTTGATGATCGGCGCCCAGGCATTGGGCAGGGCGTGATGGGTGATGACCTTCCAGGCCGGCGCCCCCTTCAGCCGCGCCATCTCGATGTAGGGCGAGGACAGGAGGTTGATGATGGCCGCGCGCGTCATGCGCATCATGTGGGCGGTCACCACCAGCACCAGCGTGAGCGCGGGCAGGAAGGTGCGATGCAGGATCTCGAAGAAATCCATGCCCGGTCGCAGGCTGGCAATGGCCGGAAAGGCGTTGGTCTTCACAGCGAGATAGAGGATGAGAATGTAGCCGAGGAAGAATTCCGGCGACGAGATCGACGTCAGGGTCAGCACGTTGGCGACACGGTCGAACGCCGTGTTGCGCCACAGCGCGACGATGATGCCGAGGATGATGGCGAAAGGCACCGCGATGACGGCGGCGTAACTCGCCAGGAAGAGCGTGTTCATGAAACGCGGTCCGATGGCCGCGCTCACGCGCTCGCCGGAAACCAGCGACGTGCCGAAATCACCGGTCAAGGCACCCCCGAGCCAGTCCAGGTAACGTATCGGCGCGGGCTGGTTCAGGCCCATCTGTTCGCGCAGCGCCGCCACCGTTTCGGGCGTTGCGCTCTGACCGAGAACCGCCTCCGCAATATCGCCGGGCAGAAGCTCGACGGCGAAGAAAATCAGGATTGAAACGACAAACAGCGTCAACAGGCCGAGGCCCAGCCGTTTGCCTACGAGTGAGACGATGTCCCCCATGACCGAGTGTCCCTTCTCTTCCGGGCGTCTTTGCGCGGCCGCTGGCCGGAAAGCGCCCCATCTTCTTGTTGCCTAGCGCTTGCCGGCGTGTTTCCGGAATGCAAGGGCGCGGGAACTGCCGGGCAAACCCCGGATCAGGGTGCGCCTTTGCCGGTCCCGCGGCAAGCCCCGGATCGATCGGCCGGAGCGGTGGCCGACATGAGGGTCCACGGCCGTTGGCGCGGCCGCGAACCCATGCCCTGCAAGGCAGGGGCCGGAAGCCCCTGCCCGTCCTTTCGTCAGCTGAACCACCAGCGGCTCGGCGCGCGACCGCCGTCGCAGGCCCAGCTTGCCGCCAGTTGGCCATTGTGCTGGACATTGGAGCTGCGTGCGAACACGAAGTTGTTGAAGAACGGGATGATCGTTCCGCCATCGTCCCGCATCAGCATGCACATCTCGTGATACATCTCGGCGCGCTTGGCATCGTCGAGTTCCGACTTGGCCATGAGAAGCAGCTCGTTGAACCGCTCGTTCTCCCAGTGGCTCTCGTTCCAGGCAGCGCCCTTGCTGTAGGCCAGCGTGAACATGACGTCCGGCGTCGGACGCGCACCCCACGAGACCGCCGTGAACGGCTTCTTGAGCCAGACGTCGGAATAGTATCCGTCATTGGGCTCGCGCACGACCTTGATGTTGATGCCGGCCTGCTTGGCCTGCTCGGCATAGAGGACGCACATGTCGACGGCTCCGGAGAAGACGCTGTCGGCCGTGGAAAGGCTGACGGACAGGTTCTCCGCACCGGCCTTCTTGAGCAGCGACCTGGCCTGGTCCGGATCGTATTCGCGCTGCGGGATGTCCTCGGGCCAGTAGGGCTGGACCGGCGAAAGGTGGAAGTCGTTGCCTTTCGTGGCAGCACCGAACGCGATCTTCTCGACGATCTCGTCGCGGTTCATGGCCAGTTTCAGCGCGTTGCGGACGTCGACATTGTCGAAGGGCGCGGTGTCGCAGAACATCGGCATGGTGATCGCGGCGCCGGAGGGCACATTGTCGACCATGATGTTGGGATTGCGCTCCAGCAGGGCGAGCGTCTTCAGTTCGACCAGCGAGACGCAGTCCACATCGCCCGTGACGAGCGCGGTCTGGCGTGCATTCGGATCGTTGAGGATGATCATCTCGACCTTGTCGAAATAGGCGCCCTCGCCATGCCAGCCCTCATTGCGGCTGAGCGACCAGCTGACCCCGAATTCGCCGTTGTCGATCTTGTAGGGACCGCAGCCGTCGCCGCCCTGCCAGTCGATCGTGCCGTCATCGTTGGCCGGGCAGATGGCGAGGTGGTAGTCGGTCATCAGCCACGGCAGGTCGGCGATGCCGCGGGCAAGCGTGACCACGACCGCATGATCGCCATCGGCCCTGACGTCGGTGACATCGGTCAGGAGCGCCTTGGCTGCCGACGTGGTCTTGTCGCCGCGATGGTGGTTGATGGAGGCGACCACGTCCTTCGCGGTGACCTTGTTGCCGCTCTTGCCGAAGGTCGCGTTCTCGTTGAGCTTGAAGGTCCATTCGGCCGCGTCGGGGGTCGCCGTCCACTCGGTGGCCAGGTCCGGACCGAGCGTGTTGTCCGGATTGATCATCGTCAGGTAGCTGCGGTACTGGTGGGCTAGGAAAATCATCTGGCGCGTGACATATGTTCCCGGATCATGGGTATCGGACGTGTTGCCGTCATGAATGCCCCAGCGGAACGTCCCGCCGCGCTTGGGTGCCTGGGCATGAGCGTTTGTCGTCCACAGGCCGCTGGCCGTGGACGCCGTCAGGCCGGCGGCCATCGTCCACGACATGAATTCGCGCCGCGATACGCGGCCAAGCCGCGCTTCCTGCGCGATGCGTTCGATGAGCTGCTGATCGGATCCCTTTGACATGGTTCCTCCTTCTGTTCCCATTGTTTGGCGGCCGAGAGCGCGGCCGCATGACGCACACTGAGAGCCGGACCACGAAACATCATGATCACGGCATGAATTGGTGCTGCCCTGATCGAAGCATGTGAGAGCACAAAGGTCCATACCAACACTATATTCCGGCACCGGAAATTCGCGTGGCATCGATATTGCATTGCGAAAACATGGCATATTTCAATTGTTATTATACTTGTCCACACTTATGTCGTATGGATAACGACTTTTTTGATAAGTATATTTCGTATTTTTGCTTTTGGTATATTGATTTGTTTTCGACCTGCCGCCGGGTTTTCCGGTCAATCCGGGCATGGCAAAGCGGCCAGATGAAGCGCCCTGACCCGAGGCTGCAAGATTTTGCAAGTGTTCAACTCGCGATACAAAAAAACTTCGCGCACTCGCGTTTTGCAGTGATGCAACACTTTTTTTTGACCTTGCCGTTCCGAATCAATCCCCGGATTGCAATTCATGATTGATCCCGATCCATCCCGGCAACACTCCCGGCGGCGCACGAACCAGCGCTTGCTGAAGTGTTGCCGATGGTTGGGCCGGAGCCAGTCCGGTATTGCGCTTTCGCGGCAAGCCGGCATCAAGCCCTGCTGCGCGCAACGGCGACGAGCGATTCGGAAACCGGCCGCAGGCGGGCGGGAAAGCACAGGAAAAACAATCAGGAAAATCTGAAATGGTGCCCCCTGCCGGGCTCGAACCGGCACGGCCGAAGGCCGAGGGATTTTAAGTCCCTTGCGTCTACCAGTTCCGCCAAGGGGGCACGATCCGTCCGGTAGCCCGGACCGGCGATCCGATCAAGCCGGAAGGGCGCGCGCAGCCATCGACTTGACGAAATTGGCGGTTGCCTCGGGCGCCGCGTATTGCACCATGTGGCCGACGCCATCGAGGAGGCGCACCTCGCATCCCGGCAGGCGTTTTTCCATGGACAATCCGTGGCGGCGGAAATCGAGGACGCGATCAGCGGTGCCGAACAGCACAGCCGCCGGCATCGTGATCTCGCCCACCCGGGCCTCGATCGCGGGCATATCGCGTTCGACACTGACGAGATCCGTCGAGGTGGCGTAGAAGTGCGACGGGCGAACACCTGTCAAGGCGGCGCCGCCAACGGCGTAGTCCTCCGGCGGCCTTTGCGGACCGAAGACGAATTCCAGCGTCGCCTCCGTCGCCTTGACCGCTGCCGGAATGGCATAGGTGTGGACAAGGAACTTCCGCAGGCGCGGCGAGCGGATATGGAGGGGACGGAATTCCGGCGCGACCTCGGGGACGAAACTGGTGAGCGGCGCGATCAGTGCAAGGCCGGCCACCTTTTCCGGGGTCGTCAGGGCAGCCGCCAGGGCAACGGCGCCACCCAGCGAATGCCCCACATAGAGCGCGTTCTCCACGCCAAGTTCGTCGAGAATTGCGGCGATGTCGCGCGCATGCGTGGTCAGGGTGCCGTCATCGCCCCAGTCCTGCGCGGAATAGCCCGATCCGCGCCGGTCGATGGCGATCAGGCGGTAGCCCTGCCCCATGGACGGCCAGAGCGGAATGTCGAAATGATGCAGGTTCCCGCCCAGCCCGTGGATGAAGACGACCGGCCGGCCCTTGCCCCTGTCTTCCACGTGGAATTTCCGGCCGTTGACGGTGACGAACTTGCCGGTTGGCGGAACCATGGTCTCTGCGAACCGGGCGATGCCGCTGGTCTTTCTGGCATACCACCAGACATGCAATGCCACGGCGAAAAGACCGAGGAAGATCGAGAGAAGAACGGGCGAGCCCATGGGAGCCGGAATTCCCCTTTGGTGAATGGCCTGTGCGGGGAATGTGGCCCATGATCGCGCCTGCTGCAATGGCATGGCGCAGCAAAAAGGCCGGGGCTGCGCGCCCCGGCCTCCGGCTGTGGACGGACGGGTCCGGCTATCAGCCCTTCAGTCTTGCGGCGATGGTCGCGACGCGGCGGCCCTGGAATGCCGCGCCTTCCAGTTCCTGCTGGCTCGGCATGCGCGAGCCGTCGCTGTTGCTGGTCGTCGTCATGCCGTAGGGCGAACCGCCCCGCACGACGTCATTGCCGGTCTGACCGTCATAGGCATAGGACAGCGGAACGATGATCATGCCGTGGTGCTGAAGTGCGGCCTGGGTCGTGAGTATCGCCAGTTCGGCGCCGCCATGCTGGGTGGCTGTGGATGACATCACCGAGGCGACCTTGTCGATCAGCGCACCCTTGGCCCAGAGCGGACCCGTCTGGTCGAGGAAATTCTTCAATTGCGCCGCCATCATGCCATAGCGTGTCGAGACACCGAAGATGATGGCGTCATAGTCGGCGAGTTCCATCGGGTCCGCGACAGGGGCTTCCTGGTCGAGCTTGTAGTGCGCGGCCTTGGCGACATCTTCGGGCACGAGCTCGGGAACGCGCTTCACGGTGACGTCGGCCCCTGCTTCGCGCGCGCCTTCGGCGGCGGCCCGGGCCATCGCTTCCATGTGTCCCCAGCTTGAATAATAGAGAACCAGAACCCTGGTCATTGCAGTCTCCTTCAGCGTTCATGCGGACGGCTGATCCGCGACACCCCTGACATACGGGCTCCTTCAGCCGAGAAAAGATGAACAGCGGACGACGCATCGTTCACCGAAATGAGCACTTGTCCGAGCGCGCGCGATGGCGGATTTTCCTCTGCCACAACAGGAGTGAACGCGCATGGGCGAGATCGTTACGGCCGGCATGGTGGTCATCGGCGACGAAATCCTTTCGGGACGGACCAAGGACCGCAATGCCGGCCATCTGGCGGACATGCTGACGGCCGCGGGCATCGACCTTAGGGAAATCCGTATGGTCGCAGACGAGCAGGCGGCCATTGTCGAGGCGGTGAACGCGTTGCGTCATCGTTTCACCTACGTCTTCACCTCTGGCGGCATCGGCCCGACCCACGACGACATCACCGCCGACGCCATCGCGGCAGCCTTCGGCCTCCCTTGCGATAACGACCCGAAAGCCTTCGAACTGCTGGCGGCCCACTACGAGAAGCGGGGCATGGAGTTCACGCCCGCGCGTCAACGCATGACGCGCATGCCGCGCGGCGCGGCGCATATCGACAACCCGGTCTCGGTCGCGCCGGGCTTCATCATCGGAAACGTCCACGTGATGGCCGGTGTTCCCTCGATCTTCCAGGCCATGCTCGACAACGTGATGCCGACGCTCAAGACCGGTGCGCGCCTGATCTCGCGCTCGGTCCACTGCCCGTTCGGCGAGGGCACGATCGGCGACCTGCTGGCCGCCATCCAGAAAGACCATCCCGGCACGGTGATCGGTTCCTATCCGAAATACGAGGGCACGCGTTTCTGGACGGATATCGTCGTGCGGGCACGCTCCGAGGACGCGCTCGCGCCGGCGGTCGCAGCGGTGGAAGCGATGGTGCGCGCACGCATCGAGGCCGGAGCGCCGAACATGTAGGCACCCGGTCCGATCCCCTGCCCGGCTATTGATGCCGATCAAGGCGCTTGGATGTGCGGCCCCTCATGTTACCCTTGATGAAGCGACACCGGAAAGCCGATCAAGACAGGCTCCGGGTCCGAACTAGGGAGAGGACCGCCCCCATGACCTACAAGACCATTGTCACGATCATCCCCGACGCGGAAACCGGCGCCCGTGTGCTCGACACGGCCATACTGGTGGGCAGCAAGAACGACAGCCACATCATCGCCGTCCATGCGGAACCGAGCGCCGCGGCCTATGCCACGCCGATCGGCTTTCCCGATGCCGGCGTGCTGGAAACCAATATCGAGGAAGGCCGGGAGCGTGCCCGCGAACTGAAGGATCGAATGACGGAAAAGGCCCGCGCGGCCGGCGTTTCGCTGGAATGGCGGGACATGGAGAGCTTCATCGGCGACAGCGCCGTGGCCGCCCTTTCGTCGGCCTATTGCGCGGACCTGGTGATCGCCGGCCAGCCTGAACCGGGCAATGCGGCCGCCCCGGCAGACGACGTGGAAGCGCTGCTGTTCGAAGGCGGCCGGCCCGTCCTCTTCGTACCCTACGCTGCCCGTATGCCCTCGAACATCGGCCGGGTCCTCGTCGCATGGAACGGAACACGCGAAGCCGCCCGCGCGACATTCGACGCCATGCCCTTCCTGCGCGAAGCCGACAAGGTGGAGGTCTTCACCGTCGATCCGCCGACCAATGCCGACCAGAGCGGCGCCGTTGCCGGCGCGGAGATCGCGGCCGTGCTCGCCCGCCATGGCGTCGACGTCACCGTCGAAACCCAAATCTCCGACGGCGTTCCGGCATCGGCCATCATCGAGAACAGGCTGGCGGATACGCAGGCCGACATGCTCGTCATGGGTGCCTATTCCCACTCGCGGCTGGCCGAGCGGCTGTTCGGAGGCGTCACGCGCACCGTGCTGAAGTCCATGCCGACCATCACGCTCATGTCGCGCTGACGCTCTTGCCTGGCACGATGCAGCCCGCCGTGCACAACGGCGGGCTTTTTCGTGCGCAATCATCGCCCGTCTTGACCGACATCAAGGCGATTGTGCACTGCGGCATCCATTGTCTCCCCAAACAGCCGGACCTGACAGACGCCGCACAGGCGAGGTCGCGGTGCGAAGGAGAGACCGATGAGCTACAAGACGATCCTGGCATTCCTGCAAAGCCCCACCGACGAGGACCGGGTTCTCGACGTGGCATTCCCCGTCGCCCGCCAGTTCGGTGCCCATCTCATCGGCTTTCATGCCGAACCGGACCGCGCGGCCGTGGCTTCGCCCGCCTATTATGCCCAGATGCACAAGGCCGTGGAACAGGCCGAGCGGTTCGAGGAACGCATGGAAACCATGGCCAAGCGGTTCCGCGACCGGGCCGCGCGCGAGGATGTGCTGTGCGAATGGCGCTCGGCCGCCACGCGCAGCATGGAGACATCCGGCGCGGTGATCGACAGCGCGCGCTGCGCGGATCTCGTGGTTGTCGGCCAGCCTGACGGCAAGGCTTCCTCGAAACTTTCCGCCGAAATCGAACGGGTGATCTTCGAAAGCGGCCGGCCGGTGCTGTTCGTGCCCTATGCCGCCCGCATCCCGGCCCGTTTCGACCGCGTCATGGTGGCCTGGAACGGAACGCGCGAATCGGCACGCGCCACGTTCGACGCCCTGCCGCTCATCATGGGCGCCAATGCGGTGGAGGTCTTCACCGTTGATCCGAAGCGCGAGGACCAGACACCTGTCCTGGCCGGCGCGGAGATCGCGGCCGTCCTTGCCCGCCATGGCGCCAACGTGAAGACCGAGACCCAGATTTCCGACGGCATCCCGGTATCGGCCATCATCGAGAACCGGCTTGCCGACACCCAGGCCGACCTGCTCGTCATGGGCGCCTATTCGCGTTCGCGCTGGTCGGAGCGCCTGTTCGGCGGCGTGACAAGGACCGTGCTGGAATCGATGCCCTGCATCACCCTGATGTCGCGCTGATACGCGTTTCGCTTGAATTCCGGTGCCTGCCGTGCTGCAACCGCCGGAATTCGCCATGCGCTGCCTGTTGGTCATGATTTTTTCCGGGGGGGAGATCAGGCTGTCATGACAAATGCTGACAATGGCGGGGAACCGGGCGGAGCCGAAGGGCATTCGTTCACGAACCAGCCGAAAAAGGAAAGGCCGGAGTCCGCTCCGGCGAAGTATCCAGTCATGGGACCGACAGAACTCTCCCCTCTCTTCAACCCGGAATCGGTCGCCGTCTTCGGTGCATCCGAGTCGAGCGATTCCGTTGGCGCGAAAGTCTTCGCGAACCTCGTCGACGGCGGATATGCCGGAGACCTGATCGCCATCAATCCGAAGCATGATTCTGTTCTGGGCAGGCCGTGTTTCCCGACGATCGGCGCGGCGGAACGCGCCGTCGATCTGGCCGTCATCGCAACGCCCGGGCGCACCGTCGCCCAGATCCTCCGCCAATGCGGCGAGGCGGGCGTGCGCCATGTCGTGGTCCTCTCGGCCGGTTTCGGCGAGACGGGCGACGCCGGCCATGCCAGCGAAACCGAACTTGGCCAGATCGCGCGGCGCTTCGGCATCCGCTTCGTGGGTCCCAACTGCGTGGGGATCGTCCGGCCCTGGCTCAATCTCAACGCCACATTCCTGAAGTCGGCGCCGCCGAAAGGACGCCTGGCGCTGGTGTCGCAATCGGGGGCACTGTGTTCGGCCATCGCCGACTGGGCCGCGCCCCAGGATCTCGGTTTCTCGGCCATGGTGTCGCTCGGCAATTCCGTGGACATCGACTTCGGCGACGTCCTCAATTTCCTGGCGACCGACCCGAAGACCGACGCCATCCTCCTTTACGTGGAGGGCGTTCGCCATGCCCGCTCCTTCGTCTCGGCGCTACGCGTCGCCGCGCAGATCAAGCCGGTCATCGTGCTCAAGGCCGGACGCTACAACCAGTCGTCCAAGGCCGCGCACACCCATACCGGCGCGCTGATCGGTTCGGATGCAGTCTTCAACGCGGCGCTGGAGCGCACCGGCGCGGTGCGCGCGCATACCTACGGGCAATTATTCGCGGCAGCGGAGATCCTGTCTGCCGGCAAGCGGGCGGCGGGCAACAACATCGGCATCATCACCAATGGCGGCGGCGCCGGCGTGCTTGCGGCCGACCGTTCCGGCGACATGCGCATCAACGTGCCCTCCCCGTCCCACGAAACCGTCGAGGCGCTGGACAAGATCCTGTCTCCCTTCTGGTCGAAGGCGAACCCGATCGACATCCTGGGCGACGCGGGCCCGGAAGCCTACGGCGCGGCCGTGAAGGCCGCGCTGGCCGACAAGGCATTCGACGGTGTGCTCGTGCTGCTGACGCCGCAGGCCATGACCGGCCCGGTGGAAGCCGCGCAGGCCGTGCTCGACGCCATTCCGCCGCGCAACCGGAAGCCGATCCTCGCCTGCTGGATGGGCGAGACAACCGTCAGGGAGGCGCGCAAGCTGCTGTCCTCCAACGGCATACCGGACTTCATGACACCCGAACGGGCAATCGAGGGTTTCTTCTACCTGGCGCGCCACGAACTGAACCGCAAGCTGTCGCTCGAACTGGCCAGCCCCATGTCAGACCTGGAGAAACCCGACCTGCAAGGCGCGCGGATGATCATCCAGCAGGTGCTGGCCGAAGGGCGCGACATGCTGTCGGACCTGGAATCGAAGGCCGTGCTCAGGGCATTCCGCATCCCGGTCAACACCACCATCGAGGCCGACACGCCCGCCAAGGCACTTGTCGCCGCACAGACCGTCGGCTTTCCGGTCGCCGTGAAGATCAACTCGCCGCAGATCACCCACAAATCCGATGTCGGCGGCGTGCGCACCAACGTCAACAGCGCCGGCACGCTCCATTCGGTGGTTCGCACCATCATGGAGAACGCGAAGGCGGCGCGGCCCGATGCCGAGATCAGGGGCGTCACCGTGGAAGCCATGGTCGACATGCCACACGGGCGCGAACTGATCGCAGGCGCCAGCCGCGATCCGGTCTTCGGTCCGACCATCGTGTTCGGTGCCGGCGGAAAGATGGTGGAAATCCTGGAGGACAGTGCCGTCACGCTGCCGCCGCTCAACGCGGTGCTTGCCCGCAGGCTCATCCGGCGGACCCGCGTGTCCCGCCTTCTGGAAGCCTATCGCGACGCGCCCGCAGCCGACAGCGAGGCGGTGATCCAGGTCCTCATGCGGATTTCCGACATGGTCTGCGAGATCCCGGAAATCGAGGAACTGGACATCAACCCGCTGTTCGCCGGCCCTGAAGGGGTCATCGCGGTGGATGCGCGCATCCGGGTCTCACGGCCGCCGGCCACACAGGGGCGCTACGAGCATGTCGCCATCGCGCCCTATCCGCGCCATCTGGAGCGCGAGGACATGCTGCCGGACGGGCGGGCGCTGCTGATCCGCCCGATCCGCCCCGAAGATGCCGAGAGCGAGCGGGAATTTGTTCACAACCTTTCCGACCAGGCACGCAAGTTCCGGTTCATGCACGCGCTCAACGACCTGACACCGACCATGCTGGCGCGGTTCACGCACATCGACTACGCGCGGGAAATGGCGCTGATCGCCATCACCGACATCGACGGCAAGCCGACGCAGGTCGGCGTGGCGCGCCATGCGGTCAATCCGGACGGGAAGACCTGCGAATTCGCCATTGTCGTTTCCGACGCCGTGCAGGGCATGGGCATCGGCACGCGGCTGATGCAGGCGCTGATGGACGAGGCGCGCGAGCGCGGCCTGTCCATCATGGAAGGCACGGTGCTGGCCGAGAACCGCGGCATGCTGAAGCTGATGGAAGGGCTCGGCTTCACCGCGCGCCGGTCGCCGGACGAGGCCGACATCATGATCGTCGAACGCTGGCTCTAGGGTTTTCCCTGTCCGGCCATTGAGGGGGTGGCAATGCTTGGAATGATTTCGCACAACGACTGCCTGCTGCATGATCCGGGGTCGCACCATCCGGATCATGCCGACCGGCTTTACGCCATCAACAACCAGATCATCATGTCGGGCCTCGACTTCGTGCTGCGCCACTACGATGCGCCGCTGGCCACGAAGGAACAGCTTGGCCGCGCGCATGATCCGGCCTATGTCGACCGGGTGTTCGCGATGGCGCCGAGCGAGGGATCGGTGGAGATCGATGGCGACACGGTGATGTCGAAGGACACGCTGCAGGCGGCGCTGAGGGCCGCTGGTGCCGGTGTCATGGGCGTGGACCTCATCATGCGCGGCGTGTCCAATCCCGTCTTCTGCGCCATCCGCCCGCCGGGCCATCACGCCGAATATGCCAAGGCCATGGGATTCTGCCTGTTCGACAACATCGCGGTCGCCGCCGCCCATGCGCTGGAGACCTACGGGCTGGAGCGTGTCGCCATCGTCGATTTCGACGTCCACCACGGCAACGGCACCGAGGACATCTTCAAGGATGACGACCGGGTGCTGTTCTGTTCGTCGTTCCAGCATCCCTTCTATCCCTATACGGGGCACGAATCGGACACGAAAAACCTGGTCGACGTCCCGCTTTCGGCGGGTGCGGACGGCACGGAGTTCCGCCGTCAGATCCGCGAGCACTGGCTGCCGGCGCTTGAGGATTTCCGGCCGCAATTCGTCTTCGTCTCGGCCGGTTTCGACGCCCATGTGCTGGACGACATGTCCGGGCTCAGGCTGACGGAAGCCGATTACGGCTGGATCACGGAGGAACTTTCGGCCATCGCGAAGACACACGCGCAGGGCCGCCTGCTCTCCATGCTGGAAGGCGGCTACGAGCCATCCGCGCTGGCCCGTTCGGTCGTGGCGCACCTCAAGGCCCTGCTCGGCTGATCCCTGGCGGCGACGGCCGGGCAGGTGTTTTGCCGCCTTGCCCGCCGGCCCGCTTTCGGGCTATCTGCCTGTCAAACACCGTTTCACAGCATGACGAGGCCCGGCATGTCGCTGCCCGAAAAAGCCTTTCCCGTTTCCTGGGACCAGTTCCACCGCGATGCCCGGGCGCTGGCCTGGCGTCTGTCGGGCAAGGCCGAGAAATACCATGCCATCGTCTGCATCACCCGGGGCGGTCTCGTGCCCGCGGCGATCATCTCGCGGGAATTGAACATCCGCGTCATCGAGACGGTCTCCATCGCCTCCTATCACGACTATACCGAGCAGGGTGAACTCAAGGTGCTGAAGGACGTGTCGCCGGTCCTGATGGAGAACGAAGGCGAAGGCGTGCTCATCGTCGACGACCTCACCGACACGGGCAAGACGGCCGCGATCGTGCGCGCCATGATGCCGCGCGCCCATTTTGCCACCGTCTACGCCAAGCCCAAGGGCGTGCCGCTGGTCGACACCTTTGTCACCGAGGTGAGCCAGGACACCTGGATCTACTTCCCCTGGGACATGGGATTCACCTACCAGCAGCCGATTTCCGAAGGCCACAAGGGCTGAAACGGCCGGCCGGCCGCTGGCTGATTCGCGATGCCGGCGAGCCGTTTCGCCGACGAAACGGCTGCATTGCCGTCATTTCAAAAACCTTGAATTGTGTTTGTCATCAAAATGTCACCGGAATCGGCGATCAGGTCGTCCTTCGCTGGAAACCTCAGACAAATCGCCTATCTTCGATGCATGATTTCGAACCAGACACGTGTGCGCATGCTTGAGAATGTTCGCCGCATTCTCGGTGGCCCCGAGGCCGTGCTCCAGTCGGCGGCCCTGCCATGGCGCAAGTCGGGCAAGGGCATCGAGGTCATGCTCATCACGAGCCGCGGAACCGGCAGATGGGTGCTGCCCAAGGGCTGGCCCGAAAAGGGCGAGACGCTAAGCGAATCCGCCGTGCGTGAAGCCGCCGAGGAGGCCGGCATCGAGGGACAGGCGGAGGACGACAAGGCGGGCATCTATTTCTACGACAAGGTCCTGCGCAACGGCGTGATCCGGCGTTGCGAGGTGCATGTCTTCCCGCTCCGCGTCCGCAAGCTTGCAAAGACCTGGCCCGAACATGGCCAGAGGGAGCGCAAGTGGTTTGCCCCCGGCAAGGCGGCTGCGCTGGTCGAGGAACAGGATCTGGCCGAGCTGATCGCCGAATTCAGTGGAAAACCCCGCCAGACCACGGCCTGAACTGCCTTTTATGACGGTTTTGTGACAAGCCCCTTGCGGGGAGGCGCACACGCGCGCTAATGCCGCCCGGAACTGCCTCGAACACAGACCGGGAGCCGCCATGGCCGGAGACAAGCCGCCGCTTCGCAAGCATACGCTGGACAAGGATCTCGGCAAGCTCACGCGCATCGAGGAAGCCACCGTAACCCTGTCGCGGGGACTTGTCGCGCCCGGTGTGGCGCTGGCCTTCCTGGCCCTTTCCGCCGTTTTCGCGGCGCTCTATGCGGGGACGGGCGCGGGCGCGCTGACGGTGATCGCGGCGGCGGCGATCGGCGCCTACATGGCGCTCAACATCGGCGCCAACGATGTGGCCAACAATGTCGGCCCCGCCGTGGGCTCCCGCGCCATGACCATGGGCGGCGCGCTGGTGCTGGCAGCGGTTTGCGAAAGCGCGGGCGCCCTGATCGCCGGCGGCGACGTCGTCTCGACCATCTCCAAGGGCATCATCGACCCGGCTACGGTGGCCGACCCCGACATTTTCGTGGCGGCCATGATGGCGGCGCTCATTTCCTCGGCTCTTTGGGTGAACCTCGCGACATGGATCGGCGCGCCGGTATCGACAACCCATTCCGTGGTCGGCGGCGTCATGGGCGCCGGGATCGCGGCGGCAGGCCTCGCGTCGGTCAACTGGCCGACGATGGGCGCCATCGCGGCAAGCTGGGTGATCTCGCCGCTGCTCGGCGGGGTGATCGCGGCCCTGTTCCTTGCCTTCATCAAGGCATTCATCATCTACCAGGACGACAAGATCGCTGCTGCGCGCCGCTGGGTGCCGGTGCTCATCGCCATCATGGCCGGCGCCTTCGCCGCCTACCTGGCGATGAAGGGCCTGAAGAGAATCGTGAACCTGCCCGGTTCCTCCATCCTCTTCCTCGGGCTGGCCTGCGCGGTGATCGTCTGGGCGGTGGTCAATCCGATGATCCGCCAGCAATCGGAAGGCATGGAGAACCGCAACCAGTCGCTGCGCAAGCTGTTCCGCCTGCCGCTGATCTTCTCCGCCGCCCTGCTCTCCTTCGCCCATGGCGCAAACGACGTGGCGAATGCGGTGGGACCGCTGGCCGCCGTGGTGCACACCGCGATGGAAGGCGACGTGGCGGCCAAGGTCGGCATACCGCTCTGGGTCATGGTCATCGGCGCCATCGGCATTTCCATGGGCCTGCTGCTCTACGGCCCGAAGCTCATTCGCATGGTCGGCGAGCAGATCACCAAGCTCAACCCCATGCGCGCCTATTGCGTGGCGCTGTCGGCCGCGATCACCGTCATCATCGCCTCGTGGCTTGGCCTGCCCGTTTCCTCCACCCATATCGCGGTCGGCGCCGTCTTCGGCGTCGGCTTCTTCCGCGAGTGGTACACCGCCAAATCCAAGCGCCGCCGGGCCTACCTGGAACGCAAGCAGGGCCGGCTGAAAGCAGAACGCAAGGCGATGGCCGGCAAGCTGGAGAAGACCTGGGAAGCAGCCGAAGCGCCGTGGGAGGACGAGGAGCCGGCCACGGTGCAGGAGGATGTCCAGCGCCGCCGCCTGGTGCGCCGGACGCATGCCACGACCATCGCCGCCGCATGGGTCATCACGGTGCCGGCCGCCGCCGTCCTCGCCGCCCTGATCTTCACCATCCTGCGTCTGTTCGCCTGAGATCGGCGCGGCCGCCCGAGGGACAGGCACTGGCAGGCGGCGCGTTAACCATGGTCGCGGCGCGGTGGAAAAGTTTGGCCGCCCTCCCCGTTATCCACATGCCCCCACATACAAGATATAGCGTCACACAAGTTTCAAGGAACGAGCGCTTGACCGTCACGGACGAGTCGCTTTTTATGAGACGCAAGTTCGGAGTTCGGGCGTGACCGCGCCATGTCAGGCGCGTTGTCTTCCATCATTTTCCAAGCGTGAGGCAGCCGGGAACATGGGTTTTCCGGGGACGGCACAGCCGTGTCCGGAATGGCGGATTTCCGCGCTGAAAAAATTGGTAAACGCGTCTTTAACACTATATTTAGTGTTTGCGGGAAATCTGGACGCAAGATAGAGTTGGATTCCCTGATCAAGGGAATCACGAAAAATGGGCGGGGGACTTCCGGCAGGCCGAATTCACACGGACAGAGACAGGGGCTGTCCGCAGGTTTCGGGGAGACCGGCCGAGACGAGAACGGCGGATGCCGGGGTCCAGTACCCCGGCATGGCCAGAGAGGCCGGGACGGGCCACAACATGCAGCTTCTCCGGTGCGAGGGCCGGAATACCAAGGGGACCTGACAGATGCGCATTGAACGGCGGTTCACCACGACGGAAGGCGGAGCCTATGGCGGGCTGGAATTCCGCAAGGCCACGAGCGAAATCCGCAATCCCGACGGCTCGGTCGTCTTCCGGCTGGAAGACATCGACGTGCCGGCCCAGTTCTCCCAGGTGGCCGCCGACATCCTGGCGCAGAAGTATTTCCGCAAGGCCGGTGTGCCCGCGCGCCTGAAAAAGGTGGAGGAAAACGACGTCCCCTCCTTCCTGTGGCGCTCGGTCGCCGACGAGGAAGCACTGGCGGAGCTGCCCGAAGACGAGCGCTACGGTTCGGAAACAGATGCGCGCCAGGTCTTCACGCGGCTGGCCGGCACCTGGACCTACTGGGGCTGGAAGGGCGGCTATTTCGCATCGGAAGACGACGCCGCCGCCTTCATGGACGAACTGTCCTACATGCTGGCCGCGCAGATGGTGGCGCCCAACTCGCCGCAGTGGTTCAACACCGGCCTGCACTGGGCCTATGGCATCGACGGACCCGGCCAGGGCCATTTCTATGTCGATCCCTTCACGGGCAAGCTGAAGCAGTCGGATTCGGCCTACGAGCATCCGCAGCCGCACGCCTGCTTCATCCAGTCGGTCAGCGACGATCTCGTCAATGACGGCGGCATCATGGACCTGTGGGTGCGCGAGGCGCGCCTGTTCAAGTACGGCTCCGGCACGGGCTCCAACTTCTCCCACCTGCGCGGCGAAGGCGAGAAGCTGTCGGGCGGCGGCAAGTCGTCGGGCCTGATGAGCTTCCTGAAGATCGGCGACCGGGCCGCCGGCGCCATCAAGTCGGGCGGCACGACGCGGCGCGCGGCCAAGATGGTCGTGGTCGACATCGACCATCCCGACATTGAGGCCTATATCGACTGGAAGGTGAAGGAGGAGCAGAAGGTCGCCGCCCTCGTCACCGGTTCCAAGATCGTCAAGAAGCATCTAGCCGCCATCATGAAGGCCTGCGTCAATTGCGAAGGCCATGACGACGATTGCTACGATCCCAAGCTGAACTCCGCGCTCAAGCGCGCCATCCGGGAAGCCAAGCGCGACCAGGTGCCGGAAAACTACGTCAAGCGCGTGATCCAGTTCGCCCGCCAGGGCTATACCTCCATCGAATTCAAGACCTATGACACGGACTGGGATTCGGAAGCCTATCTGACGGTCTCGGGCCAGAACTCCAACAATTCGGTCTCGCTGAAGGACGACTTCCTGCGCGCCGTGGAGGAGGATGGCGACTGGAACCTCGTCAACCGCATCGACGGCAAGGTGGCGAAGACGCTGAAGGCCCGCGACCTGTGGGAGAAGATCGGCCACGCCGCATGGGCTTCCGCCGATCCCGGCCTGCATTTCAACACCACCATGAACGACTGGCACACCTGCAAGGCGGCCGGCCCGATCCGCGCCTCCAATCCGTGCTCGGAATACATGTTCCTGGATGACACGGCCTGCAACCTGGCCTCGCTGAACCTGCTGCAGTTCAAGGACACCGGGACCGGCCGCGTGCGCATCGGCGACTACGAGCACGCCGTGCGGCTGTGGACCATCGTGCTGGAAATCTCGGTGATGATGGCGCAGTTCCCGTCCAGGCAGATCGCCAAGCTGTCCTATGAATACCGCACGCTGGGCCTCGGCTTCGCCAATATCGGCGGCCTGCTGATGACCTCCGGCATCCCCTATGACAGCCCGGAAGGCCGCGCCATCTGCGGCGCGCTGACTGCGATCATGACCGGCATTTCCTATGCCACCTCGGCGGAAATGGCCGGCGAACTGGGCGCTTTCCCGGCCTACAAGCCGAACCGGGAGCACATGCTGCGCGTCATCCGCAACCATCGCCGCGCCGCCCATGGCCTCGGCGAGGGCTACGAGGATCTGGCGGTCGCGCCGGTACCGCTCGACCATGCCAACTGCCCGGATGCCGCCCTTGTCGAACATGCGACCAAGGCATGGGACAAGGCGCTGGAACTGGGCGAGAAGAACGGTTACCGCAACGCGCAGGCCACCGTGATCGCGCCGACCGGGACGATCGGCCTGGTGATGGACTGCGACACGACGGGCATCGAGCCGGATTTCGCGCTGGTGAAGTTCAAGAAGCTGGCCGGCGGCGGCTATTTCAAGATTATCAACCGCGCCGTTCCGGCCGCGCTGCGCACGCTCGGCTACCCGGAAAGCCAGATCGCCGAGATCGAGGCCTATGCGGTCGGCCACGGCAACCTGAACCAGGCGCCGGGCATCAACCCGGCGACGCTGAAGGCCAAGGGATTCACCGAAGACAAGATCGCGGCGCTGAACACGGCGCTGAAGAGTGCCTTCGACATCAAGTTCGCCTTCAACAAGTGGACGCTGGGCGAGGATTTCTGCCTGCATACGCTGGGCTTCACCAATGAGCAGCTCGACGACTTCTCCTTCGAGATTCTGCCGGCGCTGGGTTTCTCCAGGAAGGAGATCGAGGCGGCCAACATCCATGTCTGCGGCGCCATGACGCTGGAAGGCGCGCCCTTCCTCAAGGAGGAGCACCTGCCGGTGTTCGATTGCGCCAATCCGTGCGGCAAGATCGGCAAGCGCTATCTCTCGGTGGAAAGCCACATCGACATGATGGCGGCGGCCCAGCCCTTCATCTCCGGCGCGATCTCCAAGACGATCAACATGCCGAACGACGCCACCGTCGACGACTGCAAGAGCGCCTATCTGCGCTCCTGGAAGAAGGCGCTGAAGGCCAATGCGCTCTACCGTGACGGCTCCAAGCTGTCGCAGCCGCTCAACGCCTCGCTGATCGAGGACGAGGAGGACGAGGACGACGCGCTGGAGGCCATCGTCGAGGCACCGAAGGCGGCCGCCGCGGCGGCGGTGACCGAGAAGATCGTCGAGCGCATCGTCGAGAAGGTGTCGCGCGAACGCGAGAAGCTGCCGAACCGGCGCAAGGGCTATACCCAGAAGGCCGTGGTCGGCGGGCACAAGGTCTACCTGCGCACCGGCGAATTCGACGACGGGCGGCTCGGCGAGATCTTCATCGACATGCACAAGGAAGGTGCCGCCTTCCGCGCGATGATGAACAATTTCGCCATCGCCATCTCGCTCGGCCTGCAATACGGCGTGCCGCTGGAAGAATATGTGGAGGCCTTCACCTTCACCAAGTTCGAGCCCGCCGGCATGGTCATCGGCAATGACGCGATCAAGAACGCCACGTCGATCCTCGACTACACGTTCCGCGAACTGGCCGTCTCCTATCTCGGCCGGCATGATCTCGCCCATGTCGACACGTCGGACTTCACCAATACGGCACTCGGCAAGGGCATTACCGAGGGCAAGCTGCAACCGGTCTCCAAGGGCCTGACCCGCGGCGCGGCGCTGAAGGTGGTGACGGGAACCGACACACCCAAGGGCGCGGCCGGCGTTCCGGCTCCCAAGGGCTCCGGCCCTGCCCCGGTGCGGGCCGTGTCGGGTTCGGCGGCGGTTGCCGTGGCACCGAAATCCAACGTGCTGGAACTGCGTGAGGAATCGACGGCCTTCAAGCGCGACTACGAGGAGCGCGCGAAGGAATTCGAGGAAGATGTCGAAATGGAGGAACTGTTCTCCGACGACGCCCAGCAGGACGCCGAGACCGCCAAGGCGGAAGCCAGGAAGGTGGAGAGCGACCGGCGCGCCAAGGCCATCATGCAGGGCTATACCGGCAATTCCTGCCCGGAGTGCCAGAACTTCACCATGGTGCGCAACGGCACCTGCGAGAAGTGCGACACCTGCGGCTCCACGTCGGGCTGTAGCTGAGGACTGCTTTCCGGCGCTGCTGGCAGGCAGCGCCGGGGCTTGCAGCGAACACAGAAAAGGCAGGGCCACGGCCCTGCCTTTTTAGTTACGGAGAATGCGGGGCCGGACGGCCCCTTCCCTGCCTCAGCCGTCCCGCGTTTCTGAAAGGAAGGCGCGGTAGAGGTCCATGGTCGCCTCGGCGGCTTCGGGGTCCGGGTCGGGCCACCAGACGGTGGTGGGCGTCTCGCGGATTTCCACCAGTCCCGGCGGCGAGAAATCGCCCGCTTCGTCCAGCGCGTTCTTCAGCATGTCGTTGGGGCCTGCGCAGATCAGCGCCGGGCGCGTCAGCAGTGGCAGGCGGGCGCGGGTGTCATAGGAGAAGGCGGCACGATAGGCGCCGTCATAGGTCTCGCCGCTTTCCAGGATGCCGATGGCGTAGTCATGCAACTGCCAGGCATCCGGCACGCCAAGCTGGCGGGCTGCCTCGCGTTCGACGCGGTACCAGGGCCAGAACATGAACAGGTCGCGCCGCCAGTTCCAGACCAGCGGGATGTGCATGCCCCACTTGTCCGGGCGGATCGGCGGAAAATAATTCTCCAGCAGGTCGGCCTGGAAGTCGGCGGAAATGAACACCGGGCCTTCCATCACCAGACGCCCGACACGCTCCGGCGCCAGCAGCGCCAGTTCGAGCCCGACAAGCGCGCCGGTATGCGAGCCCCAGATGTCGATCTCGTCGATCTCTATCGCGTCGATCAGCGCCAGCATGTCCTCGGCCAGGCTCGCGATGGTGGGCCGCTCGCTCCATTTTCCCGACAGGCCGTTGCCCATGTAGTCGACCGAGAAGGCCTGGCGCCCATCCCGGGCAAGCCCCCTGACGACGGGCGCGAATTGCGACGACGACCCGCCGCCGGTGGGAATGACGAGGACCGGCCGGCCACCTGAACCGGAACGGCGCAGGTGCATCCACCCGCGGCGTGTCGGGATATCCTCGTGCCAGATACGGCCATCGGGGAGGGCCGTGGCCGGATCGGGCACGTCTTGCGGCACCGGGTGGCCGGCCGGCTCCAGCTGCCCGAGGAGGTTCGCCATGTCGGTCGTCCTGATGGCGGCGGGCAGCGGAAGGGACAGGCAAAGGTTCCACAGGGCCGCGAACCGGTCCGGGCGGACAGCGGCAGCCGTGAATGTCTGCGCCAGGCTGGCGGCATCGGGCAGGACATCGCCGGCCGTCGCCGGCTGTCCGGGATTGCCGGCCATCAGCAGATGGCGGTCGCGGATGAAGCTCCACAGGGCCTGGAGGTGGGTCCCGTCCTGCCTCGGCTCGAAGTCCGGCGGCACGATGCCGGCGTGCGCCCAGCCCTGCGCCAGGTCGGTGGCAACGCCGATGACGGAGACCGCCTGCAACCGTTCGCCAAGCATGGCGGCAAGGGGCGCCGACAGGTCGAGGCCGGCAACGGCCGCCACGGGGCGCGTCATCCAGCCCAGCGCCTCGGCCAGCGCGCCGACACAGCCTTGCGCATCCGCCGGATCGATGCCGGACGATCCGCCGATGCCCGGCAGTTCCGGGACCGTGACCCGCCAGCCCGGACAGGTGCGGGCGATGCGTCCCGCAATGCCCTCGGCGGCGTTGATCAGCCCCGGCAGGACGACGAGGTTCTCCCCCTCCCCGGCCTGCCACAGCCGGATCTGCCCGGCTGAAGTCGTGACGTAATGCGGCGTCGGCGCGGTCATGTCATCGCTCCGTTCAGATGCCCAGATAGGCGGTCTTGACCCGGGGGTCGGAGAGGAGAGACGACGCGGAATCCTCCAGCACGACCTTTCCGGTTTCCAGCACATAGCCGCGCCTGGCCAGCCGCAGCGCAAGATCGACGCGCTGCTCGACCAGAAGCACGGTCATGCCCGTCTCGTTGAGGCTGCGGATGGTGTCCTCCAGCAGATCGACCAGGATGGGCGCCAGGCCGAGCGATGGCTCGTCGAGCATCAGGCAGCGCGGATTGGCCATGAGGCCGCGGGCAATGGCCAGCATCTGCTGCTGTCCGCCGGACATGGTGCCGGCCTTCTGGTCGCGCCGCTCCAGCAGGATGGGGAACAACTGGTGCACCCAGTCGACACGTTCCGAAAAGGACAGCCCGCCGCTTCGCGCCCGTGACGCACCGAGTTCGATATGCTCGTAGACCGTCATGTCGGGAAACAGCAGCCGGCCTTCGGGCACCTGCACCACGCCGAGCGCGATGATGTCGTGCGGTTCCATGCGGTCGATCCGCTGGCCATCGAAGGTGATGGTGCCGGATACGGGCCGCAGCATGCCGGAAATGGTCTTGAGCGTCGTTGTCTTGCCGGCGCCGTTCGAGCCGACAAGCGTCACGGCCTCGCCCTCGGCAACGGTGAGCGACAGGTTGTGGATCACCTCGCGCCGGCCATAGCGCACGACGATGTCGCTGATCTCAAGCATTGACGGCCTCCCTTCCGAGATAGACCCGGATGACATCGGGATTGTTGACGACATCTGCGGGCTTGCCGTCGGCGATCTTCTCGCCATGGTCGATCACGGCGACGCGGTCGCACACACCCATCACCACGCGCATGTGGTGCTCGACGAGAAGGATGGAGATGCCGGTGTCGCGGATGCCGCGGATCATGGCGACGAGGCGCTGGCCTTCCTCCGGGTTCATGCCGGCAGCCGGTTCGTCGAGCAGCAGAAGGTCGGGCTTGGCGGCAATGGCGATGGCGATTTCCAGCCGGCGCTGCTCGCCATAGGAGAGCGCCTCGGCATTGGCGTCGGCGCGATGGGCCAGGTCGACGAATTCCAGCGCCTCGATGGCGGCGCGGTCGACGGCTGCCTCCTCGTCGCGCCAGGCGCCGTTGCGCAGGATCGAGCTGATCCATCCCGTTTTCGTGAAGCGGTAGGTCGCCGCGCGCACGTTCTCGATCACCGACAGGGCCGGGAAGAGGCTGGTGATCTGGAAGGTCCGCGTCATGCCGAGCCGCGCCATGCGGTCGGCGCGCATGCCGGTGCAGTCGGTGCCCTTGAAATGCACGGTTCCGGCGGTCGGCGGCATGGAACCGGCGATGACGTTGAAGAAGGTCGTCTTGCCGGCGCCGTTCGGGCCGATGACGCCGAGGATCTCGCCCCGGTTCAGTTCCAGGTCGACATCCTTGACGGCGGTCAGGCCGCCGAAGGCCTTGGTCAGACCGGCGACGGAAAGAATGGATTCTGCGCTCATTCCGCGGCCTCCCGGGGCTTGGTTTCCTCTCCGGTCAAACGGCGCCAGAGGCTGACGATGCCGCCGGGCAGGAAGATGACCGAGGCGGTGAGCAGCGCGGCGAAGATGACGAGGCGAAGGGGGCCGAGCGCGCGCAGCAGTTCCAGAAGGACGACATAGATCAGCGCGCCGATGATCGGCCCGGCGATGGTGCCGCGCCCGCCGACGATGACCATGATGATCAGCGCCGCGACATATTGCAGGCTCATCACGTCGGGCGTGATGACGGTGAGATAATGGGCATAGACGGCGCCGGCCACCCCGGCCACGGCGGTGGCGACCACGAAGCCCAGCAGCTTGATGCGGAAGACGTCGATGCCGAGCGAGGCGGCCAGCGGCGCGTTCTCGCGGGTGGCGATGAAGGCGCGGCCGGTGCGGCTGTTCAGCAGGGCATGGCAGGCATAGGCGAAGGCGATGACGAGAAGGAGCGTCAGGTAGTAGTAACCCCGCGCGCCGGTCAGCGCCACGCCGCCCTCGCCCCACAGGCCCAGCGGCTGGATGTTGGAAATGCCCATCGGCCCGCGCGTCAGGTCCACCCAGTAATTGGTGATGGTGTAAATGATCGAGCCGAAACCCAGCGTCAGGATCGCGAATTGCGGCCCGACGATACGCAGCGAGACATAGCCGATGACGAAGCCGAACATGCCGGCCACGATGGCCGCCAGCACGAGGCCGGGAATGCCGGCAAGGCCGAAATTCATGCCGATCAGGGCCGCGGTATAGGCGCCGATGCCGAAGAAGGCGGCATGGCCGAAGCTCAGTTCGCCGATATAGCCGATGATCACGTTGAGGCTGAGCGCCAGCAGCGAGAACAGCATCCACAGCACCATGAGGTGGTGGAAATAGGTGTTGGCCGTGAGGAACGGGGCGGCCAGCGCCAGCGCGATGACCAGCGGAAGAAAGATCCGGTTCGACATGATCATGTCCTCCGCGCGGTTCCGAACAGGCCCTGGGGGCGCCAGAGCAGGACGATGATGATGATGGCGTAGCCGATCGCCTGGGCGAAGCCGAGCGAGATGTAGCCGCCGGCCAGCGCCTCGATGACGCCGAGCGACAGGCCGCCGATCAGCGCGCCGGGAATGCTGCCGAGGCCACCGAGGATGACGACGATGAAGCCCTTGAGGACGGCCCAGCTTCCCACCGTCGGGAAGATCATGGCGGTCGGGCCGACAAGCGCTCCGGCAAGCGCAGCAAGGCCGCAGGCCAGCACGAAGGTGACCGTGTAGACCTGCCGGATGTTCACACCGGTCAACGCCGCGCCTTCCGGGTTCTGGGCCGTGGCGCGCATCATCTTGCCCATGCGCGAATGGCGGATGAAGAGATTGAGCGCCAGCAGGATGACCGCGCCGACCACGAAGATCAGGACGCGCTGCTGGGTGACGACAAGTTGCCCTGCCTGGACGATGCTGTCGGCAAAGGGGCTGTCGACATATTTCGGGTCGGCGCCGAACACCAGTTCGCCGCCATTGGTCAGCAGGAGCGCCAGCCCGAGGCTGGACAGGAGGATCGTGAACTCATGTTCTCGCCGCAGCGGCCAGAAGAACAGCCGGTTGGCCAGGATGCCGAGCGCGGCGACGGCCAGCGTGGCGACCACGGCCGCCGAAATGTAGTCAAGGCCGAGCAGCTGGGCCGCGAAATAGGTGAAGAAGGCACCCAGCATGTAGAATTCGCCATGCGCGAAATTGATGATGTGCAGCACGCCGAAGACGAGCGTCAGGCCGGTCGCGATGAGCACGTAGGTCATCCCGTTGACCAGGCCGTTGGCGATCTGCTGTGCAAGAACGATATAGTCCACGGGTTCCCCCCAATCCGGTGACGGGCGCGCGCTGCCGCGCGCGCCCCTGTTTCACGGTGTCACTCCTTCACGGAGGTGATCTTCCCGTCCTTGACCTGGACCAGGTAGATGTTCTGCTGGGCCTGGCCGATGTCATCGAAGGTGATGGTGCCAAGCAGCGTATCCCAGGGACGGCTCCTCAGGGTCGCGGCCAGCTTCTCGTAGTCGCGGGCGCTGCCGACCTCGTCCATGGCGCCGGCGATCAGTTCGACGGCCTGCGCGCCGAGCGTGCCGATGAAGGCCGGTTCATTGGAGAACATCTCGCCATACTGCTCGACCCAGGCCTTCAGGCGCTCATTGTCGCTGTCGGGCGCATAGAGCGACACCGAGTAGACGCCTTCAAGCGACCGGCCGGACAGTTCCACCAGCTTCGGGTTCATGTTGCCGGCGGAGGCGATGGTCGTGCCCTGGTAGCCGGTCTGCTTGATCTGGCGGTAGATCGTGGCGCCCTGGGCGGTGTTGATGGCCGAGACGTAGATGGCGTCGGGATTGAGCGCCTTCAGCTTGGTCAGGGCCGTGGTGAAGTCGGTGTCTTCCTTGTTGTAGAACTCGTTGCCGAGCACCTCGATACCGCAGGTGTCGAGCAGCTTGCGGTAGTTCTCCACTTCCAGGCGGCCGTAGTCGTCATTGATGGTGATGAAGGCGATGGTCTTCAGCCCCATCTTGTCGCAGATGAACTTGGAATAGGTATCCGACATCATCGTCGACGTGGCGTTGAGCCGGAAAAGGAGCTTGTGCCCTTCCTTCGTCGTGTTGGGATGCTGGGTGCTGGTCATGATGTTCAGGATGCGGTCGCGGGTGACCTCCTTCATCGTCAGCGCGACGGAGGAGAACCAGCCGCCGACGATGACGTCGACGTCATCCTGCTCGATGGCGCGCTTGGCTGCGCTCACGCCTTCCTCCGGGTTCCCCTTGTCGTCATACTTGACGAGTTCGAGCATGCGCCCGCCAAGAACGCCGCCGTTCTTGTTGATGAGGGCGGCCATCGCCTCCATGCCTTCCACGGCAAGCTGTCCGTCGAAAGCACCGGGACCGGACAAGGGCGCGATGGTACCGATGCGCACCGGCTCCTTGTCCTGGGCGCTGGCCCCGAAAATGCTGGCCGCGAACACGGCGGCCGCGGCAGTCAACAACCATCTGGTCTTCTTCATTTCAAAGTCCTCCCTGTTGAACACGAGTGTAACGTGCCGGTGACGGGTTCACCCGGCGCGAAGGTATTTCAGCTGCAGTTCCTCCACCTCGCCGAAACCGATGAAGTCGATGAATTCGTTGTGGCCCGTGACCGGCCGCGGCAGGTTCTTCGACGAGCGTGTGCGGGCCAGTTGCGCCAGGTTCTCCTGCAGCGCGTGGGCGACCGTCATCAGGGGCACGAGCGGGAAGGTGGCGATGCCGGCCACGCTCTCGATTTCCTCTGGCGACAGGTCCTTCTCCAGCCAGCCCAGCACCTGGAGCGAAAGCGGCACACCGCAGCCCTCGCGCATGGCCCGCAGGCCCTCGATGGAATTGAAGCACTTCGAGATCGGCTGGATGATGTCGGCGCCGGCCTTGGCATAGGCCTTGCCGCGCTCGATCGCCTCGGCATGGTCAACGACGTCGGTGCGCGCGATGATGAGCATGTTGGGGTCCTGGCGGGCGGCGGCGGCGGCCTCGATCTTGGCGATGCCCTCGTCGAGCGGGATGACCTCGACGCCGGCCACGCAGATCGGGCAGCGCTTGGGCGCCACCTGGTCCTCCAGGATCACCGCCGTGACGCCGGCGGCCTCGAATTCGCGCACGGTGCGCATGACGTTGATGGCATTGCCGTAACCGGTGTCGATGTCCGCTATCACCGGCACATCGACCGCGTTGACCACATGCCGGGTGACGGCGAGATTTTCCGACATGGTGTAGAGTTCGGCATCGGGCTGGCCGAGATGGCTCGCCGAAATGCCGAAGCCCGATGTCATGACGGCATCGAAGCCGGCATGCTGGATGAACTTGGCGGAAAGCGCGTCATAGGCGCCGGCTGCCCAGACGGTCTTCTGGGCCGTGGCGCGGGCTTTCAGGTCAGGCTTGCGTGCCATGGGGGTTACCTCTCGTTGGGGCCTCAGCCGGCCGGGTTCATCTTCAGGTACGGGAGCAGGCCGCCGGCTTCGAGCATCATGGCGTCGCTGTGGGCCATAGGCTCGAAGGCGATTTCGGTGCCTTGCGTGTGGTTGCGCACGACGCCCGCCTGCCAGTCCACCTCGATCTCGTCCCAGCGGTTCACCGCAGCGCGGATGCCGGGGCAACTGCATTGCGGGAAGCCCATCGAAATCTCGCCGCGCCAGTAGCCGGGCGAAAAGGATTCGGCGATCACGCCGGCGATGCCGAGATGGCGCAGCGCCTTCATCGGCGGATAGTGCGGGTGGCCATAGCCGAAGTTCCAGCCGCCGACGATCACGTCGCCCTTGCGCACCTGGCTGGCGAAATCCGGATCATAGGACTTCATGGCCAGGCCGGCGAGTTCGTCGAGATCCTGGATCTTGATGTTCTTGACGCCGACGATCTGGTCGACGTCGAAGTCGTCTTCCTCGAAGATGAAGGCAACGCGTCCCTTGAGATTCTGCAACGCCATGGCGGACCTCACAGATACTTGCGGGGGTCGGTGATCCGCCCCTCGATCGCCGAGGCCGCGACGGCAGCGGCATTGCACAGGTAGATCTCGGAATCGGGGCTTCCCATGCGACCCTTCACGTTCAGCGTGCCGGTTGACACCGCGCGCTGGTTCTCGGTCATCGTCGCGATGCGGCCGAAACAGTAGTCGCAGCTTGGCGAGGAAACGAAGGCGCCGGCCTCGACAAGCGTGGAGATGTAGCCGCGCCGCGCGGCCTCGGCCATGATCTCCTGGCTGGTGGGAATGACATGCAGGCTGAAGCCGGTCTTGACCCGCCTGCCCTCAAGGATCTTCGCGGCGATCTCGATGTCTTCCAGCCGGCCGGACGCGCACGAACCGAGATAGCCGGTCTGCACCTCCAGCCCGGCATAGTCGGACAGGTTGCGCGTGTTGGCCGGGGTCGGCGGCACGACGACGATGGGCTCCAGTTCCGACAGGTCGATCTCGTGGACCGCCGCGTAGTTGGCGTCAGGATCGCTGTAGACCGGTTCAAGCTTCTTGCGGGCGCGCGGCAGCGCATAGTCGAGCCGCTTCTGGTCCGGGTTGACGATGGCGGTCAGGGCGCCGGTGAACATCGCCAGGCAGGTGATCGACTGGATGCCTTCCGTCGTCAGGCCTTCCAGGCCGTCGCCGCCCAGTTCCATGACCTGGAAACGGCAGGAGGCCGGGCCGAGTACGCGGACGATGTGATGGAACACGTCGCGTGCCATGACACCGGGCCTGAGCGTGCCGGTGAGGTTCACCCGCACGGTTTCGGGAACCTTGATGGAGACCTTCTCGCGCACGAAGGCTTCCAGCACGTTGCGCCGCATGCCGATGCCGAGCGTGCCATAGGTGCCCAATTGGCTGATATGGCCGTCGAAATGGACGACAAACGCGCCGGGTGTCGCAAAGCCGACCTCGGCGGCCACCTGGTGGCCGATGCCGCGGCGCTCGAACAGTTCGACTCCGTTTTCCGCGCACCACTTGCGGGTGCCCTCGTGCAGTTCCTCTTCCTTGGGCGTGGCGACGGGAACCATGTGGTCGATGAAGATGCCGTAGCGCTCCGGTTCGGCCACCTTGTCGATGCCGAACTCCTCCTTCATCTGCCTGAAGTAGACGTCCGTGTAGCCGGGAAAGTCGTAGGCGAGCACAAAATCGGGCTTCGCCATGATCTCGTCGCCCGCGCGCACGCTGGGCAGGCCGGCGGCCCGCGCCAGGATCTTTTCGGTTATCGTATGACCCATGCCATCTCCTCCCGCCGGCGTCT
Source organism: Zhengella sedimenti (assembly GCF_046506625.1). Classification (NCBI taxonomy): domain Bacteria; kingdom Pseudomonadati; phylum Pseudomonadota; class Alphaproteobacteria; order Hyphomicrobiales; family Notoacmeibacteraceae; genus Zhengella; species Zhengella sedimenti. Next base: position 77,447 of record NZ_JBKFFP010000002.1, read on the forward strand.
TCGCGCGCCGGCCGATTGCTTATCGCTCGTGTTCGGAACCGAGCCCGAGCGAGCCCGGATTCATCAGCCCGTCCGGATCGACCGCATCCTTGATCGCCTTCAGGAGCGCCCAGGTTGCAGGTTCCAGCACCGAGCGGAACGGATAGTCGCGGGCGACCTGCCAGTTGACGCCGCCCAGCGAGATATAAAGGTCCTGGGTTGCCGCGCGCAGTTCGGCGACCGCCTCGCGCGCCGCCTCGTTGGCCGGGCGGTCGCGCCAGGGACGGACCACATCCTCGCCGAGGCTTTCGGCATGAAGCGGCGTGATCTCGTCGTTCCAGTAAAAGGCCGGTTCGATGAAGAACTCGCCGCCAACCGTCATCGTCATGACCGAATAGACGATGCCGTGGCGCTCCATTTCCGCCTTGCGTTCGGCGAAGAAGGCATCGTTGGCATCCACCACGCGCTTCCATTCGCCCATCGGGAAAACCGCATGGATCGGGACCCAGCGCTCGCCGTTGAGGCCGAGCATGCCGCGCACCGGGCTGAAGGGTTTCGAACGCATGACCTTCGGCACCGTGTTCTCGATCTCCACGCCATGCGCCGTGCCGATGGCGCGGGCCCGGGCCATGGAGGTCTTCAGTTCGGCCGCGTTACGGGCTTCCAGAACCAGGTGGAGCGTATAGGCATGGTCCTTGAGGAAGGACGCGCCGCCTGCGGCAGCGCGCGCGGCGTCCTTGAGGCCGGACGCGACCGTCTTGCCGCCGCGCACCAAGTTGCCGAGTGTCTTGAGACCATCGGAAATGCGGTTGACCGAGGCCGAGTGCGAGGCTTTCGTCCGGTCGATGCCGAAACCTTCCGACACCAGGCGTTCGCGCGCCAGGCCCACCTGGACGGCGGCCATGTCAGCCATGGTGGGAAACCCGAAGGACAGGTAGTCGACCTCCGCGGGAGCCGGCCACAGGCGCAGCGTCGCGGCGCATTTCAGGCCGAGCGCGCCGTTGTCGCCGAGGAAAAGGCCGGTCATGTCCGGCCCGCCCTCGCGGCTGAAGGGCTTTGCGCCACGCCGCCCGCCCGATCCGGTGCGCACGCGCTCGCCATTGGCGAGGATCACTTCCAGGCCGATCACGGATTCGGCCACGGTGGCATTGAGCGCCGAGCCGAAGAAGGCGCTGTTCTGCGACAGCGCGCCGCCGACGGTCGCATTCACGCCCGACAGCGGGCCCCAGTAGCCGGTCCTCAACCCCGTCTTTTCCAGCGCCGCGTTGACCTGCTCCCAGGTGCAGCCGGCCTCGACGGTGATGTAGAGGTCGTCGGCATTCACCTCGACGACGCGCGCCAGCTTGCGCATATCGAAGACGACAGCGTTCTCGTGGGCGGGAAGGTAGCCCTTCGTGTAGGACATGCCGCCGCCGCGCGGCACGATGGCGATCCCGGCGCGCGTGCAGATGCCGACAGCCACCGCCGCGGCTTGCGCCGTTTCGGGCATGGCCACGCCGAGCGGGCGGATGCCGGGCTGCCAGAACACGTCGTTGGCATAGTAGTCGCGTGTCGCGTCGTCACCCCGGAAGGCACAGTCCGCAAAGGCCGACAGTTCGGCGAGTGCTGCGGAAACGGCATCCGGTTTCAACTGGGCATCGGCCATGGGGTTCATTCCTTCTCGTCTCGGTCTTGCGGCGCAACGGGGATGAAGCGGAAACCGCCATCCGCGCGCCGCGCGATGCGCCCGGCATGCGGCCGGTCGAAATGGGCCGGAAAGATCAGCGCGTTATTGTCGGCGCAGCGCTCCAGCAGGCGCGCCCGCGTCACCGGTGCGACGGTGTTGTCCTCGCAAAGGAAACAGTTGAGATCCGGCTTGAAGACCTGCATCGCCCGGTGCATGCAATCGCCGGTGAAGATGGCCATCTGGCCGTCCGAGACGACTTCCAGCACAAGCTGGCCGCTGGTGTGACCCGGCGCCGCGCGGAAGGTCATGCCCGGACGCAATTCGTCGCCGTCGCCGACCCAGTCGACAAGACCGGCCTCGACCACGGGTTCGATGCTGTCGACGATGACGGGCCGCCCTTCCGGCTGGGCCACCGCCGTCACGCCGCCGGGCTGCCAGTTGGCATATTCGTCGCGGCCGAAGACATAGCGGGCATTGGGAAAGGTCGGCACCCAGCGGCCGTTTTCCAGGCGCGTGTTCCAGCCGGAATGGTCGACATGCATGTGCGTGTTGACGACCACATCGACGTCTTCCGGCTTCACGCCGTGGCGCGCCAGTTCGCCGAGGAAATCCGTGGAAAGCATGTGGAAGCGGCCGAACTTCGGGTCGAGCCGCTCCTTGTCGTTGCCCGTTGCCGTGTCGACCAGGATGATCTCGCCGCCGTGGCGCACGAGCCAGGCATGGATGCTGGCAAAGGTGCTGCCGGTTTCCGGGTCGATCCTGTCGATATCGCGCAGTTCGGGAAAGGTATCGAAAATCGAGGGATCGAAATCCGGGAACTGTTGCGACGGGTGGAAGCCCGGCGAGGAAAACTCCTCGACCCGCTCAATAGTCACGTCTCCCACCTGCCATGCCGGCATGAATTCGTTCCTCCCTGTCCTCGCAGTCAGCTAATCAGCGTCTCCAAAACGTGTCAACAGACAAAATGCATTTCATATCGTGAAATGATATTGACAAATTGCCTTCCCCGGCAATGGATAGTATCTGCGAGAAAAAACGCCCCCGGCCTGGGGCAGCGTGATCGGGAAGACCTGGGGGAGGCATGGAGCAGCAGGAACGAAATTCGGGAAATGTACGCGCGGTGACCCGTGCCGCCGACATCCTGCGGACCTTCAAGAACCAGCCGAAACAATCGCTTGCGGAAGTTTCCTCAGCCGCGGGCCTCGACAAGGGCACGACCCGGCGCCTGCTGCTCACGATGATGCATTCCGGCCTGATCGTGCAGGATCCCGCTTCGCAGCGCTACGGTCTCGGACGGCTGCTGCGGGAACTGGCAGCCAGCGTCGTCGACGATTTCGACCTGCGATCTGTCGCGGTTCCGGAACTGACGGCCATCGCCAACGAGTTGCATCTGACCACTTTCCTGTCGGTATACCGGAACCACTCCGCGCTTTGCCTTGAACGCATCCACGACATGCAGGGCATGGAAGTTCACTGGTGGCCAGTCGGCGGCACCCTGCCGCTGAACTCCGGCGGCGCGCCGAAACTGCTGCTTTCCTATCAGCCGGAGGCCGAGATCGCGCGCGTGTTGTCGGAACCGCTGATGCCGGTCACACCCCATGCGATCACCGACGCCGTGGTCTTCCGGCGCCACCTCGACGAGATCCGCCGCCGCGGCTGGGAATATGCCGAGGACGACGTGGCCCTCGGCCTGGCGGCCCTGGCGGTGCCGGTGATCAATGGCGAGGGCGAAATCGTATGCGCCCTTTCCATGGCGGGCCTGACCCCGCAGATGCGCGGCGACGGCGAACCCCGGCACCTGCGGCGGATGATGGAGACCGCCGCGCGGGTGGCGCGGGCGCTGGCTCTGTGAACCGCGGAACGGAGCGCCGCTGTCCTGCAACGGGATCGTGATCCCGGCCAACGGTCGCTTTCCTCAATTGGGGTGATCACCCCATGCGGCATGACATGACGATACGTTAGTCTCTCCTGAATTGTTGTTTTCCGGACGGTGGTCTTTCCCGGTGCCGGAAACCGCTACCGGCCGCCGATCCGCGTGACAACCGCGCGTCCCGGCCAATCGTCATTTCCGGACGCTGGAGGAACTACCATGGCTGTCACCACGACCTACGCAATGACCACGGTCTTCTCCAACCTGAATGCCAGGTATCCGCCGACCGACAGCCAGATCGATTCCGACATCGCGGTCCTCGCGGACGGAAACGCGGTGATCGTTTGGAGCGACGAGGAATCCACCCCTGGCCGTTTCGAGATCTTCGGACGCATCGTCGACACCACGGGCGCCTATGTCGGAGCAGACTACTTCGGCTGGGGCGGCACCAATGTCATCCATGAAAATCCATCCGTTGCGGCCACGACCGACGGCAATTTCCGCTTTGTCTTTGAATCCGACGCCTACACCGGCACGCCTGACGACATCGTGTTGGTGCAGGGCTACAGCAATTCCACGATCGGCGACTGGGCCTATCGAGGCACGCTTTCGCGGGACAACTTCAACCCGGACATCGCCGCCATTCACAACAACTGGACGGCCGTGACCTTTGTCGCGAACAATGGCGACGGGACCGGCACTGTGCGGCTTGCCATGCAAGTCTCCAACTACATCCTGGTCTACGCCGATGTCGGAACGACGAACGCCATCGAGGATCGCGCATTCGAGCCCAAGATCGCCGCGCTCCTCGATCCGGCGACCGGATCGCCGAACGGTTCGGTTGTCATCACATGGACAGAGGACGGCAACATCAAGGCCCGGATATACAATTCCAGCGGCACGGCCCTGACCGGCGCGATGGATGTTTCGGCGGATCCATCCGATGACCAGACCTATCCGGTGGTCACCGCGCTCGCCGACGGCGGATTTGCCATCGCCTGGATGGACGAGATCTACGGCTCGACCGCCTACACGGAGATCGAGTACCGCATCTACAATGCCGACGGCACGCCGCGAACCGGCGTCATGACGGTGGAAATTCCCACGCCGCGCGCCGACGAACCGGCCATCGCATCGATTTCGGACGGCTACTTCACCATCACCTATGTAACGAACGCCTCGGGCAACGATGATATCGGCGCTGTGACGCTGAGCGCCGAAACCGGTGAGGAAGTGAACCGCTTCACGGTGACGGCCGAGACGGGCAACGACTCGCAGCCGGCCATCGCCAGTGCCGGCGACGGCAGCTTCTATGTTTCCTACACCGACTTCAGCCCCGGCATCCCGGAGAGCATCGTCCAGTATTCCCGCTACCTGCTGAAGACGGTATCGGTCGGAGACGCTGCGAACGACATGATCGCCGCGGACGACCTCGTCAACGAAATCGACGGCGGCGGCGGCATCAACACCGTCAGCTATGCGGATTCGCGCAATGGTGTCACCGTCGATCTGTCGACCGGCACGGGCACGGGCGGCGAGGCGCAGGGCGATACCTATGCCAATATCCAGAACGTCACCGGCTCGGCTTTCGGCGACACGCTGACTGGCGATGCGAACACCAACCAGCTCAGCGGGCTGGACGGCGACGACACCATCGATGGCGGTGGCGGGAACGACACGGTCATCGGCGGCGCAGGCGCAGACACGCTGTCCGGCGGTGCAGGTTTCGACACGCTGAGCTACGCCACGTCCACGGCGGCCGTCCAGGTCTTTCTCGGCGGCAACACGGCGGCCGGCGGCGATGCGGAAGGCGACACGATCTCCGGCTTCGAGAACCTTGTCGGCTCCAATTTCAACGACCGCCTGATCGGTTCGGCGCAGGTCAATCTCCTCGATGGCGGCGCCGGCGACGACGTGCTGCTCGGCAACAATGGCAACGACACGCTGCGCGGGCGGGCCGGACGCGACATCATCATCGGCGGTGGCGACGACGACACGTTCGTCTATCTGTCGCTTTCCGACAGCGGCCTGCTCTATGGCGTGCGCGACCGGATCCAGGACTTCACCGACGGCGAGGACATGTTCGACCTGTCGGCTCTCGACGCCGACAGCGGCACGGCAGGAAACCAGGCTTTCACCTATGTAGGCTCGTTCTTTTCTGGCGCGGCCGGGGAACTGCGCTCCTTCGAGAACGCCGGGCTGACCTTCATCGAGGCCGACGTCGATGGCGACGGCATCGCCGATTTCCGCATCGAACTGCTCGGCACCGGACTTGGCATCGACGCAAGCGACTTCGTCCTTTGACGAACCAGCCGGCCGACGGTTTTCGGTGGCCAGACGGCAGGCCGGGACTGCATGTCATGAGACAAACATGCTAACGGGTTAGCGGTTCGCGGCGCGGCATCAGCCCGCGCCGTGTCTGCAATCAGGGAGCTGTTTCGCAATGCCGGCGACAAGGGGCACTCACGAAGGCGCGCCGGGGCCGCGGGGCCCGGCGGGCGAGGTCTTCGCGGCCTTCCTGAAGCTCGGCCTGACCTCGTTTGGCGGGCCGATCGCCCATCTCGGCTATTTCCGGGATGAATTCGTCGTCCGGCGCAAGTGGATCGACGAGGCGGGCTATGCCGATCTCGTCGCGTTGTGCCAGTTCCTCCCCGGCCCGGCTTCGAGCCAGACAGGCTTCGCGCTCGGCCTCATGCGTGCCGGACCGCTCGGTGCCCTGGCCGCGTTCACCGCCTTCACCCTGCCGTCGGCGGTCCTGCTCGTGCTTTTCGCCATGGGCGCCACGGCTTTAGGCGGTCCCTTGGGGACCGGCCTGCTGCACGGCCTGAAAATCGTCGCCGTCGCGGTCGTCGCGCAGGCAGTGTGGGGCATGGCGCGCAATCTCACGCCCGACCGGGAACGGGCCAGCATCGCGCTTGCCGCCGTGCTGATCGTCGTGCTTTCTGCGAGCGCCACCGGGCAGATCGGGGCCATCGCCTTCGGCGCGCTTGCCGGGCTGGTGTTCTGCCGCAACGGCCGGCCGGATGGAGCGGTGCATCTTTCCTTTCCGGTATCACGTGCGACGGGGGCGGTCCTGCTCGCCCTCTTCTTCCTGCTGCTTGGCCTGTTGCCGCTCATCGCAGCCGTCTCGCAATCACAGGCGATGGCGCTGTTCGACGCCTTCTACCGCTCCGGGGCGCTGGTCTTCGGGGGCGGCCATGTCGTGCTGCCGCTCCTTGAAGCCGAAGCCGTCAAGCCCGGATGGGTGACGGCGGATGCCTTCCTGGCCGGATACGGCGCGGCGCAGGCGGTGCCCGGCCCGCTTTTCACCTTCGCCGCCTATCTCGGTGCGATCTCCGGCCCGGTTCCGAACGGGATTGCCGGTGCGGCAATCGCGCTTGCCGGCATCTTCCTGCCCGGCTTCCTGCTGCTCGCCGGAATGCTACCCTTCTGGAACCGGTTCCGCACCCGGCCGGCGGCGCAGGCGGCCATGCGCGGCGCCAATGCGGCCGTCGTCGGCATTCTTGGCGCAGCGCTTTACGATCCCGTGTGGACAGGCGCGATCCTGCGGCCGGCCGATTTCGCGCTGGCGCTGACAGGCTTCGTGCTGCTCACGGTATGGAAGACGCCGCCGTGGATCGTCGTCATCCTCCTTGCCGCCGCCGGCGCAGGACTTGCCCTTGCCGGATGACCGCCGGGGTCAAAGGCGCATGCGCGGCACGTCGTTGGGGTCGAGCCTGAGTTCGATCAGCAGCGGGCGGTCGCGCGTGGCAATGGCCTCGATGGCAGTCTCCAGTTCCTCCGCCGATGAAACGCGAATGCCCTGCCCGCCCAGAGCCGTCGCCACTTCGGCGAAGGATGGCCAGTCGAATTGCGCAAGGCTCGGGTCCATGCTGCGGTCGAGGAACTGGATGTGCTCGGCACCATAGGCGGAATCGTTGCAGACGATCACGATCAGGTCCTGCTTCAGGCGCACGGCGGTGTTGAACTCGTGGACGCCGCCCATCATGAAGCCACCATCGCCGGTGAACAGGACAACCGGTTTTTCCGGCGCCGCTATGCTGGCGCCTATGGCCTGCGGCAGGCCCAGACCGATGGAACCGAAGTTCGCGGTGACGAGCAGGCTCGCCGGATCGGGCACGGACACCCGGCACCACACTTCCGTCATGAAGCGGCCGCCGTCGGTGGCCAGAACCCGGTCCCTCGGCAGCATTTCCTCCAGGCGTTCGAGCGCATGGACATAGTTCACCGTGCCCGGCTTCGCCTTGCCGGCATCGCCTTTCGGGTGGTCGGTCAGCGCGGCCATGTCGAGTTCACCGGTAAAGCCGGTGGCGGGGATCTCCGCCTCGTCGAGCCAGTAGACGATATTGTCGGCGGTCAGGCCCGCATCGGCCGCCAAGGCGGCGTCGGGATGGAAATTGCGGCCGATATCGGCCGGATTCTCATTGACCATCACGACCCGCTTGCCCTTCATCAGCGCGCCCTTGTCGGTGGTGAAGTAATGCAGGCTGGCGCCGAAGGCGATGACGCAATCGGCGTCGGCAATGGCATCGTAGGCGGCCGGCGTGCTCAGCGTTCCGAAGATGTCCATGTTGAAGGGATGGCCGTTGAACAGGCCCTTGGCCTTGAGCGTCGTGGCGAGCGGCGCTTCCAGCCGGTCGGCGAGGCGGATCAGCCTGTCGCGGGCGCCGACCGCGCCGCCGCCGGCCAGCACGATGGGCCGCTTCGCCGAGGCGATGATTCCGATCGCCTCGTCGAGCGCTTCACCCTCCGGCACCATGGCCGGCATGTCGAAAACCTTGAACAGGGTCTTTTCGTATCGTGCCTCCTGCCACATGAAATCGGCCGGCATGTTGACCACGATCGGGCGTTTTTCGACACGGGCACGGTAGAAGGCGTTGGCAATGTCGTAGGCGGCGGTTTCCGGCGCGCGCATCTGCTCGAAACCGGCACCGGTGACCTTGACGAGTTCGCGCTGGTCGATGCTCTGCAGATGCTGCGGCATGGCCACCGGCGTGTCGCCGGCCAGCAGGACCATGGGGACGTGGCCGCGCACGCCTTCCGTGAGCGCCGTGACGCAATTGGTCAGGCCGGGGCCGTGCGTCACCGTGGCAACACCGACCTTGCCGGCGACATGCGACCAGGCCAGCGCCATGAGCACGGAACTGCCCTCGTGCGCGGCGGGAATGAACTTGCCGCCGCAGTGCCGGACATAATGGTCCACCATGAACAGGTTGGCATCGCCCATCAGGCCGAAAAGGGTTTCGCACCCATGGTCCAGGACGGAACGGGCAATCGCCTGATACGTGTATTGTTTCTGCTCGGACATGCTCTTCGATCCCTCTTGCCGCTTCACCGGAACGCCATTTGCAACGCCGGAACGCGTCCCGCCCAGGCTTTCGACTATCTTTCCCGCAAGAATAGCGCGCATCCGGCACAAGAAGCATGCATATTGCGTTCCAAACGAGGCAGGCCGTGCTGTTTTCGCGCATCATGCCGCGCCAGAGCGCGATGACCGTGCGCAAACGCCGCCATCCAAGCATGGACGATCGATGCGGCATTTCGCCATTGACGGTTACGTCAAAGGAAGTATCACGATAGCCGGGATTTCTTTCCGGGAGGATGAGCATGCCCAAATTCGCGCCCGCCAGCGACCTGGAAACCCACGAGGTCGCCAACCAGCCGGACTTCTATGCCGGCCGCAATCTCTACCTGAACGATCCGGCGATGCGCGACGCGATCCGGCGCGAGGCTGGCGCCTGGCTCGATGAGCGCATGGCGCGGCTGGGCGCGGAAGCGGGAACGGAACGCGTGCTGGAATGGGGCGAACTGGCCAACCGGCACGGGCCGGAACTCGTCTCCTTCGACCGCTACGGACGGCGCCTCGACGAGGTACGCTTCCACCCGAGCTATCACCACCTGATGACGCTCGCCATGGAGCACAACATCCATGACATTGCCTGGACGCTGGACGACCCGTCTTCCCATGTCGGCCATTTCGGCCTTCTGGCCCTGTTCACACAGGCCGAGGCCGGCACGATGTGCCCGATCAACATGACCTATGCCGTCGTCGCCTCGCTCAGGCAGCAGGGTGGCGCGGCACGGCCATGGCTGGAGCGCATCCTCGGCGGACAATACGATCCGGATCTCAAGCCCATCGCCGAGAAAGCCGGCATCACCATGGGCATGGCGATGACCGAGAAACAGGGCGGCAGCGACGTGCGCGCCAACTCGACCCGTGCCTTTCCGATCGACGCGGACGCCGGGCACTACCGCCTCGTCGGACACAAGTGGTTCTGCTCGGCGCCAATGTCCGACGGTTTCCTGACGCTCGCCTATACCGATGCCGGCCTGTCCTGCTTCCTGGTGCCGCGCATCACGCCGGAGGGCAGGCGCAACGGCATTCACGTCATGCGGCTGAAAGACAAGCTCGGCAACAAATCCAATGCGTCGAGCGAGATCGAGTATCACGACGCCTTCGCCATCCTGCTCGGCGAACAGGGGCGCGGCGTGAATGTCATCATCGACATGGTCCATCACACGCGCCTCGGCACCGTGGCCGGAACGGTCGGCATCATGCGCATGGCCTTCATCCAGGCGCTGAACCACGTGCGCGGGCGGCGCGCCTTCCAGAAGACGCTGATCGACCAGCCGCTGATGCGCCTTGTGATCGCCGATCTTGCCGTGGAATACGAGGCCGCGGTGGTGCTGGGCGCGCATGTGGCACGCATGTTCGGCGGAACCGATCCGCAATCGAAAGCCTTTGCCCGCATCGCCGTGGCGCTGGCGAAATACTGGCTGACCAAGCGCAATCCGAACTTCGTCTTTGAATGCATGGAGTGCCATGGCGGCGCCGGCTACGTGGAGGAAACGCCCATGCCGCGCCTGTTCCGCGAATCCCCGCTCAACGCGATCTGGGAGGGCTCGGGCAACGTCATCGTGCTCGATGTCCTGCGCACGTTGCACAAGGAACCCGGCGCGCTCGACGCGCTCTTCTCGGCCATAGAACCGGCACTCGGCCGCGACAGCGATCTCGACGCTGCCGCCGGCGACGTGAAGGCCATGATGGAAGGACCGCTTGGCGAGGGCGCCGGCCGGCTGCTGGTCGAACGCCTTGCACTCGTGCTGCAGGGCGCCCTTCTCGTCCGGTTCGCGCCGGAACCGGTGGCACGGGCCTTCTGCGCGACGCGACTGGGCAGCGCGGGCGGCCACATGTTCGGCGTCCTGCCGGAAGAGATCGACGTGGATGCCATCCTCGACCGGCACCTGGCGGCGATCGACGCCGGCCTGTCCTGAGGAACTGCGCCCTCAGGGCGCGACGCAAACCACCAGGATGCGCGCGTCGCGCTCGTCCTCGGAGGCATAGAGGTGGCCGCGCGCGCTGTCGAAATAGATGGAATCGCCCTCATTCAGCACAACCGGGTCGCGCCCTTCGAGATGCACGGTCACGGCGCCTTCTAGCACCAGCAGGAACTCCTGGCCCGAATGGCGAACGAACTCTTCGAAGTCCTTGATGTCATGGGCCTTCAGCGTGCCCATCATCGGGGTCATCGCCTTGTCCCAGACTTCCGGAAACAGCATTTCGTAGACGTAGTTCCGCGTTTCCTGGCGGCTGAACTCGCCCTTGCGCGCCACGGCGAAGCCGCCCGGCTCGAAGCGCCGCCCCCCGGCGGCGAAGAATGCCGCCATGTCCGTTTCGAGGCCGTGGGCCAGTTGTGACAGCCGGTCATAGGTCAGCGCGATCACGCCGCGTTCGGCCTTCGATATGGTGGACACCGCGAGGCCGGAGCGCTCGGCCACCTGCGCCAGCGTCCAGCCCTTCTCCCGCCTCAGCCTGCGGATCTGTTGGCCGAAGGCGATCCGCTGGCTGTCTGTTTTCCCGTTTTCGCTCATTGTCCATCCCTGCAAAGCGGGCGTGATCCTAGTCCGCCGGGTACCGTCCGGCAAACCGTTTTTCCTTTTGGAAAATCCACTTTTCCAATCGGAAAATCGGTGTTAGCGTTCTTCCCGGAGAGAGGAAAGCATGACGCATCAGCCGGAAAACCACGACATCATCGTCATCGGCGCGGGGATCGCCGGCGCTTCGGTGGCAGCCGAACTGGCCAGCCAGGCGCGCGTGCTGTTGCTGGAACGCGAGGACCGGCCCGGCTATCACACGACCGGGCGTTCCGCCGCGCTCTTCACCATTGCCTACGGTCCTCCGGTGATCCGGGCGCTTTCTCGCGCTTCGCACGGCTTCTTCCGCAATCCCCAAAGCCGCTTCATCGCGCAACCGCTCCTCAAGGAACGCGGCGTGATCTTCGCCGCCCATGACGGGCAACTGGCGGTGCTGGAAGACCTAGCGGAGGAACTCGGCGATGCCGTGCGCCCCCTGACGCGGGAGGCAGCGCTTTCCATGATGCCGCTGATCCGCCCGGACTATCTGGCCGGCGCGCTGATCGACGCCAGCGCCGCCGACATCGATGTCGATGCGTTGCACCAGCACTATCTCAAGACGTTCCAGGCCGCTGGCGGCACATTGCGCACGAATGCCGAGGTAGCCGCGATTGCCGGCGAGGATGGCGGCTGGACCGTCGAGGCCGGCGGCGAGCGATTCCACGCACCCACGGTGGTCAACGCGGCTGGCGCCTGGGCTGACGAGATTGCCGCCATGGCCGGAGTTGCGCCGGTGGGCCTGGTGCCGAAGCGGCGCACGGCCCTGCTCATCGAACCGCCTGCCGGGCACGAGCCGGACCGGCCGAACCTGTGGCCGATGGTGGTCGATGCCGAGGAAGGCTTCTACATCAAGCCGGATGCCGGCCTGCTGCTCATGTCGCCGGCCGACGAGACGCCCTCCCCACCCTGCGACGCGCAGCCGGAAGAACTCGACATCGCGATCTGCGTGGACCGGATCGAGACGGCTTTCGACATTCCGGTGCGGCGCATAGCGCACAAGTGGGCGGGCCTGCGTTCCTTCGTCGCCGACAAGTGCCCGGTGATCGGCTTCGCGCCTGACGCGGAAGGCTTCTTCTGGCTGGCCGGACAGGGCGGCTACGGCATCCAGAGCGCACCGGCAGCGGCGCGCGCGGCGGCGGCGCTTGTGCTGAAACAGCCGCTGCCCGAGGATATCGCGGCCGAAGGGGTGACCGCCGAAGCGCTCAGCCCGGCACGGGCGGGGATCGGGCGATGATCTGGGCTGTGCTGGCCGTCGGGATCGTCCTGCTGGCCTCCGGCCTTGCCATTGCCTATGTCATCGGCGCGGCCGCCGTCCTTGCCTTCATCGCGACCGACAACACCCGCTATCTCGCCATCCTGCCGCAGCAGATCTTCTCCAAGATCGACGTCTTCGCGCTGATGGCGATGCCGCTTTTCATCCTGGCCGGCGAACTGATGAACCGGGGCGGCATCACGCGGGTGCTGATCGACCTCGCCATGGCCATGGTCGGGCGGCTGCGCGGCGGCCTCGGGCACGTCAACATCATGACCAGCGTCTTCTTCGCCGGCATTTCGGGCTCGGCGGTGGCCGATTCCGCGGCCGTCTCCAACACGCTGGTGCCCGCCATGCGCGAGCGTGGCTATGACCTGGAATATGCCAGCGCCATCACCGCGGCCTCCTCGATCATCGGGCCGATCATCCCGCCATCGATCATCCTTATCTTCTACGGCGCGCTGATGAGCACATCGGTCACGGCGCTGTTCATCGCGGGCATCGTGCCCGGCCTGTTGCTGGCGGCATCGCTGATGGCTGCCAATGCCATCTATGCCCGCCTTTACCACCATCCGCGGCTGGAAGCGGGCGACGTGCCGCCCTTCCTGCCGGCCTTCATCCACGCGATTCCCGCGCTCCTCGTGCCGGCCATCATCCTGGGCGGCATCGTGTTCGGCCTGATGACGCCGACGGAAGCCGCGGCGGTTGCCGTCGCCGTCGCCTGGGCCGGCGGCTATCACTACGAGCGCATGGGGATGGATGCGGTGTGGCAGGCGTTCCGGCGCACCGCCATGCTGTCGGGCGCGATCTTCCTGCTGATCGCGGCCGTGTCGGCGCTGGGCCATCTCAGCGCGCTGGAGCGGGTGCCGGAAGCCATTTCGGCCATGGTGGAAGCCATGGGGCTCGGGCCGGTCGGCTATCTGATCGTACTCAACGTGCTTTTCCTCATCGCAGGCATGTTCCTGGACATTCCCGTGGCCCTTGCGCTGCTGGTGCCGCTGCTTGCACCCACCGCGCTTGCGCAGGGCGCCGATCCCGTTCACCTTGGCATCGTGCTCTGCTTCAACCTGTGCATCGGGCTGGTCTCGCCGCCACTGGGCGGCTGCCTGCTGATGGTGACCACGGTGACGGGCGTGAATTACTGGCGGCTGGCTCGGGCGGTCATGCCGTTCGTTCTGGTGGAGGTTTTCGTGCTGGCGCTGCTGGTCGCCTTTCCGCAGATCAGCCTGGCGCTGCCGCGCGCATTCGGACTGGCGGGGGGAGGATGAACCACGCCACTTCGCAAGCATCGGGTCAATCAAGGAAAACAGGGAGACGCGCAATGAAACGTTTTGCATTTCTGGCCGCATTCGCAGCGGCGATGGCCATGGCCTCGGGCGCCGTGGCACAGGTCAAGGTTTCGCTCGACAGCCCGCCGGACCTGGAAGGCTCCGGCAGCTATGTCTGGGCGCATGCCTTCACCGAGCACCTCAATGCCAACGGCATGAAGGCCGAGGAATTCCAGCGCGGCGCGCTGGGCAGCGACGCGGAGGTGTTCGACCAGGTCAGCCAGGGCCTCGTCGAGGTGGCCATGGCGCCGCTCAACATCGTGGGCTCGCTGGACAAGCTGATCTACGGGCTGCGCCTGCCCTATTTCTTCGCCGACATGGAAGAGGTGGACCGCGCGCTCTATGATGGCGGCATGCTGGCGCGCATCAACGAGGGCACCACGCCCGGCGGCGTGCGCGTTGCGGCGGTCACCACGGTCGGTCCGGCCACGGGCATCTTCAACACCAAGCGCGACGTGAACTCGCTGGCTGACATGGAAGGCCTGCGGATGCGCGCGCTGGATGAGAGCCAGATCGAGCTCTACAAGACGTGGGGCGCGTCGGGCACCATCGTCAGCTGGGCGGAAGTGCCAAACGCGTTGCAGACGGGCGTCGCCGACGGATACCTCAACCCGGCCTTCGTGCCGCTCCTGTTCGGCCATACCGACTTCATCAAGCACTTCACCGATGCCGCCGTGGCGCCTTCGCTGCGCATCACGATCATTTCGGAACAATGGTACGAGGGCCTGTCGGACGCCGACCGCAAGACCGTGGACGATGCCATCGCCGCGGCCAACAAGGCCAACCGCGACTGGCTCGGCACCCAGGCCGGCGTGATCGAAAAGCTGAAGGCGGCGGGCGTATCGGTCGTGAACCTGTCGGACGAGGCGCGCGCGGAATTCCGCAAGGCCTCCGAAGCCACCTATGACAGCGGGCTGATCACCGCCGAACAGCTTGCCGAGTGGCGCAAGGCCAAGGGCGAGTGACGGCGATGCATCGCCTTGCCAAGGGTCTCGGCCGCCTGTCGGCCGGGATCGACCGCGTCGCCATGGTGCTGGCGGTGGCCGCGCTCTTCGTGATGCTGGGCGCGGCGCTGTGGCAGACCGTGGCGCGCTACATCTTCGCCTCGCCGCCCATCTGGACGGAGGAACTGGCGCGCCGCGCCATGGTGTGGGCCGGCATGCTGGGCGCCTCCTGTGCCTTTCGCGCCGGCGCCAACCCGGTGCTGTTTCCCGCCATGCTTGCCATCGGCGGGCGGGCGGGCGCGGCGCTGACACTGGTGCGCGCGGCAGGCGTGGTGCTGTTCGCTGTGCCCGTGCTCTGGTTCTCGCTCTTCGCGCCGGGCATGAACATGGCGCGCGGCTTCCTGGGCCGCAGCCTCGGGCGGCAGGGCGAGATGCTCGACATTTCCATGATCTGGTTCACGGCCGCCGTTCCGGTCGCCTTCGCCATCATTCTCATACACCTGCTGGCCATTTCGGCGGCGGGCCTCGCCGGAGAGCCTGCGCCCGGCGCCATACCGACAGAGGGAAAGCAAGCACAATGAAGGTCTTCATCGCGGGGCTGAGCACCGAGACCAATTCGTTCTCGCCGCTGCCGACCGGCTATCTGAGCTTTGACGAAGCGGGCATCCGTCATGGCGACGCGACCGCCCATCCGAAGGATTATTTCACCGCGCCGCTGCATTTCTGGCGCGCGGCGGCGGAAGCGAAAGGCTGGGAGGTGGTGGAATCCCTCTCCGCCCATGCGCAGCCGGCCGGACCGACGGTGCGCAAGGTCTACGAGGATTTCCGCGACGAGATCGTGTCGGACCTGAAGCGCTGCGGCGGGGCAGACATCGTGCTGCTGGCCCTGCACGGGGCCATGATCGCGGACGGCTACGACGATTGCGAGGGCGACCTGATCGCCCATTGCAGGGCCGCCGCGCCGGAGGCGGTGATCGGTGGCCTGCTCGACCCGCACTGCCACCTGACCGAAACCATGCTCACGCAGGCCACGCTGCTGGTCGCCTTCAAGGAATATCCGCATATCGACATTCCGGAACGCGCCGAAGACCTGTTCCGGCTGGCCGCCGACACGGCCGCCGGCAGGATCCGCCCGGTCATGCGCGATTTCGATTGCCGCATGATCCTCGCCATGCCGACGCCCTCCGGGCCGATGCGCGCTTTCGTTGACGCCATGGCGGCGCGCGAGGGCAAGGACGGCATCCTGTCGCTTTCCATCGCGCACGGTTTTCCCTGGGGCGACCATCCGCGCACCGGCACGCGCGCCTTCGCGATCGTGGACGGCGACGAGGACCGCGCGGCAAGCGTTGCCGAGGAGCTTGGCCGGTCGCTTTACGCCATCCGCCACCAGCTTCTGCCCGACATGGCCGATATCGACCGGGCGCTGGACATGGCGCAAGCCGAGGCAAACGGCCCGGTCGTGCTTGCCGACGTGTCCGACAATGCCGGCGGCGGCGCGCCGTCCGACGCGACCTTCCTGTTGCGCGCCATGATCGAACGCGGCATGAAATCGGTCGCCACAGGTCTCTTTTGGGACCCGGTAGCGGTGCGCATCTGCCGCGAGGCCGGCGAAGGTGCCACGCTCCCCCTCAGGCTCGGCGGGAAATGCGGCCCGATGTCCGGCGACCCGCTCGACCTGACGGTCACGGTGCGCAAATGCGCCTCCGGCCTGACGCAGCGCTTCGGCACCCTGCCCGCGCCCATGGGCGAAGCGGTGTGGATCGAGGCCGACGGCATCGACATCGTCATCAATGACGTGCGCGGCCAGACCTTCCACCCGGAAGCCTTCGAGCAACTGGGCATCGACCTGTCGAAGCAGCGCTATGTCTGCGTGAAATCGTCCAATCACTATCAAGCCGGCTTCAACCCGATCGCCGCGCGGGTCATCCCCGTCGCAACGCCGGGTGCCATCACGCCGGACTACGCCAACATCCCCTATACCAAGCGGGCGCGCGACTATTGGCCCGCCGTGCCGGATCCGCTGTCATGACCAATGCCCTGATTGCCGCGCGCGACGCCTTCGCGCTCGCCCATCCCGAACAGCGCGCCGTGTTCGACGGGCGCGACTGGGGTTACCGTGACATTGGCAGCGGACCTTGCCTGCTGCTCATTCCCGGCACGCTGGGGCGCGGCGACATCTTCTGGCAGCAGATCGAGGCGCTTGCCGGCCGGCTGCGCATTGTCGCCGTCAGCTATCCGGATCGCGGCGGCATTGCCGAATGGGCCGGCGACCTGTTCGCGCTTCTCGACCGGCTCGGCATCGACAAGGCAAGCGTGCTCGGCAGTTCGCTCGGCGGCTACCTGGCGCAATTCATGGCCGGAATGGTGCCAGGGCGCGTGGAACGCCTGATCGCGGCGAACACGCTGCATTCGGTGGCCGGGCTGACCGAACGCCTGCCCTACGCGCTCGACCTGATGGCCGCACCCATCGCGGACCTTCGCGCCGGTTTCGGCAACGGGCTGGAAGCCTGGCGCAAGGCGCATCCCGGTCAGGGCGATCTCGTCGACCTGCTGCTGCGGGAAGCGGGCGGCCGCATTCTCGAAGGCGAATTGCGCGCCCGGCTGAACGCGCTGAAGACCGCCCCTGACCTGCCGCCGGTCCCGCTCGCGCGCGACCGCATCTTCACCGTCGAGGCCGACGACGATCCGCTGATCCCGCCGGAGATGCGGGTGGCTGTCAGGGAGCGGCTCAAACCCGGAACGGCCTACCGTTTCCTGCATGGCGGGCATTTTCCCTATGTCGCGCGGCCGGACCACTACACGTCCATGCTGGAAGCGATCATGGACCTTGAACAGACCGGTCCCGACTGGGGCGAAGGAAAGGAGCGCTCGGCATGATCGTCCTGAGCCATGCGGATGTGGAAGCCCTGCTTTCCATGAAGGATGCGATCGAGGTGATCGCCGGGGTCATGCCGGCGGTTTCGGCGGGACAGGCCGAACTGCCGTTGCGCAGCGTCATGCCCGTGGGCGGGGCGAACCGGATGGGCATCATGCCGGGCGCACTTTCCGATCCGGCCTGTTTCGGCATCAAGCTGGTCAGCCTGTTTCCCGGCAATCCGGCTAAGGGCCTGTCTTCCCATCGCGGCGCCATGGTGCTTTTCGAGGCGGAAACGGGCGAAGCAACGGCCATGATGGATGCCAGCCTGCTGACCGCGATCCGCACAGCGGCCGCCAGCGGTGTCGCCACGCGGGCGCTGGCGCGCGAGGATTGCGAGACACTGGCGATCATCGGCTATGGCGAGCAGGCCGAACACCATCTTGACGCCATGGCGGAGGTGCGGCCCATCCGCCGCGTCACCGTTGCCGGGCGTTCGGCGGACAAGGCGGCGGCCTTCTGCGAGTGGGCAGCCTCACGCCACTCCGGCATGACGTTCTCCGCGACAACCGATATCGAGGCTGCCGTGCGCGATGCCGACATCGTCTGCACGGTGACCGCATCGCCGGTGCCGATCCTCAAGGGCGACTGGCTGGCGCCCGGTTGCCACGTCAACGTTGTGGGGTCCTCCATCCCGAGCATGCGCGAGGTGGACGACCGCTTCGTCGAACGGGCTTCGATCTGGGTCGACTACCTGCCTTCGACGCTGGCGCAGGCCGGGGAGATCGTGGACATGATCGCGGCAGGCCGCTTTTCCGCAGAGGCGATCCGCGCCGAGATCGGCAATGTGCTGGCCGGGAAGGCCCCCGGCCGGTCCTCGCCGGACGAGATCACGGCCTATCGGTCGCTCGGCATCGCCGCGCAGGATCTGGCTGCCGCGCAATTCGTCCTCGAACAGGCCCTTGCGCAAGGCCGCGGGCAGACCGTTTCACTGTAGGCGGCTGTTCGGGGCGCGAAGGCTGAACGGACAAACCATGCGCGACATTAACATCAAGGCGACGGAGTATTTCGAGGCGGTGGCGCGTCTCGGCTCCGTCACCAAGGCGGCGCTTGAACTGGGCGTGTCGCCCTCGGCCGTCTCGCAGCAGATCCGCAACCTGGAAAGCCAGTTCGGCGTGCGCCTGTTCCGGCGCGAGAAGCGCAAACTCATCCTGACACTGGACGGCGACCGGCTGTTCCAGACGACAACGCAGGCCTTCGCCGCCATCCGCAATGCGCGCGGTTCGATTGCCCGGCAGCGCGAAGCGCGCAATCTCATCATCCGGGTCAGTCCCAGCTTCGGCGTGCGCTGGCTTGGACCGCGCATCAACGGCTTCCTGACCGCCAATCCCGACTGGAACATCCGCATCGATGCGACGCCGGACTTCTCCGTCTTCGAGACGGAGGCTGTGGATTTCGACCTGCGCTACGGGCTTGGCGGCTGGGCGGGACTTGCAGAGCATCCGGTGATGAACGACCTGGTCCTGCCGCTGTGCAGCCCGGATTATCTGGAAGGGTTGAAAACGGTCTCCGCCGACCCCTCAGAACAGATCCGGGCCGCGCGGCTGATCGACAGCGTCAAGTCACTGTTTCGCTGGGACCTGTGGCTGGCGCAGAACGGCATTGCCGTGCCGGAGCTGAACTACCCGTTGCGTTTCGACCGCTCCTCCATGTCGATCGAACTGGCCAAGCAGGGCGGCGGGCTGGCACTCGACAGCGTGACGCTGTGCCTGCCGGAACTCGTGCGCGGTGAACTGGTGCCCTTCTGCCCGGATTTCCCGGTGATCGACTTCCCGGCCTACTGGCTGGTCTGCCCGCCGCGCCATTTCACCCGACGAATCGTCAACCGTTTCGCGGACTGGCTTGGCAGCGAAGCCGCCGCGCATGAGGAAGCGGCGCGGCGCGTGCTGACGGATCATGGCTGCTCGTTCCGGCCGGAGACGGGCGCGAGCCTGATCGGCGCGCCGCCGCACGCCTGATCCCGCGCTCACGCCTCGCGGACGGGCTTGCCGGTCAGGGCCTCGTAGGCCTTGACCACGGCGCTGTCGTCCTCGCGGCCATGCCCCAGCGCGGAAGCTGCCAGCAGCATCTGGTGCGCCGCAGCAGCCAGCGGCAAGGGCGCCCGGGCATCGCGGCCCGCCTGAAGGACGAGGCCGATATCCTTGACGAAGATATCCACCGTCGAAGTGACGGACGGGTTCTCCTCGATCATGCGCGGAACGCGGTCGTCAGCCATCCAGCTTTGCCCCGCGGAGGAGGAAACGATCTCGTGCAGCTTGCGCGGATCGCAGCCCGCCCTGGCACCGAGCGCCATGTATTCGGCCGCAGCGACAAGATGAACGCCTGCAGCCAGCTGGTGCAGCACCTTGTAGGTGGCGCCGGTACCCGGTTCGCTGCCCAGGCGATGAACCTTTTTGGAGACCGCCGACAACAGCGCCTGCGCCCGCTCGAAGGCCGCATCGGGCCCGGATGCCATGACGGTCAGCGTTCCGGCCTCCGCCCCCACCTGCCCGCCCGACACGGGCGCATCGAGCAGGTGATGGCCATGTCCGGCAAGCCCGGCCGCGATGGCACGGACATCGGACGGCGCAACCGTGGAGGACAGGACCACGGTGGCGCCCGGCACCAGCGCCCGCGCCGCGCCGCTTTCGAACAGCACCGACCGCGCCTGCGCCGCATCCACCACCATGACGAGAAGCAGGCTTGCGCCTTCGGCCGCTGCGGCCGCCGTTTCGGCAGGCGTCCCGCCAAGGCTGGCGAACCGGTCGCGCGCGGCGGGCGCGATGTCGTATCCCGTCAGCGCGATTCCCGCCGCCAGGATGTTCTTCGCCATGCCAAGGCCCATGGCCCCGAGGCCGATGATCGCGGTTGCGCCCATGCCATGCCCTCCATTCTTCAGAGGTAACAGGGACAGGACGGCGGCTCCAACGGGTAAATGTGCAAAGCTTTGTAGAATAACTAAATACCGACAGCGCCACTGTTTCACTATCCCGTGCGGATCGGAACCGGAGGGCGGTGCCAGGCTCAAGGCAGCCGGTTGGAGCAGGCGATCCGCGGGAGGAGAGGATGAGGCTTGGACTGGGCAGCTATGCCTATCGCTGGTCGATCGGCATCAAGGACCAGGTGCCCGGCAAGCCGATGACACCGTTCGACATCCTGGACGTGGCGGCAGGCTACGGCCTTTCCGTCGTGCAATATGCCGACAACATGCCGCTTCACCATCTGAGCGTCCACGGGCAGCAGAGGCTCAGCGAGCAGGCCAGGGAGCGTGGAATCGCGCTGGAACTGGGGACGCAGAGTTTCAGGGAAGCGGAGGTCTCGCATTACCTGGAGATCGGCCAGCGCCTGAACGCGAAGATCCTGCGGGTGGCGCTCGACGCCGCGGATGCACAGATCCCGGTGCCCGAGCTTGCCGGGCGGCTGCGCCCGCTGCTCGCCAGGGCCCGCGCGGCGGACATCCGCATCGCCATCGAGAACCACTTCAACTATCCCTCGCCGCGCATGGTGGCGCTGCTCGAAACCGTCAGCGACGACACGCTCGGCGTCTGCCTGGACGTCGCCAATTCCATCTGCGCGGGCGAATGGCCGGAAGACACGGTGCGCATGCTCGCGCCCTTCGCCATCAACCTGCACCTGAAGGACTATGTCATCACGCCGGATGCCTACGGGGTCGGGTTCCACATTCACGGTGTGCCGCTCGGCCAGGGCCGCGCGCCGGTTCCTTGGATCCTCGACCAGCTGGCCCATTGTCCGCCGGACATGTCGGTGATCCTTGAGCATTGGCTGCCGATGAACAACGATGTGGCCGCCGCGCGGGCCAGCGAGACGCCATGGCTGGACCAGACGGTTGCCGCGGCGAAGACATTCCTGGCCGGGCGTTGAGGAGGAAATCATGACGGGAATCCGCACGAAGAAGCTCATCAACGCGCCGGAAGACCTCATCGCCGAGGCCATCGAGGGCATGGTGCTGGCCCATCCCGGCATGCTGCGGGTGGACGGTCCGACCGGGCGCGCCGTCGTCGCCGTGGACGGGCCGCGCGACGGCAAGGTGGGTATCGTCATCGGCGGCGGCTCGGGCCATGAACCGGCCTTTGCCGGATATGTCGGGCGCGGCCTGGCCGATGCGGCCGCCGTGGGCAATGTCTTCGCTTCGCCGGGCCCCGAGCAGATCATGGACGCCGCGCGGGCGGTCGACGGCGGCGCTGGCGTGCTTTTCCTTTACGGCAACTACACCGGCGACGTCATGAATTTCGACATGGCCGCAGAGGAATGCGAGGCCGCCGGCATCCCGGCGCGCTCCGTCCAGGTGACCGACGACGTGGCCTCCGCGCCGGCTGATCGCGCCGGCGAACGGCGCGGCATCGCCGGCGACTTCTTTGTCTTCAAGATCGCCGGGGCGGCCGCGGAACTGGGACGCGACCTCGATGGCTGCGTGGCGGCGGCGCGCCATGCCAATGCCAATACGCGCTCCATGGGCGTGGCGCTGACAGCGTGCTCGCTGCCGCAGACGCTGAAGCCGAATTTCGAGATCGGGCACGACGAGATGGAAATCGGCATGGGGCTGCATGGCGAACCCGGCATCCGCCGCGGCAAGCTGGAACCGGCCGATGCGGTCACCGACGAACTGCTGACGCCGATCCTCGACGACATGGGCCTGAAACGCGGCGACCGGGTGGCGGTGCTCGTCAACGGCCTGGGGGCGACCGGGCAACTCGAACTCTACATCATGCACCGGCGCGTCGCGCAGACCCTGGCCGCGCGCGGTGTCGCGATCCATCATTCCTGGGTCGGCGAATACGCCACCTCGCTGGAAATGGCCGGCGCTTCGATCACGCTGATGAAGCTCGACGACGACCTGACGCTGCTGCTGGACACGCCTTGCCGGACTCCGGCGCTGACCGTCGGCGGCAGCCTGCCCGCCGCGTCATCCGGCCCGCGCACCCGCCGCCACGGCGGCAAGGCGGAGACCGCGACGGTTATCGACCGCTCGGCGCTGAAGACGGACGGGCCCGTGAGCCCTGCCCTCTTCCGGTCCATGATGAAGGCAGCCGGCGAGGCCATCGCGCTCAAGCGCGACTGGCTTTCGGAACTGGATGGCGTGATCGGCGACGGCGATCATGGCGTGACGATGGATATCGGCTGGACGGCGGCAAACAAGGCGCTCGACGAAGCGCCCGGCGACGAGACGGTCACGCAAAGCTGCATGCGCATGGCCAAGGCCTTTCTCGACGCGGTCGGCGCCTCTTCCGGCCCGCTTTATGCGAGCGCCTTCCGCGCTGCCGGCGAAGCGGTATCCGACCGGCTGAACCTGGACGCGGCCGCCATGGTGGCCTGGATCGGGGGCATGCATGACGGGATCCTGAAACGGGGCGGCGCCGTCCGTGGCGACAAGACAATGATTGACGCCTGGGGGCCGGCCGCCGAGGCGGCGAAGGCTGCGCTCGCGGAAGGCGCCGGACTGGCCGCCTGTCTCGACGCAGCCGTCGAGGGCGCCCGGCGCGGCCGCGACCATACCGCCACGCTGGAAAGCCGGCGGGGCCGTTCCGCCAAGCTCGGCGCACGCTCCATCGGTCATGTCGATCCGGGCGCCGCCTCCGCGCATGTGATCCTCGAGGCAATGCGCAACGCCTGCTGACGCTACGGCAGACACCAAATGTCAGCGGCAATGACGGACGGGAAGGCGCTTCGAAACGTCCAGGCGGCGTTTCCGGAAGCAGCCTTTCTGCTTATATATTGATTTTCAAATATAATCTTAAGTTGCAAAATTTTAATGCAACGGATATTTTCGACCAAGTATTCGATCTCTCTTTTATTGTAACTGAAAAGGATACTGACGTGACGATACCCGAGACTCGCTATACCGGGCCGGATCTTTGTGCACTGCCAGCCCGCGAGGCGGTCGAAATGCTCAAATCGGGCGATATCGCGCCCGAAGACCTGCTCGATGCCGCGCTGACGCGGATCGCCGAGGTGGAGCCCGTCGTCAACGCAACCGTCACCGTCTGCGAGGAACGGGCCCGGTCCGCCCTGCGGCGCCTGGAGGCGGATGCGAGGGCGCACGGCAACGAACCGGGCTGGCTGGCCGGCCTGCCCATCACCATCAAGGACCTGACCATGGTCTCCGGCGTTCGCACGACCTATGGCAATGTGGCGCTCAGGGATTTCGTGCCTGAGGCGAACGACCCGCTTGTCGAACGGATCGAGCGGCGCGGCGGGGTGGTGATCGGCAAGACCAACACGCCGGAATTCGGCGCGGGCGGCAACACGTTCAACGCCGTCTTCGGATATACCCGCAATCCTTGGGACACACGCAAGAATGCAGGCGGCTCGTCCGGCGGCGCGGCCGTTTCGGTGGCAACCGGCGAATGCTGGCTGGCGCAGGGCTCCGATCTTGCCGGATCACTGCGCACGCCGGCGGCCTTTTGCGGCGTGGTCGGACTGCGGCCCTCGCCCGGGCGCTGCGGCGGCGGACCGGCTGCCACCGCCTTTTCCATCGAGGGCATTTCCGGGCCGATGGCGCGCGACGTGGGCGACCTGGCGCTGTTCCTCGACACCATGGCCGGCTTCATTCCCGAAATGCCGATCTCGCTCGAAGCGCCGCGCGAACCGTTCCAGAAAGCGGTAAACCGGGCCGATGGCGCCGTCCGCATCGCCTTCTCCGAGGACCAGGGCGGTTTCGCGCCGGTCGAGGCGAACATTCGCGGCGTGCTGCGCGCGGCCATGGAGAAGGTGGCTGCCGCCGGCGGGACAGTAGAGGAAGCCTGTCCGGACCTGCCGGACCTCTATAAAACCTATGTCACGCTGCGCGGCGTGCATTACGGCTCGGTCAACGGCTACCTGCCGGATGCTGTCCAGGCGCATTTCAAGCAGACATTGCGGGAAAACACCGAATTCGGCCGCCGGCTGACCACGGAACAGATCTATGACGCGATGCGCCAGCGCACCGTGCTCTACCACGCGATGCGAACATTCCTGCGAGGCTACGATGTGCTCGCCATCCCTGTCACGGGGCTGGAACCGGGTCTGGTGGAAGAGGAATTCCCGGCCTTCGTCGATGGCGAACCGGTGACGGATTATGTCGACTGGCTGCGCTTTTCCTTCCTGGCGACCGCCACGGGCCTGCCGGCCATTGTGCTTCCGGCCGGATTTACCGCTTCGGGCATGCCGGTCGGCATCCAGCTTGTCGGGCCGCCGCGCGGCGAGGCCCGGCTGTTGCAGGTGGCCCGCGCGGTGGAAGCGGTTGTCGGCTTCCCCCGGAGGCCGATTGACCCTATCGTGTGCCACATCTGACTTGCGACGGAGCGGACAGCGAAAACACGATGGCAAACCTTCTCCATGATCGTCTCTTCGCCCGCCACGAGACCAGCGACCGAACCTTCCTGATCCTGCCGGACGGCCGCGAAATCCCTTACCGCGCCTTTCTGGAGACGGCATCCCGTTTCGCCCATGCGCTACGCGGCGCGGGCGTGCGAACCGGCGACCGCGTCGCCGTGCAGGTGAAGAAGTCGCCGGAGGCGCTGGCGCTGTATGCCGCCTGCGTCAAGGCGGGCGCGATCTTCCTGCCGCTCAACACCGCCTACACCGCCAGCGAAGTGGCCTATTTCGTCACCGATGCAGGGGCAAAACTGCTGGTCTGCGACAGCAGCGCGGTGGAAGCGCTCGCCCCCATAGCGCAAGGGGCCGGGGCTGGCCTGCTGACGCTTGACGGCGACGGTTCGGGCACATTGGCGCAGGCCACGAGCGGCGCGCCGGCGCATTTCGAACCGGCAAGGCGCGGACCGGACGACCTGGCCGCGTTTCTCTACACGTCGGGTACGACAGGCCGCTCCAAGGGCGCCATGCTGACACATGACAACCTGCTGTCCAACGCCGAATCGCTGGTCGACTACTGGCGTTTTGCCAGCGACGACGTGCTGCTGCACGCGCTGCCGATCTTCCATACGCATGGCCTGTTCGTGGCCACCAATGTCATCCTGCTCGCCGGGGCCGCGATGATCTTCCTGCCCGGACCGGACCTGGACCTGATGTTCCACGCCCTGCCCCGCTCGACCACGATGATGGGTGTGCCGACCTTCTACACGCGACTGCTGGGCGACCCGCGCCTGACCCGCGATTCCACCGCGCACATGCGGCTTTTCATTTCCGGCTCGGCGCCCCTGCTGGCCGAGACCCATGCCGATTTCGAGGCCCGCACCGGCCATCGCATTCTCGAACGCTACGGCATGACGGAGACCAACATGAACACGTCGAACCCCTATGAAGGGGAGCGCCGGGCCGGCACCGTCGGCTTCCCGCTGCCGGGCGTCGAGGTGCGCGTGGCCGATCCGGAGACCGGGCGCATCCTGGAGACCGGGGACATCGGCGTGCTGGAGGTGAAGGGCCGCAACGTCTTCAAGGGCTATTGGAACATGCCGGAAAAGACCGCCGAGGAATTCCGCGAGGACGGTTACTTCATCACCGGCGATCTGGGCCTGATCGACGCGGACGGCTACGTCACCATTGTCGGGCGGGCCAAGGACCTGATCATCTCGGGCGGATACAACATCTATCCCAAGGAGATCGAACTGGCGCTCGACGAGGCGCCAGGGGTCAGTGAAAGCGCCGTGATCGGGGTGCCGCATCCCGATTTCGGCGAAGGCGTCGTGGCGGTGGTCGTGGCGAAGGCGGGCGCGGCGCCCGATGAAGCCGGCCTGATGGCGGCGATTGCACCGGGACTTGCCCGCTTCAAGCAGCCCAAGCGCATCTTCATCATCGACGAACTGCCGCGCAACACCATGGGCAAGGTGCAGAAGAACGTGTTGCGCGACCGGTACAAGGACGTCCTTGCCTCCTGAGGCCGGTCAGGCGAGCGCCTGACGCTCAGACCTGCGGCGCATCCAGGACCAGACGCGCCAGGCTTCGAGCGCGGCCAAAGGCGCGAAGTGGACGATGGCGGCCATCGGATGGTCCCAGTCGTGCAGGCTTGCCCAGTGAACGAGCGTCAGCACGGCTGCGGCATAGGTCCAGCGCTGAAGCGATTTCCAGCGCGGTCCCATCGCGCGGACGAAGCGGTCCGACGAGGTGACGGCCAGCGGAATGAAGATGGCGAAGGCGATCCAGCCGGTCCAGATGTAGAGGCGCGGCAGTTCCGCGATGACAGTGGCGAACGCGGCCTTGTCCACCAGGTAGAAGAGCGTGTGCAGCGCGGCATAGCCGAAGGCGGCCACGCCGAAATAGCGCCGGTTCTTGCGCAGCCAGCGGGCAAGGCCGGTGCCCTTGAAAAGCATGGTCAGCGGCGTGATCATCAGCGTCACGATCAGAAGGCGGGCGGCGAACTCCCCGGTCGGATGGACGAGAATGTGGATGATGCGGGGATTGGCGGAGGTGAAGGCCTGCCCGATCCAGATGGCGGGCAGGATTGTGAGGACGGCCCAGAGCCACCAGGGCGACAGACGCGACAGCATGATCTTGCTCCTCAACGCACCGCAATCGCGGCGCTGACGTTTCAAGGGAAACGGGGAACGGACCGGCCCCGGCGCCAGCCCGTTCCCCGGCATTGCGGGCCGGTCAGCGGCGGCCGCGGCCGCGGTCTTCCATGCTCAGCGCGCCATCGCCGTTGCGGTCCATGAACTTGACGACA
Source organism: Zhengella sedimenti (assembly GCF_046506625.1). NCBI lineage: Bacteria > Pseudomonadati > Pseudomonadota > Alphaproteobacteria > Hyphomicrobiales > Notoacmeibacteraceae > Zhengella > Zhengella sedimenti. Next base: position 104,912 of record NZ_JBKFFP010000002.1, read on the forward strand.
TTTGCAAGTCGGGCATCCAGTTCGGCCCTGGTGATCTGGCCGTCGCCATCGTCATCGAGGCGCTGGAAGGCATCGACCATGCGCGAGCGGGTGAATTCACGGTACAGCGTGTCGAATTCCTCGATGGAGAGGGATCCGTCGCCCGAGGCATCGGCGCTGGCGACCTTGGCTTCACGGAACGTGTCGATCTCGGCCTGGGTGATCTTGCCGTCCTTGTCGGCATCGACCTCTGTGAACAGCGTGCGGAACATTCCGCCGTGCCCGCCCATGCCATGGCGCCCGCCATGGTGCTTGCCCCAGTGACGGCCCTCGCCGCCGTGGCGGCCCCAGCCGCGCTCACCATCGCCCCAGCCGGCGCGCATCATTTTCATGCCCTGCATCTGCTGCCCCATGGCCTGCGGCGCGCCATCCTGTGCAATGGCGACGACGGCACCCGTGCCGGTGACGGTGATGGCGACGAGGGCGGCGGCGAGAAGAGTGGAACGGTTCATGGTCAAGTCCTTTGCTTTTCCTGAAGGGGTCTGGCCTTGCGGCCGGTGACGTGTCCCTTGAGTTCAAGCTAGGCGCTCGCGGCGCAAAAGGTTTGTCAGCCGATGGCCGGAATTGTCGCCGTTTGTCGCGCGTGGCCGGGCTGATACATCCTGCGACAAACTTTGCATGCGCATGCCGGGCCAATAGGCTCTAGAAGATGAAGAACCGCCGCGCGCGGCTCCCTTGTGCGCGGCAGATCCAAAACGGACGGAGCCCCAGGCCGTGACCGCCAATTCGGAACCGCAGATCCTGATCGTCGACGATGCGCGCGACATTCGCGAACCGCTGGGCCAGTACCTGCGCAAGCAGGGCATGCGCACGCGCCTTGCAGCCGACGCGGCGCAGGCGCGCCTTGCGATCGAGGAAGCGGCGATCAGCCTCGTCGTGCTCGACATCATGATGCCGGGCGAGGACGGCCTGAGCCTGTGCCGCTGGCTGGCGGCGCGCGGCGGGCCGCCGGTCATCCTGCTGACAGCGATGGCCGACGAGGCCGACAGGATCGTCGGGCTGGAGCTTGGGGCCGACGACTATATCGTCAAGCCGTTCAACCCGCGCGAATTGCTGGCGCGCATCCGCGCCGTGCTGCGCCGCGTACCGCCGCCGGAACCGTCGCTGCCATCCGGCCGGCGGCGCTTTGCCGGCTGGGAGCATGATCCGGGTGCCCATGTGCTTCGTCACGAGGACGGGCGTTCGGTAGACCTGACCTCGGGCGAAAGCCGGCTGTTGTCGGTCTTTCTCGACAACCCGCGCACGGTGCTGAGCCGTGCGCGCCTGCTCGACCTGACCGCCGGACGCGAGGCCAAGGCCTATGACAGGGCCATCGACAACACGATCAGCCGGCTGCGCCGCAAGATCGAGGCGGATGCGAAGGCTCCGCGCCTTCTGGTTACCGAATGGGGCGGCGGCTATCTGCTGGCCGCCGACGTGGCGGAGGCCTGAGCGATGCGACGCCTGCTGCCCGACAGCCTGACATGGCGCTTTGCCCTCCTGCTGGCAGCCGCCCTGATCGTGGCCAATGCCGTGGCCGGCGTCCTGCTGTCATCGCAGCGCCAGCGCCTCGACGAGGCGGCGCGCGAAGCCCGCGAGATCGAGCGGGTCACCTCGCTCGTACCCGCGCTGGAGGCGGTGAACCCTTCCGCCTGGCGGGCCATCGAGCGGGACGCATCGACGCGTTTCTCGCGCATCCGCATCGCCGACAGTCCCATCGTGGAAACAACGGCCACGGATGCCCGCTCGCAGGACATCGCGCGGCGCATCGCGCAGGCCCTGCCCGGCCGGACGGTCGCGGTGGCCGTCGTCGACCGTTCGCGGTGGTCACGCCTTCGCCTGCGGCGCGACGAGGCGCGCGGGCCTGACGGCGACGGGCCGGACACGATCGCCATTTCCGTCGCCCTCAACCGGAGTGCCGGCGTTGACGATTCACCGGCCTGGCTCAACCTTCTGTCGTTCGTGCCGCGCCACCTGCGCGGCGAGGCCCGGCCGGGTGCCATGCTGACCATCCTGCTGCTGTCGCTCGTTTCGGTGCTGGGCGTCGGGCTCTACTTCGTGCGTCACCTGACGCGTCCGCTGGCCGCCCTGGCGGACGCGGCACGCGCCGCCGGACGTGGCGACCGGACGGTGCGGGTGCCAGAGGACGGCGTGCGCGAGATGCGCGAGGCGGCCACCGCTTTCAACGACATGCAGGCCCGCATCGCCGGATTCGATGCCGAGCGCATGCGCATGCTGGCCGCCGTCGGCCACGACCTGCGCACGCCGATCACGAGCCTGCGCATCCGCGCGGAAATGCTGGACGAGGACGACGCCGCGCCGATCATCCGCACCCTGGACGAGATGACCGTCATGGCGGAAGGCCTCATCGCCTATGCCAAGGGAACGCAGGATGCCGAGACGGTGCAACCCGTGGACCTGAAAGCCCTGCTGGAACGCCTTTGCCGCGAGCGTGGCGCCACGTTCGGCGTGGCGAAGGGCCTCACCGTCAGCGGCAGGCCCGTTGCGCTCGGCCGCGCCTTTTCCAACCTGATCGACAATGCCATCCGCTATGGCGGCAAGGCCGAGGTCACGCTTGGCGAACAGGATGGCGAGGCGGTGGTGACGATCGCCGACGAGGGCCCGGGAATTCCCGGCGAACGGCTGGAGAGCATGTTCGAACCCTTCGTGCGCGGCGAGGAGAGCCGCAATGCGGAGACCGGCGGGGCCGGTCTCGGCCTTTCCATCGCGCGCAGCCTGCTGCTCGCCCATGGCGGGACGCTTCGGCTGGAAAACCGGACGCCAAAGGGCCTTCGCGCCATCGCGACCTTGCCTCTGGGCAAACGATGACCGAAGCCGGTGCGCGCAGCGCGCGCAAGCGGGGAGACAAGCGGCGCCTTTTCTGAAACCATGGCCCGATGGACCATCAAAGCGCACCTCCCCCCGCCTGGCTCTTGCGGCTGGCCGGCCTTGCCTATCTCCTCATCATCCTGGCGGGCGTCAGCGCCGAGGCTTTTCTGCGCGGGCCGCTGATCGACCATGCCGATCCGACGGCAACGCTTGCCGCGATCAACGGGCACGGGATGCAATTCCGCCTGTCGATTGCCGCGGATCTCGTCATGGCGATGAGCGATGCCCTGCTCGCCGTGCTGCTGTTCCTGATCTTCCGGCCCGTCTCCCTCGCCCTTTCGCTCGCGGCGCTGGTCTTCCGACTGATCCAGACGGCGATCATCGCGGCCGGCCTGCTGGCCCTTCAAGGCGCATGGCTGCTCGCTCGGGCGGATGACGCGGACGGGATGCTGTTCCTCCTCGACCTGCATCGCCACGGCTACGACCTGGGCCTCTTCTTCTTCGCCGTCAATTGCGTGCTGACCGGCCTGCTTGTCATCCGCTCGGGCTGGTTTGCGCGGCTGCTGGGCATCGGGCTGATCTCTGCCGCGCCGGTCTATCTTGCCGGCAGCCTGTGCCGTTTCTTCGCGCCGGAGCTTCTGCCTTATGTCCAGCCGGCCTATGTCGTGCCGCTTGTCGCGGAGAGTGCGTTCTGCCTTTGGCTGCTCTCCGGCCGTGTCCGGGCGTCGGCGGTTGCGAACCGGACCTGACCCTGGCTCCTTGGCCTTGGCCGGTGGCCGTGCTAGGCCAATCGTCCGTTGAACTTGCGAAGGACCATGCCCGTGCTCGACAAGCCGGCCGAACAGCTCAGCCTCGCCTTCCAGGCGGCCGACACGCCGGAAGCGCGCGAGGCCGCGCGGCGCCTTGCCGCGCTCTACGGGCAGGAGGACCCCGAGCGCGCCGATGTCATCGTTGCGCTGGGCGGTGACGGCTTCATGCTTCAGACGCTGCACGAGACAATGGACAGTGGCCGGCGCATCTACGGCATGAACCGCGGCACGATCGGCTTCCTGATGAACGAATACCGGGAAACGGACCTGCGCGAACGGATCGCTTCGGCCACGGGAGAGACCATCCGCCCGCTGCGCATGGTGGCGGTGGATGATGCCGGCGCCGTGCATCACGCCAATGCGCTCAACGAGGTGTCGCTGCTGCGCCAGTCCTTCCAGGCGGCCAAGATCCGCATCACGGTGGATGGCAAGGTGCGGCTCGACGAACTCATCTGCGACGGGGTGATGGTGGCGACGCCGGCCGGATCGACGGCCTACAACCTGTCGGCCCATGGCCCGATCATCCCGCTGGACGCACCGCTGCTGGCGCTGACGCCCGTCAGCCCGTTCCGGCCAAGGCGCTGGCGCGGCGCCCTGCTGCCCAACCATGTGACGGTGGTCTTCGACATCCTGGAGCCGGGCAAGCGGCCGGTCAACGCGGTGGCTGACCATTCGGAGGTCAAGTCGGTGGTCAAGGTCACGATCCGGGAGTCGCGCTCCGTCAGCGCAACGCTGCTGTTCGACGCCGAACACGGCTGGGACGAGCGTATCCTGGCGGAACAGTTCCGTTATTGACCATATCGGCGGCGCAAACGCCGCGAATCGACGGAAACTGTTGACTTTCTCGCGGATGACCCGTAGGGCGAAGCGAAATCGCCGGACATAACCACCGCGAAACCGTGCCCGATTGCGCACAATACTCTGATCAAGAGACCCAAACCACGTGTCATCTGACGAAAACAACCAAGCCCCTGACGTGACGTTTGCCGATCTCGGCCTGTCGCCGAAGGTTCTCTCCGCCGTCACGGATGCCGGCTATACCACGCCGACACCGATCCAGGCGCAAGCCATTCCCCACGCCCTGGCCAACAAGGACGTGCTGGGCATTGCCCAGACCGGGACCGGCAAGACCGCCTCGTTCGTGCTGCCCATGCTGACCCGGCTGGAAAAGGGCCGCGCGCGGGCACGCATGCCGCGCACGCTGATCCTTGAACCGACGCGCGAACTGGCCGCGCAGGTGGAGGACAACTTCGTCAAGTACGGCAAGAACCACCGCCTCAACGTGGCGCTGCTGATCGGCGGCGTTTCCTTCGAGGACCAGGACCGCAAGCTGGAGCGCGGCGCCGACGTGCTGATCGCCACGCCGGGCCGCATGCTGGATCACTTCGAGCGCGGCAAGCTGCTGCTCAACGGCGTCGAGATCCTCGTCATCGACGAAGCAGACCGGATGCTCGACATGGGCTTCATCCCGGACATCGAGCGCATCTGCAAGCTGATCCCGTTCACCCGCCAGACGCTGTTCTTCTCGGCCACCATGCCGCCGGAGATCACCCGCCTGACCGAACAGTTCCTGCACGCCCCTGTGCGCGTGGAAGTGGCCAAGGCGTCCTCGACGGCCGAAACCGTGACCCAGCGCCTCGTCAAGTGCGGTCCGAAGGACTGGGACCGGCGCGCCAAGCTGCGCGACATCATCCGCGCGGAGGAAGAAACCGGCGAATTGAAGAACGCCATCGTCTTCTGCAACCGCAAGCGCGACGTCTCGGAACTGTTCCGCTCGCTGGTCAAGCATGACTTCGACGCCGGGGCGCTGCATGGCGACATGGACCAGCGCGCCCGCATGGCCATGCTCCAGGGATTCCGCGACAACAAGCTGAAGCTGCTGGTCGCCTCGGACGTGGCCGCGCGCGGCCTCGACATTCCCGATGTCAGCCATGTGTTCAACTTCAACCTGCCGATTCACGCGGAGGACTATGTCCACCGGATCGGCCGCACCGGCCGCGCCGGAAGGTCGGGCAAGGCCTTCTCGCTGGTCGCCAAGGCGGACCGGAAGTATCTCGAATCCATCGAGAGGATGCTCGGACGCGAACTGGAATGGCTGGACGGCGATCTGTCGACGCTGAGCGAAGCCGACAGCGCGCCGGAGACGTCGCGCGGACGGCGCGGCAGCACGCGCAAATCCGAAAAGAGCACCTCCACAAGAGGCGGCGACCGGCCGAAGCGTGAACGCAAGCCGCGGACCGAAAGCCGTGAGGAAGAGGCCGCAACCGAGCCCGTCGAACAGTTGCCGGTGCGCGAAAGCCGCAAGCCGGCCGCACCCGAGCGGCGCACGCCGAAGCCGGACGAGGATCGTCCGCGTCGCCGGCGCGAGGAACGCGACAACGAACCGGCCCCGGTCGGATTCGGCGACGATGTGCCGGCCTTCATGAAGATCGCGGTGCGCTGAGCGCACCGGTTTTCCGGAACTGGACGTGAAAAAGGACCCTTTGCGGGTCCTTTTTGCATTTCATGGGTACCGGACCGGGAGGCCGGTTCAGGCCGTGCCGCGCGCCTCGGCCAGCGCCTTCAGATCCGCCGGCCTGAGTTCCACGGATTCGCCGCAACCGCAGGCTGACGACTGGTTCGGATTGTTGAAGACGAACCCGCTGCGCAGCGTCGTGACCTCGAAATCCATCTGGGTTCCAATCAGGTACAGCGTCGCGGCGGGATCGACCCAGACCTTCGCGCCGCCGTGCTCGATCACGTCGTCCTTTTCATCCGGCTCGGTGACGGCATCAATGGTGTATTCCATGCCGGCGCAGCCGCCCTTCTTGATGCCGACGCGCACGCCAAGCACACCATCTTTTGTTTCCACGACCTCGCGCACCCGCGCAGCGGCGGCATCGGTCATGGTCATGATTTCAAAACGGGCCATTCTTCCTCCATTCAACGCAGGTTCAAGGCCTGCGCAACGGGTTTCGGGCTGTAACTCACATCTTCAAAGATGGGGCATGCAAGGGCATAGCGCAAGGCCGGCCCCGGCGCGCCATCAATACCAGCCGACGGCGACCTGGGCTTCCTCCGACATGCGGTCGGGCGTCCAGGGCGGATCGAAGGTCATGGCCACGTCCACCTGGCCGACGCCTTCGACGGAACTTACCGCGTTCTGCACCCAGCCCGGCATCTCGCCGGCCACGGGGCAGCCGGGCGCCGTCAGGGTCATCAGGATCGACACGGAACGGTCGTCCTCGATGTCGATGCGGTAGATCAGGCCGAGTTCGTAGATATCGGCCGGGATTTCCGGATCGTAGACGGTCTTGAGCGCGCCGACGATATCGTCGGTCAGACGGGCCAGTTCTTCGGCGGGAATGGCCGAGGACGCATGCAGCCCGTCATCGGCTGCGGTGTCTGTTTTCTGGGCCTGTTCATCTGTCATGGCATTCATCCAAAGAAGTTGCGGGCCTTTTCCAACGCTTCTGCCAGGGCGTCAACCTCGGCATGGGTGTTGTAGAGACCGAAAGAGGCGCGGCAGGTCGATGTCACGCCATAGCGCTTGAGCAAAGGCTGGGCGCAATGGGTGCCGGCGCGCACGGCCACCCCTGCCCTGTCGATCACCATCGAGACATCGTGGGCGTGGATGCCCTCCATCTCGAAGGAGACGATGGCGCCCTTGTCAGGCGCGGTTCCGAAAATGCGCAGCGAATTGATGCGCGACAGGCGCTCATGGGCGTAATCACGCAAGGCTGCCTCATGGGCTGCGATGGCCTCGCGGCCGAGCGTCTGCATGTAGTCCAGCGCCGCGCCCAGACCGATCGCCTGGACGATGGGCGGCGTGCCGGCCTCGAAGCGGTGCGGCGGGTGGTTGTAGGTCACCTTGTCCTCGCTGACGTCCTCGATCATCTCGCCGCCGCCCATGAAGGGGCGCATGGCTTCCAGCCGTTCCTTCCTGCCGTAGAGCACGCCGATGCCCGAGGGACCATAGACCTTGTGGCCGGTGAAGACATACCAGTCGCAGCCCAGATCCTGCACGTCGACGGGCATGTGGACGGCGGCCTGGCTGCCATCGACAAGCACGGGAATGCCGCGCTCGTGGGCGATGCGGCAGATCTCCTTCACCGGTGTCACCGTGCCAAGCACGTTGGACATGTGCGTTATGGCGATGAGTTTCGTCCGCTCGCTCAGGCAGGCGGTGAAAGCCTCCATGTCGAAGGCGCCGTCATCCGTCACCGGGGCCCAGACCAGTTTCGCGCCGTTGCGTTCGCGCACGAAATGCCAGGGCACGATGTTGGAATGGTGCTCCATGATCGAAAGCACGATCTCGTCGCCCTCGCCGAGATGGGCAAGGGCGTGGCCATAGGCGACCGTGTTGATCGATTCCGTCGCCGACTTCGTGAAGACGATCTCGTCCACCGACCCGGCATTGAGGAAGGCGCGGACCTTCTCGCGCGCGCCTTCATAGGCGTCCGTGGCGGCGTTGGAGAGGAAATGCAGGCCGCGATGCACATTGGCATATTCATGCGAATAGGCATGCGTCACCGCGTCGATGACGGCCTGCGGCTTCTGCGCCGAAGCGCCATTGTCGAGATAGACCAGCGGCTTGCCGTGCACCTGGCGCGCCAGGATCGGGAAGTCGCGGCGGACAGCCTCGACGTCATAGGCATTGCGTGTCAGCGTCTCAGCCATGGCCTTCTCCGCTCGTCATTGCATGGGCGGCCCTTCGATCAGGTCGGCAATAGCGCGCCGCACCGGTGCCCGTCATTGCCGTTTCGCAAATCCCGGCATATCGGGCGTTCGCCGGCCTGGCCTCAGCCATTGTCCGCAAACCAGCCATCCAGCCGTTCCTCGAGCGCGGCGACAAGCGCCTCGTTGTCCAGTTCCTCGATCACCTCGGCAACAAATGCCTTGACCAGGAGGCGCCGGGCTTCCTTTTCGGGAATGCCGCGCGCCATCAGGTAAAACAGGTGATCGTGGTCGATCTCGGCCACGGTGGCGCCATGGCCGCAGGCCACGTCGTCGGCGAAGATTTCCAGTTCCGGCTTGGCGGAGAAATCCGCGTCGTCCGACATGAGCAACGTGTTGCAGGCCATGCGCGCATCGGTCTTCTGGGCGATCCGGTGCACATTGATGCGGCCCTGGAAAACGCCCTTGGCCTTGCCGGTCACGACGTTGCGCACGACCTCGGTGGATGTCGTGGACGGCACGGTGTGGTCGAGCACCATGGTCAGGTCGGTGTGGCCCTCGCCGGCCAGCAGGTTGACCGTTCGCAACTGGAAATCGGCCCCCTCGCCCTTCACCGCGACAACCACTTCCTCGCGAACCAGCTTGCCGCCGGCATTCATGATGAAGAGGCGCAGCTTTGCGTCGCGGGCGAGCCGGGCGGTGAAACTGGCCAGGAGCGATGCCGTGTCGGGCTGCTCCTGCAGCACGATCCAGTCGACCGCGGCGCCCTCGCCGATTTCAATGTCCGTCACTGACGTGACAAGCGCGGCACCACGCCCGGTCTGGCGTTCCACGACGGTGGCCCTGGCACCCGCCCCGACGGTGACCGGAAAGCGGACATGCACCTGGCCGCCGGCGTGGACATTCTGGATTTCGACCGGAACGTCGAGATCGGCACCGGCCTCGATGTCCAGGGCCCAGCCGCCGGACACAAGCGCCGCGTTCAGTGCGCCGATGGGATCATCCCCGTTTCGCGGCGCAAGCGCACCGGCCAGCGACCCGTCCGCCAGCAGGTCGGTGAGCGGGCGCCAGGTCACGCCGTCGATGTTGTCGTCGGCCTGCAGCGCCTGCCCGTTGGCGGCGATGGCGATGGCGGAGTGTTCCAGCAATTCCCCGACCGGGTCGGCCTGGGCTTCCGGATCGTAGGCGGGGACGTCGGAGAGAAGGCGGCGCAGGTCGGTGTAATGCCACGCCTCGACGCGGCGCGTCGGCAGGCCCGCATTGCGAAGGCCGGCGAATGCCTCGTCGCGGGCACGCACGACATCGGGATTGCCGGCAAGCCGCGAGAAGCGCTCCTCGTAGCTGTCGATGAGCGCCTGTTCGGCGGGCGTCGGCTTGGGTACGGTCCGTATGTTCATTGCAGACACCTCACGCCGCTTCGCCGATCACGTCGGCATAGCCGTTCTGCTCCAGGTGCAGCGCCAGTTCCGCGCCACCAGACTTGATGATGCGGCCCTTGTAGAGGACGTGCACCGTATCCGGCACGATGTGATCAAGCAGGCGCTGGTAGTGGGTGATGACGAGGAAGGCGCGATCGGGCGAGCGCAGCGCGTTCACGCCATCGGCGACGACCTTCAGCGCGTCGATGTCGAGGCCGGAATCGGTTTCGTCAAGCACGCAGAGGGACGGCTCCAGCAGTTTCATCTGGAGGATTTCGGCGCGCTTCTTCTCACCGCCCGAAAAGCCGACATTGAGCGGGCGCTTCAACATGCCCAGGTCCATTTCGAGGCTGGAGGCAGCCTCCTTCACCTTGCGCATCAGTTCCGGGATCTTCAGCGGTTCCTCGCCGCGGGCCTTGTGCTGGGCGTTCAGGGCCGTCTTCAGGAACTCCATCGTGGCGACGCCGGGAATTTCCATGGGATACTGGAAGGCAAGGAAAACGCCGGAGGCGGCCCGTTCGGCCGGGTCCATTTCCAGAACGCTTTCGCCGTTCCACAGGATGTCGCCCTCGGTCACCTCGTAGTCCTCGCGTCCGGCGATGACATAGGACAGGGTCGACTTGCCGGAGCCGTTCGGCCCCATGATGGCGGCGACCTCGCCCTTCTTCACGGTCAGGTCGAGGCCCTTGATGATCTCGGTGCCGTCTTCGGCGATGCGGGCGTGCAGGTTCTTGATCTCGAGCATTTCGGTGTTTTCCGTCTTCGGTCGGCCATTGCGGCCATCTGTTTCGATTGCGCGGCCGGGCCGCGCCGGTTTGTTCTAGCCGCGGGCCCGGAAAAGGCCGCGGGCGGCAAAGCTGATGCCGGCGATGGCACCCAGGATGGCTGCGCTTGTCAGCGGCGAGCCGAAGGGCGCAAGCCAGAAGCCCAGTGCGCAGGCGACCAGGATGGAGATCGCCCCGGCAGCGGTTTCAGCGCCCTTTCCCGGTTTCCTCTCAGCCATGGCATTTCCCCGCTGCGCAGGTCCCGGGAACAAGCCCTGGCTTGACGCGTGCGGCGGACATCATCCGACGCTGCCTTCCAGCGAGATGCCGATCAGCTTCTGCGCCTCGACTGCGAATTCCATCGGCAGTTCCTGGATGACTTCCTTGACGAAGCCGTTGACGATGAGCGCGATGGCCTCCTCTTCCGGAATGCCGCGCTGCATGACGTAGAAGAGCTGGTCCTCGGAAATCTTCGACGTGGTGGCCTCGTGCTCCAGCTTGGCCGAGGAATTCTTCGCCTCGATGTAGGGCACGGTGTGGGCGCCGCAGTCATTGCCGATCAGCAGGCTGTCGCACTGGGTGAAGTTGCGGGCATTTTCCGCCTTGCGGTGAACGGAGACCTGGCCGCGATAGGTATTGTTGGAATTGCCCGCGGAGATACCCTTGGAAATGATGCGGCTGGTCGTGTTCTTGCCCAGGTGCAGCATCTTGGTGCCGCTGTCGATCTGCTGGTGACCGTTCGACACGGCGATGGAGTAGAACTCGCCGCGTGAATTGTCGCCGCGCAGGATGCAGGACGGATACTTCCAGGTGATCGCGGAACCGGTCTCGACCTGCGTCCACGAAATCTTGGAATTGGTGCCGCGGCAATCGCCGCGCTTGGTGACGAAATTGTAGATGCCGCCCTTGCCGTCCTTGTCGCCGGGATACCAGTTCTGGACGGTGGAATACTTGATCTCGGCATCGTCGAGCGCGACCAGTTCGACCACGGCGGCGTGAAGCTGGTTCTCGTCGCGCTGCGGCGCGGTGCACCCCTCCAGGTAGGAGACGTAGGCACCTTCCTCGGCGATGATGAGGGTGCGCTCGAACTGGCCGGTGTTCTTCTCGTTGATGCGGAAATAGGTGGACAGTTCCATCGGGCAGCGCACGCCCTTCGGCACGAAGACGAAGGAGCCGTCGGTAAAGACCGCGGAATTCAGCGTGGCATAGAAATTGTCGGTCTTCGGCACCACGGAGCCCAGATATTTCTGGACGAGTTCGGGATGCTCGCGAATGGCCTCGGAGATCGAGCAGAAGATGACGCCCGCCTTGGCCAGTTCCTCCTTGAAGGTGGTGACGACGGAAACGCTGTCGAACACGGCATCGACGGCGACGCGGCCCGAGGCATAGACATTGTCGCCGACCTCGTCGAGTTCGCTCTTCTCGCCGGGCTTGCGAACACCGGCCAGGATTTCCTGCTCTTTCAGCGGGATGCCGAGCTTCTCATAGGTGGCGAGGAGTTCCGGATCGACCTCGTCCAGCGATTTCGGCCCGGCCTGTGCCTTCGGCGCGGCGTAATAGCTCAGCGCCTGGAAGTCGATCTCCGGGTAGTCCACGCGCGCCCAGCTGGGCTCGATCATGGTCTGCCAGCGGCGGAACGCGTCCAGACGCCATTCCAGCATCCAGTCCGGTTCGTTCTTTTTGTGGGAGATGAGGCGGATGATGTCCTCGGACAGGCCGGGCGGGGCCTTGTCCATCTCGATCAGCGTCTCGAAACCATATTTGTACTGGTCCACATCGATCTTGCGGACCTGCTCGATCGTCTCCTGCACGGCAGGCATTGGCGTTCTCCATCCTTGCCGGATTCAAGGTCCGGCAGTTGTCGACGTCATATGGCATGTCCCGCACGCGCGGGACCGTACCCCTTATCTAGTGAGCCGGACGGGAAATGAAAGCGGCGCGCCGCCCTGTTTTTCCCGCCTGTCCCCCCGCATTCCCAAGGCCTGCGGGCCAGCCCTTTCGTGCTCACGCGGCCTTGCGGCGCGCCAGCAGAATTCCGATCGCCTGCAGCAGGCGCTCCAGTTCGTCCCAGGCCGTCGTCCGGCCGATCGAGACGCGTAGCGCGCCGAGCGCCGCATCCGCGCCCATCGCCTCCAGTACGTGGCTCGGCCCCACCTTGCCCGAGGAACAGGCGGAGCCCGCGGAGACCTGAAGCCCTTCCAGGTCCAGCGCAATCTGAGCCGTCTCCGCCTTGATACCCGGCAACGAAAAGAACGACGTGTTGGCGATACGCAGGGCGGTGCGCCCGTGGATCACCACGCCCGGTGCGATTTCCTCAAGCCGCGCCTCGAAGCGGTCACGCATGGCTTTCACATCCGCCATGTGAGGCAGTGCCCGCCCGGCCTCTTCGGCAGCGGCGCCGAAGCCTGCAATGCCGGCGGCATTTTCCGTGCCGGCACGATGGCCGCGCTCCTGACCGCCGCCCCGGATGAGCGGTTCGGGCATCAGCAGGCCCTCGCGGGCAACGAAGGCGCCAACGCCGCGCGGTCCGCCCAGCTTGTGCGCGGAGAGAATCAGGAAATCGGCGTAACCGGCTGCCATGTCGATGGAAACACGCCCCGCAGCCTGTACGGCATCGACCACAAGCACGCCGCCTGCCTCGGCCACAAGCGCGCGCACGGCATCCAGCGACTGCAGCACGCCGGTCTCGTTGTTGGCGGCATGGAGGGCGACCAGCGGCAGCCCGGTCTCGGCGTCGTGGGCTTCCAGCGCCCGGCGCATGGCTGCGATGTCCACAAGCCCGTCCGGACCGACGGGAAGCCGCGTGACCTTTCCGGCGGGGAACCGTCCGCCGGCCAGCAGGCAGGGATGGTCGCTCGCCAGCACATGGAGATGCGAGCAGGTGAGCGGCGCGCGGCCCATGCGCCACTGCGGCGTCAACAGGGTCGTGGCGGCCTCGGTGGCGCCCGACGTGAAGACAACGTGCTCGGGTGAAGCGCCGACCAGCGCGGCGACCTGACGACGCGCATCCTCCACGACGCGGCGCGCGGCCTTGCCGGCACGATGCACCGAGGAAGGGTTGGCGTCTGCCGCCAGCGCCGACACAAGCGCAGCGCGCGCGCTGTCGAGCAGCGGCGCACTGGCGTTGTAATCGAGGTAGGCCGGCGTCCTCGCCATGGTTACAGTTGCTCTCCCAGCGCACCCAAATGCACGCGAAGTCGTTATTTTCTTGAAACGAAAGGCCTGACTGTCCTATCAAGCCGTCCGCCAGAGGCTGTCAAACCACCTCTTAGAACTATTCTAAACGTGTTTCTAGGGAGTGCGCCAGTCCCCGTCAAGCCGCGCGGCCTTCACCTTTCGCGCAGTCCGGGAGCGCCTCCAGACAAGAAGGACCGACCATGCCAGAGGTCATTTTCGCCGGGCCCGCGGGCCGTCTCGAAGGCCGATATCAGCCGTCGAAGGAAAAGAACGCACCGATCGCGATGGTGCTGCACCCGCATCCGCAGTTCGGCGGGACGATGAACAACAAGATCGTCTACGACCTTTTCTACATGTTCCAGAAGCGCGGTTTCACCACGCTGCGCTTCAATTTCCGCGGCATCGGCCGCAGCCAGGGCGAGTTCGACCACGGTTCGGGCGAGCTTTCGGACGCCGCCGCCGCGCTCGACTGGGTGCAGTCGCTGCATCCCGATTCCAAGTCCTGCTGGGTCGCCGGTTATTCCTTCGGCGCCTGGATCGGCATGCAGTTGCTGATGCGCCGGCCCGAGATCGAGGGCTTCATCTCCATCGCGCCGCAGCCCAACATCTACGACTTCTCCTTCCTGGCGCCCTGCCCCTCCTCCGGCCTGATCATTCACGGGGACAGCGACAAGGTCGCCCCGGCCAAGGACGTCCAGGGACTTGTGGACAAGCTGCACCAGCAGAAGGGCATCACCATCACGCAGAACACGATGGAAGGCGCCAACCACTTCTTCACCGGGCGCGAGGACGAGCTTATCGAAAACTGCTCGGACTACCTGGAAGCGCGCCTGCGCGGCGAACTGGCCGCGCCCAAGCCGAAACGCCTGCGCTGACCGTCATCCGCCGGGCCGTTCCAGCACGCCACCGGTCACCGGTTCGCGGCAGCCGGTGGTCGTGGGCCAGGTGAGCGGCAGTCCCTTGAGGGCGCGCACCGCCAGATAGGCCCAGGCTTCCGCTTCCATGGAATCGCCGTTCCAGCCCAGGTCCTCGGCGACGAGGACATGTGCCGGTTCCACAAGCGTTTCCAGTTCCCGCCGGATCAGCCCGTTCTTCCGCCCGCCGCCGCACAGCACCCATGTGCGCGGGCGCTCCGGCACATGCTCGGCTGCCCTGGCGATGGCATGGGCCGTCACGGCCGCAAGCGTGCGCGCGCCGTCGGCCAGTTCCGCCTTGCCCAGCGGATCGAGCGTGAAATCGTTTCGGTCAAGCGACTTCGCGCCGTCGCGGGCGAAGTACGGATTGTCCATGTAGCGGGCCAGCGCGGCTGCGATCACCACGCCCTCTGACGCAATGCGGCCGCCATCATCGTAGGGAATGCCGGCCACGGCCTGGACCCACTGGTCGATCAGCGCATTGCCCGGTCCGGAATCGAAGGCCACCGGCGCCCCCGCCTCCGGAACCCAGGTGACATTGGAAATGCCGCCGACATTGACCGCCATGACCGGAAACGCGACACGGCCCGGCGCCAGCGCGCGCGCAATTGCAGCATGATACGCCGGCACCAGCGGCGCGCCCTGCCCGCCATGGCGCATGTCGTTTGCGCGCATGTCGAAGACGACCGGCACGCCGGTGTCGCGAGCCAGCGCGGCGCCGTCGCCCAGTTGCACGGTCAGCGCCTTTTCCGGACGATGGAGCACGGTCTGGCCATGAAAGCCGATGACGGCGATGTCGCCCGCCGGCCAGCCATTATCCTTCAGGAAGGCATCGACCGCCACGGCATGGCGGCGGGTGATCTCCGCTTCCAGCGCGGACAGGCCGCCGGGCCGGTCGTCGCGCCGCTCGATCGCCTTCGCCGTCTCCAGCGAAGCCTCGATGCGGCGCCGGAAGGCCGCTTCATAGGGCACGAAGCCCGATGGCCCGCGCTTCACTGCGGCCTCGCCGTCGGTCTCGACGCAGGCAATGTCGATGCCGTCCATCGAGGTGCCGCTCATCAGCCCGATCGCGCGTGCAAGCGCCATGGAAACCGCCCGTTCTTGTGAATCCCGCCGGGATAGTGTTAAAGCCGCGCGGGCCGTTGCACCACCCGGCACGGCTCCTCGTCACAGCAAAATCCGGAAACAAGCCGATGTCCGCCTTCAAGTCCGATTTCCTGCGCACCATGAGCGAGCGCGGATTCATCCACCAGACCTCCGACGACCAGGGTCTCGACGACCTGTTCGGCAAGGAGCAGGTGACGGCTTATATCGGCTTCGATGCGACGGCGAAGAGTCTCCATGCCGGTTCGCTGATCCAGATCATGATGCTGCACTGGCTGCAGAAGACCGGCCACCGGCCCATCGCGCTGATGGGCGGCGGCACCTCGATGATCGGCGATCCGTCCTTCAAGGACGAGGCGCGCAAGCTGCTGACCGCCGATGACATCGCGACCAATCTGGAAGGCATCAGGCAATCCTTCGCCCAATATCTCGATTTCGGCGGCGGCAAGGCGCTGATGCTCAACAATGCCGACTGGCTGATGGACATCAATTATGTGGAATTCCTGCGCGACGTCGGCCGGCATTTCTCGGTCAACCGCATGCTGTCCTTCGATTCGGTGAAGATGCGCCTCGACCGCGAACAGTCGCTGTCCTTCCTCGAATTCAACTACATGATCCTTCAGGCCTATGATTTCGTCGAACTGAACCGGCGCGAGGGCTGCCGCCTGCAGATGGGCGGTTCGGACCAGTGGGGCAACATCGTCAACGGCATCGATCTCGGCCACCGCATGGGCACGCCGCAACTCTATGCGCTGACCTCGCCGCTGCTGACCACATCGTCCGGCGCCAAGATGGGCAAGACGGCCAATGGCGCGGTCTGGCTAAACGGCGACATGCTGAGCCCCTACGAATTCTGGCAGTACTGGCGCAACACCGAGGATGCCGACGTCGAACGCTTCCTCAAGCTCTACACGGTGCTGCCGATGGACGAGATCGCCAGGCTGGCAGCCCTCGGCGGCTCGGAGATCAACGAGGCCAAGAAGGTTCTGGCAACGGAAGTGACCGCCATGCTACATGGCCGCCAGGCCGCCGACGACGCGGCGGAAACGGCGCGCCGCACCTTCGAGGAAGGCGCGCTTGGCGCTGACCTGCCGACCGTGGAAATCGCCGCCTCCGAACTGACCGGCGGCATGGGCGTGCTGGCCGCCTTCGTGGCGGCGGGACTGGCGGCATCCAATGGCGAGATGCGCCGTCATGTGAAGGGCGGCGCGGTCAAGGTCAACGACCGGCCTGTTGAAGACGACCGGGCGTCCGTTTCCATGAATGACGTGAACGCCGAGGGCGTGATCAAGCTGTCGCTCGGCAAGAAGAAACACGCGCTGATCCGGCCGGTCTGACCGGCCGGGCCGGCCGCGCCTAGCGGAACTCGAAGATCGAACGGAAGATGCCAGGCGCAATGGCCGAGATCGGATTGATCTGCAGTTTCGGTGACTTGGCTTCGCCGGACAGCTTGTAGGTGATGCCGATCAGGCCGCGGTCGCGGCCGTTTCCGAGAACGTAGCCGAGCACCGGGATTTCCCCGAATATCTTGTTCAGGCCATAGGCCGGCATGAAGGTGCCGGTGACCGACATGTTGCCCTTTCCGTCGTAAAGGGTTCCCTGGAAGGTGGTGCCGATCAGCGGACCGCGCAAAACGCCGCGCTGCATGGTCAGCGATTTCTCGCCCTTGCTGATCAGCGCGAAGCCCCGGTCGAACCGGACACGCGAGGTGTCGATGTCGCTGCGCACGGCATCCGACAGGCTGCGGCCATCGCTTTGGGGTGCCGGGGTCGAGACCAGCGAGGCCAGGCGCGGCTCGTTCACCAGCCAGAAGTCACGGACATCGACCTGGCCCGACAGGGGGCCGTTTCCGGTGCCCTTCAGCGCGACCGCGAGAACGCCGCCCTGCATGCGTTCGTAGATGTCGAGAAACCTCAGGATCGCGCCGGCATCGCCCGTGCGGATCTCCAGGGCGCGGTTCGTTCCGCCGTTGTGGCGGACCTCCACGGCCGAACCGGACCGGGCAACAGCGGTGAGCGAGGCCGAGGCCGGCTCGTTTCCCTTCCCGGAATAGTCAAGGCGCAGTTTGCTCAGCACCTCGCCGGAGAAACCGGTGACACGGTCGAGCCGGGCGGTGACGGCGACCTGGGTCTGGCCGGCGCCCGCCGCTGTCGCCGTTTCGCTGTCCTGCAATGCCTTGACGAGGGCGCGCGCATCCATCGCCTCGCCCTCGATGTCGATGCTCAGGCCCTTGCGCTGGCGCGTCAGGCGGGCGGAAAAATCGTCGCCGCGGTTGAGACGGACCCGGGAAAAGGTGGCGGACACCAGATCGCCGGAGGAAAGCTCGACATTGCCGGCCAGGGCAAAACTTGCGCCCTCGACGGAGAGATCGCGCACGCGTGCCCTGTTTCCGTCCGTTTCGAGAACGAAACGGGCGGTGGCGGGAACGCCCTTGCCCTTGGACCAGCCCATCCAGGGCACCGACAGCACGGCATCGTCCAGTTTCGCCTCCACCGTGCGGCGCTCCGAGGGGCCAGAAACCTTTACCGCGACAGGGCCGGACAGGATCTCCGCGAGGCCCGGCGCCAGATCGTTGCGTGCCTTGTCGTCAAGCAGGAGCGCGACATCCACTTGCGTCGGATCGTCACCGTCCAGGGGTTCGACGAGTGACAGGTCAGCCTCGATGCCGTTGAGCCTGCCCCTGGCCTCGATACGGGCGCTTGCCGGGTCGATCACGGCCTTGCCGTCGGCCTCCGTCAGGCGCTGGCCATCGAACTCGTGGTCGATGGCCAGATCCTCGAAGGCGAGGTCGACGCGCCAGTCGAGCGTGGCAATGTCGGTATCCTTGTCGACGGGAATGTCCGTCTCGACCACACCGGTCACCGAGCCGGACAGCTTGTCGGGAGAAAAGCCGAGACGCTCACCGGCATTGATGGGTTCGCGCGAGGCCAGTTCCACGATGGACGGCGCATCGCCCTCGATGTCGATCTTCAGGCGGCCGATCACCGGGTTTATGTGCGTGTCCCTGAAGGTGAGAACGCCGTTCGTGCCCTTCACCTTGCGCCCGTTCTCCATGAAACCGGTGCCTTCCGACAGCGTGATCGTCACGTCGTTGCCGGCGAAGTCGATGACGCCGGTGGCGTCGCGGATGGGCGGAATTTCGCCGGCCACGTCGAAACGCGTTCCCGCAACCTCGAAATGGCCGTGGATCTCGTCGGCATCGAAGGGAAGCCCGTCTGTCAGACGGCCCGGCCCCGCCGACAGTTCCAGTTCGGTATTGGTCAGCACGCCATCGAAGAGATTGTCCATCACCCAGCGGCGCGGATTGGGCGCCGACAACCATGGCCAGAGCTGCTTTGCGTGGGAGACCGGCAGGCGATCGGAACGGATCGCCAGAAAGACGGCAGGCGTCTCCCCCTCGCCGAAGACGGCGGTGGCCGATCCCAGCACTTCGCCGCCGGCCGTGCGCACGGCGAGAGAAGAGGCTTCCAGGCTGTTGCTCCCGGGCCGGTAGACGCCGGCAATGCGCGCGCCGAGTTTCAGGCCGGGCTCCGGACTGTCCATGGGCGCAAGGAAGACATCGTTGGAAACCAGTTCATAGCGCCAGGCCGGCTCCTCGTCCTCAGCCGGCGGCCTCGGGCCCGCCGCCCCGGAAAACGGGATGCGCGTGCGGTTGACCTGCAACAGCGCTTCCGGGATGTCCACCTTGCGCGATCCGGATGCCAGGTCCGCGGTCAGCATCAGCGACCCCTTCAGATCGCCCGGCGTCTCGACGGTGGCGGAATAGGCGGGCGCGCGAAGCCGCATCCTGAGCGCCTGCCCGGCGCCGGCGTGCGTCTCCCCGCCTTCCAGCGCGATCTCGAGGTCAGGCACGGACAGGGCGGGCGCCGCCGCGGCGCCTTGCAGGTCGATGCCACCGGTCCGGATTTCGGCCGCAAGCGCCGTGATCGCATCACCCACCTGGCGGCCGCTCGCCTCCAATGTGACGGGCGTACCGGCGAAATCGATCACGCCGGAAGCCTCGAATGTGCCGTTCAGGGCGTGGCGCAGATCGGCCTCGGCGATCGCGATGCGCATGCCGTCATAGGTCACCTGCGTCTCGTCGAGCGAGATGCGGCTGGTCCCCGTGGCGTCCAGGCGCTTGAGCGCGGCGCGCACCGATTCGAACACGAGCGCCAGCACGCGGTCCGGATCGACCAGCCCCTCGGCATCGCGCACCGGCTGGAGGAAATCGCCTTGCGGGTCCGGCGCCTTCATCCCGGCAGCAGCGTGTGCGCCGGCAATCGACAGGCTGGCAAGCTGAAGGCGGCCATTCAGGAGCGCCCAGCTCCCGATGCCCAGCTTCACCGCCTTGGCGGATGTCACCGACTGGCCGGTATCCGCTTGGCGCACGTCCACGTCGCCAATTTCAAATGCGAGGTTGATCCCGTTGGCAAATGACAGCCGGGTGTCGCCGAGCGACACATTGACGGGAAAACCGTAGAGCCGCGCCAGCGCCGTTTCGGCCTCACGGCTGATCCGCTCCGCACCCACGCCCGCATTGATCGCCACCCAGGCGCCGGACAGGGCGAGCAGCACGACGAGACCGGCCGCCGCCACGCCGCCGCCGATCCAGCGCAAGACCTTCCAGGCGCGATAGAAGCGCGCCGTCTGGGCCGTCAGCCCGGCAGAGGACGGCAGGGCGTCAAGCGCCGGCAGTTCACGCCGCCTGAAGCGGACACGCGCATGACCATGCTGCGCGTGCGCCCTGTCCTGATCCATGCGTTCCTGCCCCGTAGACGAATCCGTGAATGGCACTATAACCGGTTTGCCAATCCGTAAGATACAAGAAGGGCAATGATATGGCTGAACTCGAAGCGGGGCAGACGGCACCGGAATTCGACCTGCCGGCCGATGGCGGCGGCACGCTGAAGCTTTCCGACCTCAGGGGCAAGAAGGTCGCCCTGTTTTTCTACCCCAAGGACGATACCAGCGGCTGCACCGCCGAAGCCATTGATTTCACACGGCTCAAGGGCGATTTCGAGGCAGCCGGCACGGTTGTCGTCGGCATGTCGCCCGACAGCGCCAAGAAGCACGACAAGTTCAAGGCCAAGCACGACCTGACGGTCGCCCTCGTTTCCGACGAGGACAAGACGGTTCTTGAAGCCTACGGGGTGTGGGTGGAAAAGAGCATGTACGGGCGCAAATACATGGGCGTGGAGCGCTCCACCTTCCTGATCGGCGAGGACGGCTCGATCCTGCGCGTCTGGCGCAAGGTCAAGGTTCCCGGCCATGCCGAGGAGGTTCTCGCCGCGGCGAAAGCGGCCTGACGGCGTTTCGCCATGGCCGAAAGGATCGTCAGCCTGCGCGGCGGCTGTATCGCGGCGCTCAATGCCGCTTGCCTCGATGACAAGGTGCGGCTGACCCGTGACGTCCATGCGCGCTGGATGCAGCGCCGGCTGTCATTGCGCACGCCCGGCGATCCGCCGATCCCCGACAGGCCGGGCCGGCCGGAAAAGCCGGAACTGGTGGCGCCGAAACTGGTGCGCAAACGCTCCCTTTCCAGCGCCCGCGGCCGCATTGCGCTGATGCATGCGCTGGCCCATATCGAACTGAACGCCATCGACCTGGCGCTTGACATCGTGGCGCGCTTCACCAGCGAGGCGGTGCCGCGGTCCTTCTTCGACGGCTGGATGCGGGTGGCCTTCGAGGAAGCCAAGCATTTCAAGCTGTTGCGGGAACGGCTGCAATCGCTGGGAGCCGATTACGGCGACCTGCCGGCCCATGACGGACTGTGGCAGGCGGCCCACCAGACCCGCAACGACCTGCATGCGCGCCTCGCCATCGTCCCGCTGGTTCTGGAGGCGCGCGGGCTGGACGTGACGCCGTCGCTGCAGGAAAAGCTGCGCGAGGCGGGCGACGATGAAACGGCCGATATCCTTGAAATCATCTATACTGACGAGAAGGGCCATGTCGGGATCGGCGCCAAGTGGTTCCGCTTCTTCTGCGCGCGCGACGGGCACGACCCTGCCCGGCGGTTCCAGGACCTCGTGCGATCGAATTTCCGCGGCGAGGTGAAGCCCCCGTTCAATGTGCTCGCCCGCGCCGAAGCCGGACTCACACCCCTGTTCTATCAATCGCTTGCCTCGACATCCCGCTGAACCACCAACGCTTTGTTAACCCTAACGGCGCTTAAATGCATCCGCTTCGATTCAAGTGAAGAACGGATGGACAGGGCCGTGACTCCAGGCAAGCGTCAGAACCCGGTTTTCGGGAAACGCAAGGAACCGCATACAGTCATCATTGCCAGGGGCAATGAGGTGCGCCATTTCACGGTGCGGCCCTGGCTTGCCGCCACGCTGGGGTCACTGATGGCGGCAGCAGCGCTCGGCTATGTGCTGGCGACCACCTACCTGGTGCTGCGTGACGATCTTCTCAACGGCGCGGTGGCGCAGCAGGCGCGCCTGCAGCAAAGCTACGAGGACCGGATTTCGGCGCTGCGCACCCAGGTGGACCGCATCACCAGCCGCCAGTTGCTGGACCAGCAACTGATGGAAAACAAGGTCGCCGAACTGATCGAACGCCAGGAGGCCCTTGCCTCGCGGCACGGACGGCTCGGACCGTTGCTGGAACGGGCCAAGCGCGACGGCCTGTCGACGGGCTCGGTGCCCGTGCCCACGACCAGGCCAGCCGCCAAGCAGGCGCGGATCGGCGCCGAAACGCCGGAAAAGACGAGCCGGCTCGACCAGGCCGGCGCCTTGACGGCGCGATTCGCGGCCGCGTCCACGCTCGGTCCGGCAAGCCGGCCGGAGAACGAAAGCGCCGCGGACCGGGCAGACCGCCTTTTCGTCGACATCAACCGGTCGCTCAGGGCAATCGAGGACGAACAGATCTCACGGATCGCCACGCTGACGGCAAAGGCGCACCAGACCAGCGACCGGATCGCCGACGCCATGGACGCAGCCGGACTGAAGGACGTGTCCGAGGGCCATGATCGCGAAGGCGTGGGCGGACCGCTGGTGCCCGTGAGCGCCGCCACGGCCTTCGAAGCGCATGTGGACGAACTGGACAATGCGCTGGAACGGCTCGACAAGCTGAAGGCGCGCACAATGGTCTACCCGCTTGCCAATCCCCTGCCCGGCCAGCCGGTTTCCTCGCGCTTCGGTTACAGGCGGGACCCGATCATCGGCACCAAGGCGCTGCATGCGGGCATGGACTTCCGCGCTTCCGTCGGCATGCCCGTGCGCGCCACGGCAAGCGGCAAGGTGATCCGCGCTGGCTGGAATGGCGGCTATGGCCGCATGGTCGAGATCAGGCACGCCGACGGCTACACGACCCGCTACGCCCACATGAGCAAGTTGCTGGTCTCCAAGGGCGACATGGTGACCCGCGGAACGATCGTCGGCCGGTCCGGCAATTCGGGCCGCTCGACCGGTCCGCACCTCCATTACGAGGTGCGCCGCGACGGCCGGCCGGTCAATCCGCTGCAATATCTCAAGGCGGGCAGGAAAATCGCCGAGGCTCTCTGAGGGCCGCCTTCTTCCCAGGCACGAAAAAGGGCGGCCTTGAGCCGCCCTTGTCACTCTCCCGACCGGCCGCATTCGCGATCAGGCGATGTCCTCGACCTGCTGGCCGTCGCTCCCCTCGATCCTGGAGGCCAGCGCGGCTTCCATGAATTCATCGAGATTGCCGTTCAGCACATCGTCCGGGCTGGTGCTCTCGACGCCCGTACGCAGGTCCTTGACGAGCTGGTAGGGCTGCAGGACATACGACCGGATCTGGTGACCCCAGCCGATATCGGTCTTGGAATCGAAGGCGGACTGGGCCGCTTCCTCGCGTTTCTTCATCTCCAGGTCATAGAGACGCGCGCGCAGCGCCTTCATGGCGTTGGCGCGGTTCTGGTGCTGGGATTTCTCCGAAGACGTCACCACGATGCCGGTCGGCAGGTGCGTGATGCGTACCGCCGAATCGGTGGTGTTGACGTGCTGGCCTCCCGCGCCCGACGAGCGATAGGTATCGATGCGGATATCCTTGTCCTGGATCTCGATCTCGATGTTGTCGTCGATCACCGGATAGACACCGACCGAGGAGAAGGACGTGTGGCGGCGCGCATTGCTGTCATAGGGCGAGATACGGACCAGCCGGTGCACGCCCGATTCCGTCTTGAGCCAGCCATGGGCATTGTGGCCCTTGACCAGCAGCGTCGCACCCTTGATGCCGGCCTCTTCGCCATAGGCGATGTCCTGGACCTCGACCTTGAAGCCCTTGCGTTCGGCCCAGCGGGTATACATGCGCAACAGCATCTGCGCCCAGTCCTGGCTCTCCGTGCCGCCGGCGCCGGCATGGACTTCCAGAAAGGTGTCGGAGGCATCCATCTCGCCAGACAGCAGCGTCTCCACGCGGCGCTGGGCGACTTCGTCCTCCATGGCGCGCAAAGAGGCCTCGGCATCGCGGACGATCTCGGCATCGCCCTCCTCCTCGCCCATGGCGATGAGTTCGACATTGTCGTCGAGCGATTGCTGCAGGCGCTTGATGGCCTCGATATTGTCCTCGAGACCCTGGCGCTCGCGCATCAGCTTCTGTGCTTCCTGCGGATCGTTCCACAGGTCGGGATCTTCAGACAGGGAGTTGAGGTATCCCAGACGTTTTACAGCCTGATCCCAGTCAAAGATGCCTCCTCAGCAGGCTTATGGCCTGCCTGAGTTCATCGACGAGATTCTGCGTTTCGGCACGCATGTCTTTTCCGTTCCATCATTTCTCGGGTTTCGAAACGGCGCGGACCATAGGAATGGCGATCCGCGCTGTAAAGGGAAAAGGCGGGCAGGCAGCCCGCCCAAATGCCGCGATCCGGTGCGCGGGGTCAGTAAAGGCCGCCCGCACCGCCTGAAATCGCACGGCTGGCCTGCGGTGAAATCGCCTTGGCGCGTTCCTGCACGGCGATGTTCTCCATGCCGATGACAGAGTAGCTGTCGGCGGGACCTGTGCCGGGCTTGAAGGCTTCCATGATGACACCGGGGCCTTCGCCACCTGCGCGCATGCCGGTCTTGCGGTCGATGGCGATGAGGTTCATGCCCTCGGGGATCTGGAATTCCAAGGGCGGCTTGTCCTTCAGCACTTCCGCCATGAATTCGGTGAAGACAGGCGCGGCAAGGCCGCCGCCAGTGGAGCCGTGCCCCATGGGACGCGGCGTGTCGAAACCCATGTAAAGCCCCACCACCAGATCGGGCGTGTAGCCGACGAACCAGGCATCCTTCTCGTCGTTCGTCGTGCCGGTCTTGCCGGCGACGGGACGCTCCAGCCTGGACACGGTGACGGCGGTGCCGCGCTGCACCACGCCCTGCATCATGGAGGTGATCTGGTAGGCCGTCATCGGATCGAGCACCTGCTCGCGATTGTCGATCAGATCGGGTTCGGGCTGGTTCACCCAGCTTGTCGCCGCGCAGCCCTCGCAGAGGCGTTCGTCATGCTTGTAGACGGTCTTGCCGTAGCGGTCCTGGATCCGGTCGATCAGCGACGGTTTGATCTGCTTGCCGCCGTTGGCCATGATCGCATAGGCCGACACCATGCGCATGACGGTTGTCTCGCCCGAACCCAGCGACATGGCAAGGACCTTCGACATGTTGTCGTAGACACCGAAGCGCTCGGCATATTCGGCGACGAGATTCATGCCCATGTCCTTGGCAAGGCGCACGGTCATGAGATTGCGCGACTTCTCGATGCCAAGGCGCAAGGTGGACGGCCCGGCAAAGCCGCCGCCGTAATTCTTGGGCTCCCAGACGTCGTTGCCGACCCGGATCGAGATGGGGCCATCCATCACCACGGATGCCGGCGTGTAGCCATTGTCCAGCGCGGCCGCATAGATGATCGGCTTGAAGGCGGAACCGGGCTGGCGCTTGGCCTGGGTGGCGCGGTTGAATTCCGATTCGGCGAAGGAGAACCCGCCGACCATGGCCAGCACACGGCCCGTATGCGGGTCCATCGCCACCATGCCGCCTTCGATCTCGGGCGGCTGGCGCAGCTTGTAGCCGCCTTCTCCCTCGCCCTCGCCTTCCGCTGTGTCGGACCCGGCCTTTTCCACGAAGACGACGTCGCCCGGCTGAAGGACATCGGCAGGCGACTTCGCCTTCACCGTCTTGCCATCCTTCTTGTAGCGCATCGCCCATTGCATGTTCTTCTGCGAGACGAAACCGCGCTTTCGATCCGGCGAAATCTCGCCGGACACCTCTTTTTCGGGCTGAAGCCCTATGTCCAGCCCGTCCTCGCCGGCGGCAAGGACAACGGCGACCTGCCATTCGGGCACGTCGTAAAGGCCCTCCACTTCCGAGAGGGCGACGCCCCAGTCGCCGGCAATGTCGATCCTGCCAGCCGGCCCGCGATAGCCGCGCAGCATGTCGTAATTCATCAGGCCGTTCTGCAGGGCCTTGCGGGCGACGACCTGCATCTTCGGGTCGATCGTGGTACGCACCGAGAGGCCGCCCTCATAGAGCGCGTCGACGCCGTAACGGTCGATGATCTCGCGGCGGACTTCCTCGGTGAAGTATTCGCCCGCGAACATGTAGGTGCCGGACCGGCGCGGCTTGACGCCAAGCGGCTTGGCCGAGGCATCCGCGGCTTCCTCGGCGGTGAGATAGCCGTTCTCGCGCATCTGGCCGATGACCCAGTTGCGGCGTTCCAGGGCGCGCTCGGTGTGGCGGAACGGATGGTAGTTGTTGGGGCCCTTGGGCAGGGCCGCAAGATAGGCGGCCTCGTGCGTTTCAAGTTCGTTGACCGACTTGTCGAAATAGGTCAGCGCCGCGCCGGCGATGCCATAGGCACCGAAGCCGAAGAAGATCTCGTTGAGATAGAGTTCGAGGATGCGGTCCTTGGTGAAGGCCTGTTCGATCCGGAGCGCGAGGATGGCCTCGCGAATCTTGCGGTCATAGGTCTGGCGCGACGTCAGGAGGAAGTTCTTGGCCACCTGCTGGGTGATCGTCGAGGCGCCGACGGGGCGCGCGCCGGAGCCCATGTTGCGGATATTGGTAATGACCGCCCGGGTCAGGCCGTAGATGTCGATGCCGGGATGGGAATAGAAATTCTTGTCCTCGGCTGACAGAAACGCCGCCTTGACGCGATCGGGAACCGCCTTGATCGGCAGGAACAGGCGCCGTTCGCGCGCATATTCGGCCATCAGGACGCCGTCGGAAGCATGGACGCGCGTGGTAACCGGCGGCTCGTATTTCGCCAGGACCTCGTAGTCCGGCAGGTCCTTGGCCAGGTCGCCGACATAGATGGCCACGCCTGCTGCAACGAGAAGAGCCAGGGCGATCCCTATGCCAAAGAAATATCCAATCAGCCTGAGCATGTGTCGTTCCGGGGTCCTTGCATCATGGCCGACGCAGCCGACCTGTCACCTGTCCGATTCCCTTGCCCGGCGGATGTGGGCAAATTGCGGCGACCGGGCATTTGCGGCGCAGCATAGCGAAATTCAAGCCATTTTCCCATACGTCCGGCGCCGCCGGGATATCCAGCCCCCGGGCCGCGCCTCACCCGCCCTCCGGGCCACGGGCGGCGGCAAAAAGCGACACGGCCGAAACGATGCTCCGCGCGGCCTTCTCCCGCCACTGCGGATCCCGCATCAGCTTCTCGTCCTTGCTGTTGGAGAGGTAGCCGAGTTCCAGCAGGACGGACGGCATGTCATGGGCCGTAAGCACCCTGAAACCCGCCGAACGGTGCGGATTCTTGATCAGTTCGACCTCTTCCGACAGTTCCCCGACCAGCGTGCGGGCAAAGCGGACAGAAAAGGCCTGCGTCTCGCGGCGCACCAGATCGAGCAGGATGTCGGCAACATCCGTGTCACGCTCCGGCAACTCGATGCCCGCGATGGCGTCGGCCAGGTTCTCGGTCTCGGCAATGGCGGCGGCGATGTTGTCGGATGCCTTTTCGGACAAGGTGTAAACGGTGGCGCCGCGCACATAGCCGTAGCGAATCGTGTCGGCATGGATCGACATGAACAGGTCGGCCTCGTTCTGGCGGCCGATTCGCACCCTTTCGTCGAGGCGGAGGAACTTGTCGCTGTCACGGGTCATCACGACGCGGAAGCGGCCGGTTTCCTCCAGGAGCTTGCGCAGTTCGAGGGCGAAGGCCAGCGTGATCGTCTTCTCGCGCGTTCCGTGCAGGCCCTCCGCGCCGCCGTCGATGCCGCCATGCCCCGGATCGAGGACGATGGTGAACCTGCCATCGCCCTCGGACCGGTTGGCTTCGAGCCGGTCGGTTTTCGGCGTCGAGCGGGATGGAGCCAGCAAGGCGGGCTGGGATGCGAGCGCCGCCTCGAATTCGCCGGGCGTGGCCCTGACGATATCGGCCACCATACGCCAGGTGCCGTCCTCGCCGGATTTGACGGTTTCAAGACGCTCAACGCGGAAGGGGCCGGTGAACTGCAGGATCATGCGCGCACGCCCCTCTCCCAGGTCACCGTAGCGCACGCCCTCGATCATGCCGGCGGGGGCTGTGTTTTCCTCAGAGAAGCGAAAGCGGGTTTCCGGAAAGTCGATGACAAGGCGGTGCGGCTGGCGCCGAAGCGACCAGCGTGGCGCGGTCTCGCGGTCGAAACGCATGATCACGCGCATCCGGCTGTCGTCTCCGACCATGGAGAGATCGTATGCGAGCAAGGCATCTTCGGCGGCAACCGACGGGCGGGCAAACTGGACTGCGAGCACAAGGGCCAGCACCAGCAGCGGCGCCAGGGCACGCACCCATCTCGTTCCTGCCGTTCCTGGCACGCTGGCGGACTCCCGTCGTGCGCGTTCCGATTCGCAAATGTTTGCTAACCCCATATGGTTAATCAAGTCCTGCTGAGGGATGAATGCGGCTCTTTCACGTCGAGGGTTGCCACGAACCCCGCCAGGACATAAAAGCGGAAATGGAGCAGTCCGGGAATCTGGCGACGCCCAGGCACGAAATCCACCTTGTCCCCGCGGACGTGGAAAAGGGCCGGCGGAACCGCCAGGGCAATGAAACGCCTCCGGCGGCGCTCCAAGAAGGATTTCTTCAAGGTCACCGACGACCGGGGCCTTTGTGTGAGGAAAACGGCCGGGTCGGCTCAACCCGCGCCGATGTTTCAAGAGCAAGGACGGGTGCGGATCCATCCGCATCCACAGTGTAATGGACCGAAATGACAAGGTGATGGCGCCAAACGCACGAATTCCTGGCTCCTCGAGTATCCGCGCTTCTGAAGCCGCGGACGGGGTCCGGCATGCGTCGCCCGCCTTGGCCATGACGGCAATCAACAAATCAGGCAGATCCACTTCCGGCCCGGCAGCGCCCGTGCGGCCACCAGCCCGGAGCCGATCTGTCCCAGGGACTTTCCATGGCCAACAAAATGCTTATCGACTCCTCCCACCCGGAGGAAACGCGGGTGGTTGTCACCCGCGGTAACCGCATCGAAGAATTCGATTTCGAATCACAGGACAAGAAGCAGCTCAAGGGCAATATCTATCTGGCGCGGGTCACCCGCGTGGAACCTTCGCTGCAGGCCGCCTTCGTGGAATATGGCGGCAACCGCCACGGCTTCCTGGCCTTCTCCGAAATTCATCCCGACTATTACCAGATCCCCGTTGCCGACCGGCAGGCCCTGCTTCGCGACGAGGCCGAAGCGGCGCGCCGCGAAGACGAGGACGAGGACGAGGAACAGGCCGGGCGCAACAGCCGCGGGCGCGGCCGTCGCAGGCGCGGCGGACGCGGATCCGAGAAGGTGGCGAAGGCGCGCGCATCCGACGTGAAGAAACACGAGGGCGAGACCGAAGGCGAGGATCCGGCGCAGGTTGCCGCGCTGGCGGCCAATGCCGACGCCAATGTCGTTTCGGAGGACGCCGACCTTTCGGCACCGCAATTCGGCGACGACCTGGAGGCCGACCAGCAGGAAGCGGACGCCCGGGCTGATGCCGGCGCCGGCGAAACGGACAGCGACGACGCTGCCGGCGACGAGGCGAACGGCGACGAAACCAACGGCGACGACGACGTCAATGGCGACGGCGAGGATGCCGGGGTCGAGATGGTCGGTGCCGACGACGCCATGGACGAGGCGGCCTTGCGCCGTCGCGCCCCGCGCCGCAACTACAAGATCCAGGAGGTGATCAAGCGCCGCCAGATCCTGCTGGTGCAGGTGGTCAAGGAAGAGCGCGGCAACAAGGGCGCGGCGCTGACGACCTATCTGTCGCTGGCCGGGCGTTATTCGGTGCTGATGCCGAACACGGCGCGTGGCGGCGGGATTTCCCGCAAGATCACCAATGTCACCGACCGCAAGCGGCTCAAGGACATCGTCAAGGACCTGGACGTGCCGGAAGGCATGGGCGTCATCCTGCGCACCGCGGGCGCCAACCGCACCAAGCCGGAAATCAAGCGCGACTACGAATACCTGATGCGCATGTGGGAGCAGGTGCGCAGCCTGACGCTCCAGTCCACCGCCCCTGCCCTCGTCTACGAGGAAGGCAGCCTCATCAAGCGGTCGGTGCGCGATCTCTACAACAAGGACATCGATGAAATCCTCGTGGCGGGCGAGACCGGCTACCGCGAGGCCAAGGACTTCATGCGCATGCTCATGCCGAGCCATGCCAAGGTGGTGCAGCCCTATCGCGACCCGACGCCGATGTATGTGCGCTACGGCGTGGAGGCCCAGCTCGACCGGATGCTCCAGCCGCAGGTGACGCTGAAGTCGGGCGGCTACCTGATCATCAACCAGACCGAGGCGCTGGTGGCCATCGACGTCAACTCGGGGCGCTCCACCAAGGAGCATTCCATCGAGGACACCGCGCTGCAGACCAACCTCGAGGCCGCCGAGGAAGTGGCGCGGCAGTTGCGCCTGCGCGACATGGCCGGATTGATCGTCATCGACTTCATCGACATGGAGGAGAAGCGCAACAACCGTTCGGTCGAAAAGCGGCTGAAGGACTGCCTGCGCAATGACCGCGCCCGCATCCAGGTCGGGCGCATCTCGCCCTTCGGCCTGCTGGAGATGTCGCGCCAGCGCATCCGCGCGTCGGTGCTGGAAAGCACGATGCAGACCTGCCCGCACTGCGGCGGCACCGGTCACGTGCGCTCCGACTCCTCCGTCGCGCTCTATGTCCTGCGCGCCATCGAGGAATACCTGACCAAGGACGCGCGCAACAACATCACGGTGCGCACGCCCATCGCCACGGCGCTCTACATCCTCAACCAGAAGCGGGCCACACTGATGGACCTGGAAGCCCGCTTCGGGCTGACCGTCACCGTCGAGGGCGACGATACGGTGGGCACGAAACTGGTGGAGATCGATCGCGGCTCCGCGGCGGCCGGAACACCGACCGCCGTCGTCCCGGCCCTCGCGCCGGATCTGGCCGAAGAAGAGGCGATCGACGACATGGTCGCGGAGGAAAGCGAGACCGCGACCGAGGAAACAGGCGACAAGGACGATGACGGCGGCCGCCGCAAGCGGCGGCGCAGGCGGCGCCGGCGCGGCGGGCGTGACCGCGACGGAGACATGCAGCATGCCGACGGCGAGTCCGACGGCGAGGACGGTGACGAGACCGGCGCGGAAGATGACTCCGACACGGCCGAGGGCTCGGGCGACGACGACACCGCCGGGGAGCAGGACGACGGCGCAGAACGCCGCAAGCGCCGGCGTGGCAAGCGTGGCGGACGCCGCAACCGCCGTGGCGAGGGCGAGGGGCCGGAATCCGGATCGTCTGACGAAGGCGATGACGCGGCGGACGAAACGCCGGCCGCCGGGGAAGCCCCTGCGGTGAGCGCCATGAGCGACGCCGACGCGGCTGCGGCAGTCGAAGGCACGGCGCAGCCGGAAGAAGCCGCACCGGAACCATCCGCCGAGGAAGAGGCGCCGGCCAAGCCGAAGCGCCGCAGCCGCGCCAAGAAGGCCAAGACGGAAGCGGCTGATGAAGGTGCCGGCACCGATGCCAAGGCCGACGAGGCCGCTGCAAAGGAAGAAAAGCCCAAGCCCAAGCGCCGGTCGCGCAAGAAGGCCGACGCGGAAAAAGAAGTGACGGCCGAGGACACGGCACCCGCGGATGCCCCGACGGTGGAAGCCGTGGCGGACCTGGCGCAGGAAGCGCTTGCCGGCGACGGGACCGAGGGCGAGGACGCGAAGGCAGAGGAAGCGAACGCAGAGGCTGCGAAACCCGCCGCCGCGTCCGAGGAAGAGCCTAGGTCCGCCGAGGGTGGCGAGAGCGGGGAAACGGCGAATACCGACCGTTCGGCCCGCACCGCCCCGGTCGCGTCCGAGCCGGTCGTGACGTCGGCCAGCAAGGACAGCGACGAAGCCAAGCCGCGCAAGGCCGGATGGTGGCAGCGCAAGGGTTTCTTCTGATCCCGTCAAAAGCCTGTTTCTGACGAAAAAGCCCGGTGTTCGCCGGGCTTTTTCATGTCATGCGTCAACAGCATCGCAGCGCCGGAGCCGGGCGCAAGGCCGGACGGGATCCTGACCGGTCAGGCGAGCCAGCGTTCCAGCCGGCGCACCGCCTCCGCCATGTCGTCCGTTGTTCCGGCATAGGAGAAGCGCATGGTGCGCGGCCCCTGCACCGGATCGAAATCGAGGCCCGGGGTCGCCGCCACATGGGCTTCCTCCAGCATCGCGCGGGCAAAGGCCATGGAATCGTTGGTGTAGCGGGTCACGTCGCAATAGGCATAGAAGGCACCGTCCATGGGTGCGGACAGCGGCAGGCCAAAGCGCGGCAGCGCTTCCATGAGCAGCGCGCGACTTGTCGCGTAGCGCGCCTTGACGCGTTCCAGTTCCGCGGTGGCTTCGAACGCTTCCACGGCGGCGATCTGCGACAGTTCCGGCGCCGAGATGTAAAGGCTCTGGCCGATCCGCTCGATGGGACGGACCAGGGCCTCGGGCAAGACCATCCAGCCAATGCGCCAGCCGGTCATGCAGTAGTATTTCGAGAATGAATTGATGACCGTTATGCCGTTGTCGAGGGCCAGCGCGGTCGTATCCGGTCCGGAAAAGTTGAGCCGGTGATAGATCTCGTCGGAAATGAGCGCGATCCCGAGATCGCGCGCTGTCGCGGCGATCGCCTTCAGCTCGGCGTCGGGAATGACCGCTCCGGTGGGGTTGGCGGGGCTTGCGAAGAGCACCCCGGCCAGCGGTCCCTGGCGATGGGCCGCCTCCACCTGCGCCGCCTTCAGGTAACCGTCGGCGTCGAGCGGGATTTCGACGACGGCCAATCCGAGCGCCTTGAGGATGTTGCGGTAGGCCGGGTAACCGGGCGCAGTGATCGCGACGCGGTCACCCGGATCGAACATGGCCAGGAAGGCGAGATTGAAGGCGGCGGAGGAACCCGTCGTGACGGCGATCCGGTCCGGGGAGACAGCCACGCCATAGTGGTCTTCGTAGTGGGCGGCGATGGCGTCGCGCAGCGCGAGGCGGCCAAGCGCATCGGTATAACCGATCCGGCCATCGGTCAGGGCGCGTGCCGCGGCTTCACGCACGGCCTGCGGTGCAGGATCGCCGGGTTGACCGACCGCCATGGAAATCACGGGAACGCCGCGCGCCTTCATGCGATTGGCTGCCGCCAGCACGTCCATCGCGTGAAAGGGCTCCACGGCGCTCCGCCTGGAAACATGTGTCTTCATCCCTGCCGGTCTCCTGCGCTCGACAATCGTGGCTGTCGCTGGCGCGTGACGCCGCGCCTCTTGTCCGGCCGCACAAATGCCCGATTGATGTGGCGATCACAAGTTGATGATTTGGAACCGATGCGGGTTTCCAACCCGTTTGCAGTCGAGTAGCCCTAGGGATGTCATGACTTTCAGATCAGCCACAACCATGTTTCGCCGGTTCACGCTGAAGGCCACCGCCCTTCTGGCGGCGGCGGGCATCGCCGCCACCCAGGCCGCGGCGCCTGCGCTTGCGCAGTCACGCGTGCCCATCGTCAGGGATGCCGAAATCGAGGCGCTGGTGCGCGACTACGCGCGGCCGATCCTCAAGGCCGCCGGTCTTTCGAAATCCGGCGTCGAAATCATCCTCGTCAACGACAGTTCCTTCAATGCCTTCGTGACTGGCCGGCGCCTTTTCATCAATACCGGCGCGCTGATGATCGCCGAAACGCCGAACGAGATCATCGGTGTGCTGGCCCATGAGGCCGGACACATTGCCGGCGGCCACCAGGAGCGGCTGCGCCAGCAGATCGAGCGCGCCCAGACGCTCGCCGTGGTCGGTTCGCTGCTCGGCATCGGCGCCATGGCAGCCGGCGCGGCGACGAACAGCCGGGGCCTTGCGGGCGCGGGAAGCGGCATCGCGATGGGATCGGGCGAACTGGCGCGGCGCGGCCTGCTGGCCTACCAGCGCGGCGAGGAGGCGACCGCCGACCGTTCCGCACTCGACTACCTGGAAGCCATGGGCCAGTCGGCGCAGGGGATGATCGACACCTTCCAACGCTTTGCCAGCGCGCTTTCGCTGACGGGTTCGCGTATCGACCCCTACCTCGCCAGCCATCCCATGCCGCGCGACCGGATCGCGCTGCTGGCGGAGCGGGCGAAGCAGAGCAAGTACTGGAACCGGGCCGACCCGCCCGAACTCCAGGAACGCCATGACATGGCGCGGGTGAAGATCGCGGCCTACACGGAAGGCCCGGGCGCGGTTGCGCGCATCAGCCGGTCGTTGCGCACCCCGATCGCCGCCGAATACGGGCTTGCGCTCAACACCTATCTCAACGGCAATCCGCGCACTGCGGTCCAGCGCGCCGAGGCGCTCGTGGCGAAACGCTCGCGCAATGCCTACTTCCGCGAGTTGCTGGGCGACGCGCTGATGAAGGCGAACAGGCCGGCGGAGGCAGCGGCGGCCTACGGGACGGCGGCAAAGCTTGGCGGCGGATCGCCGCTGCTGCTGATCGCACGCGGCCAGGCGCTGATCGCGACGGGAAAGCGCGATTCGATGCGCGAAGCCATCACCATGATCCGCAAGGGTCTGGCCGTCGACCCGACCAATGCCGGAGCGTACCGGTTCCTGGCGCAGGCGCACGGCGCGCTTGGCGAAATCGGCGAGGCGGAACTGGCGTCGGCGGAAGGCAATTTCCACACCGGCAACATCCGCGAGGCGCGGATCTTCGCCGCTCGGGCCCAGCAGAAGCTCAAGCGGGGCTCGCCGGCCTGGCAACGGGCGCAGGACATCATCGATTCGCCCCGGAACAAGAAAAACTGACCGATATCCCGGCGCCGTGCCGCCCATTCATGACAAGGAAACGAACCACATGATCCGATCCGCCGCCCTTCCCCGCACCCTCGTACACACGCTTGTCGCGGCGGGTGTCGCCCTATCCGTATCGCTGCCGGTCCGGGCGGTCGCGGAGGACATGACGATTTCCGACGCCAACCGGAAGGAGATCGAATCCATCATCCGGTCCTACCTGATCGAGAATCCGGAGGTCCTGATCGAGGCGCAGCAGGCGCTGGAAGAAAAGCAGGCAGCCGAGCAGCGCAACCTCCAGCGCGCCGTGATCAGCGCGGCGGGCGACGATCTCTTCGATTCAAAGCACGACGGCCTGATCGGCAATCCGCAAGGCTCGGTGACGATCGTCGAGTTCTTCGACTACAATTGCGGCTACTGCAAGCGGGCCCTCGACGACATGCAGGCCATGGTGGAAGCGGACAAGGACCTGCGCTTCGTGCTCAAGGAGTTCCCGATCCTGGGCGAGGATTCGCAGAAGGCGCACATCGTCTCGCAGGCGCTCATCAACATCGCGCCCGACAAATATCCCGAATTCCACCAGCAGCTTCTCAGCTCGCGCGGGCGCGCGACCGAGGACAAGGCCATCGAGATCGCCACCGGCATGGGGATCGACGAGGCCGCGTTGCGCGACGCCATGAAGGACCCGCAGATCATCGCCACCTTCCGCAAGACCTATGACCTGGCCAACAAGCTGTCGATCACCGGGACGCCGTCCTATGTCCTGGGTGACGAGGTGGTGTTCGGCGCGCTCGGCCAGGACGTGCTGACGGCCAAGGTGGAAAACCTGCGCGCCTGCAACAGCACGGAGTGCTGACGGGCCGGCGGCGGACGGCAATCGGCTGTGGAGAACAAAACTTGCCGCTTGCGGTCTTTTCGTGCGCGGCTATCCGCTTTATAGAGACGCGCGGCTTGCCGGCGGGGACCACTTCGTGTGAGGCCCGGCTGGCGCAGAACCGCAGACAGCCGGCGCGCGGCGCGGCTGGCTGAACGCTTCAAGAAGGACAATAGCGCATGGCTTCCAAATCCTCGGGCATCGACCAGCAGCTTATCCGCGATCTCGCCGAGATCCTGAACGAAACGAACCTGTCGGAAATCGAGGTCGAGCAGGACGACTTGCGCGTGCGCGTTTCCCGCCAGATGGCGGCCCAGCCCATCATCCACGCCCAGGCTCCGGCGGCAGCCGCCGCCCCGGCACAGGCCGCTCCGGCAGCGGCAGCACCGGACAAGCCGACCGACAACAAGAACGCGGTTCCCTCCCCGATGGTCGGCACGGTCTACATGGCGCCCGCGCCGGGCGCCAAGGCCTTCATCGAAGTGGGGCAGAGCGTGAAACAGGGCCAGACCCTGCTGATCGTGGAAGCGATGAAGACGATGAACCAGATCCCCTCGCCGCGTTCCGGCACCATCACCGCCATCCTTGTCGAGGATTCCCAGCCCGTCGAGTTCGGCGAGCCGCTCGTCATCATCGAGTAAGCGGCCATGTTCAACAAGATCCTCATAGCCAATCGCGGCGAGATTGCCCTGCGTGTCCTGCGCGCAGCCAAGGAGCTTGGCATTTCAACCGTCGCTGTCCATTCGACGGCCGACGCGGATGCCATGCATGTGCGCCTTGCCGACGAGAGCGTGTGCATCGGGCCCCCGCCCTCGCGCGATTCCTATCTCAACATCCACCAGATCGTGGCGGCCTGCGAGATCACCGGCGCCGACGCCATCCATCCGGGCTACGGATTCCTTTCTGAAAACGCGAAGTTCGCGGACATTCTTGAAGCCCACAACATCACCTTCATCGGCCCCAAGGCGGACCATATCCGCATCATGGGCGACAAGATCGAGGCCAAGCGGACCGCCAAGCGGCTCGGCATTCCGGTCGTTCCCGGCTCCGACGGCGCGGTCACGGAAGAGGCGGACGCCCGGCGCATCGCCGCCGACATCGGCTATCCGGTCATCATCAAGGCCTCGGCCGGCGGCGGCGGGCGCGGCATGAAGGTGGCGCGTTCGGAGGACGATCTGCTCGTGGCGCTGCAGACGGCGCGTTCGGAAGCCGGCGCCGCCTTTGGCGACGACGCGGTCTATATCGAGAAATACCTGGAAAAGCCGCGCCATATCGAGGTGCAGGTGGTGGGCGACGGCATGGGTCAGGGCGTTCATCTCGGCGAACGCGACTGCTCGCTCCAGCGCCGCCACCAGAAGGTCTGGGAAGAGGCCAATTCGCCGGCGCTCAACGAAGCCGAGCGCGAGCGCATCGGGGCAATCTGCGCCAATGCCATCGCCGAGATGAGCTATTCGGGCGCGGGCACCATCGAGTTTCTGTACGAGAACGGCGAATTCTACTTCATCGAGATGAACACCCGCCTGCAGGTGGAGCATCCCGTTACCGAAGCCATTACGGGCATCGACCTCGTTCATGAGCAGATCCGCGTGGCTTCCGGCGGCGGGCTTTCGGTCCGGCAGGAGGAAATCCGCTTCTCCGGCCATGCCATCGAGTGCCGCATCAATGCCGAGGATCCGCTGACCTTCACGCCCTCGCCTGGCGTCATCACGCATTTCCACACGCCCGGCGGCCTCGGTGTGCGCGTCGATTCCGGCGTCTATTCGGGTTACAAGATCCCGCCCTTCTATGACAGCCTGATCGGCAAGCTGATCGTGCACGGCCGCAACCGGGTGGAGTGCATGATGCGCCTGCGCCGCGCGCTGGACGAGTTCGTCGTGGACGGGATCAACAGCACGCTGCCGCTCTTCCGCGATCTGGTGACCAATCCGGACATCGCAAACGGCGACTATGATATTCACTGGCTCGAAAAATACCTGGCCACCAAGACCAGTGTGGCTTGATCGCCGGCATCACGCGCGGGTGAAGCCGTGAGCCGCCCGCTCGCGCCCGGACAAGCCATTCCGCCTGACCTGCTGTTGCGCGCCTATGCCACCGGCGTTTTCCCGATGGCGGAGGATGCGGACGACGAGGACGTGTTCTGGGTGCGGCCGGAGGTGCGCGGCATCATTCCGCTCGACGGTTTCCACATGCCGCGCAGCCTGCGCAAGGTCATCCGCCAGGAACGCTTCGCCATAGCCTTCGACAGCGACTTCGACGGCGTGATCGAGGGTTGCGCCGAAGCCAGCGAAGGCCGGCCGACGACGTGGATCAACCGCGCCATCCGCGAAGCCTACGGGGCCCTCTTCCGGCGCGGCTATTGCCACACGGTGGAAGCCTGGCGCGAGGGACGGCTTGTTGGCGGTCTCTATGGTGTTTCCCTGGGGGCGGCCTTCTTCGGCGAGAGCATGTTCGCGCGCGAGAGGGATGCGTCCAAGGTCTGCCTCTGGCACCTGGTGGAACGGTTGAAGGAACAGGGATTCCTGTTGCTCGACACGCAGTTCACCACCGATCACCTGAAGCGGTTCGGCGCCGTCGACGTGCCGCGGCGGGCCTATGAGAAGATGCTGGCGGCAGCGATCTCGAAGGATGCGGACTTCAACCTGCCGGGCGAGCGGGAGCAGACAGCATCCCCGGACGTTTGAGGAACCCTCAGCCCTGCCTCGGCGGGGGAACCTCGGAATCCTGCTTGCAGCCCTTGAGCCAGACGTCATAGACAGCGTGCTCGACCGCGTTGAGGCCCGGGCTTTCAGCGAACATCCAGCCGGTGAAGATCCGTCGCACCTTGCGATCCAGCGTCATCTCATCGACCTCGACGAAGCTGTCGGTCTTCGGTTCATCCTCGTTGATACGGGAGTAGCAGACGCGCGGCGTGACGAGCAGCGCACCGAACTGCACCGTCTCGTCAATGTAGACATCGAAGTTGATGATCCGGCCGGTGATCTTGTCGATTCCGGTGAACTCGGCCACCGGATTGGTGATGCGCTCGGCCTGCGCACTGCCTCCGGCAACGGCCATCGCCACGGCAAGCACGAGCGGGATTGAACGGTTGCTTGTTCTGTTCTTCATGGCCGGAAGCAATTTCCATGGAATCGCGGATATCGTTCGATGGCGTGGCATTCTCCATGCCCCACCGTTAAGAAGGCGATAACCGCAAATTGTGGCGCGACAAGGCCGGATCCGGCCGAACGGCTCAGGAACCCGGTGTCCACGCGTCATAGTCGCCGGTCACCTTCGGACGGCTGGCCGGGGTCAGGATCGATCCGTCGGGCCGGTAGGCGGAGGGCGTCCCGGTCAGGTTGGCGATGTGTTCCTTTTCCCAGTCGCGGCGGACATAGTTTTCCTTCGTCGGCGGGGTATCGACACGATGATGCATCCAGCCGTGCCAGCCTGGCGGTATGGCGGACGCCTCGGCATAGCCGTTGTAGATGACCCAGCGCCGCGTGCGGCCCTCGGAATCCTTCGTGCCTTCGTAGTAGACGTTGCCGAACTGGTCCTCGCCCACCTTCGTGCCATGACGCCAGGTGAAGAACCTGGTGTTGAGCGTCGCGCCGTTCCACCAGGTGAAGATGTTGGTGAGTAGCTTGAGCATGCCGGGCCTCGTCCTGCGCGCCGGACGCACGGGTGATGCCGCGCATCCGCAATTGCTTCGCCTTATGAAACGCCCGGCGCCGGAAGACAAGGGGCGCAGGCGGGATAATTGAACGTCCGGACGGCTTTCACAGCTTCAGCTTGAAGCCCTCGTGGCTGCGGGCGAAACCGAGGCGCTCATAGAAGCGATGGGCATCGCCGCGTGCCTTGTTGCTCATGAGCTGGACGAGGCGCGCGCCGGCCCTGCGGCCCTCCTCGATGGCATGACGGACCATGGCGGCACCGATGCCGCGCCCGCGCATGTTTGCTGCCGTCTGCACGGCCTCCACGGTCAGCACGGGCCGGCCGCGTCCGGTCATTGCCGTCGTGAGCGTGATCTGGAACGTGCCGGCGACGACGCCGTCGACCTCTGCGACGTAAAGGGTGTCGCAGGGGCTGGCGGCGATCCGCTCGAACGCGGCCAGATAGTCAGGCAGGGCCGCCGGATCAGACGTATCGCCATGGCCCCCAAGCGCATCATCGGCGAAGAGGGCGACGATAGCGGGCACATCGGCGCGCGTGGCGGGCCGGATCAGCGGTTCTGTCTGCACGTTGCCGCAACCCTCCGCGCCCGAGGCCCGTCCGGACGTCAGCCGATCTGCTTTTCCAGGATGAGCGCCGGAATACCGGAATCGCGGCTGCCGCAATTATCCGTTCGGTCCACCTGGCGATAGCCCTGGTTCTCATAGAAGGCGATGGCCTTTGCGTTTGCCTCCTCCACCTCCAGACGCATTTTCGCCGCCATCGGGAAAGCGCTTTCCATCTCGATCAGAAGCGCCTTGCCGGCGCCCCTGCCCTGAGCGTCCGGGTTCACATAGAGCTGGTGGAGATAGGCGATCCGCTCATCGCCCATCGAAGCGTAGGCAACGCCGAGAATCTCGGTTCCGTCGTCGGCGATGACGAACTCCGAATAAGGCCTGGTCATGCGCTTCTGCAGCGCCTTGACCGAATGCCAATCCTCGTTGATCGCGTTGACGCGGTCCTTGCCGTAGATGTCGTCGTAGGTGGCGTGCCAGGTTTTGACGAGGAGATCGCGGATATTCTGCAAATCGTCGCGATCGACGGTCCTGATCCACATGGATGCTTTTGCCTCAAGCTGCCTGCTTCATGCTGTCGCGCGGCGTGCGCTCCGTCACGATGGCTTTTTTCCAAGCGGATCGTCAAGCCTGCGCGATACCGGCCGGACGGCGCATCAGGTCCGCCGGGGTATCCCCAAGGCCGGGCGCTTCCTCGATTCGCTGGAAGCCCGCCTTGAAATAGAAGGCGATCGCGCGGTCATTGCCGCGCAGGACCGTCAGTTCGACCGGAGCTCCGCGCTTGTCGGCCTCGGCCGCCACCGCTTCGATCAGCGCCATGGCGACGCCGGAGCCCTTCCAGTCCGGCTCGACGTGGATGCGGTCGATGAAGGCGGCGCCGGTTTCCAGCCATTCACCGGCGGCCTGGGCGACGAGGCGCCCGTCGCTGTCGCTCGCGACGAAGCCGAAGCCGGCCGGGCCGGCATATTCGGATTCAAAGAGCGTGCGGACATGCTTGGCGCCGGAAATGCGCAGGCGTTCCGCCTCGCCGATGATCGGATCATAGGTGCGCGCCCAGCTTTCCCTGACGAGCCGCATCAGCGCATCGACATCGTCCGGTCCTGTCGGGCGGATCGTGAACCGACGGCTCATTCCTCGATCCCGAGCTTGGCCTTGACGAGGGCCTGCACGGCCTGCGGATTGGCCTTGCCGCCGGTCGCCTTCATCACCTGGCCGACGAACCATCCCGCCATGGTGGGCTTGGCCTTGACCTGCTCGACCTTGTCCGGGTTGGCGGCCAGCACCTCGTCAACCGCCTTCTCGATGGCGCCGGTATCGGTGACCTGTTTCAGGCCGCGCTCCTCGACGATGGCCTTCGGGTCGCCGCCTTCGTTCCAGACGATCTCGAACAGGTCCTTGGCGATCTTGCCGGAAATCGTGCCGTCACGGATCAGGTCGATCACGGCGCCGAGTTGCGCCGGAGAGACGGGCGTCTCGTCAATGCCGAGGCCCGCCTTGTTGAGCGCGCCGAGCAGGTCGTTGATCACCCAGTTCGCAGCCGCCTTGCCGTCACGGCCCTCGGCCACCTGCTCGAAATAGTCGGCAATCGCCTTCTCCGAGACCAGGATCGACGCATCGTATTCCGACAGGCCGAGCGCCATGAAGCGGGCCTTCTTCTCGTCGGGCAGTTCCGGCAGTCCGGCGGCCAGTTCATCCACGAATTCCTGCGTGAATTCCAGCGGCAGAAGGTCGGGGTCCGGGAAATAGCGGTAGTCGTGCGCCTCTTCCTTGGAGCGCATGGAGCGCGTCTCGCCCTTGCTCGGGTCAAACAGGCGGGTTTCCTGGTCGATGGAGCCGCCATCCTCCAGGATCGCGATCTGGCGGCGCGCCTCGTATTCGATGGCTTGGCCGACGAAGCGGATGGAATTGACGTTCTTGATCTCGCAGCGCGTGCCGAAGGGTTCGCCGGGCCGGCGCACGGAGACGTTCACGTCGGCGCGCATGGAGCCCTCGTCCATGTTGCCGTCGCAGGTGCCGAGATAGCGCAGGATGGTGCGCAGCTTGGTCAGGTAGGCCTTGGCCTCGTCGGCGGAGCGCATGTCCGGCTTGGAGACGATCTCCATCAGCGCCACGCCCGAACGGTTGAGATCGACATAGGACATGGTCGGATGCTGGTCATGCATCGACTTGCCCGCGTCCTGTTCCAGGTGAAGGCGCTCGATCCCGACCTCGATCGCCTCGAAATTGCCCTGCTTGTCGGGACCGACGGCAACGGTGACGATACCCTCGCCCACGATGGGCTGCTTGAACTGGGAGATCTGGTAGCCCTGCGGAAGGTCCGGATAGAAATAGTTCTTGCGGTCGAAGACGGATTTCAGATTGATCCGCGCCTTCAGCCCGAGGCCGGTGCGCACGGCCTGGCGGACGCATTCGGCGTTGATGACCGGCAACATGCCCGGCATGGCCGCATCGACGAGTGAGACATGGTCGTTCGGCGCGCCACCAAAGGCGGTCGAGGCGCCGGAAAACAACTTGGAGCGGCTGATGACCTGGGCATGGACTTCCATGCCGATGATCACCTCCCAATCGCCGGAGGCTCCGGGGATCAGGCGTTTCGGCTCGGGCGTACGGGTATCAATGAGGGTCATGGCGTGCTGGGCTGCTTTCCGGGATGCCGCCGGCGCCGCAGGCCGGCCTTCAGGTCGTCATCCGGGTAGAGCAAACCGTCCCGTGTTGCAAGGATTTTGGAAACAGGACAGCGATTTGTAACTGTTGACTTAAATCAAGGCAGCCCATGCCGGCTGTGCAAGACTGATCATGTCAACGGCGATGGGAGACCGTCACATGAGCCTCATGGGAATTTTTACCAGGATCCTGCGTCACGGTGATCTTTTCGAGGGCATGGTCCGCAAGCTTGAGCTGAACGACCACATGAACGGTCTCCCGCACGCTGCCGAAGTCTACCGGCGCGCCGCCAATCGCTGCCTTTCATGCAGCGAAGGCGATGCTTGCGAGGAATGGCTGAAAAGCAGCGATGCCCCGGACGAAGCGCCTGCCTATTGCCGCAATCACGACATGCTGATGCGGCTGAAGAAGATGGAAGACGCGGCGGCCTGATTGCCAACGGAATTCTTGTATCCCTCCCACTGTCCCGGCGCTCGCGCCGGGAACTTTTTTTGTGCCGTCGGCAACCGGTCTTCCGCTCCCCTCAACCTGCAGCGATGTAGTTTCGGATCTCGTCGGCCTCGCGCATCACGTCCTCGATCCTGCGCTTGACCACGTCGCCGATCGAGATGATCCCGACCAGCTTTCCGCCCTCGGCGACAGGCAGGTGGCGGAACCGGCCCGCGGTCATGATTTCCATGACCTCGTTGACCGTGCTCGTCTCGGTGCAGGTCTTGACCTTCGCCGTCATCACCGAGGAAACCGCGTCATCGAGGCACGCGCCCTTGCGCTCGGCCACGGCGCGAACGATGTCGCGTTCGGAGAGAATGCCCTCGATCGCGCCATCCGCCGAAACCACCACGGCGGCGCCGATCCTTTTTTTCGCCAGCAGGCCCGCGGCATTGCCGAGCGTCTCGCCAGCCGAAATCGTCACCACGTCCCGGCCCTTCTGATCGAGAATCGCCTTCACGGTCATGAAACTTCTCCTCTCGCTGCGTGGACATCCATGGATGCCACCCCCCAGTCCCGCATTCATGGTGTGACGGCCGCGGCGTTTTGGCAAGTGCGGATTGTGCCCGCTTTCAGGCGCGCCGGCGCGGATCCAGCCAGGGGATGGCAACGAAACCGGCAATGAATCCGCCGATATGGGCCTGCCAGGCAATCGGGCTGCCGCCAGGCGAGGCGAGGCCGGTAATCAGGTTGGCGACGAACCAGATGCCGAGGAAGGAGAGGACGAGGCGCGAGGCGAGCATCTGGCGCGGCGACAACAGCGGCCCCTCGAAGGCACGCACACCAGCGGAACGGCCCACGGTAAAGCCGTATCGGGCGGCCGCCGCCATCATGCCGGATATGGCACCCGAGGCGCCGACAAGCGGCACCGCGTCATCCGGATAGAGGGCGAAATGCAGGGCCACGGCGCCAAGCGCAGTCACCGCCCAGAAGGCAAGAAACCGGAGCCAGCCGATTCGCGCGGCAAGCGGCGAGCCGAATGCCGCCAGCCAGACCATGTTGATCACAAGGTGCAGCCAGCCTCCATGCAGCAGCGAGTATGTCAGCGGCGAGAGGAAGGCGTAGACATCGAGATCGAAACCGCCGGTATGGCGCAGCGGCACGAAGGCGGTGCGCAGGATCAACGCGTAGTCCTGGTCCGGCGTCAGCACATAGACCCGCATGACGTGGACCGCGACACAGATCACGATCATCACCAGTGCGGGGCCGGCAATATTGAACACCGGTTCATGGACCGGCGGGGTGCCGTTTTCCTCGGGTGCGGGATGCTGCATGCGTGACAGTGCTTTCCGGGCCGGTCTGACGGGATGGGAAGCCTACAGGCGGGAAGGCGTTAAAAAAAGAGGCCGTCCGGGGTTTTCCCGAACGGCCTGGTCGAGCCCCTGCTCTCCCCGAAAGAAACTGGCTGTCAACAACGAAAGGGCCGCAATACCAAGCGCTTCGTCGTTGATATCCGTATGCCACACGAACCGGCGCGAGACAACGGAAAGCCTTTGTTAACCTTAACGGCCAAGCCCCGTTGATAACCCGCGATCGAAACCTGCGGGCGCTGGCACGCATTATGCCCCGTTGTCCATGAATCCCGTCGGGGAACACCGATTCTGTTCGTCGATGGAACAAATGCTGACAGATCGTGGGACAAGCGCCATGAAAGACCAGAAGACAATCGATCTTTTCCTGTATTGGAACAGGCTGCGGGATGGCCGCCCTGCCCCGCGGCGCAACGAGATCGAACCGGCCGACATCCGCTCCCTGCTCGGCGACACCTTCATCCTGGAGGAGGATGCACGCGGACAGGCCGTGTTCCGCCTGGCCGGCACACGGCTTTGCGCGCTGTTCGGCAAGGAACTGAAAGGCTTC
Source organism: Zhengella sedimenti (assembly GCF_046506625.1). Lineage (NCBI taxonomy): Bacteria > Pseudomonadati > Pseudomonadota > Alphaproteobacteria > Hyphomicrobiales > Notoacmeibacteraceae > Zhengella > Zhengella sedimenti. The sequence goes on from NZ_JBKFFP010000002.1 coordinate 149,801, forward strand.
ATGTTTTCATCCCTTTGGAGCGAAAGGGACCGCCGCATCGTCAATCGTCTCGCCGGAAATGCGTTCAGGGACGATTGCGTGGTGGCGCTGAGCCTGGAAGGCCACAGCCGCGCAGGACGCATGATCGCCATGGAACTGATCCTGCTGCCCATCCAGGGCAACGGCGATGGAGCGCGGGCGCTGGGTTCGGCGGTGGTGCTGGACAAGCCGTTCTGGCTGTGCGTCGATCCCCTCGTGGAATGCCGGCTGACCGCACTGCGGGTCGTCGATCCCGACCGCGAACCGGTCTTCCTCAAGAACCGGCCCGAAGTCGCCGTGCCGCCCATCAGCCCTGCTGTCGAGGACATGGAGCACGGCGTTGACCAGCCGTCCGGCAGGCGTGTCCGCCATCTCATGGTGCTTGACGGCGGTCTTTCCTGAATCAACCGGGAAACGACAAGTTGAACCCGCGGCACTTACCCGTTGTTAATATCTGCGCCCGTATGGTTAAGGCTGTCCATTCGGATGACAGCGCAGACGAGGCACACGACGAAGATGAGCATGCCTGCCCCACAGCCCATGCCGGACAGGCCCGAGCGGCGCACATTCCAGCGCGTCAGCGTGAAGGTCTATGGCCGCTTCATGCTGGAGGACCGCGAGGAACATCCTTGCCAGGTCATCGACATGTCGCCCGGTAGCGTGGCCCTGCGAACCGATGTCACCGGACAGCCCGGCGAGAAGTGCATTGCCTATCTCGACCATATCGGCCGCGTGGAAGGGGTTATCACACGAACCCTGCAGGATGGCTTCGCGGTCACGATCATCGCGTCGGAACGCAAGAAGGACAAGCTGGCCGCGCAACTGACCTGGCTTGCCAACAAGCATGAACTCGACCTGCCGGAAGACCGCCGGCACGAACGCGTGGCGCCGCGCAATCCCATTTCCGTCCTCAAGCTGACCGACGGGCGCCAGTACCAGTGCCGGATCATCGACCTGTCCCTTTCAGGCGCCGCGGTTGAAATCGAGGTCAAGCCGGCCATCGGGACACAGGTAACCCTGGGGACGATGCGCGGTCAGGTCGTGCGCCACTTCGATGAAGGTGTCGCCGTCGAATTCGCGGTTCTCCAGCGCGAGGCCGAACTCGCCGGTTCCCTGCACAACTGACGCGCCACTTCAGGAACAAGGAGCAAACCGGCCCCCGTGGCCGGTTTTTTCGTTCCGGATGCCGGGCGACCTCCTCAAGCGCCTGCTCCCCGTTTTCCTGGCGCGCTTGCCCGCTACCCGGCCTTGCGCGGGATGGTTAACCGCGGCTTTCATGTAGCAATTCCTTTCTAATTAAAGTTTCTGCTAATTTCCAGAAATTTTGACTAATATTTCAATCAAGACAAATACAAATACACATCAACTGCCCTATAGTTTTTATTTTTGTTTTCTTAAATTCCAAATACCGGCCTTTGCCTGAAGTAAATTCGATTATGTCACTGTTCTCTCCACACGGGGAGACTGGACATGAAAAACAAAATACTGAAAGTCCTGATTGCTGGTGCTGCATTTGCCGGAACGACCGGCCTTGCCCATGCGAATTCACCCATGCGCACCGGCAGCATCACGTCGCAGCCGATCGGCCACTACGAATTCTGCCAGAGCTATCCCGCCGAGTGCGGGCGAACCGCCGGTGCCGGCAAGGTGACGCTGACGCGTGCGCTGTGGAGCCGGGTCATCGAAATCAACGATACGGTCAACGTCATGGTGCAACCGCGCACCGACATGGAAATGTGGGGCCGAGAGGAATACTGGTCCTATCCGGGCCGGCAGGGGGATTGCGAGGATTACGTGCTGGAGAAGCGCCGCCTGCTGATGAAGGCCGGCGTTCCCGCCTCCGCTCTGCTCGTCACGGTGGTCCTGCAGCCCAATGGCGACGGCCACGCCGTGCTGACGCTGTCGACGGATCTCGGCGACTTCATCCTCGACAACCTGGAGCCGCGCGTCCTGGCCTGGGACAAGACAGAATACCGCTATCTCAAACGGCAATCATCGAAGAATGCCGGCGTCTGGGTGTCGATCAATGACAGCCGCGCCCGCACCGTCGGCTCGATCCGGCGCTGAAGCGAATACCCGGTCAAGTCCCCAACTCCCCGTCCCCCATGACCGGGTTGCAGGAGCCGGCCTCCGATCCCCGAGGCCGGCTCCACCTTTTCAGGCGGGCAGATTACAATTCCTTCAGTCTGCCGGCGAAAAGACGCTGCTTTTCGATGTAGTGCAGCGCGGACGCCTTGAGCGTCTGGACGGCGCGGTCGTCAAGGGTGCGCACTGCCCTGGCCGGCGATCCGACGATAAGGCTGTTGTCGGGAAATTCCTTTCCCTCGGTGACCAGCGCGCCCGCCCCGACAAGGCAATTGGCGCCGATGCGGGCTCCGTTGAGAACGATGGCACCCATTCCGATCAGCGTGTTGTCGCCGACCGTGCAGCCGTGCAGCATCGCCCGGTGGCCGATCGTGCAACCCTTGCCGACCGTCAACGGATAGCCGATATCGGTGTGCATCACGGTGTGTTCCTGGACATTCGTGCCGTCGCCCAGCGTGATCGGGTCGTTGTCGCCGCGCAGGACAGCGCCGAACCAGATGCCGACATCGCGGCCGACACGGATATCGCCGATGATGTGCGCATCGGGCGCAATCCAGATGCTTTCGCGATCCTCGAAAGTCGGCTTGCGATCGGCAAGCGCATATACCGGCATTCCTGTCCCTCCCTGGCTTTAATCGTGTTTCAACGCGGGAGTCCTATCAGACGCCCGCGGGAAAAACAGCCGCCAAAAGCGCCAGCGAAAGGATGCCGAGGGCGAGCGCCCAGGCATTGACCACCATTACGGCCGCGCCGAGCGTCCATGCGGAGATGCCCCCTGTTCGCCAGGCATCCATCGCGTCATTGAGGATCATGGCCGGACCGGCCAGGGCGGTGAAGGCCAGTGAACGCAGGATGCGGGCCCGCGAAACGAATGGCGGCCAGAAGGTGACGGCGCGTGCCGATACCGCCTCGGCCATGGCCGAAACACAGCCGGCCACGGTGAGACCCGTGAGCCACGCGAACAAAAACAAATGCAAGCCGTCCATTTTTACGCACCGTTTACCATAAGCGAAGAAGGATATGCCTCAACCTGCCGCTCGCAAGGCGCGTGCCACCCGATTCCGTTTCAAGCCGGGACACCATGACCGCTACCGCCAATCCCGAACTGATCGTCAGGCAACTCGACGCGCGCTTCATGATGCGCGTGTTCCTGGTGTTTGCCGGGCTGTTGCTGGTGTCGCTTGCCATCTACGTGGCGGGGAAGCACTACGGACGGGCCATCGCCATGGCCGGGCATACGGATGACACGCGGATCCGCGAGATCGTGATGGGCAACAACGTGCTGCATGTGCCGTCCAACATGATCCGCAATCCGTGGCAGCGCACGGACGGAAGCTGGCCGCAACTTCAACTCTATGCGCGCTGGCCGGACATGACCGGCTACAGCCACGAACACGCCGGCGCGTTCAACAACACCGGCGAGCGCGGAACGCTTGTCTTTCTCACCTTCCAGGAGCGGATGATGTCACGCGACATGTCCGGGCGGGTCGAGCCGATCTACAATGAACTGATCATTCGGCCCGGCATCGAGGGCCCGGCGGGGCTGACCATGCACGGCTTCCAGGAAAAAACCGGCTACCTGGGCGAATTGCTGGTGCTGGGCAAGCGTGCCGGCCAGGCGCCTTTCGCGGCGCGCTGCCTGGCCGGAGAAGCCGCGCGCGAGGCGATCGCGGCTTGCGAACGCGATGTCCATGTCGGCGACAACCTGTCGCTGACCTACCGGTTTTCCAAGGACATGCTGGGCGAATGGCGCCGTCTCGACGCCGCGGTGCTGGCGCTTGCGCGCAGGCTCCTGGTGACCGGCGGGTGAACCCGCCGGCGATGTCTCTCATTCCAGGTCGATATCGAGGATCGCCATGGCGAGATTGTAGGACACCTCGCCCTCTTCCTCGATCCGGTCGATGATGCCGAGAAACTCGTCGCCAAGGTACAGTTCGCAGGAATCGGTCTTGCGCGGGCGCGCCTTGACCTGCAGAGCCTGGTTCATGAAGGTCCGCTTGAAATAGGCGTCGAGCTTGCGCAATTCATCGGGTTTCAAGGTATCCTGCTCCATCGGCTGATGATCGTCATTGCATTTGCGCACCGGGCACAGCCCGGCCGGCAATGGCGCTTCTGGCATGGTGGACGCCCGGGTGTAAACCCCGAACGAACCGTTTCGGACCGGTCAGCGGTCCCGGACGGCGATGCGCTGATCCATGTCGCGTGACGGTTCGGCGCAGCCGCTCTCGCCGACGATGCGGGCCGGAACGCCGGCCACCGTCTTGCAGGGCGGGACGGCCTCGAGCACAACTGAACCGGAGGCCACCTTGGCACCGGCGCCGATCTCGATATTGCCGAGGATCTTGGCGCCCGCACCGATGAGGACGCCGCGCCTGATCTTGGGGTGGCGGTCGCCGTCTTCCTTGCCGGTGCCGCCCAGCGTCACGCCCTGGAGGATCGATACGTCGTCCTCGATGACGGCGGTCGCCCCGACGACAAGGCCGGTCGCATGGTCGAGGAAGATGCCCTTGCCGATACGCGTGGCCGGGTTGATGTCCGTCTGGAAAACCGCGGAAGAGCGGCTTTGCAGGTAGAGCGCGAAATCCTCCCTGCCCTGCTGCCAGAGCCAATGGGCAAGACGATGGGTCTGGATCGCGTGGAAGCCCTTGAAATAAAGGACCGGCTGGAGGTAGCGCGTGCAGGCGGGGTCGCGATCGAAAACGGCCTGGATATCGACGCGCAGGCTTTCGGAAAAGGACGAATCGCCGCGAATCATCACCGCGAAGGTCTGGCGGATCAGGTCCGCGCCGAGATCGGGGTGATCGAGTCTTTCGGCAACGCGATGGACGACGGCATCCTCCAGCGAGTCGTGGTTGAGGATGGTGGAATAGAGAAAGGCGGCCAGCAGCGGATCGTTCTCCACTGCCTGCCGTGCCTCGTGGCGGACCTGGGACCAGATCGGGTCCACCGGCTTCAGGTTGCCGGCGCTCTTCGCGGACTGGATCGCCATGACGGATACCTCGCACTGGTGTCTGTGACGGAAAATAGGTCAGAACGGCTTGCATTCAAACCGCAAACTTTTCACAACCCGGTGAAACAGCACTCAACCGGGTTCGACAATGGCTGAAATCGCGGACGGACTGGAAGCGCGGATCGACGATGGCATCGCACGGCTGACCATCAACAGGCCGCACCGCAAGAACGCGGTCACCCAGGCGATGTGGCGCGCCCTGGCGGACCAGGCCCAGGAGTGGGCGGGTGGCGGAGACGTTCGCGTGCTGATCCTGACCGGCGAAGGGGTAGACTTTTCCGCCGGCGCCGATATCGGCGAATTCGACACGGTGCGGCGCGACGCGCAAACCGCGCGCGCCTATGAACAGGCCAATTCCGATGCCTTCTCGGCCCTGCGGGAGGCGCCCTTTCCGGTGATCGCGGCCATTTCGGGCATCTGCTTCGGCGGCGGTTTAGGACTGGCAGCGGCATGCGACCTGCGGCTGGCCACGCCCGATGCCACATTCGCCGTTCCGGCCGCGCGACTCGGCCTGGCCTATCCCCAGGAGGCCATGATCGACATCGTCACCGCAGCCGGCGCGCAGATGGCGAAATGGCTGACCTACTCGGCCGCGCGCATCACCGCCGCACAGGCACTTTCAGCCGGTTTCCTGCTGGAGATCGAAGGTGACCGCACCGCGCTCGACGCGCGCGCCACGGCGATGGCCGAGACGATCGCTGCCAACGCGCCGTTGTCGGTGCGGGCCTCCAAGGCAGCCATTCGCGCGGTGACGAGCAAGGCGGAGGCGGATGCCGCGCTTGCCCGCAGCCTTGGCTCGGCCACCTTCGACAGCGCCGACTACGCGGAAGGGCGGAGCGCCTTTCGCGAGAAACGCAAGCCGGTCTTCCAAGGCCGCTGACGGCGCCCGGCGGCAGTGAGCGCGGGATCAGGCCGCTTCGACGCGGCTGAGAAAGGCCAGGATGGCGTCGCAGAAGGCGTCGTTCCGGTCACCGGCGACCATGTGGCCAGCCCCGCCGACATCGGCATATTCGCCGCGCGGCAGGCGCGCCACGACGTCGCGCGCCACCTTTTCGTCCACCAGTTCCGACTGCATGCCGCGCACAAGCAGGACCGGAAGCTCAAGACGGTCGAGATTGGCGTCGAGGGCGATCATGTGGGCCTCGGCGCCGCGGTCGATGCTGTATTCACCCGCCGAGAAGGCCGGATCCCAATGCCAGCGGTAGCGTCCGTCCTCGCCGACGCGCAGGTTCTTGCGCAGCCCCTCCAGCGAGCGCGGCCGCTTGCGGTGCGGCAGGTAGGCGGCAATGGCGTCTGCGGCCTCCTCGAGCGAGGCGAAGCCGTTGGACAGGCGCGCGGCCATGAAGGCGAGGATGTGGGCGACGCCCTGCCGGTTCATGAGCGGCACGACATCCACCAGCACGAGCGAGGAAAGCCTGGGGCGTATGTTGATCTCGCTGGTCAGCAGCGAAAGGCCTCCGAGCGACGCCCCGACGCCGGACGGGGCCTCGCCGAAAAGATCCGTGACCTGCTCGACGATGGCATCGGCATCGCGGCCGTAGTCGGCGAAGCGGTAGTGGCCGGTCTGCACCCATTCGCTCTCGCCATGGCCGCGCAGGTCCACCGCCATGGCCCGCATGCCGGCCGCCGCAAGCCGCATCGCCGTGCGCGACCAGGCGTGACGGGTCTGGCCGCCGCCGTGCAGCAGAATGACGGGATGGCCGGAACTGCCCCAGATTTCCGCCTCCAGGCGATTGCCCTCGACACCGGTCAGGATGATTTCACGGGAGGGTTTCACAAGGCGTTCTCCGCGAGGAATTGCAGGGCGCGCTTCTTGAAGGTGCGGTCGCCGACGGAAAGCATGTGGTCGCGCCGCTCGATGTCGAAAGCCTCGCCGCGCGGCATGAGCGCAGCCAGGCGGTGCGGCGATCCGGCGATGTCGTCATTGGTGCCCACGGCGACCAGCGCCGGTTGCGTGATGCGGGCCACGTCCTCCTCGCTGAGGAGGTCGCGCGACCGGGAAATGCAGGCGGCGAGCGCCCGGCGATCGCTTTTCGTATGATCGGCGAAAGCACGGAACATCTGACCGCGCCTGTCCGTGATCGTATCCGGATCGTCGGCCAGCAAAGCCTCGGCGATGGGGTCCCAGTCACCCACGCCTTCCACCATGCCATAGCCCAGCCCGCCCAGGATGACGGTTGCCACGCGGTCCGGATGGCCCAGCGCCATGAAGGCGGTGACGCGCGCGCCCATGGAATAGCCGAAGACATGGGCCCGCCCGATGCCCAGATGGTCGAGCAGGGCGGCGGCATCGCCGGCCATGGCCTCGGGCGTGTAGGCGGCGGCGTCATAGATCTTTGCCGATTGCCCGTGGCCGCGATTGTCGAGCGCGATGGCGCGGTAGCCGGCCTGGTTGAGTGCCTGCACCCAGCCGGGCGTGACCCAGTTGACCGAATGGGACGAACCGAAACCGTGAATGAGCAGGACCGGATCGCCCTCGCCCTCGTCGATGAAGGCGAAATCGTATCCGTCGTGAGTGAAATGCTGCATGCTGGAAACCCGGACCGGTTACTTGCCGGGCGCGATGAGCGGATGGTTGAGACGGACGCCCGGACGAATTCCGGTCTTTTCGGCTATTCCGGCGTTCACTTCAAGCACGTAGCGTATCAGCCCCCGCGATCGCAGGGGGGCCAGGGAGAACGGTTCGCCGCGGACGATCGAATCCACCGTGCCATCCGCGCGGATATAGATGATGTCGAGCGGCAGGATGGTGTTCATCATCCAGAACGAGCCGCGTACATCGGACGGGAAAACAAACAGCATGCCCCGGTCGTCCGGCATTTCCGTGCGGAACATCAGGCCGGTGCTTCGTTCATCCGCGTCATCGGCGACCTCGATGTCGAAGCCGAACTCCCCCTTGGCCGTCATCACGGTCAGCGGGGCCGGATGCACCTCCAGTACCTGCGCCTGCTCGTGCGGCGCCGCTTCGCGGGCAATGGCGGGCACCGCAAGGGCGACAGGCAGGGCCAGCGCCAGCAGCAGGGGAAGGCAGCGAAGGAAGCGCTCCATGGCGAGCGGCGTCAATTCGGCACGATCGGCGTTCCGAGATCGGGGTGGATCTCGGCGGCCATCAGGCCCTTCTCGCCACGTCCGAAACGGACGAGAACGACCTGGCCTGGACGCAGTTCGGCAATGCCGAAGCGGCGCAAGGTTTCCATGTGGACGAAGATGTCCTCGGTCCCCTCACCGCGGGTGAGAAAGCCGAAGCCTTTCGTCCGGTTGAACCATTTGACCAGCGCCCGCTCCAGGCCGCTTTCCGGCGTGACAGACACGTGCGTGCGCGGCGCCGGCGATTCCAGCGGGTGTACCGCAGTGGAATTGTCCATGGACAGGACCTTGAAGGCCTGCAACCCGCGCTCCCCGGGCTTGACCAGGACAGTCACCCGCGCACCTTCGAGCGCGGTCTGGTGTCCGTCGCGGCGCAGGCAGGTGACGTGCAGAAGGACATCGCCAAGGATGGTCCTGTCCGGCACGATGAAACCGTAGCCCTTGGCCACATCGAACCATTTGATCGTGCCGGCGATCTCTTCCAGCCCCGTGTCGCCGGCGGAGCCCGCTTCAAAATCCCTACTCCGGTCAGTCTCGGAGGTTCTGTCCCCCATCCGGCCGCACCTTTCAACTAAAATACACACTGATTCTATATTGAATCATAACATCGGCTCTCGGAGACAAGGCAATACCCCCGCGACGAATAAACGGGGATTACGCAGGGTAGGGTCCGCAAGGACTTGAGCCAAGTCATCGCCGCGCCATATGGTCTGTCCGGATTTCAGGCCGCCCTTCCCGGCCGCTCAAGAGACGAGGAGACCCTGCCATGCGCTTCCGCCACACGATGATCCGCGTCACGAATGTCGAGGAATCGCTCGATTTCTTCTGCAACAAGCTTGGCCTCGTGGAAACCCGGCGGGTCGACAACGATGGCGGCCGCTTCACGCTGATCTTCCTCGCCGCGCCCAAGGACGAGGCCCGGGCGCTCGAAACGCGCTCGCCGGAAATCGAACTGACCTACAACTGGCCGGCGGAAGACGGATCGACAGAGACCTATACGGGCGGACGCAATTTCGGCCATCTCGCCTATTCCGTCGATGACATCTACGCCACATGCCAGAGGCTCATGGACAAGGGCGTGACGATCAACCGTCCGCCGCGCGACGGCTACATGGCCTTCATCAAGTCGCCCGACGGCATTTCCATCGAACTGATCCAGGACAACGGCCCGCTGGAACCGAAGGAACCCTGGAAGAGCATGGCGAATACCGGGACCTGGTAGGAACGCCCGCTCATCACGGCATGGCCAGCGCCTCGGCAAGTGCGGCGTCGGCCATGTCATGGGCGATGGCGAAGGTGATCTTGAAACCGGCCGTCGCCGCCACGATCCTGCTTTCGCCTAGGCGGCCCGTCACCGGGGCCGCCGACGGCCCGCGCGGGCGGATGCCTGCCCAGCGGTCGACAACCCGCGCCGTGCGCAGCGCCGGCGACAGCGCCCTCGCCCTGGCGATCACCGCATCGAGGCGGTCATCGGTGGACTCGGGATCGCTCCATTGCTTCTCCGAGGTGGACCCCACGGCGACGAGACCGTCCTCATGCACAATGGCATAGACGCCGTCGTCGAAGAGCAGCGGCAAGGCGGGATCGAGCGGCTGTTCCGGTTGCAGGAGCGCCGACTGCCCCTTGACCCCGGTCACCGGGGGCATTGATGTGCCCCCGGCGAGTAGCGCGGAAGATCGCCAGCCGGCGGACAGGATGACCCTTTCACCGCGCATGACACGCCCGTCGTCCAGGTGGACGGTCCCGTCCGGCTCAATGCTCTTGGCGCCAAGGTTCCCTGCGAGAAGCGCCCGGCCTGCCAGCGCCGCCTTCAGGGCTGCGATGAGGCGGCGCGGCGCCAGGCGGGCGCTCAGCGTCTCCATCGCAAAGCCGAATGGCGAAGCCTCTTCGGCGATCCAGCCCGGTGCGGGGTTGGTTTCGCACAGGCGCCACGCCAGTGCCTGGCCGCCCGGCGAAACGCCGGGCCAATGCAGCCTCGCCGCTTGCGCCCATTGCACATGCCGCTCGCGCTGGGCCGCCGTCGTCAGCGGCACGATGCGTCCGCAACGCCGGTAGCCGCAGGACAGGCCCGTCCGGCTTTCCAGATCGGTCACTTCGGTTTCGAGGGCCAGCAGGCCTTCAAGCTGGGCCTGCTTCTTGACCGACCAGTTGACAGGCTGGTGCGGCATCAAGGCGCCAAGGTGGCCATTCGATGCGCCACCGCCGGCGGCGCCCGCATCCAGGACCAGCGGCGCAAGGCCAAGGCGCACCGCTTTTACCGCACACCACAGCCCGACAACGCCCGCGCCGACAATCACGAGCGGAACATGGCAGGGGATATCGATTTTTGTGCGGGAATGCGGCATGGTCGGTCTGTATGGACGCAAACGGCGAGGGATTGCAATTGGCGCAAGCGCCCGGGGGGAACAGGGGCAAGCAGATCCATCCATTGACCTGGGACGAGGACGGACAGCCGGTCTCGGCCCTTTTCGACGATCCGTTCTGCTCACGGACCGATGGCGCGGGGGAGACGCGGCACGTGTTCCTGAAGGGCAACGGCCTGCCTGATGCCTGGGCCGGCGCGGCCTATTTCTCCATCGCCGAACTCGGATTCGGCACCGGCCTGAACTTCCTTGAGACCTGGGCGGCCTGGCGGGCCACGCGTCCCTTTGCCGCGCAATTGTCGTTCACCTCCTTCGAGGCCTATCCGCTGTCGCTGGAACAGATGGAGCAGGCCCTGCGGCGGTGGCCGCATCTGGGCGAACTTGCCGAACGCCTGCTGTCGGTGCTGCCATCGGAATGGCCGCCGCATGGCGAGGAACGGCCGATCCGGCTGGACCGCCAGACGCAACTGATGATCGTGATCGGGGATGCCCGCGAGACCGTGCCGCAATGGCCGGGCCGCGCAAATGCCTGGTATCTCGACGGGTTTTCCCCGGCCAGGAACCCGGAAATGTGGAATGCCGAACTCATGCAGACCGTGCACGACAAGACCGTGCCCGGTGGCAGTTTCGCCACCTATACCGCCGCCGGCCATGTCCGCCGCAACCTTCAGGCCGCAGGCTTCAAGGTGCAGACCATCGACGGCTTCGGCCGGAAGCGGGAGATGCTGGCAGGCGTCAGGAAGAAGGCGGGTTAGCCCATTGTCCGTCTGCATATTATAAGTTGCTAATTTAGCTTAATACAATTAATAGTTTCATAACCCGCGACCTGTACAACCCTCCCAAACAAACTGGGAGCGTTACATGTCAAAGCAACTCACCCGGCGCGAATTGCTGTTCGGACGACGCAGGTTCGCGGATGACGAGAGCGGAGCAACTGCAATCGAATACGGCCTCATCGCCAGCGCCATCGCGCTTGTGATTGTTGGCTCACTACAGACGACAGGGCTTTGGACACAACGCAAGTTCCATTGCATCCGAGCCGCCATACAGGGCTTTGACCCCGGCGTACAATGCTAGCCGGGGCCAGAAGTTTCCAACCGCTCGATCACTGAAGATCCGGGGTTACACGCCGCGCAAGCAAAGAATGAGAGACTGCCATGCCAGACCAACTTAACAGACGTGAATTTCTGTTCGGACGACGGAAGTTCAAGGAAGACGAGCAAGGCGCAACAGCCATCGAGTACGGGCTTATCGCCGGTCTGGTGGCGCTGGTTCTCGCGGGCACGCTTGATATCACCGGGCGCCGGATCGTCCGCAAGTTCCAGTGCCTGCGCCAGGGGATCATGGGTTGGGAGCAGACAGCCTGCTGACGGTCACGGGTTCGCGCGGTTTGCCGGAGCGACTATGGTCATCGGAGTGACATGGCGCTGGTTTCCGCCTGCCCGGACCTCAGAAAAACAGCAACTTTCGATTTAATTGCTTTTCCAATTTCTATTAATAGTTGTGTTACCCATGGCATCTACAATCTGTGGAACAGATTCGCGAAGGCCAAGGGGGAAATAATGAAACTCAACCGGCGGGAATTCCTTTTTGGAAAACGGGCCTTTTGTGAAGACGACAAAGGCGCCACAGCCATCGAGTACGGGCTGATCGCCGGCGTGATCGCACTGGCGATCTTCGGTTCCATGGGGCTTGCAGGACGCAGGGTCGAAAAGACCTTCTTCTGCATCCGGGCGCGCATCCGCAACCACACGCCGGCTTTCTGCTAGGACGTCGGCCGGACTTCCCCCCGTACGGGGTCCGGCAGCAAGCGGATATCGCCTGGGGGCAGCCGAACCATCGGCCCCTTTTCGGGGTCAAGCGCCGCCGCCGGTCATGGGAGCGTTCGCGATCGCGCGCGCCTCATCCGAAAAGCCGCCCTCGAACGGCGCCCTCCCGGCACGCCGGTACCAGTAACCGGCATTCCATGCGTCGCCCTCGATGCGATGAACAAGCGCGTGCAGCCAGTCGAACAGGGGATCGCCCTCGTGCGCCTGGGCGATGTCGTGGGCGGCATCCCAGTCCGGCCCCACCTTGCAACCCGCCTTTTCAAGCAGGCCGAGAGCCCGGCGAAGTTCATTGCCGGACACGCGCCGTCACCACCATTTCGCCGGGGAGAAACGGCCGGCTGCCTGCTCGATCACATGGGCGGTTGCGAAGAGCGTCTCCTCGTCGAACGGCTTGCCGATCAGTTGCAGGCCGAGCGGCAGTCCCCTGGCGTCAAGGCCGGCGGGAACGGCGATGCCCGGCAGGCCGGCCATGTTGACCGTGACGGTGAAGATGTCGTTCAGATACATCTTGACCGGGTCCGAGGCCAGTTCCTGGTCGGCGATGCCGAAGGCGGCGGACGGGGTGGCGGGCGTGAGGATCGCATCCACGCCGGCGGCGAAGACGGTCTCGAAATCCCGCTTGATCAGCGTGCGCACCTTCTGAGCCCTCAGGTAATAGGCGTCGTAGTAACCGGCGGAGAGCACATAGGTGCCGATCATGATGCGGCGCTTGACCTCGTCGCCGAAACCGGCGGCGCGGGTCCTTTCATACATGTCGACGATGTCCTTGCCCTGCTCGCGCAGGCCGTAGCGGACGCCATCGTAGCGCGCCAGGTTGGAGGACGCTTCCGCCGGGGCCACGATGTAATAGGCCGGCAGCGCGTATTTCGTATGCGGCAGCGAGATTTCGACGATTTCGGCACCGGCGTCGCGCAACCAGTCCATGCCCTGTTGCCAGAGATTCTCGATCTCCTGCGGCATGCCCTCGACGCGGTATTCGGCCGGAATGCCGATCTTCATGCCCTTGACCGAGCGGCCCAACGCCGCCTCGTAGTCCGGCACCGGCAGGTCGACCGATGTCGTGTCCTTATCATCTACCGACGCCATGGATTTCAGCAGGATGGCCGCATCGCGCACATCGCGGGCGATGGGGCCTGCCTGGTCGAGCGACGAGGCGAAGGCGACCATGCCCCAGCGCGAACAGCGGCCATAGGTGGGCTTGATGCCGACGGTAGCGGTGAAGGCGGCGGGCTGGCGGATCGATCCGCCGGTATCCGACGCGGTCGCCCCGGCGCAGAGCCAGGCGGCCACGGCGGCCGCGGATCCGCCCGACGAGCCGCCGGGCACCAGGTCGGCATTGGAGCCTTCGGCGCGCCAGGGGTTCTTCACCGGGCCGTAGAAGCTGGTCTCGTTGGACGACCCCATCGCGAACTCGTCCATGTTCAGCTTGCCGAGCATGACGGCGCCGTCGGCCCACAGGTTCGCCGTGACGGTGGATTCGTAACGCGGCCGGAAGCCGTCGAGGATATGGCTGCAAGCCTGCGTGTGGACTCCCTCCGTTGCGTAGAGGTCCTTGATGCCGAGCGGAATGCCTTCCAGCGCGCCGGCCTCGCCCTTCGCGATGCGCGCATCCGACGCGGCGGCCATTTCGCGCGCCTTGTCATGGGTCACGGCGACATAGGCATTGATGACCGGATTGGCCTGGTCGATGGCGGCGAGATAGGCCTCGGTCAGTTCCACCGCGCTAAAGGCCTTGGCCTTGAGCTGTGCGCGGGCTTCGGCAATGGTCAGGGCGGTCAGTTCGGTCATGATCGGCAATTTCCGCTGGGCAGCTTGTTATTCGACGACTTTCGGCACGAGGAAGAAATTCTCCTCGGAGGCCGGAGCGTTCGCGACGATATCCGCGGCCTTCGCGCCATCGGTCACCGCGTCGGTGCGCTTCTTCATCTCCATCGGAATGACCGAGGTCATCGGCTCGACGCCGGAAACGTCCACGTCGTCGAGTTGCTCGACGAAGCCGAGAATGGAATTGAGCTTGCCGGTCATGGCCGAGGCTTCCTCCCCGGTGACGGCGATACGGGCCAGGCGCGCGACGCGCTTGACGGTGTCGAGATCGACGGACATGCGAAAGCTCCGGCGCGTGAGTGACAGTCTTGACGCTGCCCGGGCAACACATGCGCCCGGACGTTTCCCATGCGGCTATAAAGCCCCGGCGTGCCGGGCGCAACGGTCAATGACCGGTCAGGCGCGGCGCGACGGCCCTGTCAGAGTTCGATCGTCTCGCCGATCGCCGGGACCAGCACATCCACCCCCGATCCATCCATGCCGGCGACGAACTTGGAGGCGTCGGGCTCGATGATCGGGAAGGTGCCGTAGTGGCAGGGAATGACTGTGGAGAAACGGAAGAAGCGCTGGCAGGCGAGCGCGGCCACGGCGCCGCCCATGGTGAAGCGGTCGCCGACCGGGACGAGGCCGATGTCCGGCTGGTGCAATTCGTTGATCAAGGCCATGTCGGAGAAGATGTCGGTATCGCCCATGTGGTAGAGCGTCTTTTCGCCCGGCGCATGGAGGACAAGGCCGAGCGGGTTGCCGAGATAGACATTGCCGCCACCGCCGGTCTGGGAGGAGGAGGAATGCTGGGCGTGGACGAAGGTCGTGGTAAAGCCGCCGCAATCGACGGTGCCGCCCTGGTTGCCGGGGTTCAGCCTGTCCTCGGGCACGCCCTTGGCCGCCAGGAACATGGCAATCTCGAAATTGGCGACAAGCTGGGCGCCGGTGGCCTTGCAGATATCCACCGCATCGAGCAGGTGATCGTCATGGCCATGGGTCACCAGGACATGCGTCACGCCTTCGGCCGGTCCTTCCCAGCCCTTTCCCCATGACGGGTTTCCCGACAGGAAGGGGTCGATCAGGATTTTCGCATCGCCCATCTCGACACGGAAAGTGGCATGGCCGTACCAGGTCAGCTTCATCGGTTCTCTCCTCGCTTTTGACTGCGATGGAGAATAGAACCGCCAGATGTCAAATCAATGCGGAGAATGAAGGATGACCGTCCTGTCCATCGAGGAACTGGCCGTTTTCCTGCCGCCGGGCGCCACCGTTGCCGGGCTCGACCTCGGCACGAAGACAATCGGCCTTGCCGTGTCGGACCGCTCGCTCGCCTTCGCCAATCCCCGCCCCGTCATCGAGCGGAAGAAATTCACGGTCGACGCGCAGAAACTGCTGGCGGAGGCGAGAAAGGACGGCGTGGCGGCCTTCGTCATCGGGCTGCCGATGAACATGGACGGCAGCCAGGGGCCGCGCGTGCAGGCAACGCGCGCCTTCGTGCGCAACATGGAGACGCTGACCGACATGCCCTTTGTCTACTGGGACGAGCGGCTGTCAACCGTCGCGGCCGAACGGGCGCTGCTGGAAATGGACGTTTCGCGCCGCAAGCGCGAGACACGCATCGATTCGGCCGCAGCCGCCTTCATCCTGCAAGGCGCGCTCGACCGGTTGCACGCCCTGTCCGGCGATCATTCGGCGGGCGTGTAGAACCCTTCCGGTGCGCGTGCGGCATTCGCCGGCGCCGGCAGGTCCGGCATGGCGTTTTCGTCGGCCTGCCGTTGCCGGCGCGACACCCACCATGCGCGGATCTGCTTGCGGCGGCGGAAGGCAAACAGGCCCATGATCAGGAAGGTGTCGAAGATGATCGCGTCGAGCACCAGCCAGGGAATTGTCTCGGGCGCCACGCCGATCAAGTCGCCATAGACCTGGAAGACGGCGTCATGCAGGGCGCGCGAGAAGAACACCGTGCCAAAATTGATGTCGTGGTAGGACAAACCGTACCAGGCAGCGAGAAAGCCGATGGGCAAAGCCCAGAAAATCAAGAGATAGCGCATCAGAGCCTCTCCTCCCCCGTTCCGCCGCGCCCGGACAGGGCCTCAAGCATTGAAGTGTGTGCCGCGCCCAAGGCCATGCGCTGGGCAACGTCCGCTGGCTCGATGCCGCGAACCGGCTTGCCGGAGGCCGTCTCCGCATGCACGGCGGCATAGGTCGCGCCGAGGGCCGCCAGTTGCACGAACAGGACGTGGGCGCTGCCGCCATCGGCCGTGACCGGCATGAGCAGCAGGCTTGCCGCGGCAAGGAGGATGGCGCCACCGAACGCGGCATTCACGGCAAAGCCGATTTCATCGGGTACGGCACCTTCGTCCAGTATCACGGCGCCGAAGGCCCAAAGGAAGCCGGCGGCCACGGTCCCGTGGGCTGCGGCAAGCGCCAGGCCGGCCAGTGCCCCCGTCTGTCCCATCGGGGACATGGCAAGATAACCCGCTGGCGCAAGGCCAAGAGCGGCCAGCGACGCCAGCAGGTGGGCTGCCATCCAGAAGAAACAGATCGCGAAGGCTATGAGGCGCGGCATGGCGATTCCCTGTGGTCTCCCCCACAAACTGGCCCGCGACCGTGGACCGGGCAATGGAAACCATTCGTTAAGGTTAACGACGCGGTCCCACCGGTGGAAAACGCCAATTGCCGCGACCGCAAAACGCCTGCATAAGCACTTGAATGATCGCGACCTTCGAAAGCATCCTTCCCATCTTCCTGCTGATCGTTGCCGGCAACCTGCTGCGGCGATCGCCTCTCATCGACCGGGCAGCCTGGAACGGCCTGGAGCAACTCGGCTTCTGGTTCCTCTACCCCGCCCTGCTGTTCGCCTCGATCCTCAGGGCCGACTTCTCCCGTCTGGAACTGGGACCGCTGCTGCTCGCACTGTTGGCGGCCATCGTTCTGGCCATCGTGGCAGTGCTGGCTCTCTGGCCGGCCCTGCGCGCAACGGGCCGGATCCCCCGCAGCCAATATTCGACCGTTTTCCAGACAGCGGTGCGCTGGAACGGGTTCATGGCGCTGGCCATCGCCGAAAAGCTGTTTCCGCCGGAAGGCGTGGCCGTGGTCGCGCTCGCCATGGCCGCCGTCGTCATTCCCATCAACATCGCTTCGGTTTTCGTGGTGACGCGCTTTGCCGACGCGCAAGCCGACTGGGGCACGATCATCCGGCGCATGGCGCTCAACCCGCTCATTCTCGCGACAACCGCCGGGCTTCTGGCGCGTTACATCCCCGGCGGACTGTACGGGCCGCTGGATGTCACGTTGAGCCTGGTCGCCCGCGCGGCGCTCGGCATGGGCCTGATCGCCATCGGTGCCGGCCTGAGGCCGGGCGACATGTTCAGCGCCCGCCCCTCGCTCTGGCTTCCCGTCGTCATCAAGCTTGCGGTCTATCCGGCCATCCTCGTGGGGCTGGGCCTCGCCTTCGGGGTGACCGGAGAGGCCATTCTCTGGCTGGCCCTGTGCGGCGCGGTGCCCACGGCGATGAACGGCTACCTGCTGGCAAGGCAGATGGGTGGCGACGCGCCGCTCTATGCCGCGACCGTGACGATGCAGACGGCCGTTTCCTTCTTTTCCATACCGGCCGTGCTGGCGCTGGCAGCGCTTGTGGCAAGCTGATCAGCCGGCATCCGGGTAGAGCGAATCGATGATGACGGCTGCGTCGTGGCGGGCGTCTAGCATTCCGTAGGTGGCGCGCCATTGCCCGGCGAGCCTGGTCTCGATGAAGGCATCGGCAACGCGGCCAGCGCCAATGCGCCGCAATTCGGCGGCGGCGGCGGCAAGGGCAAGCTGTTCGGTGAGGATGCGCGCGGAGCCCTCGTCATTGACCGCCACCTGCATGGCGGCCCGCAGGACGTCGATGGTGCCCTTGCCGGCTGCACCGAGATCGGCCTCCATGCCGGCGACCACGCGCTCGAACAGCGCCGGGCCGCGCTTCAGCACGCGCAGGACATCGAGCGCCATGACATTGCCCGAACCTTCCCAGATGGCGTTGACCGGGGCTTCGCGGTAGTGGCGGGCGAGATTGCCGTCCTCGACATAGCCATTGCCGCCGAGGCATTCCATCGCCTCGTAAATGAGCGGCGGAGCGATCTTGCAGACCCAATACTTCACGACCGGCGTCATGGCGCGGGCAAAGGCGGCCTCGCCGTCATCCTGGGCGGCGGTGTCGAAGGCGCGGGCGAGCCGCATCGACAGCGCGGTCGCCGCCGCCACGTCGAGCGCCAGATCGGCCAGGACACGGATCATGAGCGGCTGGTCGGCCAGCAGGCGGCCAAAGACCTTGCGATGGCGGGCATGGTGGACGGCCTCGGCAAGGCTGGCGCGCATCAGGCCGGCCGATCCCAGCGCGCAGTCGAGCCGTGTCAGCGTGACCATGTCCATGATGGTGCGCACGCCGTCGCCGGGCTCGCCCACCGCCTGGGCGATCACGTCATGGAATTCCACCTCCGAGGAAGCGTTGGAGCGGTTGCCGAGCTTGTGCTTCAGGCGCTGGAAGCGCAGGCCGTTCGGCGTGCCGTCGGCCAGGATGCGCGGAACAAGGAAACAGGTCAGCCCCTCGGGCGCCTGGGCCAGCAGAAGGAAGGCGTCCGACATCGGCGCGGACATGAACCACTTGTGGCCGGTGATGCGGTAGAGATCCTTGCCGGCCGGTTCGGCGCGGCTGGTGTTGGCGCGCACATCGGTTCCGCCCTGCTTCTCGGTCATGCCCATGCCGAGCGTCAGGCCCGCCTTGGCGGCCGGCGGCTTGCTGGCGCTGTCATACTTGCGCGACGTGACGCGCGGCGCCCATTCACGGAACAGGTGCGGGCTGGCCATCAACGGCGCAAGCGATGCGCTGGTCATGGTGAGCGGGCAAAGATGGCCCGATTCAAGCTGGCCCACGAGGAAGAAACGCGCCGCGCGGGCCTGGTGGCGGATGCCCTTTTCCGAGGGGGTGTTCTCCCAGATCGAGGAATGCAGGCCGGCCGCCGCGGAACGGCGCATCAGCGCGTGATAGGCCGGGTGATAGTCCACCATGTCGACGCGGCGGCCCTGCCGGTCATGGGTTTTCAGGACCGGCGTGTATTCATTGGCGAGCCTTGCGGTGTCCTGCGCCTCGGCGGTCAGCACGAAACGGCCAAGCTGGTCGAGGTCGTTGCGCACCTCTGCCGGGAAATGTTCGGTGATCTGGACAAGGAGCGGATCGGACCGCCAGGCATTGCCGCCCGCATGGGGCGGGGACTGGTTCAGCACTTCATGCGTGGCCACGGCCGGCCTCCCCTCTTTCACCTGTCGCCCGGGTTCGCGCCGCGGCGAATCCCGTCGCCTCCTTATAGACGCGCTGGCGCCTGCCGGCGACACGCACGCTCGCCGGCGGGAAAGAAAAACAGCGGAGACGTTGGCCAGCCTGCTGCTCAGCCGGCCAGCAGGCTTTCCTCGAACGGAAAGCGCGACAGCAGTTCGATGCCGGTCTCGGTGACGAGGACCTGCTGTTCCAGCTTCACGCCTTCGCGCCCGCCGTCCTCGCCGATATAGCTTTCCACGCACAGCGTCATGCCCGGCTCGATGATGCCGTCATAACCGGCATCGGGGAAGTCGGCGCGGTGGTAGAGATAGGGATATTCTCCCGTCATCCCGCAGCCATGGGCCGACAGGTAGTAGCGGTTGGCGTGGTATTTCTCCGGTATGTCCCAGGCGCGGTCGGCATAGTCGCGAAAGCTCATGCCCGGCTTGAGGATGTCCATGTTGTGGTGCACCTGCTCGAAGGCGGTCTTGTAAAGCTCGCACTGGGCGGGCGATGGCCTGTCCGGGCCGGCATGGAAGGTGCGCGAGAAATCCGAGTAGTATCCGTGGCATCCGACGACATCCGTATCCAGCGCGATCAGTTCGTTGGCTCCGATGACGTGATGGGCGGTCTCCTGGAACCAGGGATTCGTGCGCTGGCCGGCATTGAGCAGGCGGGTCTCGCAATAATCCCCGTTCTGCTCGATCACCGACTTGTGCAGCACGGCCCACAATTCCGTTTCCGTCAGGCCGGGGCGGATGGCGTCACGCAGCTTCGCCACGGCGATCTCGGTGGCGCGCAGCGAGGCGTTGATGCATTTCATCTCCTCGGCCGACTTGATGGCCCGGGCCATCTCGACGGGCTGCTGCGCGTCGACGATGCGAAGTCCCTCACCGGCCAGGGCGATGGCGGCGCCGGCATTCATGCGCTCCATGCCGAGCGACGCTCCGGGGCCGCACAGTTCCGTGACGAGGGCCGCCATTTCCCTCGCCCAGCGGCGTTCGCGACCGACAATGTGCGGACCGGCGGCGACGAAACTGGCGGTCAACGCCGGGCGCACCTCGTCCACCGTCTCGAATCCTTGCGCCAGGTGCTCGCAGCCGGTGAATTCGAACAGGATCGAGCGGTCTGCTGTAAGCAGGAGATAGCGCGCCGGGCCGTTGCGCTGGCTGAAGACCTGCATGTTGCGGGTGCCGGTGGCATAGCGGATGTTGACCGGATCGGAGAGCAGGACGGCGTCGATGCCGTAGAGTGCCATCTGCGCGCGCACCCGCTCCCGGCGGTAGAGGCGCACCGCCTTCAGGTCGATGCCGTCGCTTTCGGGCGCCCGGTCGAGGAGCACGATGCCGGAGAGGTCGCTGCGCTCCGCATGCCAGTCGAACGTTGCCATTGTCCAAATTCCCCCTGTCCTCGCACCACCTGTCCGCGGAACGCACCATGACGCATGGCCGGCACCTGCGGCTTGGTTGAATGAGACAGGGTTTGCCGTCATTGCGACCCGCCGACACCGGGGACGCCACCAAAAACCGGTTGGAAACCGGGGACGTCCGGCGGCAGGCGCTTGCGGCATGACGCAGGCGGTCCTATAGCACCCTCTCAAGATGATCAGCGACACCGACTTCCCCGTCTATCCCCACCGGCACCTGCTCGGCATTGCCGGCCTGTCCCCGTACGACATCGACCTTCTGCTCAATCGCGCGGAACGGGCGGTGGCGCTGTCCCGGCAGAAGGACAAGAAATCGGCGGCCCTGCGCGGGCGCACCCAGATCAACCTGTTCTTCGAGGCCTCCACGCGCACGCAGTCCTCGTTCGAACTGGCGGGCAAGCGGCTCGGCGCGGACGTCATGAACATGTCGGTCGCCTCGTCCTCGGTGAAGAAGGGCGAGACGCTGATCGACACCGCCATGACGCTGAACGCCATGAGACCCGACGCCCTGGTGGTGCGCCACGCCTCGGCCGGCGCCGTCGCCCTGCTTGCGCAGAAGGTCGGATGCGCGGTCATCAATGCCGGCGACGGGGCGCATGAACACCCGACCCAGGCGCTGCTCGACGCGCTGACGATCCGCCGCGCCAAGGGCACGCTCGGCGGGCTGACGGTCGCGATCTGCGGGGACGTGATGCATTCGCGCGTGGCGCGGTCCAACATCATCCTGCTCAACGCCATGGGGGCGCATGTGCGCGTGGTCGCGCCCTCCACGCTGCTGCCCTCCGGCATCGCGAAGATGGGCGTGACGCCGTTCCATTCCATGGCGGAGGGGCTCAGGGACGCCGATGTCGTCATGATGCTGCGCCTGCAGCGCGAGCGCATGGCCGGTGCATCGGTGCCCTCCGTGCGCGAGTATTTCCGCTATTTCGGCCTCGATGCCGCCAAGCTGAAGGCCGCCAGACCCGATGCGCTCGTCATGCATCCGGGCCCGATGAACCGGGGCGTCGAGATCGCCTCGGAAGTGGCGGACGGGCCGCAAAGCGTGATCCAGGAACAGGTGGAAATGGGCGTGGCGGTGCGCATGGGCGTGCTGGAAGCGCTGCTCGATCCGCGCAAGACAGAGGGTTCAGGCCAATGAGCGCGACGCTGTTGCACGGAGCGCGCATCGTCGATCCGTCGCGCGGGCTGGATGCCACCGGCTCCGTTCTCATCCGTGACGGGCTGATCGAGGCGGCCGGGCCGGAGGCGCTGAACCAGGGAGCGCCGGAGGGCGCGGCCGTGATCGACTGCGCGGGGCGCACGATCATTCCCGGTCTGGTCGACGGGCGTGTCTTCGTCGGCGAACCGGGTGGCGAACATCGCGAGACCATTGCCTCGGCCAGCGCCGCGGCTGCGGCCGGCGGCATCACCTCCATCGTCACCATGCCGGACACCGATCCGGTGATCGACGACGTGGCGCTCGTCCAGTTCGTGCTGCGCACCGCGCGGGACACGGCCTGCGTGAACGTTCACCCCGCCGCAGCGCTGACCAAGGGCCTTGCCGGCCGCGAGATGACCGAGATCGGCCTGCTCAGCGAAGCCGGCGCCGTGGCCTTCACCGAGGGGCGCAACACGCTCGCCTCCGCGCTGGTGATGCGCCGGGCGCTGACCTATGCGCGCGATTTCGGCGCGGTGATCCTGCATGAGACGCAGGACCGCGACCTAGCCTCCGCCGGCGTGATGAACGAGGGACTGTTCGCCTCATGGCTCGGCCTGCCCGGCATTCCCCGCGAGGCCGAACTCATTCCGCTGGCGCGCGACCTTATGCTGGCGCGCCTGACCGGCGGCGCCTATCACGCAGCGAAAATCTCCACCAAACTGTCGGCGGACGCCATCCGGCTGGCCAAGGGCGAGGGCGTGAACGCGACGGCCGGCGTTTCGGTCAATCACCTGTCGCTCAACGAGAACGACATCGGCGAATACCGCACCTTCTTCCGTCTCTCGCCGCCGTTGCGCGACGAGGACGACCGGCTGGCCATGGTGGAAGCGGTGCGCGACGGCACGATCGACATCGTCGTCTCGTCGCATGATCCGCAGGACGTCGACACCAAGCGCCTGCCCTTCGCCGATGCCGAGACCGGCGCCATCGGGCTTGAGACCCTGCTCGGCGCCATGCTGCGCCTGTATCACGGCGGCGACCTGCCGCTGCTGCGCATCATCGAGGTCCTGTCGAGCGCACCGGCACGCCTGTTCGGCCTCGATGCCGGCACGCTTAAGCCCGGCGCGCGCGCCGACCTTGCCATCGTCGATCTGGACGAGCCCTGGCTGGTGCGCGAGGCCGACATCCGCTCCCGTTCGAAGAACACCTGCTTCGAGGGTGCGCGGATGCAGGGCCGCGTCCTGCAAACAATGGTTGCAGGAAAGACCGTTTTCCAACAAGAATAGGATGCGGCGCAGGGATCCCGTCTGACCACCGCCGCACCGGAAGGGATGCGACATGATCGGGGCAATCGACTTGCAGGCAGACGGCGCGGGCCTCTTCCTCGCACTGGTGCTGGGCTATCTGAGCGGATCCATTCCGTTCGGGCTGATCCTTACGCGCATGGCAGGACTTGGCGATGTGCGCTCCATCGGCTCCGGCAATATCGGGGCGACCAACGTGCTGCGCACCGGCAACAGGAAACTGGCGGCGCTGACGCTGCTGGCGGATGCGCTGAAAGGCACGATTCCCGTGCTCGTCGCCTCACGCTGGGGCCAGGAATTCGGGCTCGTTGCCGGGTTCGGCGCCTTTCTCGGCCATCTCTACCCCGTCTGGCTGAAATTCAAGGGCGGCAAGGGGGTGGCCACCTATCTCGGCGTGCTGCTCGGCGCAAGCTGGCAGGGCCTGCTGGCCTTCGCGCTGACATGGCTCTCCATGGCCTTCCTGTTCCGCTATTCCTCGCTGGCCGCGCTGACTGCGGCCGTGGTGGTTCCCGCGGTGCTGTGGTTCCTCGGACAGACCGGGCCGGCGGTGCTGTTTCTCGTGATGAGCACGATCGTCTACATCAAGCATCGCCAGAACATTTCGCGCCTTCTGTCTGGGACGGAATCGAAAATCGGTTCCAAGGGATGATGGATCAGCCGACCCGCGCATTCCGGTTGAGCGACAGGCAGAGGCTGCAATGGCTGCGCCTGATCCGCACCGAAAATGTCGGGCCGGCCACGTTCCGCGACCTCATCAACCGCTATGGCTCGGCGGCCGCAGCGCTGGAGGCCCTGCCCGAGCTTGCCGCACGCGGCGGCGCCCGCAAGCCACCGCGCATTCCACACGAAACGGAAGTGGAGCGGGAACTGGAGGCGGCACAGGGCGCAGGCGCGATCGTTTCGGCCATCGGCGAGGCCGACTATCCGGCGATGCTGAAAACCATGCCCGCGCCGCCCCCGGTGATCATGTTCCGGGGCGATCCGGCCGTGTTCGGCCATCCGGCCTGCGCCATCGTGGGCGCGCGCAATGCCTCGCTGTCCGGCATGAAGATGGCGCGCATGCTGGCCCGCGACCTTGCGGCCCAAGGCCATGTGACCGTTTCCGGCCTGGCACGCGGCATCGACACCGCCGCCCATGAGGGCGCGCTGGAAGGCGGAACCGTGGCCGTGCTGGCCGGCGGGCTGTCCCACCCCTACCCGCCGGAAAACGTGCCGCTGATGGAGGCGATCGTCGACCATGGCGGCGCCGTCGTCTCCGAAATGCCCTTTCACTGGCAGCCGCGCGCCCAGGACTTTCCGCGCCGCAACCGGCTGATCGCCGGCCTCGCCTTCGGGCTTGTCGTGGTGGAAGCGGCGCTGCGGTCCGGCTCGCTGATCTCGGCGCGGCTGGCCGGCGAGATGGGCCGCGCGGTCTTCGCCGTACCCGGATCGCCGCTGGACCCGCGTGCGGGCGGCTCCAACAGCCTCCTGAAGAACGGAGCCAGCGTCGTGACGGAGGCCGGCGACATCATTTCCCACCTTGCCCCGATGACGGGAAGCCAGCGCGACCTGTTCGCCGGTGCCTCGGACCTTGAAGAGCAGGAAGACCTGATGCCGGCGCCGCCGCCTGGAGACGACGAGCGGACCCGCGTCATCCAGGCTTTGGGCCCCAGCCCCGTCCATGTGGACGAGGTCATCCGCCATACCGGGCTGAAACCGGCCCAGGTACAGCTTGTCCTGATCGAACTCGACCTGGCAGGCCGGCTGGAGCGCCATGCCGGCAACCAGGTTTCCATCCTGCTGTGACGATGCAAGGGCGCCCCACGAGACGGAAGGCCCGCGCATCTGCCCGGTCACGCCTGGCGGGCGACCTTGCGCCCCTTTCCCGTCTCCTGGTCGAGACGCCCCGGCCGCTGACCGCGAATGATGTCGGAGCACTCGACATAGGCCATCTCGATGAAGTAGGCGAGCACGTCACAGCGTTCCGCCTGCGCCATCATGTGCAACTGGCCAAGCATGGACTGGATGAAATCAAGCCTGTCGGTCCGGTTGTAATGGGGCTGGGACTTGTTCATGGCCATCCTTCAGGTTGGTGCCGGCCCAGTGGCGCAAGTGCCGGGCAGTCCGCCCGATTGCCACCCTGACGGCAGGACGCTACGATATTACAACCAATGATAATTGCAAGCATCAAATATACAACTTAAAATTGTATACGCCAACACTCCGTTCGTGGCCGTCTTGCCGGGCGGGCTTGACCTCGCCGATTTGCGCAGCCATTTGACGGCATGGCGGCGACCTGCCACAAGGCAAGGCTTGCAAATGCGGCTCAAGAGTAGTTTTCCGGGATTTTCATGGACGTCGTGATTGTCGAATCGCCAGCAAAGGCGAAAACGATCAACAAGTATCTGGGCAAGAACTACAAGGTTCTGGCTTCCTTCGGCCATGTGCGGGATCTGCCGCCCAAGGACGGTTCCGTTCGGCCCGACGAGGACTTCGCCATGTCCTGGCAGGTTGACACGGCGTCGGCAAAACGCCTGACGGAAATATCAAAGGCGGTGAAGGAAGCCGACTCGCTGTTCCTTGCGACTGACCCGGATCGCGAGGGCGAAGCCATTTCCTGGCATGTGCTGGAGGTGCTGAAGCAGAAAAAGGCGATCAAGGACAAGCCGGTGCGGCGCGTCGTCTTCAATGCCATCACCAAGAACGCGGTGCTCGACGCGATGGCCAATCCGCGCGAGATCGACGCACCGCTTGTCGAAGCCTACCTGGCACGCCGGGCACTCGATTATCTCGTCGGCTTCACCCTGTCGCCGGTGCTCTGGCGCAAGCTGCCCGGCGCACGCTCGGCCGGCCGCGTGCAGTCCGTCGCGCTGAGGCTCGTCTGCGACCGTGAAGCCGAGATCGAACGCTTCGTGCGCGAGGCCTACTGGCTGGTGGCGGGCACATTCCTGACGCCGCGCGGCGATTCCTTTCCGGCCCGCCTGACAACATTCGACGGCAAGAAGGCGCAGAAGCTGGACATCACCAGCGCCGAACAGGCCGAAGCCATCCGCAAGGTCCTGGAAGGCTCCACCTTCAAGGTTGCCTCGGTGGAGGCGAAGCCGGCGAAACGCAACCCGGCGCCGCCTTTCACCACGTCCACCTTGCAGCAGGCCGCCTCCTCGCGGCTCGGTTACGGAGCGACACGCACGATGCAGGTGGCGCAACGCCTTTACGAGGGCGTCGACGTGGGCGGCGAGACGGCCGGCCTGATCACCTACATGCGGACCGACGGCGTGCAGATGGCGCCCGAAGCCATCGCCGCGGCGCGCGAGACCATCGGCAAGGAATTCGGCGCGAAGTATCTGCCGGAAAAGCCGCGCCACTATTCGACCAAGGCCAAGAACGCGCAGGAGGCCCACGAGGCCATCCGCCCGACCGACTTCTCGCGCACGCCGGCCTCGGTTCGCGCCCATCTCGACAACGACCAGTTCCGTCTCTACGAAATGATCTGGAAGCGGGCCATCGCCAGCCAGATGAACGCCGCCGAACTGGAACGCACCACGGTCGACATCATCGCTTCGGGTGGTGGCAAGACGGCTGAATTGCGCGCCAACGGCCAGGTGATCCGCTTCGACGGCTTCCTGGCCGCCTATACGGAGAGCCGGGACGAGGACGCCCAGGACGAGGAAGACGGCCGCCTGCCTGAAATCCGCTCCGGCGAGAATGTCGAACGACAGTCCATCGACGTTTCGGAACATTCAACAGAGCCGCCGCCGCGCTACTCGGAAGCCACGCTCATCAAGAAGATGGAAGAGCTCGGCATCGGCCGGCCCTCCACCTATGCGGCAACGCTCCAGACGCTGCAGGACCGCGAGTATGTCACCATCGACAAGCGCAAGCTCATTCCCGGTTCCAAGGGCCGGGTGGTGACGGCGTTCCTGGAAAACTTCTTCAGCCGCTACGTCGAATACGATTTCACGGCGGGCCTGGAGGAGAAGCTCGACGAGATCTCCGACGGCCGGCTTTCCTGGCGCGAGGTGCTGCGCGATTTCTGGCGCGATTTCACGGCCGCCGTGGACGAGACGAAGGAATTGCGTGTTTCCGATGTCCTGGAGGCGCTGAACGAGGAACTGGCGCCGCTGGCCTTTCCGGCGCGCGAGGACGGTTCCGACCCGCGCATCTGCCCGAAATGCGGTAATGGCCAGTTGTCGCTCAAGCTCGGCAAGTATGGCGCCTTCGTCGGCTGCTCGAACTATCCCGAATGCGGCTATACGCGCCAGCTTGGCGAGAACGGAGAAGGCAGCGGCGACGGCGCGGGGCTGGAAGACGGCAACAAGGTGCTGGGTGCCGACCCCTATACGGGCGAGGAAATCACGCTGCGCTCCGGGCGGTTCGGCCCCTATGTCCAGCGCGGCGAAGGCAAGGATGCCAAGCGCTCCAGCCTTCCCAAGGGCTGGCAGCCGGCCGACATGGACCATGAGAAGGCGCTCGCACTGATCAACCTGCCGCGCGACGTGGGCCAGCATCCCGAGACGGGCAAGATGATATCCGCGGGCCTCGGCCGCTATGGCCCCTTCGTGCTGCATGACGGCACCTATGCCAACCTGGAGAGCATCGAGGACGTGTTCTCCATCGGCATCAATCGGGCGGTTTCCGTACTGGCGGAGAAAGCGGCCAAGGGCGCCGGTCGCGGGCGGGCCAAGCCCGCGGCGCTGAAGGAACTGGGCGAACATCCCGATGGCGGCGCCATAACCGTGCGCGACGGGCGCTATGGCCCCTATGTCAACTGGGAAAAGGTCAACGCCACCCTGCCCAACGGCAAGGATCCGCAATCGGTGACGCTGGAAGAGGCGCTGGCACTGATCGCGGAACGGGCCGCAAAATCCGGCGGAGCGAAGAAGCCGGCCCGCAAGGCGGCCCCGGCCAAGTCGGCGAAAAAGCCGGCGGCGGCCAAGAAGACCGCCGCGAAGAAGAAGACGGCCTGATGGCGCGCCGGCTGCCAGGCACCGGAAAGGACCGGACCGAAAGGCCGGCGCGCAATGCGCACATGCCGTCGCGCGACGAGATCCTGCGCTACATCGCGGAGAACCCCGATGCCGCGGGCAAGCGGGAACTGGCCAAGGCCTTCAACCTGAAGGGCGATGCGCGCGTCGAACTCAAGCAGATGCTGCGCGAGTTGCAGGACGAGGGCCTGATCGAGAAGCGGCGCAAGCGCCTTTCGCGCCCGGGCGCCCTGCCCCAGGTCACGGTGCTCGAAATTTTCGGCCGCGACAGCGATGGCGGACTGGTAGCGCGGCCCATGGAATGGGACGAGGCCGATGGCGCGGCGCCGGTCGTGGCCGTCAAGACCGCCCGCAACGCGCCGGGACGCCAGCCCGGTGTCGGCGACCGCGTCCTGGCCAAGACCTTCGTCTCCGACCGCGACGACGGGCCTGCCTATTCGGCCCGCGTTATGAAAGTGCTGGACAAGCGGCGCGATGCCGTGCTCGGCGTCTTCCGCGAACTGGCCGACGGCAGCCTGCGCATCGAACCGGTCGACCGCAAGCAGGACGAACTCGTCGTCGAGGCGGAAGACCGGGGCGATGCGAAACCCGGCGATCTGGTGGAGGTTCAGCCCGGCCGCAGTCCGCGCCATGGCCTTGGCCGGGCGAAGGTGACGGCCGTGATCGGTTCGGTCGCGTCGGAAAAGGCGATCTCCATGATCGCCATCCATGCCCATGAAATCCCGCATGTCTTTCCCCCGGAGGTCATCGCGGAGGCCGAAGCGGCAAAGCCGGCCACCATGGAGGGGCGCGAGGACTGGCGCGCCATGGATCTCGTCACCATCGATCCGGCGGATGCCAAGGACCATGACGACGCCATTCACGCCGAACCCGACAGCAATCCGGACAATCCCGGCGGCCACATCGTCACCGTCGCGATCGCCGATGTCGCCAACTACGTGCGGTCCGGCTCGGCGCTCGACCGGGAAGCCCTGAAACGCGGCAATTCGGTCTATTTCCCGGACCGTGTCGTGCCGATGCTGCCGGAGCGGATCTCCAACGACCTGTGCTCGCTGAAGGAGAACGTGGACCGCCCGGCGCTGGCCGTGCGCATGGTCTTCTCCGCCAAGGGGCGCAAGCTGAGGCATTCCTTCCACCGCATAATGATGCGGTCGTCGGCACGGCTGGCCTATGTGCAGGCGCAAGCCGCCATTGACGGCGCGCCCGACGACAAGACCGGCCCCATCCTCGAAACCGTTCTCAAGCCGCTCTGGGCCGCCTATCGCGTGCTGGCGCAGGGCCGCGCCAACCGCGAACCGCTTGAACTGGACCTGCCGGAGCGCAAGATCCTGCTGAAGGAGGACGGAACCGTGGACCGGGTCACGGTGCCGGACCGTCTCGACGCGCACAGGCTGGTCGAGGAATACATGATCCAGGCCAATGTCTCGGCCGCCGAGACCCTGGAAACGCAAAGCCAGGCACTGGTCTACCGCGTGCATGACGTGCCGTCGCTGGCCAAGCAGGAGAGCCTGCGGGAGTTCCTGCGGACGGTCGGGCTGTCGCTGGCGCGCGGCGCGCAGTTACGCCCGGCCCAGTTCAACACCATCCTGTCCGCCGTCGACAACACGGAAAACGAGGCGCTGGTCAACGAGGTCGTGCTGCGCAGCCAGAGCCAGGCGGTCTATTCGCCGGCCAATATCGGCCATTTCGGCCTCAATCTTCAGCGCTACGCCCATTTCACCTCGCCGATCCGCCGCTACGCCGACCTGATCGTCCACCGCGCGCTGATCCGGGCGCTCAAGCTCGGCGCAGACGGGCTGACGAAGGACGAGGAAGCGCGGCTCGACGACATCTCGGCGCTGATCTCGGCGACCGAACGGCGCGCCATGGCGGCCGAACGCGAAACCGTGGACCGGCTGGTCGCCTCGCATCTGGCCGACCAGGTGGGCCAGGTCTTCGACGGGCGCATCACGGGCGTGACAAAGGCCGGCCTTTTCGTGCAACTGCCGCAATTCGGTGCCGACGGGTTCATCCCCATCTCCAAGCTCGGCGACGAGTATTTCCACTACGACGAAGCATCCCATGCGGTGGTGGGCGGCGCATCCGGCGAAGGCTGGCGCCTCGGCGACAAGGTCGAGGTCGAACTGGTCGAGATCGCGCCGATGGCCGGGTCCATCCTGATGGCCATGGCCAGCGACGCGCGGCCGCTGCCGGGGATGACACGATCCTTTCACAAGACCAAGGCAGGCTCCCGCGCAAGGCCGCGGGTTGCCAAGGGCCGATCCGGGGGCAAGGGAAGACGATGACACACGATATCCGCCAGTTCGGCGGCGAAGCGCATAGCGGGCGCCCGGCGCGCGCGCTGGGACAGGCCATGTGGCGCGGCTGGCGCGGGCTCTGCCCGAATTGCGGCGAAGGAAAGCTCTTCAAGGGTTTTACCAGGACGGTGGACACATGCGCCCACTGCGGCGAAGCCATCCATCATCATCGCGCCGACGACCTGCCCGCCTATCTCGTCATCTTCATCGTCGGCCACATCGTGGTCGGCGCCTTCATGGGCGTGGAGCGGCTCTACACGCTTTCCAACTGGCAACACCTGGCCATCTGGGTGCCGGTCACGATCGCCATGTCGCTTGCCATCCTCCAACCGGTGAAGGGTTCGGTGGTCGGCCTGCAATGGGCGCTTTACATGCACGGTTTCGGCGGCAACGATGACGAGCCGGATACACATCCAGAACAGGACTGACGGACGATGGACGGACTGACGCGCGCGCAGATCGATCAGACGGAAAACAAGGATTTTGCCCTTGGCAAGGGGCCGCTGCGGCCGCGCGATGCAGCCACGCTGCTGCTTCTCGACCGGTCGGGCAGCAAGCCGAAGGTGCTGCTCGGCAAGCGGCATCACAAGCACGCGTTCATGCCCGGCAAGTTCGTCTTTCCCGGCGGGCGCACCGATCCCGCCGATGCGCGCATTCCGGTGGCGGGCGAACTCCCGGAGCCGGAGGCAACCAAGCTGAACGCGATGACGCGCGCGCGCTTCACGCAGGCCCGCGCCCGCGCCATCGCCATGTCCGCCGTGCGCGAGACTTATGAGGAGGCCGGCATCCTGATCGGCCGCCGGCAGGACTTCGCGACAAGGGCCGCCGACTGGCAGGGCTTTTGCGCGCATGGCGTGGCGCCGTCACTGGAAGGCTTGCGGATGGTCGCGCGCGCCATCACGCCGCCCGGACGCGTGCGCCGGTTCGATACCCGCTTCTTCGCCGTGTGGCGCGACGCGGCCGCCCTGGAACTGCCCGAAGGCGGCCCGACACAGGAACTGGAGGAACTGATGTGGCTCGATTTCGCGGAGGCGGTCGAGGCCGACATCCCGATGATCACGCGCACAGTCCTTGAGGAACTGGGAAAGCGTCTCGCCGAAGACCCCGAGCTGGCGCCCGGTGGGCCGGCGCCCTTCTACCGCATGATCAACGGCCAGTTCCGGCGCGACGTTCTCTAGCACGAGGCAAAGCCTCAGCCACAGGCGGGAATCACGGCATGCAGCCCGAGTTCACTGGCAGTTCCGGGCATGAGACCGTTCAGTGGCGCGGCCTTGCCGCGGCCATCGCCTCCATATCCGTCGTCGGCATCGCCATCGGTCTCGGCATGCCGCTGCTGTCCTTCGTGCTGGAGGGGCGCGGCTTTTCGGCCGGCATGATCGGGCTCAACACGGCTGTCGCGGGCCTCGCCTCGCTGGCGGCCGCGCCCTTCGCCACACCGATGGCGGTGCGTTTCGGCATGATTCCCGTCGTTCTGGTCATGCTGGGCGTGGGCGGCGCATCGTTCGCGGGATTCCATTTCACCGAATCCTTCGCGGGATGGTTCGTGCTGCGCGCGACGCTGCATTTCGCCATCACTGTCCTGTTCATCCTGTCGGAATCATGGATCAACCATTGCGCGCCGCCGGCGCGGCGCGGTTTCGTATTGGGCATCTATGCCACGGTCCTGTCGCTCGGCTTCGCCGCCGGCCCATGGATCTTCGCCCAGCTCGGTTCGGAAGGCTTCCTGCCCTTCGGCTTCACGCTGGTGCTGATCGCGCTGGCCGCCGTGCCGGTCCTCTTCGCCACGCGCGATGCTCCCGACCTGTCGGAAGGCGACGCCCTTTCAGGAGGGACCGGCTTCTGGCGCTACATCGTCCTGGTTCCGACCGCCACCTTCGCCGTCTTCGTTTTCGGTGCGGTGGAGACAGGCGGCTTCGCGCTGTTTCCCGTCTACGGCCTCCGGATGGGGTATGACGAGGCAAGCGCGGCCCTCCTGCTCACCATGGTGGGACTCGGCAATGTCGTGCTGCAGATCCCGCTCGGCATCATCAGCGACCGGGTCCGGGACCGGCGCACCATCCTGCTGGCCTGCGCGGCGACCGGCCTTGCCGGAATGGCGCTGCTGCCATTCATCGCGCACGACTGGCACCTGACGGCGGGGCTGCTGTTCGTCTGGGGCGGCGTCGTTGCCGGACTTTACACGGTGGGTCTGGCGCATCTGGGTTCGCGGCTGACCGGCCGGCAACTGGTGCAGGCGAATGCCGCCTTCGTGTTCTGCTACGGGCTCGGCATGCTGGCCGGGCCGGCGGCGATCGGGGTCGGCATGGAAATCTCCGGGCCTAACGGCTTTGCCCACGTCCTCGCCGTCTTCTTCGCCGCCTATATCGCGCTCATCGTGTCGCGCACGATCATCCGGCCACGAAAAGCGACGTGAGGACGCCTGCCTGCCGGTTGCGGGCTTGACTTTCCCGCCCCGATCCGTATGTGTCGCGCACGAATGATTGCCGCGCCGGGTCTCCATGCCCCATGGCATGCGGTTTTCCCAGACAAGCAACAACGGACAAGACCATGGCCAAGGCTACCACGATCAAGATCAAGCTCCTGTCGACCGCCGACACCGGCTTCTTCTACGTCACCAAGAAGAACAGCCGCACGATGACGGAAAAGATGACGAAGCGTAAGTACGACCCGATTGCCAAGAAGCACGTCGAGTTCAAGGAAGCCAAGATCAAGTGATCGGGCCTGCCATAGCATTCCGAGCGCCGCCCCCACAGGGCGGCGTTTTTGTCTGAAGCGTGCGGATCGCCGCACTACGGCGAGCGCCGGTGACCGGTTCAACGCCGGCGTCCAAAGCCTTGTGAAAAAAGGAAAATGGGGGCCGGCCGGAAACTGGCAGCGGTACGAGGAGGCCACTGAAAGCCAGGCCGGCCGGCCCACCCCACGGACCCAGGAGATGCGGCGGACCTGAGCATCATGGGGTATGGTCGATCACGCTGCGGTTGGATTTGGGGGCTGCAACATCCGGTGCGTGATTATTTGCCTGCAGGATGTTGCAATCCCATGGAAAAATCAACCATTTCTTAACCCAAGGGCAACCTTGTCTTCAGCCATGGTTAAGAATCGCCGTCCGGCCCTGCCGGTCACCGGCACAGGACCTGAAAAACGGGGCCCCGATTTCCTGCGCGGAATTCAGGCGGCGTGCGCAACCACCTTGTTGCGGCCCGTGTTCTTGGCCTCGTAAAGCGCTTCGTCCGCGCGTTTCATGATCTGCAAGGCGCTCTCGTCGCTTCCCAGCAGGGAGGCCACGCCGATGGAGACGGTCACGTCGAGCTGACGGCCCTGCCCGATGTCGAAGGCTGCGCCCTCGATCTGCACGCGCAACCGCTCGGCCACCTTGTTGGCGATTTCCGGCGGCGTATCGGGCATGATGATGGCGAATTCCTCGCCGCCATAGCGGCAGGCGAGATCGGCGCCGCGCACATGGCGCCGGATGCGGCGGGCAAATTCGCGGATCACCTCGTCGCCGGCGTCGTGGCCGTGGGTATCGTTGACCAGCTTGAAACGGTCGAGATCCGTCATCATCACCGAAAGCGGGCGGCCGCGCGTTCGTGCGCGTTCGTAGAGCCGCTGCAGGTGGGTATCGAGGTAACGGCGGTTGTGCATGCCCGTCAGCGGGTCGGTGACCGCCATCTCGATGGTCTGGGCGACCGAAGCGCGCAGGCCGTCATTGTAGCGCTTCCGGCGCACCTGCGTCATGAGGCGTGCCTTGAACTCCTGCGGTTCGACAGGCCGCGTCACATAATCGTTGACGCCCAGTTCAAGGCCGCGGGCGACAAGCTCTTCCTGATCCGCCTCGGCCACCAGCATGACCGGGGTAAAGCGCGTCATGTCGATGGAACGAAGATGCGAGCACAGGCGAAGCGGGTCGAAATCGGCAAATTGCGTCGACACGACGATCACGTCATGGGACTTGTTGACCGCCTCGAAGAAGCCGGCCTGCGGATCGGCCATCGCGGTCACGTCGCCGAGTTCGCCCAGGATCGCCTGCAGGCGCGCCGAGGATGACGGGCGTTCGTCGATGAGGAGGAAGGACGGCGGCGTCCTGTCTTCCGCAGCCGCGCGGCTGGACAGGAGTTCATCGATGCCGATGTCACGCGTCGTCGCCGCGCGCAGCCGCAATTCGTCCGAAAGGGATTTCAGGCGCACCAGGCTTTTCACGCGGGTTATCAGTTGCAGGTCGTTGACCGGCTTGGTCAGAAAGTCGTCGGCGCCGCATTGCAGGCCCTTCACGCGGTCGGCGGGCTGGTCGAGCGCCGTCACCATGACCACCGGGATATGGGCCGTCTGCGGATCGGCCTTCAGGCGGCGGCAAACCTCGAACCCGTCGATACCGGGCATCATGATGTCGAGAAGGATGACATCGACGCGCTCGTTTTCAACGACGCTCAAGGCCTCCTCGCCATTGGACGCGGTCAGAACCTCGAAATACTCGGCGAGCAACCGCGATTCCAGCAGGCGCACATTGGCGGGAATATCATCGACGACAAGAATTCGCGCGGTCATGGACGGTTCCCGTATCTTCGTGCCGGTGCGGACGGAGCCATCAGGCATCCCCGAGGTAGGATTTGATGGTCTCGATGAACTTGGGCACCGAAATCGGCTTGGAGATATAGGCCTCGCAACCGCCCTGGCGGATCCGTTCCTCGTCGCCCTTCATGGCGAAAGCCGTGACGGCGATGACGGGAATGGTATGGAGGTCGTCGTCCTGCTTGAGCCACTTGGTTACTTCCAGTCCGGACACCTCCGGAAGCTGGATGTCCATGAGGATCAGGTCCGGCCGGCCGGAGCGGGCAAGGTCCAGGGCCTCCAGCCCGTTGCGGGTCTGGATGGTCTCGTAGCCGCTGGCCTCGATGAGATCGCGGAAGAGCTTCATGTTGAGCTCGTTGTCCTCGACAATCATCACCTTTTTCGCCATGCCAATCCCCTGCCCGGCAGCCTGTCGCAATTTGCATTCGCTGTGGATGAACAGCGGTTGACGACTGCGAATGTCGCGCACGATAGACCAATTTGATTTACGAAAGGCAAAAACCCGCCGATGGAACGCAATCGGCGATCCTTGTCTGGAGCCTCAACGATGACCATGCCGCTTTCCATGGAGGATGCCCGCGCCCTTGCGGTCGCCGCGCTCGGCTTCGTGGCCGGCGACGAGCGGCTGCTCCCGCGCTTTCTTGCCATGTCCGGCATCGAGGCCGGCCAGATCCGTGCCGCCGCGGCCGAGCCCGGTTTCCTGGCTGGCGTGCTCGGCTTCATCCTGGCCCACGAGCCGACCCTGATGGCCTTCTGCGAGGCATCCGGCAACAGGCCGGACGCCGTGGCGGCGGCGCAGCGGCTGCTTCCCGGCGGCGACGACCGCTACGAGGCATCGACATGAGCGACGATCCCGAAACCGTGCGCCAGATCGAAGCGCTGTCACGCGACACGCGGCCGCTGCTTGTCCTCGACGTGGACGAAGTCGTGCTGGAATTCGTCGCGCCTTTCGTGCGCTATCTCGATCATCGCGGCTACACGTTCCGTTCCGAGAGCTTCCGGCTGCATGGCAATGTCATCGCGAAGGATGGCGGCGCGGAAGCCCCGGCCGAGACGGTCTCCGGCCTGCTTGACGCCTTCTTCGAGGCACAGGAAACCTGGCAGACACCGGCAAGAGGCGTGGACAAGGCGCTCGACCGGCTTTCCGGTGTGGCCGAAATCGTGATGCTGACCGCCATGCCGCACGCGCATCGCGAACGCCGCCGGGCATTGCTTGACCGGCTCGGCATCCCCTATCCGCTGGTGACGACCGAAAAGGCCAAAGGACCGGCGGTGTCGCTTCTGGCCGGCGCACGCAGCGCACCGGTGGCCTTTGTCGACGACATCCCGCACAATCTCGTATCGGTCGGGACGAGCTATCCCCGCGCCGGTCTCTTTCACCTGATGGCCCACGAGGGCATGCGCAGACTGTTGCCGCCCCTTCCGGAAGGGGTGGTGGAAACGCGCGACTGGGAAGACGCCGCGGCCAAGCTGGAAGCGGCGCTGGCAGGCTGAACCGGCACCGGGCAAGTCCACCGGCGCTGTCTTGCCGGCGGCAGGACACTCGATATAAGGTCTGCCGTGTTCCACCAATGTTCGCCCCAACCATGGCCACTCCGAACGATCCGAATGCCGGTTTCTGCCGCGACTGCCTGCGGCTTCAACGCGGGCGGACCACGCGGTGCGAAGGTTGCGGCAGTCCGCGCATCCTGCGTCACGGCGAACTCTATTCGCTGACGATCGCCCATATCGACTGCGATGCGTTCTACGCCTCGGTCGAAAAGCGCGACAGGCCGGAACTCCGCGACCGGCCGGTCATCATTGGCGGCGGGAAACGGGGAGTCGTTTCAACGGCTTGCTACATTGCGCGCATCCGTGGCGTGAAGTCCGCCATGCCCATGTTCAAGGCACTGGAAGCCTGCCCCGACGCGGTCGTCATCAAACCGGACATGGAAAAATACGCCAGTGCGGGACGGGAAATCCGTGAACGCATGCGCGCGCTGACGCCGCTCGTCGAACCTGTGTCCATCGACGAGGCCTTTCTCGATCTCAGCGGAACGGAACGCCTGCATGGCGCGCCACCGGCCATCGTGCTTGGCCGTTTCGCCCGCGACATCGAGCGCGACATGCGCCTTTCGGTTTCGGTCGGCCTGTCCTATTGCAAGTACCTCGCCAAGCTGGCCTCCGACCTGCAGAAACCGCGCGGCTTCTCGGTGATCGGCGAGGCCGAGGCAACCGCCTTTCTCGCCGACAGGCCGGTCGGCATGATCTGGGGTGTCGGAAAAGCGCTGGAAGAGAAGCTGCGCGCCGACGGCATCACCCGGATCGGCCAGTTGCAGGCCATGGACAAGGGCGACCTGATGGCGCGCTATCACGCCATGGGGGAACGCCTGTGGTCGCTGGCGCGCGGCATTGACCGGCGAAAGGTCGATCCGCACCATGACATGAAGAGCATTTCGGCCGAGACCACCTTCAACCAGGATCTCGCGACGCTGGACGATCTCGCGCCCGTGCTGAGGGCCCTGTCCGAAAAGGTTTCCGCGCGGCTGAAAGCCGGTGCGCTGGCCGGGCGGACGGTGGTGCTGAAACTGAAGACGGCGGACTTCCGGTCGCGCACGCGCAACCGGCAACTGGCCGATCCCACGCAACTGGCGGACCGGATCTTTTCCAACGGCCTGGATCTTCTCAAACGGGAAATCGACGGCACGCGTTTCCGGCTCATCGGCATCGGCGTCGCCGACCTGGAATCGCCGGAACGCGCCGATCCCGCCGATCTGGTCGATCCGGCGGCGCTACGCCGCGCAAGGGCTGAAAACGCGGTGGATGCCTTGCGGGCGAAGTTCGGCGGCAAGGCGGTGGAAACGGGCTACACGTTCGGGCGCGACAGCCGCGCCCGGCCCCAACGCGACCAGAATTGAGCGGTTGCGGCGCAGAGGCGCCCGGATCAACAGGTCTCGCAGTGCCGTTTCATCGGCAGGCCTTCGGCGATCCAGCCCGTCACCCGGCCATTGCCGGCCACGCCGCCGGTCACGTCGACAATGTTTGTCAGCCCCGCCTTTTCCAGAACACCCGTCAGGTAGTTGGAACGATTGCCCGTCCGGCAGATGAAGCCGACCGTCTTGCCCGCATTTTCAGCGAGCAATTCCTTCAGCTTTGGCACGAAATCGGCCGACGTCATGTCGATCGGCGTGGCCGGTTCGGGAATCCCGGTCTCGGCCCATTCCTCGGGCGTGCGGATATCGACCAGGACGAGACCGCCCTCGCCGACCGCTTCCTGGGCCTGGCGCGGTGTGATCTTCTCCACCGCAAGAGCGGAGCCCACGGAAAGAAGAAGGGCCAGAACGGCGGCAAGGATGCGCATGGATGGTCTCCCGGAACAAGTGACCGCGATCTAAGGATGCGTGACAGCCGGATCAACGCGGCAAACGGGCGCAGGCGTCCCCCGCCCGTCTGTCAGACCATCTCGACATCCACGACGCCGGGTATGGCGCGCAGGGCATTGGGCAACTTTTCCTTGAGATCGAAGCTGCCCGGAAGCGAGACCTCCACTTCGCCGCCGCCTTCCGGCTTGATGACGATGAGGCTGACCTGCCCGTCGCCCTGCCCCGGCTGCAACTGGCTGGCGATGGATTGCAGCGGCGCGGCATCGCGCACGAAGATGCGCAACGCCTTCAGCGAGGCCTGCGCATCCTCGCCGCCCAGCAGTTTCACCGTCTGGATGCGAACCCGCACGCCTTCGGGATTGTCGCGGGCGGCAACAGTGATGACGACGGAATTGCCGGGTTCCAGCAGATCGCGGTATTTCAGCAGGTCTTCGGAATAGAGCACCGCCTCGTACTGGCCGGATGCATCGGTGAGCATGACAATGCCCATGCGCGAAGCGCCATTCTGGATGCGCCGTTCCTGCCGGGAGACGATCGTCCCGGCAAGGCGGCCCGCGCTTGCGCCGCGCTTCACGGCGGCGGAAAATTCGGCCCAGTTCTGGACGCGCATGCGCTTGAGCGCCTCGGCATGTTCATCGAGCGGATGGGCCGAAAGGTAGAAACCGACGGCCTGGAACTCGCGATGCAGCTTTTCCGCCGAACTCCAGGGTTCGGCAGCCGGCAGGCGCAGTTTCTCGGCCACGGCGCCCGATCCGCCGGCAAACATGTCATGCTGGCCGGAAGCGGCGTTCTCGGCAGCGCGTGCGCCGAGCCCCATCATGCGGTCAAGGCCGGCCAGCATGTTTTCCCGCGCATGGCCGAAGCAATCGAGCGCGCCGGCCGAAATCAGGCTTTCCAGCACACGCTTGCCGACGATGCGCGGATCAATCCGCTCGCAGAAATCCTCCAGCGATTCGAACGGCTTCTCCGCGCGCCGCGCCTCGATGTGATGCACGGCGGCCTCGCCGACACCCTTGATGGCCGAAAGCGAATAGTAGATGCGGTTCTCGCCCACCTCGAACAGGTGATGGGAGGTCATGACCGACGGGGGGACGACCTCGATGCCGAGGCGCAGGGCATCCTGGCGGAAGTCGTTGAGCTTGTCGGTGTTGTTCATGTCGAGCGACATGGACGCGGCCAGGAACTCGACCGGATAATGCGCCTTCAGCCAGGCCGTCTGGTAGGAAACCACGGCATAGGCGGCGGCGTGTGACTTGTTGAAGCCGTAGTCGGCGAACTTGGCCAACAGGTCGAAGATCGTGTTGGCCTGGGCCTTGGAGACGCCGCGCTCGACCGCGCCGTCGACGAATCGCACGCGCTGCTTGTCCATCTCGGCGCGGATCTTCTTGCCCATGGCCCGGCGCAGCAGATCGGCCTCGCCCAGCGAATAGCCGGACAGCTCCTGCGCGATCTGCATCACCTGTTCCTGGTAGACGATGACGCCCTGCGTCTCCTTGACCAGGTGGTCGATCTTCGGGTGGATGGAGGCGATCTCCTCCTGCCCGTGCTTGCGGGCATTGTAGGTGGGGATGTTCTCCATCGGACCCGGCCGGTACAGCGCGACAAGGGCGATGATGTCCTCGATGCAGTCCGGCTTCATGCCGATCAGCGCCTTGCGCATCCCCGCCGATTCCACCTGGAAGATGCCGACGGTCTCGCCGCGCGCCAGCATCTGGTAGGTCGGTGTATCGTCCAGCGGGATCTGCGACATGTCCAGTTCGACGCCACGCCGGCGGACAAATTTCACCGCCGTCTCGATCACGGTCAGGGTCTTCAGGCCAAGGAAGTCGAACTTGACCAGTCCCGCCTGTTCGACCCACTTCATGTTGAACTGGGTGACCGGCATGTCGGACCGCGGATCGCGATACATGGGCACCAGTTCCGACAGCGGCCGGTCGCCGATGACGATGCCCGCGGCATGGGTGGAGGCGTGGCGGTAGAGCCCCTCCAGCTTCCTGGCGATGTCGATCAGCGTCCCGACAATCGGCTCCTTCTCGATCTCCTCGGCGAAGCGGGGTTCGTCGGCAACAGCCTTTTCCAGCGGCACCGGATTTGCCGGGTTGGACGGCACCAGCTTGGTGAGCCGGTCAACCTGGCCGTAGGGCATCTGCAGCACACGGCCGACATCCCGCAGGACAGCGCGCGCCTGCAGCGATCCGAAGGTGATGATCTGGGCCACCTGGTCGCGGCCGTATTTCTCCTGCACGTAGCGGATCACCTCGTCGCGCCGTTCCTGGCAGAAATCGATGTCGAAGTCGGGCATCGACACGCGTCCGGGATTGAGGAAGCGCTCGAACAGGAGCGAGAACCGCAGGGGGTCGATGTCGGTGATGGTCAGGACCCAGGCGACCAGCGAGCCGGCGCCGGAACCGCGGCCGGGACCGACCGGAATATTGTGCGCCTTGCCCCACTTGATGAAGTCCGCGACGATCAGGAAGTAGCCGGGAAACTTCATCCGCTCGATGATGCCGAGTTCGTAATCGAGCCGCTGCTCGTAATCCTCGCGGGTATATCCGGGCGAAAGCCCCTGGTTCTCAAGGCGCCGCGCAAGCCCCTCGACCGCCTGGCGGCGCAGTTCGGCAGCCTCGGCAGCCACCACGGCCTCGGCGTCCTCCAAATCGCCGCCGGTGAAGCGGGGCAGGATCGGGCTGCGTGTCTCGGGATAGTAATGGCAGCGGCGGGCGATCTCGACCGTGTTGTCGATGGCCTCCGGCAGGTCGGCGAAAAGCGCGATCATGTCGGCCTGGCTGCGCAGGTGGTTGTCGGGCGTCAGCTTGCGCCGTTCATCCACCGCGATCACCGTTCCTTCCGCGATGGCGATCAGGGCGTCATGGGCGTCGTAGTCGCCCCTGGCGGGAAAGAAAGCCTCGTTGGTCGCCACGAGCGGCAAGCGATGGTCGTGGGCAAGCCGGACCGTTTCGGCTTCCAGCGCCCGGTCCCAGTTGCCGCAGCGCTGCAGTTCGACATAAAGGCGGTCACCGAACCAGCGATGCAACGCCGCAAGCCGCTGATGAGCCACGGCGCCATGGCCGGCTTTCAGTTCGCGGCCGATCGGACCGTCGGGACCGCCGGTCAGGCAGATGACGCCCTCGGCAAGTTCCCCGATCCAGGCCGGCGTGACATGGACCGGTTCGCCCTCGCCCGTCGACAGATAGGCGCGCGATACAAGCCGAACGAGATTGGCATAGCCCGATTCACTGGCGGCGATGAACACCAGTGATGGCAAGGCCTCGGGCTTGCGGTTCTGGTTGCGCCCGCTGTCAT
This sequence comes from Zhengella sedimenti, assembly GCF_046506625.1. Classification (NCBI taxonomy): domain Bacteria; kingdom Pseudomonadati; phylum Pseudomonadota; class Alphaproteobacteria; order Hyphomicrobiales; family Notoacmeibacteraceae; genus Zhengella; species Zhengella sedimenti. The sequence continues at coordinate 191,658 of NZ_JBKFFP010000002.1, forward strand.
CGTCCCTGTCGGCAAAGTCGACGGACAACTGGCAGCCGATGATCGGCTGGACGCCGTCCTTGACCGCCTTCTGGGCAAACTCAAGGGCGCCGAACAGGTTGTTGGTATCGGCAATCGCAATGGCGGGCGCTTCATCCTTCAGCGCATGGCCAATGATCTTTCCGAGCGGAAGCGCCCCTTCCAGCAACGAGTATTGCGAATGAACCCGCAGATGAATGAACATCCGTCCGTCTCGCGCCTGGCCGTCCATCGCGTATGCCTGTCCCGTGCGAATCCGTGAAACCGGGATGCAGTGTCCGGCTTCGGACGGGGCGAGTCCAGTGCAGGCGCGCAGGCGCGGCGCGAGCCGGAGGTTCTTTCCCCATCATTCAGCCGCGCCGCGGGCCCTGCCCGCTTACAGCGCGCCGATCCACATCGCCGAAGCGACGATGAACATGGAAACCGAGACCAGCGATGCGACGTCATAGATCAGGTCAGTCATGGCAGTAGCTCCGTCAATGTTCTTCTTGTGTTCCTGTATTCTCGTTTTGTTCTCATGTCAACGCACGCAAACAAACAGGGAACATTTTCCCCGCTATCCGCCGATCCATGGTTAAGGGAAGGTTATCGCGGCCGGGCCCGGATGGTCCGCCCGGCCCTTCCGCGAGGCAGTCCGCGAATGCGGTCTAAAGGGAGACGACCTTGCCGTCCTTCAGCGTGACGCGGCGGTCCATGCGCCGGGCAAGTTCGTGATTGTGGGTCGCGATCAGCGCCGCCAGGCCGGACTTGCGCACCAGCGCTTCCAGCGCCTCGAAAACGTAGGACGAGGTCACGGGGTCGAGATTGCCCGTCGGTTCGTCGGCGAGCAGGACCAGCGGCGCATTGGCGACGGCGCGCGCAATGGCGACCCGCTGCTGTTCGCCGCCAGACAATTGGGAGGGGCGGTGGTCGCCACGGTGGCCGACCTTCATGTAATCGAGCAGTTGCCCGGCCCGGTCGGCGGCCTCGGCGCGCGACAGGCCATGGACGAGTTGCGGCATCATGATGTTTTCCAGGGCGGAAAACTCGGGCAGCAGGTGGTGGAACTGGTAGACGAAGCCGATGTCATTGCGGCGGATGGCCGTGCGCTGGTCATCGTTGAGCCGGCCGCAGGCGCGGCCATTGACATGAACGTCGCCGCTGTCGGGACGTTCCAGCAGGCCGGCGGTGTGCAGCAGCGTCGACTTGCCCGCCCCGGAGGGCGCCACCAGCGCGACCATCTCGCCGGAACGCAGGGTGAAGTCGCAATCAAGCAGGATGTCGAGCCGCTTGCCGCCCTGATCGTAATGCCGGCTGACGGACTTCAACTCGAGTGCCGCGGCCATCATTCATACCTCAGGGCTTCGACGGGATCGATGCGGGCGGCCCGCCAAGCGGGAATGATCGTGGCGATGAAGGACAGTACCATGGCCATGACGAGCACGGCGAGCGTTTCGCCGGCATCGATCTTCGCCGGCAACTGGCTGAGGAAATAGAGGTTGGGATCGAAGATCTGCGTGTTGGACAGCCAGGAAAAGAACTGCCGGATGGATTCGATGTTCCAGCAGACGATGAGGCCCAGGACGAGCCCGCCAAGCGTGCCTGTCAGCCCGATGGCCGAACCCGTCATCAGGAAGATGCGCAGGATGGAACCCGACGTCGCGCCCATGGTGCGCAGGATGGCAATGTCGCGGCCCTTGTCCTTCACCAGCATGATGAGACCGGAAATGATGTTGAGCGCGGCAACGAGCACGATGAGCGTCAGGATCATGAACATGACGTTGCGTTCCACCTGGAGGGCGGAGAAGAAGGCGCGGTTGCGCTGGCGCCAGTCGGTCAGGAAGACCGGCCGGGCCGCCGCCGTCTCGATCAGGGGGCGCATGTCGTCGACCGCGTCGGGATCGTCGAGGAAAACCTCGATCGACTGGACGCGGTCCTCGTTGTTGAAATAGAGCTGGGCTTCGGCGAGCGGCATGTAGACGATCGACGAGTCGTATTCCGACATGCCGATCTCGAAGATCGCGATGACAGGGTAGCCCTTCACGCGTGGCGTCGTGCCGATCGGGGTCACGTCGCCATCGGGCGAGACCAGCGTCAGCATGTCGCCCAGCGCAAGGCCGAGATTGTCGGCCATGCGGGCGCCGATGGCCACGCCCTCGCTGGCCTCGAAGCCGTCGAGCGAGCCCTGCCGCACATTGCCCGCGAGCATCTGGATCTTCGGGATGTCGCTGTCGCGCACGCCGCGCACGAGGGCTCCGGTGCCGGCGCCGATGCGGCCGGAGGCCAGCGCCTGGCCTTCCACCAGCGGCAGCGCCGCACGCACGCCGTCAAGGGCTGAAATGCGCGCGGCGACGGCATCATAGTCGCTGAGCGGACTGTCAACCGGCTGGACGATGACATGACCGTTGACGCCAAGGATCCGGTCGAGCAGTTCGACGCGAAATCCGTTCATGACCGCCATGACGATGATAAGGGTCGCGACCCCCAGCATGATGCCGATGAAGGAAATGAGCGCGATGACGGAAACGATTGTTTCCTTGCGCCGCGAGCGCAGGTAGCGCAGGGCCACCATGCGCTCGAAGGCGGAGAAGGGACCGGCGCCGGCAGGCGCCGCGCTCTCCGGAGAGGCCGCGGCTTCGCTCATGCGCCGCCGCCGAAACGGTTGATCGCGGCATCGATGGTCATGGTCTCGCGCTCCCCGCTGCGCCGGTTCTTCACCTCGACCTCGCCATTGGCGATGCCGCGCGGCCCGGCGATGATCTGGTACGGTATGCCGATCAGGTCATGGGTGGCGAATTTCTGGCCGGCGCTCTTGTCGGTATCGTCGTAGAGCACGTCCCGCCCGGCTGCCGTCAGCGCCGCATAAAGCCGTTCGCTGGCGCCGTCGCAGGCGTCGTTGCCCGGCTTCATGTTGATGATCGACAGGTCGAAGGGCGCGACGGCATCCGGCCAGACGATGCCGTTTTCATCGTGGCTGGCCTCGATGATGGCAGCGACAACACGGGTCGGGCCGATGCCGTAGGAACCCATGGAGACAGGGTGCTCCCTGCCGTCGGGTCCGGTGACCCGGGCACCCATCGGTTCGGAATACTTGGTGCCGAAATGGAAGATGTGGCCGACCTCGATACCGCGCGCGTTCATGCGGCTTTCCTCCGGCAGCGCGGCCCATGCCGCCTCGTCATGCATCTCGTCGGTGGCGGCATAGGGCGTGGTCCATTGGTTCACCACCGCGGCGATCTGGGCATCGTTGGTGAAGTCCACATCGGCGCCCGGCGCGGTCATGGACATGAAGTCGGCATGGCAAAAGACCTCCGATTCACCGGTCTCCGCCAGGATGATGAATTCGTGGCTGAGATCGCCGCCGATGGGGCCGGTGTCGGCACGCATCGGGATGGCCTTCATGCCCATGCGCTCGAAGGTGCGCAAATAGGCAACGAACATGCGGTTGTAGGCCGCCCGTGCGCCCTCGTAATCGAGATCGAAGGAATAAGCGTCCTTCATGAGAAACTCCCGGCCGCGCATGACGCCGAAACGCGGACGCACCTCGTCCCGGAACTTCCACTGGATGTGATAGAGATTGAGCGGCAGGTCCTTGTAGGAACGGACATAGGAACGGAAGATGTCGGTGACCATCTCCTCGTTGGTCGGGCCATACAGCATGTCGCGCTCGTGGCGGTCCTTGATGCGCAGCATCTCCTTGCCATAATCGTCGTAGCGGCCGCTCTCGCGCCACAGCTCGGCCGACTGGATGGTGGGCATGAGGATCTCGATGGCCCCTGCCCGGTTCTGCTCCTCGCGGATGATCGTGTTCACCTTGCCGAGGACCTTCAGGCCAAGCGGCAGCAGCGAGAAGATGCCGGCCGATTGCTGACGGATCATGCCGGCGCGCAGCATCAGGCGATGCGAAACGATCTCCGCCTCGCGGGGATTTTCCTTGAGGATGGGCAGGAAATAACGGGAAAGACGCATGGACGGGTCCTGGAAACGGGCGATCGGAGAGACAGGAATCGGCGCCCCCACCGAAGCCTGCGGAATCTTTCAGCGCTTCATAGCCATTTCAAGGCGAATTGGAAACCCGACGGCACATGCCCGGGCCGCGGCCGGGCTTGTGTTGCACTGCAGCAAGCATTTGATTGAAAATGCAGCAAAAAGAGGGTGACAAACCGTCGCGCTTGCGTCTATGGTCCCCACCACAACAAGGGGCCGGCAAACCAAGCTGGTGTCCTACACGCGGTCAAAGTCTTGGGAGGATGTGATCCTGGCGCGTTAACACGCTGCCGCCGCTTTCGGAAACGGATCAACGCGTAACTGAATGGCAAGGCCTCGCGCCTTGCTTTTTTTTTGCATGTCTCGCAGCGGCGTTGGCGGCCATGGCGCCAGGGAAATCCCGGCGCCATGGAGCATGGCGGTTCGGGCAAGGCTGCCCTGGCGCTACTGGCTTTTCCCGGTGGAGGAGACCTCATAGGGGACCAGGCGCAGACGGGAAATGTCCTGACCGATCTTCCGGAAGGCCTCGATCAGCTTGTCGCGGTCGGTCGCGTAGATGAACTTGTCGTCACCGCTGGCGCAATGCTTGCCGATTGCTTCGGCTTCCGCGTCATACTTGTGCAGGTAATAGACGAAATACACCTTGATGTTGGCGGGATCGGCCTTGATCGCGTCGCACATCTTGTAGGTCATGCTGTGCAGGGCCTCGTCGCGGGTCACGTTACCGTCATCATCCCAACCCGCCGCCGCATCCCAGCGTGCGTCACCGGGATAACCAAAGGGCGAATAGCTGTTGTAGCGGAGCGGATGGACCGAGTTCTTTCCGTCTGACAGGAAGATGATGTATTTGTCTGCCTCGCCGGCAGGCGCTGCCTCCGGCAGGGGCTCGGCCCTGTCAAGCGCGTTCCATGCCCAGTAGAAGCCGACCGGCATGATCGTTCCGCCCCAGCTTCCCCGGGTCGAGAGCGCGTTCACACTCTTTCGAAACGTGTCTATGTCGGTCGACAGCGGGAAAACCGGATTGTTGTCTGTGCAGAAGCCATTGGGGTTGGAATCGACATAGGCATAGGAACCCGGCTCGGCGTAACGGCCGACCTGCAGGGGCCCTGCCCCGTCATCATATTTGCAGACATTGAGTTCGCGACGTTCCCAGGCATCCGTGCCTTCAGGGGCGCGGGGCGACGAGCAGGCCGGTCCCTGATCGGGAAGGTAGCTGTTGGGCGACTTGTAGTTGTCGTATTCGTCGCGGTTGTCGGGCTGATCGGGTGCAAGGAAAGGCACGAAGAGCGAATCACGATCACGCCAATAAGGTGCCGACACCGAATAGGTGTACTTGCCGGGCCGCATTTCGAAACATCCGTTCCAGCCATACTTGTCGCCACCGTGCTGGCGCAGTTTGCGGTATGTCTGCCACCGATCGAGGGGAAGATAGCCGCGATGGACGGAAGAAAGAGCATAGGCGTCCGCCCAGGTAATGGCACGAAAGGGATCCGCTTCGATTCGCTCGGCCTCGTCGTCTCCCAGAACCTTGACCTGGTTGTCGAAGGGCACGAGTGCCAGTTTCACCGATGTATTCAATGCGGTGTTCGTTCCGGCCATCACGGCATCAGTGAAAGCCTGGATCGCCTCCTTGGCGCCTTCAAGACGGGTCTTTCCAGACAGGAGCTTGTCCATCGAGTTGGTCGTGTCGACCGTCACCGCAACTTCGATGTTCGTGCGGCGGAAACGGGAGTCGGCCGTCGCCGTGACAGGAATCGTGTCCTTGCCGATGATGCCGGCAAAAACGGTTTCATAGTCGATGCCCGCATTGATGCGGACGACGATCCCGCCCGGATCGACGGAAAATTCCGAATAGGTGATCGGCTGGGAGATGCGCCTGCCAAGCATGGCCTTGCCGTCGGCGACAAGCTGCTGCGCCGTCATCGCGGGATTGAGCGCGCTGCGCTTGGCCAGCTGGAGCGCCACATAATCCACCGAGGCCTGCAGTTCCACCTTGCGGCTTTGGGCCGCGCCCATGTCGATGGCGATGCCGCCCATCATCATCAGCGGCAAGGCCGACAGCGCCAGGACAACCTGCAAGGAACCGCGCCGGTCCGAGCCAAAACCTCTCAAGTTCACGTTCATTCCGCCCCCACTTTTCAGTCATGAAAATGCACACATCCAAATATCCATAGCCACGAGTCCCGTTAAAATTCCCTCCCATCCGGACATTGCAATTATATACAAGCATTTCATGATCATATTTTACAATGAATACTATTAGATATTATGAATAAATGAACGCCCCTGCGGCTATGCAAGCACGGATGCATCGTATTTCAGGGGCTCATGATGTATTTTCACAGGATCAGGAGACCGTCCGGGCGGACGCAAGGGACCTGCCGCCGTTTCCTTGCGGCGCGGTGCGGTTCGGTCGCGGTCGAATGGGCCATGATCGGCCCGATCTTCATCTTCGTGTTGCTGTTCGGCTTCGAAGGGATGGCTCACATGCTGATGTCGAACGACCTTGACCGCGCGCTGCGGGAAGTCGCGTTCGAAATACGCACGGGTCAGGCACAATCCATCGCGGCGGGCAACAACTGGACGCCGGAGCAATATCTGGCACACCGGGTATGCGAGGAATATTCATATGGCGATTGCACCGGGAAACTCGAAGTCGCCGTCCAGGCCTATGGCGCGGATGGCAGTCCGGTCACCGGCGCCGGTCCGTCCGAAATCTACAGGACCATGTCCATCCAGGTGGTCTCGGTGAAGATGCCGTTCCCACTTCAGACCATGTCGCGACTCTATTCGGACCAGCCCTGGATTCTTGCGGCCGCCCAGGCCTACATGACGGAGCCCTTCTGATGATCGCCGCCGTTTCAAGATCCCTGGGCCGGTTTTCGCGGTCGAGAGAAGGCGTCGTGGCCGTCGAAGGCGCGATCCTGATTCCGGTCTTCGCGATCATGATGTTCGCGATCTATGATTTCGTGTCGGTCTACAAACAGATCCAGCGCGCGCACGAAGCTTACTACGCGATCGGCGACATGATCACGGCCGCTCCGGACGGCACCATCACCTGTGACATGCTCGACAGGATCAGCGAGGTGGCCTGGACAAGCTACAAGACGGGCAACTGGGCGGTCACCGACACGGTTGACCAGGCATTTCCGCGCGGCGGCAGCGAGAATTTCCGGTTCCAGATCCGCGGCCTGCGGGTTCTCGATCCCTCGGACCCCGAGGCCAATCCGAACAATCTCAAGGCCCGCGTGGAATGGGCCTATCACCGGACAGGCAGCAATATCGCGAACGAAGCAGGACGGGCGCCGGGAACCCTGTTCGGAATGCCGCCGGAGCTGCGCTCGCCGGGCGATTTCTACATCCGTGTGGAGGGACGCATCTTCGCCTATGCCCTGTTCGGCAGGCTGCGCGTGACCGACTATCTCCCGAAGCTGGTCTACAAGGCCACGAGTACGGATTTCGCGCCACGCCACGTTGCGGAGATCCGACTGACCGGTCCCAAGGACGCCGACTGGTGCGAGGATATCGCGTCGTGGGAAAGCCGCTGATCGGCCGGATCAACCTGTGCCATGAACATAGTCGGGCACGATTCGCGGGATATCGTCGATCGAATAGCCGAGCCCCTGCGTCGCGCCGAGATAGGCGGCGAAGATGAGGCCGGAGACGATGGTCGTCCGCAGGGCCGCCCGGCGCATGTGATGGCCTTTCGGCGCGCTGGCAACCGTGCCGAGCGTCACCGCGCCATCCTCCTCCTGCGTGCGCAAGCTGAAGGGAATGACGGCAAACAGGCAGAGCCACCACAGGACGAAATAGAGCGCCGCGTAGGATAACACTGTCGTCAACATGAATGTCTCCGTTCCCCGCACCGGACCGGCCCGGCATCGGCATTCATATGGGGCCTGCCGCCGAAAAAGGCAAAGGCAGCCCGCGGACCGGGCCTCAGACCTGTTCCAGTTCCACCAGCGTGCCGTGGAAGTCCTTCGGATGCAGGAAGAGCACCGGCTTTCCATGGGCGCCGGTCTTCGGCTCGCCATCCCCCAGGACGCGGGCGCCCTGCCCCTTCAGGTGGTCACGCGCCGCCCGGATGTCATCGACCTCGTAGCAGACATGGTGCATGCCCCCGGAAGGGTTCTTCGCCAGGAAGGCCGCGATGGGCGAGGCATCGCCCAGCGGCTCCAGCAGTTCCACCTTGGTGTTGCCGAGATCGACGAAAACGACCGTCACGCCATGCTCGGGCAGTGCCTGCGGTTCGCTCACCCTGCCACCCAGCGTGTCGCGATAGGTCGCGGTCGCGGCAGCAAGATCGGGCACGGCAATGGCGACGTGGTTCAGGCGTCCGAGCATGTGGAAACTCCCCCATAAGAATTGGCCATGTCCGCAATAAGCGGACGCGGACCGGCTGTAAACCGGCCGGAAGGATGAGACGCGGCCGTCACGTCCGGCTCACACGCGGGTGACGAATACCGTCACGATCGGCTTCTTGCCCCAGATTGCATTGGCCTCGGCGCGGATTGCGCGCCGCGCGCTCTCCGCCACCAGGTCGAGATCCTTGCGCTTGCCGCGCGGAATGCTCTCGATGGCCCCGGCGGCCGCTTCCAGCAGGATGTCCTCCAGGTAATTGCCCTTGCCATCCATTTCCGGAAGGCCGACCGCCTCGATGTCCGGATCGTCGATCAGGTCATACTTGTTGTCGAGGATGGCATTGAGGCAGACGTGACCGGCATAGGAAAGCTTGCGCCGGTCGCGCACGCCGACCGTCTCGTCATTTCCGTAGAGATTGCCGTCCTTGAAGGTGCGTCCGTGATGGACCTCGCCGACGATCTCGGCATTGCCGGGCCACAGGCGCAGCATGTCGCCATTGCGCACGGAAGCGACTTCCGGCACGCCAACCGTGGATGCCAGCGACGCATGGGCGACCAGATGCTGCGCCTCGCCATGGACCGGCACGGCAATCTGCGGACGCACGAGACCATACATCTTGCGCAACTCGCCGCGGCGGGGGTGGCCGGACACATGGACCAGTTCATCCTCGTCCTCGATCAGCTTCACACCCATCTCCACGAGACGGTTCTTGACCTCGAGGATCGCCTTCTCGTTGCCGGGAATGGTGCGCGAGGAATAGATCACGGTGTCGCCGGCGGTGAGATGGACGCTGCGCATCTCCTCGCGCGCCAGCTTGGACAGGGCGGCGCGCGGCTCACCCTGGCTGCCGGTGCAGATGACGACGATGTTGTCGCGCGGGACATGCTGGAAATCCTCCTCGGCGAGGAATTCCGGCAGGCCGTCGAGATAGCCCAGGTCGGTCGCGACATCCACCACGCGCTTCATCGACCGGCCCATGACCAGAACCTGCCGCCCGGCATCGCGCGCGGCCTCGGCGATGGAGCGGATGCGCCCGACATTGGAGGAAAAGGTGGTGATGACGACGCGGCCGGCGGCCTTCTCGATCAGCTTTTCCAGGCTGTCGCACACTTCACGCTCGGTAGGGCTTTCCCCTTCCCGCATGGCATTGGTGGAATCGCAGATCATGGCGAGAACACCGGCATCGCCCAGCGCCTTGAGACGGTCCTCGTCGGTCAGCGGTCCGATGGTCGGGTCGGCGTCGAACTTCCAGTCGCCGGTGTGGATGACGGTTCCCGCCTCGGTGGTGATCGCCAGCGAAAAGGGTTCAGGGATCGAATGGGTCACCGGCACCGGTTCGATGCGGAAGGGTCCGAGATCGAAGGTCTGGCCGGCGCGGAAGATGTTCACCGGCACGTCGACCCGCTGGTATTCGCTCTGGCGCTTGGCTTCCAGCAGGCCGGCGGTGAAGGGAGACATCCAGACCGGACAGCCCAGATTCGGCCAGATGTCGAGAATGGCGCCGTAGTGGTCCTCGTGGGCATGGGTGATCACCATGCCGCGCAGGTTCTTCACCTCGTTCTCGATGAAGCGCGTATCGGGCAGGACCAGGTCGACGCCCGGCAGGTCGGGGCCCGGAAAGGTCACGCCGCAATCGACGATGATCCACTCCCGGTTCGAAGCCGGACCGAAGCCGTAAAGCGCGAAATTCATGCCGATTTCGCCAACGCCGCCCAGCGGCACGAAGACGAGTTCCTTGTCCTTGGTCCTAGCCATGCCAAACTTTCATCAGGAGGTGGAAATACCAGCGAAGAAAAGATCGCCGGCCGAGACCGTCGCGACTTCGCCATTGCTCTTTTCGACCAGAAGATAGCCCCTGGCGTCAAGATCGGCAAACCGGCCTTCGACGACGCCATCGCCCATCTGCACCCGGACCGGCTCGCCGAGCCCGCGGGCCGCACGCAGCCAGTCCTCGCGGATGGCCGCAAAGCCGGCGCCGCCGTTCCAGCGTGCCAGTTCAGCCGCCATCGCATGGGCCAGGCGCGGAAACAACGCCTCCGGCGTCACCTCGACCCCGCAATCGCGCAGGCTCGTCGCCGGATAGGGCGTGCCTTGCGGATGGTGGGCGCAATTGATGCCGCAGCCGATGACGACCGCCAGGCCGCCGCCGGGCACCATCTCGCTTTCAAGCAGGATGCCGTTGACCTTGGCGCCGTCGACCAGGATGTCGTTGGGCCACTTGATCGCAAGCGCCTGCGGGGTGCGGGCGAAGAAGGGCCGCAATGCATTGTAGACGCCAAGCGCGGCGACAAGCGGCAGCGTGCCCAGCCGGTCGACGGGCGCCGGTTCTGCCAACAGCAGCGACGCGTAGAGGTTTCCGGCCTCCGAAATCCACGGACGGCCCCGCCGGCCCCTGCCCTGCAACTGCCGTTCGGCGGTGACCCAGAGCGGACCGCGCTCGCCATCGCGAAACAGCGCCATGGCCTCGGCATTGGTGGAGCCGACATCACCCAGCGCCAGATGAGCGACGCCGGGTGGCAGCGAATGGGAGGGGTGCAATGCCAAACCGGGCGCCGACCCTTAGAAGAAGGTCCGCGCGGCAGCCTGGGCAACAAGCCCGACCGGTCCTGCAAACACGATGTAGAACAGCGTGAAGGCGCCAGACAGGCCGAGCACGAGGCCCAGTTCGCCGGCGACCGGCTGCAACTTCCCGGCCGGCTCGTCGAACCACATGATCTTGATGATGCGCAGATAGTAATAGGCGCCGACGACGGAGGCCAGGACGCCGATCACGGCAAGCGCGAACAGGTTGGCCTCGATGGCGGCCAGGAAGACCGACCACTTGGCCCAGAACCCGGCCAGCGGCGGAATGCCGGCCAGCGAGAACATCAGGATGGTCAGGATCGTGGCCATCACCGGATTCGTGGACGCAAGACCGGCGAGATCGTCGATCTGCTCGACATTGCCCTCCTTGCGCCGCATGGCAAGGATGAAGGCGAAGGTGCCAAGCGTCATCACCAGGTAGATGATCATGTAGATGACCACACCCTGCACGCCGGCGAGCGTTCCGGCGGCGAGACCGACCAAGGCATAACCCATGTGGCCGATGGAGGAATAGGCCATCAGGCGCTTGATGTTGCGCTGGCCGATGGCGCCGAAGGCACCCAGCACCATGGAAGCGATGGCGATGAAGACGATGATCTGCTGCCAGTCGGCATGCATCGGGGCGAAGGCCTCCGAGACGACGCGCACGACAAGCGCCATCGCCGCCATCTTGGGCGCGGCGGCGAAGAAGGCCGTGACGGGCGTGGGTGCGCCTTCATAGACGTCCGGCGTCCACATGTGGAACGGCACGGCGGAAATCTTGAAGGCAAGACCGGCGAGGATGAAGACCAGGCCGAAGACCAGGCCAAGGTCGCGCTGGCCGTTGCTGACCGCCTCGGCGATGGCAAGGAAATTGGTGTGTCCGGTGAACCCGTAGACCAGCGAGATGCCGTAGAGCAGCATGCCCGAGGACAGCGCGCCGAGGACGAAGTATTTCAGGCCGGCCTCGGTGGAGCGCACGGAATCGCGGTTGAACGCGGCGACGACGTAGAGCGCCAGCGACTGGAGTTCGAGGCCCAGATAGAGCGCCAGCGTGTCATCGGCTGAAATCATCAGCATCATGCCCAGGGTCGCCAGCATGACCAGGACAGGGAACTCGAATTTGTCGAACTTCTCCGCCTTGGCGAAGCCCACCGACATGACGAGCGTGACAACCGACCCAGTCAGCGCGAGCGCCTTCATCAGGCGTGCGAAGGGATCGGATGTGAACGCGCCGTTGAAGGCCTTGCCGTCGTCGCCGAAGAACACCATCCAGGCCATCGCGCCGATCAGGATGGCGACAGCCAGCCCGTTGATGGTGGAGTTGGAGCGCGGCCCGGAAAAGACGCCGAACATCAGCAGCGCAATGGCGCCCACCGTGACGATGAGCTCCGGCGTGGCGAGCGAGAGGCTGGTTGCGAGATCCGTCATCATGTCCCTGTTCCCGCCTTGTCTTACTGGCCGATGGCGGCCGTGGTCACCGCCATGTCGAGCGAGGCGGTGATGTCGTTTATGAGTGCGTTGACCGAAACGCCGGTCACGTCGAAGATCGGGGCCGGGTAGACGCCGAAAAAGATGGTCAGCGCGACGAGCGGGTAGATGATCACCTTCTCGCGCGCCGAAAGGTCGAGCATGCCCTTGAGCGCTTCCTTGTCGAGCTTGCCGAAGACGACGCGCCGATAGAGCCACAGCGCATAGGCAGCCGACAGGATGACGCCCGTGGTGGCGAAGAAGGCCACCCAGGTGTTGACCCGGAAGACGCCGAGCAGCGTCAGGAACTCGCCGATGAAGCCGGAGGTGCCGGGCAGGCCGACATTGGCCATGGTGAAGATCATGAACACGACGGCATATTTCGGCATGTTGTTGACCAAGCCGCCATAGGCCGCGATCTCGCGGGTGTGCATCCGGTCATAGACCACGCCGACGCACAGGAAGAGCGCGCCCGAGACGAAGCCGTGGCTGATCATCTGGAAGATGGCGCCCTCGATGCCCTGCGTGTTCATCGCGAAGATGCCCATGGTCACGTAGCCCATGTGGGCGACCGAGGAATAGGCGATGAGCTTCTTGATGTCCTCCTGGCGCAGCGCCACGAGCGAGGTGTAGACGATCGCCACCACGGACAGCGTGAAGACGAAGGCCTGGAACTCCTGCGAGGCAATGGGGAACATGGGCAGCGAGAAGCGAAGGAAGCCGTAGCCGCCCATCTTCAGAAGGATCGCGGCCAGGATGACCGAGCCCGCAGTCGGCGCCTCCACGTGGGCGTCGGGCAGCCAGGTATGGACCGGCCACATCGGCATCTTCACCGCGAAGGACGCGAAGAAGGCCAGCCACAGCCATGTCTGCATCGAGGCCGGGAAATCATGGGCCAGCAGATCGGGAATGGAGGTGGTGCCCGCGTCCCAATACATGGCCATGATGGCCAGCATCATCAGAACCGAGCCCAGCAGCGTGTAGAGGAAGAACTTGAACGAGGCGTAGACGCGCCGCTTGCCGCCCCACACGCCGATGATGATGAACATCGGGATGAGGCCGGCCTCGAAGAACACGTAGAAAAGCACCAGGTCCAGCGCGCAGAAGACGCCGATCATCAGCGTTTCGAGCACGAGGAAGGCGATCATGTATTCCTTGACGCGCTTCTCCACCGATTCCCACGACGCCAGGATGCAGAGCGGCATCAGGAAGGTCGTCAGGATGACGAAGAGCATGGAAATGCCGTCGACGCCCATGCGGTAGGCGATGCCCCCGCCCAGCCATTCGACCTCCTCCACCATCTGGAAGCCCTGGCGCGTCGTGTCGAAGCCGGTCCAGATGAAGAGCGAGAAGATGAAGGTGAAGACGGTGGTCAGCAGCGCCACGTTGCGGATGTTGCGCCGCCCGTAGCCCTCATCCCGGATCAGGAGGATCAGGAAGGCGCCGACGAGCGGCAGGAACGTGACCAGCGAAAGGATGGGCCAATCAGACATCAGAAGGCGCTCCCGAGCATCATCCAGGTGACCAGCGCGGCGACGCCGATGAGCATCGCGAAGGCATAGTGATAAAGGTAACCGCTCTGCAGCTTGACGACGCGGTTGGTGACATCGACGACGCGGGCGGCCACGCCGTCGGGGCCGAGCCCGTCGATGACCGCGCCATCGCCCTTCTTCCACAGGAAGCGGCCGAGCCACATGGCCGGGCGGACGAAGAGGAAGTCGTAGAGCTCGTCGAAATACCACTTGTTGAGCAGGAACTGGTACAGGCCGTGATGACGCTGTGCCACCTGCCTCGGCATTTCGGGATTGGAGATGTAGAACCACCAGGCGATGGCGAAGCCGGCCAGCATGGCCAGGAACGGCGTCATCTTGACCAGGAAGGGCACGTGGTGGAACTCGTCGACCAGATCGTTGCCTTCGGCGGTGAACAGCGCGCCCTTCCAGAAGGCGTCGTATTCATGACCGTAGAAGTAGCCGTTGAAGATCACGCCGGCGAACAGGGCCCCAGCGGCCAGCACGAAGAGCGGCACCAGCATGACCGGCGGGCTTTCATGGACGTGGTGCATGACGTCGGCGGTCGCCCGCGGCTTGCCATGGAACGTCATGAAGATCAGCCGCCATGAGTAGAAGCTGGTGAACAGCGCCGCGATGGCCAGCATGGAGAAGGAGAAGCCCGCCACCGCGCTGTGCGAGGCGAAGACGCTCTCGATGATGATGTCCTTGGAGAAAAAGCCGGCGGTGCCGATAAAGGTGCCAGGAATGCCGAGCCCCGTCAGCGCCACCGTGCCGATGACCATCATCCAGTAGGTGGTCGGGATCAGCTTGCGCAGGCCGCCCATGCGCCGCATGTCCTGCTCGTCGGAGACGGCATGGATGACCGAGCCGGCACCCAGGAAGAGCAGCGCCTTGAAGAAGGCATGCGTGAACAGGTGGAAGATGGCCGCGCCATAAGCGCCGACGCCGAGCGCGGCGAACATGTAGCCGAGCTGCGAGCAGGTGGAATAGGCGATCACGCGCTTGATGTCGTTCTGCACGAGGCCGACGGTCGCGGCGAAGAAGGCCGTGATGGAGCCGACGATCGTGACCAGCAGGAGCGCGGTGTGCGAGAGTTCGAACAGCGGCGACAGGCGGGCGACCATGAAGACGCCCGCGGTGACCATGGTGGCGGCATGGATGAGCGCGGAAACCGGCGTCGGGCCTTCCATGGCGTCGGGCAGCCAGGTGTGCAGCAGGAACTGCGCGGACTTGCCCATGGCACCCATGAAGAGCAGCAGGCAGACAATGGTGATCGCGCCCTGCCGGTCCAGGGCGTAGCCCAGGAAATTGAGCACCGGCTCGCCGCCTGCCGCGCCCTCGGCGGGCAGGAACGTGGCGGCATTGGCGAAGATCGTGTCGAACGACACCGAGCCGAACAGGACGAAGACGCCGAAGATGCCGAGCGCGAAACCGAAATCGCCGACGCGGTTGACGATGAAGGCCTTCATCGCGGCGGCATTGGCCGAGGGTTTCTTGAACCAGAAGCCGATCAGCAGGTAGGAGGCCAGGCCCACGCCTTCCCAGCCGAAGAACATCTGCACCAGGTTGTCGGAGGTCACCAGCATCAGCATGGCGAAGGTAAACAGCGACAGGTAGGCGAAGAAGCGCGGCCGGTCGGGATCGTGGTGCATGTAGCCGATCGAGTAGATGTGTACCAGCGCGGAGACCGTGTTGACGACGACCAGCATGACGGCCGTCAGCGTGTCGATGCGCAGCGCCCAGTCGACCGCGAAGTCGCCGGATTCGATGAAGGTCAGCACCGGGATGACGATGGCCTGTCCCTCGCCGCCATGGGCCATGGCCACCGTGAAGAAGGCGACCCAGGAGAGAAGCGCGGAGACGACCAGCAGGCCGGAGGTGATGTATTCGGACGCCTTGGCCCCGATCGAGCGGCCGAACAGGCCGGCGATCAGGAAGCCGATGAGCGGGAGGAAGACAATCGCGTGATACATGGCGGCGTTTCCCTTAACCCTTCATCATGTTGACGTCTTCGACCGAGATCGAACCGCGGTTGCGGAAGAAGACGACGAGAATTGCAAGGCCGATCGCGGCTTCGGCCGCCGCGACGGTCAGGATGAACAGCGCGAAGACCTGCCCGACCAGATCGTTGAGCGCGGCGGAGAACGCCACGAAGTTCAGGTTGACCGAGAGCAGGATCAGCTCGATCGACATCAGGATGACGATGATGTTCTTGCGGTTCAGGAAGATGCCGAACACGCCGATGGTGAACAGGACGGCTGACAGGGTCAGATAGTGGCCGATACCGATTTCCATGATTGAGACCTCTCAGATGCCCTTGCCCGACTCGACCTTACGCACCTCGATGGCGGTGCGCGGATCGCGCGCCACCTGCTCGGCGATGACCTGGCGCTTGACGCCTTCCTTGTGGCGCAGCGTCAGCACGATGGCGCCGATCATGGCGACCAGCAGGATGATGCCCGCGATCTGGAAGGCATAGACGTAGTCGGTGTAGAGGATGTCGCCCAACTGGGCGGTGTTGTGCCGCTCGGCGAGGTCGCGGATCGGCTGCGCGGATCCGGCCGCGATGTCGGGCGAGAGCGTGTAGCCGCCAAGCACGATGGCCAGTTCCGCCACCAGCACGATGCCGACAAGCGCACCGACCGGGGCATATTGCAGCGCGCCGGCCTTCAGTTCGGCGAAGTCCACGTCAAGCATCATGACCACGAAGAGGAACAGGACCGCCACGGCGCCGACATAGACGATGAGCAGGATCATGGCGAGGAATTCGGCGCCGGTCAGCAGGAACAGCGCCGCGGCGTTGAAGAAGGTGAGAATGAGAAAGAGCACGGAGTGCACCGGGTTGCGTGCCGCGATGACCATGACGGCCGACGCAACCGCAACGAGCGCGAAGAGATAGAAAAACGCCGCCGCCAATCCTGTGAGCATGACTGCCCCCGATCCTTGCCTGTGCCGCGGCGCCTTCTTGCGGCGCCGCTTCATTGACCGGCCCTGCCTGCGAGTCCCCCGCCAGGGCCTTGAGTCCAGTGTCCCTTTAGAGCGTTTGCAGCGGTTTCAAAACCGTCTGAACGCTCCGGTTCAAAACTTTTTCAGGACGCGCGCGCCCCGTTCCCCCGTCCCGCGCCGGCCTTACCGGTACGGCGCGTCGATCGCCATGTTGCGGGCGATCTCGCGTTCCCAGCGGTCGCCGTTGGCGAGCAGCTTTTCCTTGTTGTAGTAGAGCTCCTCGCGCGTCTCGGTGGCGAATTCGAAATTCGGCCCCTCGACGATGGCATCCACCGGGCAGGCTTCCTGGCAGAAGCCGCAATAGATGCACTTGACCATGTCGATGTCGTAGCGGACCGTGCGCCGCGTACCGTCGTTGCGGCGCGGGCCGGCCTCGATGGTGATGGCCTGGGCCGGGCAGATGGCCTCGCACAGCTTGCAGGCGATGCAACGCTCTTCCCCGTTGGGATAGCGGCGCAGCGCGTGCTCGCCACGGAAACGTGGACTGACCGGTCCCTTCTCGTTGGGATAGTTGACGGTGAATTTCGGCCGGAAGAAATAGCGCATCGACAGGATGGTTGCGTCGATGAACTCCTTCAGCAGCAGCGACTTGGCCGCCTGGGCAAGACCAGTCATTCTCATTCTCCAATCACGTAGGGCGCCACGAACCAGCCGATGACCGGCAGCAGCAGGAACTGCACAAGCCCGGCGGCTTTCAGCGCCAGTTTCGTTTCTTCCATGTCGACGCGGCCGGAAAGCGCACGCAACAGCGCCCAGTCGACCGCGGCGACCACCAGTCCGATCAGGGCTCCGATCGCGGCCGCGCTCATCGTCACGCGCTCCAGCCGGTCAGCTTGAGCACGAAGGCGGTGGCCACGACCATGAAGATCGAGATCGGCAGGAAGACCTTCCAGCCCAGCCGCATCAACTGGTCGTAGCGGTAGCGGGGCACGAAGGCCTTGACCAGCGAGATCATGAAGAACACCGCCGTGGTCTTGAGCACGAACCAGATGACGCCCGGCACCCAGGTGAAGGGTGCGATGTCCACCGGCGGAAGCCAGCCGCCGAGGAACAGGATGGTGGCGAGCGCCGACATCAGGCAGATCGCGACATACTCACCCAGCATGTAGAGCATGTAGGGGCCGGAGGAATATTCGACCATGTGGCCGGCGACCAGTTCCGATTCCGCCTCGACGAGATCGAAGGGCGGGCGGTTCGTCTCGGCAAGCGCCGAAATGAAGAAGATGACGAACATCGGGAACAGGCCGAGCCAGTGCCAATCCAGGAAGGAATTGGGCAGGCCCATGCGGGTGCCGATGCCGTCGCCCTGCGAGATGACGATGTCCGACAGGTTCAGCGAACCGACGCAGAGCAGCACGGTGACGATGACGAAGCCGATGGACACCTCGTAGGACACCATCTGCGCGGCCGAGCGCAGCGCGCCGAGGAAGGGATATTTCGAATTCGACGCCCAGCCGCCCATGATCACGCCGTAAACCTCGAGCGAGGAAATGGCGAACACGTAGAGAATGCCGACATTGATGGAGGCGACGACCCAGCCGTCGGCGACCGGAATGACCGCAAAGGCGGCGAGCGCGAGAACGGCGGAGACCAGCGGCGCGAGCAGGAAAACGCCCTTGTTGGCGCCCGAGGGGATCACCGGTTCCTTGACGAAGAACTTCAGCATGTCCGCGAAAGACTGCAGGAGCCCCCAGGGGCCGACCACGTTGGGACCGCGGCGCGCCTGCACGGCGGCCCAGATCTTGCGGTCGGCATAGATGATGTAGGCCACGTAGATCAGCAGGATCACCAGCAGCGCGAGCGACTGGATGACAATCAGCAGCGCCGGCCAGACATAGGTGTCGAAGAAAAGATCCATTGTCTTGCCGTCCCCTTACTCTGCGGCCTGCTGGAAACCGTTGCGGGCGAGCGCTGAGCATTCGGCCATCACGGTGGATGCGCGCGCGACCGGGTTGGTCAGGTAGAAATCGGCGACCGGCGAAACGAACGGCGCCTTGTTCAGCCGCCCGCCCTTCTTCGCGAGCGCCTCGATGCCGCCGGTTCCCGTTTCAGCGATTTCGTCAATCGCGGCCAGATGCGGATGCACCTCGTAAAGCGCCTTGCGCAACTGGCTCAGCGAATCGAAGGGCAGCTTCTTGCCGAGCACATCGGACAGGGCACGCAGGATCGCCCAGTCCTCCTTGGCGTCGCCGGGCGCGAAACCGGCGCGCGCGGTCATCTGGACGCGGCCCTCGGTGTTCACATAGGTGCCGGACTTCTCGGTGTAGGCCGCAGCCGGCAGGATGACATCGGCGGCGTGTGCGCCGGCATCGCCATGGGTGCCGATATAGACGGTGAAGGCACCGCCGATCTGGCCCATGTCGAACTCGTCGGCGCCCAGCAGGAAGAGGACATCCATCGCACCGCCGAGCATGCCGGCGACATCCTTGCCGCCCTCGCCCGGCACGAAGCCGATGTCGAGGCCACCGACGCGCGCGGCAGCGGTGTGCAGCATGGCAAAACCGTTCCAGTCCGCGCCGACAGCCCCGCAGGCGACCGCCAGCTTCGCGGCATGGGCGAGAACCGCCGCGCCATCCGTGCGGGCCAGTGCGCCCTGGCCGACAAGGATCATCGGGCGTTCGGCCTTCCTGAGCGTCTCGAAGAACGCCCCCTCGCCTGCCGAAAGTTCCTTCAGCGTGTCGGTTCCGGCGCCGAGCAACTCGTAATCGTAGCGCAGGTCGCCCATGTCGCCGATCACGCCGACGGGGAAATTGTCCATGCGCCAGCGCTTGCGGATGCGGGCGTTGAGCACCGACGCCTCGAAGCGCGGATTGGCGCCGACGATCAGCAGCGCGTCGGCATCCTCGATGCCTTCGATTGCCGGATTGAAGAGATAGGTCTCGCGGCCAAGCGCTGGATCGTGCGGCGCGCCATCCTGGCGGCAGTCGATATTGGCCGAACCGAGCGACGCCATCAGTTCCTTCAGCGCATACATTTCCTCGACGGCGGCCAGGTCGCCGGCGATGGCGCCGATCCGGTCGCCCGAGGTCTTCGCGACCGCATCGCGAATGGCGGTGAAGGCCTCGCCCCAGCTTGCCGCCTGCAGGCGGCCGTCACGCTTGACGTAGGGCCGGTCGAGACGCTGCGTGCGCAGGCCGTCCCAGACGAAGCGGGACTTGTCGGAAATCCATTCCTCGTTCACCTGCTCGTTGACGCGCGGCATGATGCGCATCACCTCGCGCCCGCGCGTATCGACACGAATGGCCGACCCGACGGCATCCATGACGTCGATGGTCTCGGTCTTGGTCAGTTCCCACGGACGGGCCTGGAAGGCATAGGGCCGCGAGGTCAGCGCACCGACCGGGCAAAGGTCGATGACATTGCCCTGCAACTCGGAGGTCATGGCCTGCTCGAGATAGGTGGTGATCTCGGCATCCTCGCCGCGGCCGATCAGGCCGAGTTCGGAAATGCCGGCCACCTCGGTGGTGAAGCGGACGCAGCGCGTGCAATGGATGCAGCGCGTCATGATCGTCTTGACCAGCGGGCCGATATACTTGTCTTCCACCGCACGCTTGTTCTCGGTGTAGCGCGAGGCATCGACGCCGAAGGCCATGGCCTGGTCCTGCAGGTCGCATTCGCCACCCTGGTCGCAGATCGGGCAATCCAGCGGATGGTTGATGAGCAGGAACTCCATCACGCCTTCGCGGGCCTTCTTGACCATGGGCGTGTTGGTGAAGACTTCCGGCGCCTCGCCATTGGGGCCGGGGCGCAGGTCGCGCACACCCATGGCGCAGGAGGCGGCCGGCTTGGGCGGTCCGCCCTTCACCTCGACCAGGCACATGCGGCAATTGCCGGCGATGGAGAGACGCTCATGGAAGCAGAAACGCGGAACCTCGGCACCGGCTTCCTCGCACGCCTGCAACAGCGTGAAGTGATCCGGAACCTCGATCTCCTTGCCGTCAACCTTGATCTTAGCCATGTTCAATTCCACGTTCTCACGAGCGGCGGCGCCGCCTGACTTGCGGCATCCCGGCGGGCCTTCCCCCGGGACGCCAAGGTTCTCATACCGGCAAGCCGCCGGTCAGGTTCATTCCCCGGACTGGCCCACGGGCTGCCCGTCAGACCGGCGGCCGGCCAGGGCCGCTGCCTGGGCGATCCAGCCGTCGCGGCCGATGCGCCCCTTGAAGGACAGGTAGTCATCGACCCAAGCCACCTGCTCCGGCGTCCAGTCCGCGATCTGGGCATATGTCCACACACCCAGCCCATTCAGCCTTTGCTCAAGCTTCGGGCCGATCCCGGCGATCTGCTTGAGGTCGTCGGGCTCCGCCGGCCTTTCGATGGCGGCCGGGCGGACGAAGTCCTCCGGCATGATGGTTCCGCCGGTTTCCTCCCCGGCATCGGCCTTGGCCGCCGGGGCGCCGGCGCCTTCCATGGCGCGCGCAACGGCATCGGCATCCTCCGCCACGCCGGCAATGAAGTGTTCGCCGACTTCCACGATGTCCTTGGCCGCGTGCTCCATGTCCGCATAGACGGTCTTGGTCGCGGCGGCGAACATGGACATCGGATTGGCGACGGCCACGGCGAAGGCGTCGGAATCCTCGTCGTCGGCTTTCCAGAACAGCACCGGCGCCTTGAGCGGCGCGTCCATGGCGGGCAGTCGCCCGGCAGCGGCGGCCGCACCGTGCAGGGTTCCGATCACGGTTCCCCAGTACTGGGCGGCCATGGCGAGACCGAATGCCGGTCCGGCCATGAACAGGGCCGGCGAGGCGAAGGGCAGGCTCGCACCCGCATTTGCCGTCATTGCACCGGTCATGGTCTTGAACGCGGTTTCATACACGCTGGCGCCCTTGGCGAAGTCGTCGGGTATTCCACATGTCGACATCGGCAATCTCCTTGTTTCCGGTCGGACCGGCCCTCGATTGCGTTTCCCTGGCGCCGGGTGTCTCCCCGGCTTTCCCTTGCCTATTCAGCCGCCACCATCACCGGTTCGGCGCGGTGGCTGTTCCTTGTGAATTCATCGATGCGCCGCTCGATCTCCGGCCGGAAATGCCGGATCAGGCCCTGGATCGGCCAGGCCGCGGCATCGCCGAGCGCGCAGATGGTGTGACCCTCCACCTGCTTGGTGACATCGAGCAGCATGTCGATCTCGCGCTTGTGGGCCTCGCCGCGCACAAGCCGCTCCATCACGCGCCACATCCAGCCCGTGCCTTCACGGCAGGGCGTGCACTGGCCGCAGCTTTCATGCTTGTAGAAATAGGACAGGCGCGCGATCGCCTTCACGATGTCGGTCGACTTGTCCATGACGATGACCGCCGCCGTGCCGAGGCCGGAGCGCAGTTCACGCAAGCCGTCGAAATCCATCGGTGCGTCGATGATCTGCTCGGCGGGCACAAGCGGAACGGAGGAGCCGCCCGGAATGACGGCGAGCAGGTTGTCCCAGCCACCACGAATGCCGCCGCAATGCCTGTCGATCAGTTCCTTGAAGGGAACCGACATGGCTTCCTCGAAGGTGGCCGGCGTGTTCACGTGGCCGGAGACGCAGAACAGCTTGGTGCCCTTGTTGTTCTCGCGGCCGAAGGAGGCGAACCAGCCGGCGCCGCGGCGCAGGATGGTCGGCGCAACGGCAATCGATTCGACGTTGTTGACCGTGGTCGGGCAGCCGTAGAGGCCGACATTGGCCGGGAACGGCGGCTTCAGGCGCGGCTGACCCTTCTTGCCCTCAAGGCTTTCGAGCAGCGCGGTTTCCTCGCCGCAGATATAGGCGCCGGCGCCATGGTGGACGAAGACGTCCATGTCCCAGCCGCACTTGTTGTCCTTGCCGAGCAGGCCGGCTTCGTAGCACTCGTCGATGGCGCGCTGCAGCGCCTCGCGCTCGCGCATGAACTCGCCGCGCACGTAGATGTAGGCGGTGTGCGCGCCCATGGCGAAGCCCGCGATCAGGCAGCCCTCGACCAGCGTGTGCGGGTCATGGCGCAGGATCTCGCGGTCCTTGCAGGTGCCCGGCTCGGATTCGTCGGCGTTGACCACGAGATAATGCGGGCGCGGCCCTGCTTCCTTCGGCATGAAGGACCACTTGAGCCCGGTCGGGAAGCCCGCGCCGCCACGGCCGCGCAGTCCCGACGACTTCATCTCGCTGACGATCCAGTCACGCCCCTTGGCGACGATGTCCTTGGTGCCATCCCAATGGCCGCGCATCATCGCGCCCTTCAGCGACCGGTCGTACTGGCCGTAGATATTGGTAAAGATGCGATCCTTGTCGGTCAGCATTCCATCTCTCCCTTATCGCGGCTCTTTGCCGAAGACGCGGACATATTCGTCGCGGCCGCCCTTGGCGAGCGCCTTGGCCTGCTTCACCCAGTCGTCGCGGTCGATGCGGCCCTTGAAGCGAAGGTAGCCGTCGACCCATTCGCGCTCGGCCTTCTTCCAGGAGGCGACCTGGGCGAATGTGTAGATGCCGAGATCGTTGAGAATGCCCTCGATCTTGGGTCCGACGCCGGAAATCATCTTCAGGTCGTCGGGCGCGGCGGGCTTTTCCATCGCAGCCGGGCGGTTCCTGTCGTCCAGCGAGGGCTTGGCATCCTTCGCCGAAGCGGCTTCGCCTGCATCCGAGGGCTTTGCCGTCTTGCCGGCCTTGCGCTTGCCGCCGCCGGCTGCCTCGACATCCTCCGACACGCCGCGGCGCGTGGAGGCCTTGGGCGCGACGGGCGGCGCCGGTTCGGCCGAGACCGCCTCTTCAGCGGCAGGGGATGCCTTCTTCGGCGACGGGCCCTTGACGGCGCTGTCGGTTTCAGCCGCCTCGGTCTTCGGCCTGGCCGCCTTGGAGGGTGCGATTTCCGGGTCGCCGCCATTCGGCTTGGCCTTGGAGATCGAGACCCGCTTCTTCCGGATGATGGCGTCCTCGTCGGTCAGCGTCGTTGCGCCGGTGGCCGCCGCCGAATAGACGCGGCCGTTCTGGGGCCCGGGTTCGACGGTATCGCCCTTGCCGGCCTCGAAGGCGTCGATGATCTCTTCAAGGCGCTCAGGCGTCAGGTCCTCATAGGTGTCCTTGAAGATCACGACCATGGGCGCATTCACGCAGGCGCCCTGGCACTCCACCTCTTCCCAGGACAGCGTGCCCTCGGCGTTGGTGTGGAGGGGTTCGGGATGGATCTTGCTCTTGCAGACCCTGATGAGGTCTTCGGAGCCGCGCAACATGCAGGGTGTGGTGCCGCACACCTGGACATGGGCCTTCGTGCCGACCGGGTTCAGCTGGAACTGGGTGTAGAAGGTCGCCACTTCCAGCACGCGGATCTTCGGCATGTCGAGCATTTGCGAGACATGCTCGATGGCGGCCTTGGAAACCCAGCCTTCCTGCTCCTGCGCCAGCATGAGCAGCGGGATGACGGCCGACTGCTCGCGGCCCTCGGGGTATTTCTTCAGCCACTTGCCCACCTCGGCGGTCATCGCCTCGTTGAAGGCGAAGTTTTCGGGCTGGACGGAGTCTTCTGCGAGACGACGGACGGACATTTAGCGATCCACCTCTCCAAACACGATATCAAAGGAACCGATCAGGGCCGGGATGTCGCCGAGCAGGTGCTTGGTGCCGATGAAATCCATGGCTGCCAGATGGGCGAAGCCGGGCGCGCGCAGGTGCACGCGGTAAGGCCGGTTGGTGCCGTCGGAGACGAGATAGACGCCGAATTCGCCCTTGGGCGCCTCGACGGCGGCATAGACCTCGCCCTCGGGCACCTTGTAGCCCTCGGTGTAGAGCTTGAAGTGATGGATGAGCGCTTCCATGGAACGCTTCATCTCGCCGCGCTTGGGCGGCACGATCTTGCCGTCGGTGGCCGAGACCGGACCCTTGCGCTCCGAACCGAGCAGGCGGTCGACGCACTGGCGCATGATCCTGACCGACTGCGCCATCTCTTCCATGCGGATGAGGTAGCGGTCGTAGCAGTCGCCGTGCTTGCCGACGGGGATGTCGAACTCAAGCTCTTCATAGCACTCGTAGGGCTGCGAGCGGCGCAGATCCCAGGCGGCGCCGGAACCGCGCACCATGACGCCGGAAAAGCCACGCTCCCAGGCCTGTTCCAGCGTCACGACGCCGATATCGACGTTACGCTGCTTGAAGATGCGGTTGTCGGTAAGCAGGCCGTGCAGGTCCTGCAATGTCTGCAGGAACGGGTCGCACCATTTGCCGATGTCCTCGACAAGCTGGTCGGGGATGTCCTGATGGACGCCGCCCGGACGGAAATAGGCGGCGTGCATGCGCGACCCGGAGGCGCGCTCGTAGAACACCATCAGCTTCTCGCGCTCCTCGAAGCCCCAGAGCGGCGGGGTGAGCGCACCGACGTCGAGCGCCTGCGTGGTGACGTTCATCAGGTGGTTGAGGATGCGGCCGATCTCGGCATAGAGCACGCGGATCAACTGGCCGCGCTTGGGGATCGTGACGCCCACCAGACGCTCCACGGCCAGCGCGAAGGCGTGCTCCTGGTTCATCGGCGCCACGTAGTCGAGGCGGTCGAGATAGGGCACGGCCTGGAGATAGGTCTTGTACTCCATCAGCTTCTCGGTGCCGCGATGCAGCAGGCCGATATGCGGATCGGCCCGTTCCACGACCTCGCCGTCAAGTTCCAGCACGAG
Source organism: Zhengella sedimenti (assembly GCF_046506625.1). Taxonomy (NCBI): domain Bacteria; kingdom Pseudomonadati; phylum Pseudomonadota; class Alphaproteobacteria; order Hyphomicrobiales; family Notoacmeibacteraceae; genus Zhengella; species Zhengella sedimenti. The sequence goes on from NZ_JBKFFP010000002.1 coordinate 217,157, forward strand.
GCGCAGCACGCCATGCGCAGCCGGGTGCTGGGGACCGAAGTTGATGTTGAAATTGCGGACGTTGTGTTCAGTCATGATGCGCCTCCGGCGCCGGGCGAATAGCGAATAGTGAATAGCGAATGGCAGTCATCAGCCCTGAACCTTTTCCTGCAACCGCCTGATCATCGATCTGACCATTCTTCCAATCTCGTCCGCCCTCGCCAAGAGGGCCGCTCCTCGTTCCCCATCCACATATCCCAGCCGTTCGGACAGGATCAGATGGGTTTCCAGTTCCTTCAGGGAACCCTGGGCGATCCGGCAGAACTGCACGAAAGACCCGGTATTTTCCCTGCCGTGACCTTCCGCCAGATTGGCAGGCACGGAACCCGCCGCGCGCCTGATCTGCGCAACAAGGCCATATGTCTCTTCCCTGGGAAAACCCGCCGTAACCCGGTGGCATTCCACGGCCAAATCCATGGCCTTCTGCCAGACCTTCAGGTCGCGGTAGGAGTTGATTTCCAACTTTTTCCCTATTCGCTAATCGCTACTCCCCATTGGCTTCTCACTTCGCCTTCTCGTCGCCGGGCAGCACGTAGTCCGTGCCTTCCCAAGGCGAAAGGAAATCGAAATTGCGGAATTCCTGCTTCAGTTCGACGGGCTCGTAGACCACGCGCTTGACCTCGTCGTCCCAGCGCACTTCCCAGTAGCCGGTCAGCGGGAAATCCTTGCGCAGCGGATGCCCCTCGAAGCCGTAGTCGGTGAGGATGCGGCGCAGGTCCGGGTGACCGGTGAACAGCACGCCATACATGTCGTAGGTCTCGCGCTCGAACCATTCGGCCCCGGGGAAGATGCCGGTGATCGACGGCACCGGGGTATCCTCGTCGGTCTGGACCTTGACGCGAACACGCATGTTCTGGCGCGGCGACAGCAGGTGGTAAACCACGTCGAAACGCCGGGCGCGCGCAGGATAATCGGCGCCGCAGACATCGATGAAGGACACGAACTGGCACTGCACGTCGTCGCGCAGGAATGTCAGCACGTTGACGATGTCGCCGGCCTCGGCCTCCAGGGTCAGCTCGCCATAGGCCACCTTGGCATCGGTGATCTGACCGTCCAGCTTCTCGGTGACAAAGGCCGCGAGATCCTTCAGAGCCTCTTCATTCATGGCCGGATGCGTCCTCTCAGCGTTCAATGGTGCCTGTGCGGCGGATCTTCTTCTGCAGCAGCAGGATGCCGTAGAGAAGCGCCTCGGCGGTGGGCGGGCAGCCGGGGACATAGATGTCGACCGGCACGATGCGGTCGCAGCCGCGCACCACCGAATAGGAATAATGGTAGTAGCCGCCGCCATTGGCGCACGAACCCATGGAGATGACGTAGCGCGGCTCGGGCATCTGGTCGTAGACGCGGCGCATGGCCGGCGCCATCTTGTTGGTCAGCGTGCCGGCGACGATCATGACGTCGGACTGGCGCGGACTTGCGCGCGGCGCGGTTCCAAAGCGCTCGACATCATAGCGCGGCATGGAGACCTGCATCAGTTCGACGGCACAGCAGGCCAGGCCGAAGGTCATCCACATCAGCGAACCGGTGCGCGCCCAGGTGACGAGCGCGTCGGTGGAGGTGACGATGAAGCCCTTGTCGGAAAGCTCGGCGTTGATCTCGCCGAAGAAGGCATCATCGGAGCCGACCGGCTTGCCCGTGCTGGGATCGATGATCCCTTTCGGCTGGGGCGCGATCAGCGTCGTGGTGTTGTCGCTCAATCCCATTCCAGCGCTCCCTTCTTCCATTCATAGATGAAGCCGATGGTCAGGACGGCCAGGAAAACCATCATCGACCAGAAACCGAACCAGCCGATCTCGCCGAAGGACACGGCCCACGGAAACAGGAAGGCGACTTCGAGGTCGAAGATGATGAAGAGGATTGCGACGAGATAGTAGCGCACGTCGAACTTCATGCGCGCATCGTCGAAGGCGTCAAAGCCGCACTCGTAGGCCGAGAGCTTCGCGGGATCCGGGTTCTTGTAGGCCAGGACGAAAGGCGCGAACATCAGTGCCAGGCCGATGACAAGGCAGAGTCCCAGGAAGATGATGATCGGCAGGTATGAGCTGAGGAGATCGTTCATGCCCTTGCTTTCTTGCCGGTTGCGGTCGGCGATCCGGGGGTCATGCCTCGTGGATCGACGCGGCCCTTCAGGAGGGGCGCGGAGGCAGACCGGCGGGCCTGGCCGCAACGCTTGTTGCAACGCGGCGAGGGTTAGCCCAGCGGGTGGCAGGACGCAAGAGCAACAATGGTGATATAAGGCAAAAGATTGTCGCCCTTGCCCAAAACCCGCGCATGGCCACGATGCGACGCCTGCCACGGCGTCAACGGTTTATCGCCACGTCATGGTCTACGCATGGCGGCGCCATTCGTTCTCCGGATTCCGGTTTTCGACCTCCCGATTGCAGGGTTTTGGTTTCGCAGAACGAAAACACCCCGCGCGGGCAATGCCCTGCGCGGGGTGCTTCCCAAAACAGGCCAGGACGACAACCGCCCTGCCCGCCTACGTCATGCGCGCTGCGAGAAGACCGGTGCCTTGACCTTCATGCCGTAGGGGCGCGCAAGGTCGAGGAAGGCATTGTAGCTGTCCATGACCTTCTTGAAGTCCGGGTTCGCATCGGCATTCTCGGCCATGACTTCGGCGGACGCCTTTTTCAGCGCCGCAACGACGTCGTCGGGGAATGTGCCGAATTCCACGCCGCCTTCCTCAAGCTGCTTCATCGCCAGCGCGTTGAAATAGTCGAACTGGGCCATCGTCTCGGTGTTGGCCGCGTCGGCTGCGTTGGTGATGATGGCCTGCAGGTGCTTGGGCAGGCTGTCCCAGGCATCCTTGTTGACCACGATCTCGAGGCCGGCGGAGGGCTCGTGGAAGGCGGGCACATAGCAATGCTTGGCCACTTTCTGCAGGCCGAAGGCCTGGTCGAGCATCGGGCCGACCCATTCGGCGGCATCGATGGCGCCGGACTGGAAGGCCGAGAAGATCTCCGGCGGCGGCAGCAGGACCGCGTTGACGCCAACCCGGCGCATGGCTTCGCCGCCAAGGCCGGCGATGCGCATGTTGAGGCCCGACAGGTCTTCCAGCTTCGTGACCGGGTTCTTGAACCAGCCCGCCGCCTGGACGCCGGAATTGCCGCTGTAGAAGGGCACGAGGCCGCGCGCGGCATAGATCTCATTCCAGAGGTCCTGGCCGCCGCCATGCCGCAGCCAGGCGGTGGTCTCGACCGCTGTCATGCCGAACGGCACGGCGGAGAAGAAGTGCAGCGCGGTGTTCTTGGAGGCCGCGTAGTAGGGCGTGGAGTGGCCGATCTCGGCCGTGCCCTGCTGGACGGCATCCTCGACGCCGAAGGGCGGGACGAGTTCGCCGCCCGAAAACACCTTGAGCGTCAACTGGCCGTCGGACATGTCGGCGACGCGCTGGGCGAAGGTGGTGGCATTGGTGCCGACGCCCGGCGCCTTGGCGGGAAACGAGGTGGGCATCTTCCACTCGATCTTTCCCTGCGCGATGGCGGGCGTGGCAAGCGCGGCCACCGGCGCCGCGATCGCGGCACTCTTCAGGAATTCACGGCGTTTCATGGGTTCCTCCTTCCTGGAACAAGCCCTTCCTGCGTCGGAGGGGCAAAATCAGAACAGCATGTCCGGCAGCCAGGTCGCCAGCGCCGGGAACATCGCAAGACACACTATTGCGATCAACTGTATGATGACAAACGGAATTATGGCGCGATAGATCGTCAGCGTGCGAATGCGCGGCGGCGCGACCGACCGGTAGTAGAAAAGCGCGAAGCCGAAGGGCGGCGTCAGGAACGATGTCTGAAGGTTCATCGCGATCAGGATGGCGAACCAGACCGGGCTGATGTCCTCCTGCAGGATGATCGGGCCGACGATCGGGATCACGATGAAGATGATCTCGACGAATTCCAGGATGAAGCCGAGCAGGAAGATCACCAGCATGGTGGCGATCAGCATGCCCCAGGCGCCGCCCGGCACGCCGTTCATCAGTTCGGCGACCAGTTCGTCGCCGCGAAAGCCGCGGAAGACCAGCGACAGGATGCTGGCGGCGATGATGATGCCGAAGATCATCCCCGAGACCATCAGCGTCTCGGTGACGGCGGGAACGAGGATGCGCGAGCGCACGAGTGCGAGGGCATGCCAGGCCAGCGCCGCCCCGAGCACTGCCAGGAGCGCGGTCGTCACCACGGTCTGCATTGTCAGCGCCAGATGGCCGGTGGAGAAGTCGACCCGCAGGAATCCGGCTATGCTCGCCAGCACCAGCGCGATTGCCAGCAGGCCGGTGGCCGCGGCCGTGCGCGCCATGGCGGGGGAAACCTGCGCGGCGGCGATCAGGATCGTTCCCGCGACGCCGACGCCGGCCGCCTCGGTCGGCGTGGCGATGCCGAACAGGATCGAGCCCAGCACGGCGAAGATCAGGACGAGGCTCGGCAGGATGCCGCCAAGCGCCTCGGCCAGTTCCATGCGCTCCGCCGGGGGTTTCGCGCCTTCGGCCACAGGCGCGCCGCGCAGGCGGTAGACGGTGTAGAGCGCATAGAGGCCGACGAGCAGAAGGCCCGGCAGCAGCGCACCGGCGAAGAGGTCGCCGATGGTGACCGAATCGGGCGCGAAATTGCCGACGGTCTGCTGCGCCTCGATATAGGCGTTGGAGACCTGGTCGCCGAGCAGGATGAGCACGATGGATGGCGGAATGATCTGGCCCAGCGTGCCGCTGGCGCAGATGAGGCCGCTCGCGGTCCGGTCATCGACGCCTGCGCGCAGCAGGCTCGGCAGGCTGATCGTGCCCAGCGCGACGATGGTGGCGCCGATGATGCCGGTGGAGGCGGCGATCAGGGTGGAAACGAACAGGACCGAGAGCGCCAGCGCGGTGCGGCTGCCGCCGAACAGGCGGTTGATGTTCTCCAGCATGCGCTCGGCCTGGCGCGAGCGTTCCAGCAGCACGCCCATCATGACGAAGAGCGGGACGGCGATCAGCAGCCGGTTTTCCATGACGCCGAAGATGCGCTGCGGCACGGCCTGGAAATAGGCAAGGTCGAAATGGCCGAAGCCGTGGGCAATGAAGCCGATCAGCGTCGGAATACCGGCAATGACGAAGATGACCGGCAGGCCCGACAGGATGCCCGCCAGCAGCGAAAGGCCGAGAATGGTGACCCAGAGGGTCTCGATTTCAACCTGCGTCATCACGGGTTCCGGCAATCAGGTCGGCGAGCGCGAGCAGGATGACCAGGCCGCACATGACAAGGACCGCCGACTTGACGAGGAAAAGGCCCGGCAGGCCGCCCGTTTCGAGGGATCCCTCGCGGATCGCCCAAGAGGCGGAGACCAGCGGCCAGGCATCGACGGCGACCAGCGCGAAGACAGGCAGGGTGAAGACGAGATGCCCCGCCCTGTCCGTCAGGCGGCGGGCGCGCGGCGACTGGTGTTCGCGCAGCACATCCACGCGCACATGGCGGTCGTGGCGCATGGCGAGCGGAATGGTGAGCACGACGAGGCAGGCGAATGCGTAAATGACCGCATCCTGCAGTTCCAGGAACCCGATGCCCATCACATAGCGCATCAGGACGACGACGATCTGGCCGACGAACATGACCGCGAACAGCGCAAGGCAAAGCCCGAGCGTGATCCTGTGCAGCCAGTCGGCGAGTGTTTGCATGTGTTCCCTGTTGATAACGCCGGAATGCCCTTCCCGGCCCGCCTGGGCCCTCCTCTAGCGCGTGACAGGCGAGATGTCACCTGTCGCGGTACGCGATCACGCAGAAGCATGGCTTGCCGGGCAGCCCGACGCCACCCGCTCGAAGGCCTGTCCCTGGGTCCGGCCGACTGGCGCAGCAGCCGCGAGAAAGCCTGCATCCCGGTCAGGAGACGTCGAAGGCTCCGAACAGGCCGGCCAGCCCCACGACGACGAGTGACAATGCCCAGATGCGGTCGAGATTGAACCAGGTCCGGGAAAGGACCCGCAATCCGAGCCAGCGATAGACGATGACGGCGATCAATCCACCGCTCACGATCATCGCCGCAGTATGGACCGTTGCCACCAGAAGTGCAGTGACGAGGTTTTCGGCCATCAGGGATATGGCAGCAAGATGTCCGGTATCGTCCGGGTCGACGCGGCATAGGCCCAGATACATTGGAACAAGCATCAGGCCCGCGCCGTGGGCGAGTGCCGCAAGAAACGACCAGAGCGCAAGTTGCGAAGGGCGCACGCGCGACAGGAATCGCGGGTGACGCTGCCACACGAGCAGAAACAGGCCCATCGCCATGACGAGAACAGAGGCCACGACCCGGATCTCGTACTCGTAGCTGACCAGCACGCTCATTGCCGTGAACGGAAGGAGCATGAGCGCCATGGACGCGAAGTGCCCGGCGGCCAAAGCCGCCAGCGATCTTACCAATGCCCGTGCACGGCTCTCCATCAGCGCAGCCGAAACCGCCAGCGGCCAACCCATGCCCGGATTGACGCCATGATAGATTCCGACCGCGACGACGGCCCACCACAAGGCCGCCGCATCCACGATTTCCGTCACGTCAGGCCGACGGGTAGCAGAAACTGTCTGTCGAGCAATCACCGCCTTCAAGGCGGATCTGATGGCTGCGGTATCCTTGCGGGAAATCGACCCAGAAGTCTTCCGCGAGGGTCAGGCCACCATCTTCGCCGACATGGGCCATCACCATCGCGGCACCGCTGTCGCCGGGATAGAACTGATCGTCCCAGGTCGAGTAGAGCGAATTCGTCCAGTAGACGCGCTTGCCGTCGCGGCTGATCTCGACCATTTGCGGGCCGTATGAGAAGGTCTTGCCGTTGGGGTGCTTGCCCTTCTTGACGATGCCGCCAATCTCCACCTTGCCGACAAGTTTCGGATTCATCGGGTCGGTGACATCATACTGATGCATTTCGCCCGTGCCCCAGCAAGCGACATAGAGAAAACGGTCATCGAGACTGAGGTCGATGTCGGTCACGAGGGGCGGAACGGCGCCGAACCCCTTGAGCAGGTCGGGCAGTTCGTCCGCGGAAGCGGGTTGCGGATCGATGACGATGGTCTTCTTCGCATCGAAACTGCCGTCCTCGTTGCGCCACCACGTGAAGACAGCCCCCTGAAGGGTCTTGGTATCCACAACGACGCCGCAGAACCCGTACTGCTTGGTCGGCTCATGGGCGGGGCGGATTTCCAGCGCCATCTGGTAATTCTCGCCCAGGTCGATGGTCTGGATGTTCCGGCGCCCGCGCAGATCCCAGAAGTGAATGCTGTGGCCATACTTGTTGGACAGCAGGTCCTCGGGGACGAGACCGTTCTCGTACTGCGGAGGAAGCCCCCATTCGGAACTGACCATGTAGTCGCGTGGGAGATTCCACCAGAAATCATAATGCTTGTCCTGCGCGCCACGATCCATTTCGTAGCGCCCCAGGATTTCGAAGGTCTGGCAATCCATGATGAAAATGCCGGGAGGTCCATCGGTGCCGTCTTCTCCGCCTCCGCCAAGCGTGGAGACATAGATCCCTTCCGGTCCGCAATGGATCGTATGCGGACGCGAATAGCCGGTCTTCTCGAAAAGTTCTTCGGGCTCGATGATCTTGTGAATCTTCGCGTCCAGTGGATTCTTCACGTCAATCACGTAAATTCTGGAAGACCGGATGCCGGGAATGATGAGGTAACGCCTCTCCAGAAAGGCGTGGCCTGTGAGCGGCGAGAGCGCCGAGGAGCATGCATTCCATCCGAAATGATGGAATTCGTCTCCCGTATAGGGCATGAACAGGCTGTGCAAGATCTGGCCGAAGGTCGCCGAGCCCGGATCGACATCCACAACCGCGAGTCCGTCGGGCTGCGAACCATCCGGGCTGAGCATCAAGGTAAAGGCAAGCTTTTCCCTGGGGCCTTCCATTGCAAGTCGCGCTGACGGATAGAATGTCGGATCCGGTCTCAAGGTCATGTTTTCCTCCCTGTTCTGTTTTGCTTGCGCCTTCCGCCAACCCGTTGGCCCTTCAATCCGGCCACACCCTGCCGGCCAAACGGCAATCGGCTGCTTTCCTCCGCTACACCGGTGCGGCGTTCATCCCTCCTTGCGATGGTGAACCGGACATGATCCCGTCAAAGACAGATACCGCCTGCCCGGTTCGGCCATTTCGTCACACCTAGAACATTTCCGCTTTTCGTTGGATCGCTCCAATGCTCCATGTCGTTGTTCTTGCGCAATTCCGGACGCGAAACCGGCGTCCACTTTCGCTGGAATTGCTCCAACCAGAAAACCAGACGGGTCGACGACCGATTATTCCATGAATTCGCCCATGCAGAATTCCTTTTCCAAACATTCTGTTTTTGAAAGAATTTTTTGTCAATTTATTTTCACATGCCACATATTTATTTAGATATTCGTAATTATTACAATTATTGTTTATTGCCTTGCTTCCTGTTTGAATCGCGATCAAACCGATCCTCTCTGACCTGGCACAATCCAGTCACTACTGCCACGTGCAGGCCAGCACGTCGCGCGCGCTGGCGTCCATGAGATCGGCCAGCCTGGGCGAGCGCATGCGCAGCTGTTCGGCGACCTTGCGCCAGGTCTCGCCGGCATGGGCGCGCCGGGACCGCAGGAACCCGGTCCAGAAGGTCCCGGCTTCGGAAGGGCCGATGCCAAGGCCGTTGATTTCCCTGCGACCCTCGGCATTGGCAGCCACGGCGATTATCGCCGCAACGCGTGAGCCGGCCGCCCCTTCCGCAAAGCCGCGACGTCTTGACCCGGGCATGACCCATCAAACATAACTGAAACATGGGTCACTTTCCGGCATCGCTCCGGGGCTCGTCACCATCCTCGTCAACAGGGGCGACAAGCCCGTCCGGTCGGAAACCATGTCCATCAAAGCGCAAGTCTATCACCTCACCCATTACCGGTATGACCGTCCGGTCATGCTGGGGCCGCAGATCATCCGGCTGCGCCCGGCGCCGCACGGGCGAACGCGCGTCATCTCCCATTCGCTGAAGGTTTCGCCCGGCGGCTATTTCGTCAATCACCAGCAGGACCCTTACGGCAACTGGCTGGCGCGCTTCGTGTTTCCCAATCCGGTGACGGAGTTGAAGATCGAGGTCGACCTCGTTGCCGACATGACGGTCTACAACCCGTTCGACTTCTTCGTGGAGGAATCGGCGGAGGCGTGGCCCTTCGATTATCCGGAGGACCTGCGCGACGACCTGTCCATCTACCGGACGGCGCAACCGCTGACGCCGCGCCTGGCCGCCTTTCTCGACACGATCGACCGCGGCCGCAAGCGAACGGTGGATTTCATCGTCGATCTCAACCGGCGCATATCGGAAGAAACGGACTACCTGATCCGCATGGAAGCGGGCGTGCAGACGCCGGAGGAAACACTGGAAAAGGCCAGCGGATCGTGCCGCGATTCCTCGTGGCTGTTGGTCGAGGTGCTGCGCAACCTGGGCTTTGCCGCGCGCTTCGTGTCCGGCTATCTCATCCAGCTCAAGCCCGATCTCGTGGCGCTTGACGGGCCGGCCGGCACCGATCACGACTTTACCGACCTGCATGCCTGGGCGGAGGTCTACCTGCCCGGCGCAGGCTGGATCGGGCTCGATCCGACATCGGGCCTGCTGACCGGCGAAAGCCACATACCGCTTGCCGCGACGCCGCATTACCGCAATGCCGCGCCGATCGCCGGCGGGTTCTCCTCGTCCGGCGTGCCGCAAGTCGATTTCGCCTTCGACATGCATGTCGCCCGCGTCTCTGAACATCCGCGCATCACCAAGCCGTTCCCGCAGGATTCCTGGGAGGCGCTCGATGCGCTCGGCCGCAAGGTCGAGGCCGAACTGCAGGCAGGCGACGTCCGGCTGACCATGGGCGGCGAGCCGACCTTCGTTTCCATCGACGACTTCGAATCGGCCGAATGGAACACGGAAGCTGTCGGCCCGATGAAGCGCGGCCTCGCCGACACGCTGATACGGCGCCTGCGCGGCCGTTTCGCACCGGGCGGGCTGCTGCATTACGGCCAGGGCAAGTGGTATCCCGGCGAAAGCCTGCCGCGCTGGACCTTCTCGCTGTTCTGGCGGCGCGACGGCAAGCCGGTCTGGCGCAATGCAAGCCTGATCGCCGGCGAGCACGACGACACGGGCGCCGGCATCGGCGACGCCGACCGTCTGCTACGCGCCGTGGCCGAGCAGCTTGCCGTGGACCGCGACTTCGTCGTTCCCGCCTTCGAGGACCCGGCCGAATGGCTGCTCAAGGAAGCCAAGCTCCCGGAAAACGTCACACCTGAGAATTCAAAGCTCAAGGACCCGGAGGAGCGCAGCCGCATCGCACGCGTGTTCGACCGTGGCCTGACCGAGCCGTCCGGCTACGTGCTGCCTGTCCAGCGCTGGCAGTCGCGCGCCTCGGAAACGCGCCGCTGGCATTCGGAGCGCTGGAAGCCGAGGCGCGGCCACCTCTTCCTGGTGCCGGGTGACAGCCCGGTCGGCTTCCGCCTGCCGCTCGGCTCGCTGCCCTACGTGCCGCCGTCGCAATATCCCTATGTCAACATCGCCGACCCGACGGAGCCCAGGGATGACCTGCCCGAATTCGCGCGGCCGCAAGACCGGGGCGAACCGGAGCCGCTACCGGGCCGGGCCCAGGAAATGGCCTCCTTCTCGCCGGGCGGGCATGTGCAGGACGTGGTCCAGCAGCACGCCGGGGAGACCGGCGGCGCGGTGCGCACGGCGCTGGCGGTGGAGTTGCGGGACGGCCGGCTTTGCGTGTTCATGCCGCCGGTGGAGGCGGTCGAGGATTACCTCGACCTGCTGGCCGCGGTGGAGGCGGCGGCCGAGCAGGAGAAGCTGCGTGTCCATATCGAGGGCTACGCGCCGCCGCCCGACCCGCGCATCAATGTCATCCGGGTGGCGCCCGATCCCGGCGTGATCGAAGTGAACATTCACCCGGCCTCGACCTGGGACGAGTGCGTGGCGATCACGCAGGGCGTCTACGAGGAAGCGCGCCAATCGCGGCTGGGCGCCGACAAGTTCATGATCGACGGCAAGCATACCGGCACGGGCGGCGGCAATCATGTCGTGGTGGGCGGGGCGACGCCGATGGACAGCCCGTTCCTGCGCCGGCCGGACCTGTTGCGGTCGCTCATCCTTCACTGGCAGCGCCATCCGAGCCTGTCCTACCTGTTCTCCGGCCTTTTCATCGGCCCGACCAGCCAGGCGCCGCGCATCGATGAAGCCCGGCACGACAGCCTTTACGAGCTGGAAATCGCTCTGGCGCAGATCCCGCACCCGTCGGAAGGGGAGCCGCCCCTGCCCTGGCTGACGGACCGGCTGCTGCGCAACCTGCTGACCGATGTCACCGGCAACACGCACCGTTCCGAGATCTGCATCGACAAGCTTTATTCGCCGGACGGGCCGACAGGCAGACTGGGCCTCGTCGAGTTCCGCGGTTTCGAGATGCCGCCGGACCCGCGCATGAGCCTGGCCCAGCAGGTCCTGCTGCGGGCGCTTATCGCGCGGTTCTGGAAATCGCCCGCTTCCGGCAACTTCACCCGCTGGGGGACGGCGCTCGCCGACCGTTTCATGCTGCCGCATTACGTCTGGGAAGACTTCCTCAACGTGCTGGCGGACCTGCGCGACCACGGCTTCGACCTGCGGCCCGAATGGTACGAGGCGCAGGCGGAATTCCGCTTCCCCTTCTGCGGCGCGGTCGAATACGAGGGCGTAAAGCTGGAACTTCGCCAGGCGCTGGAGCCGTGGCATGTGCTGGGCGAGACGGGCGCCATCGGCGGCACCGCCCGCTATACCGACAGTTCGACCGAACGCCTCCAGGTCCGGCTGGATGCCGCCGACCCGAACCGCTACCGCGTGGCCTGCAACCACAGGCCTGTTCCCATGCAGAAGACTCGCGAGGCATCCGTCGCTGTCGCCGGGGTGCGTTTCAAGGCATGGCAGCCGGCCATGGCCCTTCATCCGGTGATACCGGTGCAGGCGCCGCTCACCTTCGACATCTTCGACACCTGGTCAGGCCGTGCGCTGGGCGGCTGCGTCTATCATGTCGCCCATCCCGGCGGCAGGAACTACGAGACATTCCCGGTCAACGCGAATGAGGCGGAGGCGCGAAGGCTGGCGCGGTTCGAACATTCCGGCCATACTCCCGCCGCCAGGATGCCGTTTGCGGAAATGCCGCATCCGGAATTTCCGTTGACGCTGGATCTGCGGCGTCCGGCAGGAGCCTGAATGAGCGACTTGCAACTGGACGTCCCCGACATCGACCTGGCACATCTGCTCGGCGACTACCGGGTGCTGCCCGGAATCGCGGACGAACTCATCGATTTCCAGGGCAATATCCGGGCGGTCTGGCACCCGCTGCTGCGGCATCTGGCCGGATTGAGCGCGGAAGAACTTGACCTCGCGCTCGCCCGCGCCGACCAGTACCTGCGCGACGGTGGCGTCTATTTCCGCCAATATGGCAGGGAGGGATCGACCGAGCGCGACTGGCCGCTGAGCCACGTTCCGCTCATGATCGAGCAGGACGAATGGGATTCCATCGCGGCGGGCCTGGCAGAACGCGCCGATCTGCTGGAAAGCATGATGGCCGACTTCTACGGCGAAAACCGGCTCGTCGCCGAAGGCCTTCTGCCGCCCGCACTGCTGGCCGCCAACCCGGAATGGCTGCGACCGGCGGTGGGCATCAAGCCGCGCGGCGGGGCTTTCCTGCGCCATGTCGCCTTCGACATCGGACGCGGGCCGGACGGCAACTGGTGGGTGCTCGGCGACCGCACGCAGGCACCGTCGGGCGCCGGCTTCGCGCTGGAGACCCGCATGGCAACCAACCGCGCCTTCTCGGTCCTGATGCACGAATCGAACGTCATGCGCCTGGCCGGGTTCTTCCGCCGCTTCCGCGACGCGCTGGAAGCGCTGCGGGGGACCGCCAGGGGGCGCGTCGCCATCCTGACGCCGGGACCGCTCAATGATACCTATTTCGAACACGCCTACATCGCGCGCTATCTCGGTTTCACGCTGATGCAGGGGGCCGACCTGACGGTGGAAAACGACCGGCTGATGGTGCGGACGGTATCCGGCCTGATGCCGGTCGACGTGTTGTGGCGCCGCCTGGATTCGGGCTGGGCGGACCCGCTGGAACTGGAAGAGGGATCACGGATCGGAACGCCGGGCATGCTCGGTGCGCTGCGCGCGGGCTCATGCACGGTGATCAACGCGCTCGGCTCCGGCGTGCTGGAGGCGCGCGCCATGATGGCCTTCACGCCCCGCATCGCGGAATACCTCACCGGAAAGCCGCTTGCCCTGCCCAATATCGCCACCTGGTGGTGCGGCGATGAAAACGCCCGCGAATATGCCATCGCCAATGCCGGACGCATGACGATCGACAACGCCATGTCCACCCGCCTGCCCTTCGATCACGGCCCGGACGTTGTGATCGCCGGCAAGACGGTGGATGGCGGCGACGTCAATCCGGACTGGGTCCGCCAGAACGGCGCCAGCCTTGCCGCGCAGGAAATCCTGTCATTGTCGACCGCGCCGGCGCTGGACGAAGGCCGCCTGGTCGCCCGGCCCATGAGCCTGCGGGTGTTTCTTGCGCGGACCGACGACGGATGGACGGCGATGCCCGGCGGGTTCGCGCGCATCGGGCGCTCCGGGGAAAGCACCGACATTTCCATGCAGCGCGGCGGGTCGGTCTGCGATGTCTGGGTGATGGCGCAGCGCCCCGAACCGGCCGATACGCTGCTGACGGGCAAGCGGGCGAAACGCCGTCGCACGGAACCGGGTTCGCTGCCATCGACGGCGGCCGACAATCTCCTCTGGCTCGGCCGCTACGTGGAGCGGGCCGAGGACCAGATCCGGCTCCTGCGCGCCTATCACCTGCGCATCGCGGAATCCGGCTCTGCCGATTACCCGCTGGCCAGCCACATTAGCGGCCAGCTCGCATTCATCGGCGTGGATCCGGCCAGTCCGGTACCGGCCGGACTGATCGCCGACCTCGATGCCGCGTTGCGCAGCGCGGGAAACGTGCGCGACCGCTTCTCCATCGACGGCTGGAACGCGCTGGTCGACCTGAAACAGACAACCGTGAACTTCGCCTCCCGCGTGACGACAGGCGACGATGCAGCGCGCGCCTACAGCGTGCTGTTGCGCAAGATTTCCGGCTTCACCGGTCTTGTGCACGAGAACATGTACCGGTTCACCGGGTGGCGGTTCCTAGGGATCGGGCGCGCCATCGAACGGGCGCAGGCCATGCTGCGCCTGCTTCAGGACTGCACCGGCGAGAACGCGCCCGCCGGCGCGCTCGATCTCGCCATCGAGGTCGGCGATTCGGTGATGACCCACCGCCGCCGCTATTCGGTGGAGACCGATCGCGATACGGTGATCGAACTCCTGTTGCTCGACGAGATGAACCCGCGTTCGGCGCATCACCAGTTCCGCGCCATGAACGACCACGCCATCTTCCTGCCGAAAGGGGGCGGCGATACACTGACACCGTTCCAGGCCCGCGTCATGGAACTGGTGACCGCCCTTTCCACAACAACCGCCGGCCAGGTGACCGCCGGCAGTCTCGCCGACCTGGCGCAGCATGCCGGCGAGCTTCCGGCCCTGCTGGCCGGTTCCTACCTGCACTGACGATGCTGTACGATATCCGCCTTGCCATCGAATATGCCTACGACGCGCCCGCCGACGCGGGGCGCCATCTCCTGCGTCTCCTGCCGCGCGACATCCAGGGCATCCAGCGGGTTCTGGAGGCTTCGCTTGAATTCACGCCGCAACCGGTCGAACGCGCCGAGCGCCGCGATTTCTTCGGCAACGCCGCCATAGACATCCGCTACGGGGAAGCGGTGACCCGGACAGGGTTCGAGATGCGCGCCCGGGTGGAGCGTCCCGCATCCGCTGCAATACCCGGACCGGCGCTGGCGCTGGCGGACCTGGCAGCCGATCTTGCATCGCGGCGATCGCTCGGGCCGGACAGCCCGCACCACTTCCTGCCGCCCTCGCCGCGCGTGCCGCCGGATGGCGCCATCTCCGCTTGGGCGCTTGGTGTCACGGAAGGCGCCGGAACGGTGCTCGAAGCCGCCCGGCGCGTCTGCAATGCCCTGCATGACGAAATGACCTTCGACCCGGACTCCACCGCCGTCGACATGCCCCATGCCGACGCCTTCGCCGCCCGGCGTGGCGTCTGCCAGGATTTCACCCACATCATGGTCGGCGCATTGCGCTCGCTGGGCATTCCGGCCGGCTATGTCAGCGGCTTCCTGCGCACCCTGCCGCCGAAGGGGCAGCCGCGGCTGGAAGGCGCCGACGCCATGCACGCCTGGGTGCGTGTCTGGTGCGGCGGCGAGGCAGGCTGGGCCGAACTCGATCCGACGAACAGGATGGACGCGGGACAGGACCACGTGGTCGTCGCCTATGGACGCGACTACTTCGATGTGGCGCCGGTCAAGGGCCACATGCGGCTTTCAGGCCGGCAGACAACGACGCAGTCCGTGGACATGGTCTCGGTGTGAGCGAGCGGGACCAGGTGGCCTGAAAGGCCCTGCGACAACGCCTCGACACCGCCGCCCCAACGGATTGAACCCGGGACAACAAGATATTGAACCTGAAGGGATATCTGCACTGAAGAAACTGGCGACCCCTGCAGGATTCGAACCTGCGACCATCGGCTTAGAAGGCCGGTGCTCTATCCAGCTGAGCTAAGGGGCCGTGCCGCGCTTCCCGCAAGAGCGCGCTGCTCAGTGCGTCCAGGGCGTCTTGCGGTCGTAGCGGAAATTGTCGGAATAGGAAATCTGGCGGCGCTTGGATTCCTTCGGTTCGCGCACCGAATAGGCAATGCCGTTCTTCTCCGCGTAAGCGATGGCCTCTTCCTTCGTCTCGAAGGTGAGCCTTACCTGGCTCTTCATGTCGGACGAGGTGGTATAGCCCATCAGCGGATCGATCTTGCGCGGCGATTCCGGCTCGAACTCCAGGATCCAGCGGCCCGTCTTCGCCTTGCCCGATTGCATCGCGGTCTTGGCCGGACTGAAAATGCGCGCGCTCATCACGTTTCCCCGCAGTCTTGCTGTCGATCGTCGGGCCGAACCGCATGACCGCCGACAGACGGCAGCGACCTTCCCTCTCGACCAACGCTATATACGCGACGGGTTCGCGGGGTAAATACCCTTTGTGCGCCGGCGCGTCCGCGCCACGCCTGTTCCTTGCCGCTTCGTTGTGGGAATGACGTTGGTCGGAGCGGCAGGATTTGAACCTGCGACCCTCTGGTCCCAAACCAGATGCGCTACCAGACTGCGCTACGCTCCGAACTCCGACGAGAAGCCGGATACACGCCCGGCGAACGGGACGCAACCGGTTTTGCCGCCGCCCGTGCTCAAAGATCGAGATGGCCCTGGCGGTCATCGAGCGCCGCGATGACCTGACCGGCAAGATGGCGGGTGATGCGGCTGCGCCGCTCCAGCGACGCCCTGTCGATCGCTTCGACGACCGCGGCGGCCGATGCCAGGGAGCGCTCGATACGCCGGACGAGGAAACCGGCAACGCCGGGGTCGACCATCAGCTGCCGGTCTGCAAAAAGCTTGGTGATGACGCCGGTCAGCAGTGCCTCGTCCGGTTCGGCGATCTCCACGGTCGTCGCCGCACGGAGGCGCGAGGCGAGATCGGGAAGCGTCACGCCCCAGGCACCGGGGAAGCGGCGCGCGGTCAGGAGCAGGCGCCCGCCCGACCCGCGCATCTCGTTGATCAGATGAAACAGGCCGGTTTCGTCCAGTCCCGGTTCACCGGCATCGTCGATGAGGGCGGCACCGGCCTCGACGGCATCGGCGCGGGCTTTCGCGTCCAGCCTGCCGGCGTTCAGCGCCACGGCGCCGGAAACCTCCTGCCAGATGGTGGCGATATGCGTCTTGCCCGCCCCTGCCGGGCCGGCGAGCACGACCACCGGCGACGGCCAGTCCGGCCAGTTGTCGACCAGGGCGACGGCTTCCGCATTGGCCGGGCTGACCACCAGTTCGTCGCGCGAGCGGCCGGGCTCATGGCTGAGATCGAGCGGCAATTGCCGGGGTGCATCGTCGCGCGCGGCGGACATGGCGGATCAGCCCTCGCTTCCCTCGCGCGGGCCATGGGAATGGCCGCGATAGACCGGGCTGGCAAGATAGGACTTGAGGCCGAAGCGGGCGAGCACACCAACGGCGGCGGCGGCTGGCACCGCGATCAGCAGGCCGACGAAGCCGAACAGCATGCCGAAGGCGAACAGGGCGAACATCAGCCAGACCGGATGCAGGCCGACGCGGTCGCCTACCAGCTTGGGCTGCAGGATGTTTCCCTCCAGGAACTGGCCGGAGAAGAAGACGGCAGCGACCGCGGCGATCCAGATCCAGTCGGGCCAGAACTGGACCAGCGCGACACCGATCGACACGGCCAGACCGACCAGCGAGCCGATATAGGGAATGAACGAAATCAGCCCGGCGACGAGACCGATCAGCAGGCCGAAATTGAGGCCCACGGCGGTCAGCCCGATGGCATAGAAGATGCCGAGCACCAGGCAGACCGTGCCCTGCCCGCGGATGAAGCCGGCGACGGCCGTGTTGACGTCGCGGGCGATCTCGCGCACGGCCTCCAGATGGTCGCGCGGGATCCAGCCGTCGACACGGGCGACCATGTGGTCCCAGTCGAGCAGCATGTAGAAGGCGACGACAGGTGTGACGACGAACAGGCCGGCAATGTCGACCAGCGCCTTGCCCGAACTCCAGATGGACTGCGCGAGCGTGGACAGGAAGCCCGCGCCCTGGGTGAGCAGCGTGTTGACACCGTCGCGGATGCCCTGCGGATCGGCGCCGACGACGCGCTTGATCCATTCCGGGTCGAAACTGCCGACAAGGTTCTGCAGGCCGGAGACAAGCGAGGGCAGCCGCTCGATGAAGCCGGCCAACTGGGTCGCGAGCACAGGCACGACGATCATCAGCGCCAGCAGGAAGGCGACGATGAAGCCGATCAGGATGACGATCGTCG
Organism: Zhengella sedimenti; assembly: GCF_046506625.1. NCBI lineage: Bacteria > Pseudomonadati > Pseudomonadota > Alphaproteobacteria > Hyphomicrobiales > Notoacmeibacteraceae > Zhengella > Zhengella sedimenti. The sequence continues at coordinate 235,147 of NZ_JBKFFP010000002.1, forward strand.
AGGCCAGGCGGGACAGGCCGGCACGTTCCAGCCGGTCGGCCACGGGATCGAGGAAATAGGCCAGCGCCATCCCGGCGACGAAGGGAAGCAGGATGGAGCGGAAGACGTAGAGGAAGCCGAGGAAGGCAACGAAGAAGATCAGCCAGAAGATCGCCTGACGGCGCAGCGCCGCGCCCGCCTCGGCGGCCGCCGCATCCTCGGCGTCGAAATCAGGTGTCTTCTTCGTGCGCGCCATAACCGCCCATGTGCTGGAGCCAGGTGACCAGATAGGCCGTGGCGGAAGCGCCGGTCAAGAGCGCGGTCACGGTGATGAGGCCGGAGCGCAGCCATTCCGGGCCGGGCGCGAAGGCCAGTTCGCCCAGCGCCACGGTGGCGAGCAGGATCTGGACGAGCGTGTTCGCCTTGGAGACGAACAGCGGATGCACCTTCACCGGATGCCCCATGACGGCGGACAGGGTGACGGCCCCCACGATCATGGCGTCACGGCTGACAATGGCGATCACCAGCCAGGTCGGCAGTTCACCGATGAAACCGAGCACCACGAAGACGCTGACGAGAAGCAGCTTGTCGGCCAGCGGGTCGAGATAGGCGCCGAGTTCGGAGCGCTGGTCGAACTGGCGGGCGATGAAGCCGTCCACGCCGTCCGAAACGCCGGCCAGCACGAACCCGGCCAGCGCCCAGCCCATGTGGCCGTCCAGCATGGCATTGATGATGAAGGGCACCAGCAGGAATCGCAGAACGGTAATGATATTGGGAATGGTCACGCGTCAGCCTGCCTGTCCATTGCATTTGCCTGAAATGTGGGCTTGGCGCCGGGGATTGGCAAGACGGCCGCTTTCGAGGCCGTGAAAGCGCGGGAAAACGCGTGTCTACCCGGCGGCCTGCCCGGCGCCCGTCCTTGCCGGCGCGCCCCTTTTCATGCCATGAGCAGCCTGACACGCGAACAACCCCCGGAAGACGCCATGAGCGAGACAAAGAACGGCCTTTCCTATGCCGATGCCGGCGTGGACATCGATGCCGGCAACAGCCTTGTGGAGAAGATCAAGCCCATGGTCCGATCCACCCGCCGCCCCGGCGCGGACGGCGAGATCGGCGGTTTCGGCGGCCTGTTCGATCTGAAGGCGGCCGGGTTCAAGGACCCCGTGCTGGTGGCGGCAAACGACGGCGTGGGCACCAAGCTCAAGATCGCCATCGATGCCGACAAGCATGACACCGTCGGCATCGACCTTGTCGCCATGTGCGTCAACGACCTCGTCGTGCAGGGCGCCGAACCGCTGTTCTTCCTCGATTATTTCGCCACGGGCAAGCTGGACCCAGACCAGGGCGCGGCCATCGTGGCGGGCATCGCGGAAGGCTGCCGCCAGGCCGGCTGCGCGCTGATCGGCGGCGAGACGGCTGAAATGCCCGGCATGTATGCCGGCGGCGACTACGATCTCGCCGGCTTCGCGGTGGGCGCGGCGGAACGCGGCACGCTGCTGCCGTCGGGCCACGTGATGGAAGGTGACGTCATCCTGGGCCTTGCCTCCTCCGGCGTGCATTCCAACGGCTATTCGCTGGTGCGCAAGATCGTGGAAAAGAGCGGGCTCGGCTGGTTCGATCCGGCGCCCTTCGCGGAGGGCAAGACACTGGGCGAAGCCCTGCTGGAGCCGACCCGCATCTATGTCAAGCCGCTGCTGGCGACGATCCACGAAGTGGGCGCGATCAAGGCGCTTGCGCATATCACCGGGGGCGGCTTCACCGAGAACATCCCGCGCGTCCTGCCGGAGCATTTTGCCGCCGAGATCGATCTGGACGGTTTCGAGGTGCCGGCCGTGTTCTCCTGGCTGGCGCAACAGGGTGGCGTGGCGGAGCGCGAAATGCTGCGCACGTTCAATTGCGGTATCGGCATGGTGGCCGTCGTGGAGGCCGACCAGGCGGCACAGGCCATCGCCATTCTCCAGCGCGAGGGCGAGCATGTCGAGATCATCGGCCGCATCGTGCCGCGGCGCGAACATGGCGTGACCTATTCCGGGGCGCTCGACCTGTGACCAGCACCCCGCGCAAGCGCACCGCCGTGCTCATTTCCGGGCGCGGCTCCAACATGACGGCACTGATCCAGGCCTCCATGGACCCGGCCTATCCCGCCGAAATCGTTCTCGTCATCTCCAACAAGGCCGATGCCAAGGGCCTGGAAACCGCGCGCGCGGCCGGCATCGCGACGCAGGTCATCGCCTATCGCGACCATGGCAGCCGCGAGGCCCATGACGCGGCCATCGACGCGGCGCTGCGCGCGGCAAAGATCGAGATCGTCGCGCTGGCCGGCTACATGCGCCTGCTGACGCCGGATTTCGTGCGCGCCTGGCAGGGCCGCATGATCAACATCCACCCTGCCCTGCTGCCGCTGTTCAAGGGACTGGACACGCATCAGCGCGCGCTGGATGCAGGGGTGCGGGTGCATGGCTGCACGGTGCATTTCGTGACGCCGGACATGGACGACGGGCCGATCATCGCGCAGACGGCGGTGCCGGTCGAAACGGGCGACACGGAGGAAACGCTGGCCGCGCGCGTGCTCGACGCCGAACACGCCACCTATCCGCAAGCACTCGCCATGCTGGCGCGCGGCGACGTGCGGATGGGCGGCGGCGGCAAGGCTGTTTTCCGCATCTGAAGCGCAAACCGGCGCCTTGCCTGCTGACAACGGGTTGCCTTCATGGGCATGGTAACGGGTCACAGCGTTATCAGCGAACGGATCGCCCGCATGCTCAAACTGATCACCTTCGCACCCGCAGGCGGCGTGCGCTGCCCCTCCCCCTTCGGGCTCAAGGCCGAAGCACTTCTGGTCATGTCCGGACTGGACTTCGAAACCAGGCCCGGCCTGCCGATGAAGAGCCGGACGGGCAAGCTGCCCATGCTGGTTGACGGCGACCGGACCATTGCCGATTCAAGCCTCATCCAACGCTATCTGGAAGAGGTGAAAGGCATTGATTTCGACGGCCAACTCACTGACCGGCAACGCGCGATCGCGATGGCTTTCCGCCGCATGGTCGAGGAACATCTCTATTTCGCCCTCGTTCATTCGCGCTGGATCATGGCGAGGGAAAGAACCTGCGACCTGTTTTTCGGCAAGGCCCCATGGCCGGTGCGCCGTCTCGTTTTCCCCATGCTGGTTCGCCGGATCGCCCGTGACCTGAAAGGCCAGGGGCTGGGACGCCATCCGGCCGACGAAATTGCCCGTTTCGGCATCTGCGACCTTCAAGCCATCGAGGCAGCCATGGAAGGCCCGTTCTTCTTCGGAGACCGGCCATGCTCGCTGGACGCCTCGCTTTACGGCTCGCTGGAGAACATCGTCACCGTCCCGGTCGAATCGCCGTTGCGCAGCTTCTGCCAGTCATCTTCGGAGATCGGCACTTTTCTGGACGCCTTCCGGGCACAAGTGCTGGATGGGCGGGTCATGGCCTGACGCCCGGTCGTCCAGCAGGCAATAACGCGGTTGGTTCTCCACGAGAATCAGGGATATGCCGGGGTACCCCTGACCCAGGCGAGCGACAGTTTCATGCCATCCGGCAAGACAACGGTTCCGGCCTCTGCAGGCTCGAGGGCGAGGCCGAGGAACCGGGCGAAGGCCTGGAAATCCTCCAGCCACGCATTGTTCGCCGAGAACGACTGGACCACCATGCAGGCATGGGGAGCAGCGAAGCGTCGGGCTTCGATGACCGCTGCAGCCGTTCGGTGGAACAACTGGTAACGCAGGGATTGATCCGGCATCGCTTTCGCTCCCAGCAAGCGACAGAGACCCGACAGACGTTCGTCGCGGTTTGCCCCGCCTTCCGCCAGCCATTCGCCAACCGTCGGACCAAACGGTTCGTTGACCTTGGCTTCGATCGCCATCGCGACGTTTTCATTCCCGTTGCGCAGCAGGGCGAACACGTCGCACTGGCTCGCCCGTCCGCTACCGGGCAGGCGGACCGTGTGTTCGGGAATAGCCAGCAAAAGTTCAGCTTCGGGGCCAAACAAAGCGGCGATTTCCGGCGGGAGTCCCCGCGCGGCCTCCCATGAGCGCGCGACGGCCATGGCGGAATAGCCCTCACGCCAGTGGTTCTGCGGATCCGCCAGCAGGGCCTGCCAGCTTTCCAAACCCCGCGACGGAACCAGTATCCGCGTCATGGCCGGCTTCCCGGCCCGGCTTCGGTAACAAGGCCGCGCACCCACACCTTCGTGTCGTGGAAGGCCGCGCCGCCATAGGGCGCAATGGAATCGGCACCGGTGAGCACGTTGATGCCCTCGCCGCGCTCATGGGCGGCGTTGGGCCAGATGCCTTCGGCGATTACAACGCCACGCCGGACGCCTTCAAACAGGCGCGCATGGAGGACCACTTCGCCGCGCATATTGCCGATTTCCACCCGTGCACCATCGGCAATGCCGTTTTCGGCCGCGTCGTCCGGATGGATCATCAGTTCCGGCCGGCCTTCGCGACGGCTGGAGCCCGGCGTCTCCGTGAAGGTCGAATTGAGGAATTGCCGCGCCGGCGAGGTGGCGAGGCGGAAGGGATGGGCGTCGTCCACCGTCTCGATGGCCTCGAAATGATCCGGATAGGCCGGCAGGTCGCCATGGGGGCCGAGCAGGCCGACCGATTTGGGCGGCCGGTTCGGCGCGATGGTTCCGGTCCAGTCCGGGCGGAAACGGAACCGGCCGTCGGGAAAGGCAAAGCCGCCCAGATAGTGGCTCTCCTCGAAGGAGGGCTGCATGTCGGCCCAGCGGCGTTCGCAAAGCTCCTCGTAGGTGCCGAGCCCGCGCTTCTGCAGCATGGCCGTGATCAGTTCGCGTTCCGTCTTGCCGAACCCCGGCAGGTGAGCGACGCCAAGGCGTTTCGCCAGTTCATTGATGACGAAATGGTTGGAGCGCGGGCCTTCGGGCGGACCGACGAGCTTCGGGCCGGGAATGATGTGCTGGTTGCCGCCGCCGCGGTAGATGTCGTCATGCTCCATGAACATGGTGGCGGGCAGCACCACGTCGGCCAGCTTCGCCGTATCGGTCATGAACTGCTCGTGCACGCAGACGAACAGGTCGTCGCGCATCAGGCCGGCGATCACCTTGCGCTGCTCGGGCGCCACATTGGCCGGGTTGGTGTTCTGGATGAAGAGCGCCGTCACGGGCGGGCCGCCGTTCAGGCTGTCCGCCTCGCCGGTCAGCACGCGGCCGATCTTCGACTGGTCGAGATGGCGGACCTTCGGGTCCATCAGTTTCGTGCCGGTGATCTCGCCATTGTCGAGGCGGAAAATGCCGGAATTGGAATGGAAGGCACCGCCGCCCTCATGCTTCCAGCTTCCCAGCACCGTGGCCAGGGACGCCGCCGCATGCATGGCCACCGCGCCGTTGCGCGACCGCGTGAAGCCGTAGCCGAGCCGGAAAAATGTGCGTTTCGTCGTCCCCACGAGCCGGGCGAACGCCTCGATCTCGTCAACGCCGAGCCCGGTGATGGCCGAGGCCCATTGCGGGGTGCGGGTCCGCAGATGGGCTTCGAGGCCGGCCGGATCGTCGCTGAATTGCTCCAGATAGTCCCGGTCGGCATGGCCGTCGCGGAAGGCGACATGCATGGCCGCGCAGGCCAGCGCAGCGTCGGTGCCGGGTTTGAGAACGAGGCCCATGTCGGCCTGCTTCACGGTGGGGTTGTCGTAGATGTCGATGACGACGATCTTCGCGCCGCGCTCCTTGCGGGCCTTTACCGCATGGGTCATCACGTTGACCTGGGTGGCCACAGCGTTGGTGCCCCAGATGACGACGCAATCGGCCCGGGCCATCTCGCGCGGATCCGGACCACGCAGCGCGCCCGTGCCGGCGACGAAGCCGGTCCATGCGGGATTGGTGCAGATGGAATCGAACTGGCCGGACCATTTCATGGCATGGCGCAGGCGATGAATGCCGTCGCGCTGAACGAGGCCCATGGTGCCCGCATAGTAATAGGGCCAGACGGCCTCGGAGCCTCCGCGGCGGGCCGCTTCCGCCAGGCGTTCGGCCACATGGTCCAGTGCCGCCTCCCAGCTTGCCTCCTTCCATTCGCCGCCACCCTTCGCGCCGGAGCGCACCAAGGGTTTCGTCAGGCGGTCGGGATGATGGATGCGCTCGGCATAGCGGGCGACCTTGGCGCAGATGACGCCGGCGGTGTAGGTGTTTTCCTTGGCCCCGTAAACGCGGCCAATGCGGCCATCGGCGCCGATCTCGACATCGAGGGCGCAGGTCGAGGGACAATCGTGCGGGCAGGCCGAGTGGCCGATGCGGATCTGAGCGTGCTGGTTCATGGCCCCACCCTAGCCGAAAGCGCGCCGCCGGTGTAGGCGAGGAAGCATGAAAAGGCGTGATGCCATCCATCAGGCAAACGGTTGCGAGCGGACATGAACTATCGCCACGTCTACCACGCGGGCAATTTCGCCGACGTGCTCAAGCATGCGGTACTGGCGAGAATCGTCGTGTATCTGAAAGGCAAGGAGAAGGCGTTCCGCGTCATCGACACCCATGCCGGCGCCGGTCGCTACGACCTGTCGGGCGAACAGGCGCAGAAGACCGGCGAGTGGCGGGGCGGAATCGGAAGGATCATGGAGGCCGACCTTCCCGCAGACGCCGGCGCCCTGCTTGAGCCATTGATTCAGGCGGTTCGCGCGATGAATCCGGACGGCGGGGCAAGGCATTATCCCGGCTCGCCATTTCTCGTCCGCACCCTCTTGCGCAAGCAGGACCGGCTGACGGCGATCGAACTGCATCCGCAAGACGCCGAACGCCTCAAGGCGCTGTTCGCGGGCGATTACCAGGTGCGCGTGATCGAACTGGACGGATGGCTGGCGCCCGGCGCGCAACTGCCGCCCAAGGAAAAGCGCGGGCTGGTGCTGATGGACCCGCCCTTCGAGAAGGAGGGCGATTTCGACCGCCTCGCACAGGCGCTCGAAACCGGGCACGGGCGCTGGCCGGGCGGCACCTACGCGCTCTGGTATCCCGTCAAGGACCACAAGGCGGTTGCCGCCTTCCGCGACAGGCTCCGGGCAAGCGGCATCCCGAAGATCCTCGACATCACGCTGTCGGTGCGCGCACCCTCGTCCGAGCCGCGGCTCGACGGCTCGGGCATGATCGTCGTCAATCCCCCTTTCACGCTGGAAGCGGACATGCGGACGCTGCTGCCGGTCATCGGCGCGGTGATGGCCGAGGACGGCGTGGCGCGATGGTCGGTGGAATGGCTGGCGGGCGAATGAGCGCCGAGACCCGTCGTGCTCAGGCTGCGGCGTCCGGGCGGGCGGCAACTGCTGCTTGACCCCTGCCCGGCGTCATTCCAAACTGGCAGCGAATCCTGAACCGGCCCATCCATCGAGCGAGGCGCATCATGTTCCGTTTGGCCACGAAGATCATCAGCGCCCTGGTGCTGGCAGCCGCTTTCACCGCTCCTGCCAAGGCGTTCAACTTCATCGGTTTCGACGCACAATGCGACGACGCCCGCGTGCTGCGGGTCATCACCGGCAAGTTCGCCTACCAGGTGCGCCACGTGCCGCACCTGCCCGATGTGCGGATCGTGTCGTTCGACCATGTCCACGAGCGCCGGTTCGTGCCCGCTTCCAAGGCCACCCACACGATGATTTCGCGGCGCTATTGCAAGGCGACGGCGCACATGTCCGACGGCCATCGCCGCTCGGTCTGGTACATGATCGAGGACGGCATGGGCTTTGCCGGCAAGTTCGGCGACGGCGTCCAGTTCTGCGTCGCCGGCTTCGACCGCTGGAAGGTCTACAACGCCTGGTGCCGCGTGGTCCGCTGAGGCCGGGATGACATCCAGGCTGCCTCTTTGCGCGGCGCTGCTGGCTGCCTTCCTGACCGGGTGCGGCGATGCCGGCGTGGACCAGACCACGACTTCGGCCAGCAAGGCAGAGCCTGCCGGTGACGGTTTCGACTTCTATGTCCTGGCGCTTTCCTGGTCGCCGTCCTATTGCGAGGCAGAGGGCGCGCGCGCCGACCGGCGGCAATGCGGGCGCAACGGTCCGGACGGCTTTGTCGTGCACGGGCTGTGGCCCCAGAAGGACAAGGGCTATCCCGCCAATTGCCGGTCATCCGAACCCGACCGCGTGCCGCGCCAGCTTCTCTCATCGGTGCGCGACCTGTTTCCGACCGACGGCCTTGCCGCGCATGAATGGCGCAAGCACGGCACCTGCTCGGGCCTTTCGCAACGCGACTATTTCGCGCTCACGCGAAAGGCGCGCGAACGGGTGCGAATCCCGCCGGGGATCGGCGGCGGCACGATCAGCCCGAAAGAGGTGGAGAACGCCTTCATGCGGACCAATCGCGGGCTGGATCCGGATGAGATCGCGGTCGCCTGCGACGGCCGGTTGATGCGCGAGGTGCGGATCTGCCTTGACCGCTCGCTCGCCTTCACCGCCTGCCCGCAAGTGGATCGCGCCGGTTGCCGCACCCCGAGGCTCGCCATGCCGGCAAAACAGTGAAACGTCCGGACAGTCCGGACCCGACCCGAGGAAAACCCATGCCGAAACTGCTCTATTCCGGTCCCTCCCCCTATTCCGCCAAGGCGCGCATGGCCGCGGCACTCGCCGGCTACGCGTTGGAAGCGGTCAGCGTCGACACCAATGCCGAGCCCGATCTGCTGATCGGCAACAACCCGCTCGGCAAGATCCCGGTGCTTCTGACCGATGACGGGCGGGCGGTGTTCGACAGCGCCATGATCCTGCAATTCATCAACCGGGAAAAACGCAACAGCATCTTTCCAGCCAATGCGGCCAAGCGCACGGACGCGGAAGTCACCGAGGCTCTGGCCGACGGCCTGATGGATGCGCTGCTGGCCCATGTCTACGAGCGGCGCTTCCGGCCCGAAGAGATTGTGCATCAGCCCTGGCTGGACAAGCAGTGGACGAAAGCGACTCGGGCGCTCGACCATTTCAATGCGAACCCGCCGCGCCTGACCGGGAAGGTCCATGGCGGTCATCTCGCGCTGCGTGCCGCGCTCGGTTACGCATCGTTGCGCTTCGAGGGCAAATGGGAGCGTGGACGGGCGAAACTCGTGCGTTGGGTGAAGAAGTTCGACGAGAAATATCCGGATCTGGCTGCCCTCGTGCCCCATGGCTGAGGCAAAGCCTACCAGACACGAAAAACCCGGGATGCGGGTGCATCCCGGGTTTCTTTCTGCTGCCGGTCAGTGCCGGATCAGAACTTCACGCCGAGGCCGACGGTGAAACGGTTCTCGTCGGCATTGACGGTGTTGGCACCCGAACCGGTCTGGAACGTCTGCGAACCATAGTCGGTGTAGCGGTATTCGCCGCGGGCGAACACGTCGTCAGTGACCTTGACATCGACGCCGGCACCGGCCGTCCAGCCAAGCCCCGTCTTCGAATCGATCACGCCACCCTCGGCGGCCTTCAGGCGCGCGGCGGCAAGACCTGCCGTGCCGTAAACGAGGGTACGCTCGCCCACTGCGAGACCGGCACGCGCGCGGACCGAACCGTCAACTGCGGATTCGAAGCCGCGGCCGGCATTGTTGCCATCGACTTCACCGCCGCTGACATCGCCTTCCAGGCCGTAGACGAACTGGCCGTTCTGCCAGTTGAAACCACCGAAGGCACCGCCCTTGAAACCGTCTGTGACATGGCTGTTGGGCACCGGCTGCGAATGGGAGGCTTCGCCCGCCGAATAGGAACCGGTCACACCGAGATAGGCGCCTTCCCAGCCAGCCGGGGCTTCCTCGTAGACGGGAGCAGCCGGGGGTGCCGGCGGAGCCTCAGCAATGGCGTCGGCGGCCATTGCCGGGCCGGCAAGGACGGCAAACGCAATGCCGGCGGCCAGTGCGGCGGTACGGTTCTTGATAACACTCATGGTCATGCTCTTTCTCCTTTGCCGCCCATCCAACGCAACGCTGGCGGCAGTGTTCCATGGGCCCGGCGCCGGTCCCCGCATCGGGAGGCAGGCGCGGGATTTCCCCTCGCCGGACCGGTCGCAATCTCTGCCCGGAATTTGTCCTAAGGAGACCGGGAACAAGGAGTTTTCCCGGCTGCAATGCGGCAAAAAGAGGATGTGTCCATCGTGCCACAGGCGTGACATTCGGATTGCCGGGGTTGGAGGGGGGCAGACCGGCGCCTATATAGGTCGGGCAAGTGCCCTTCCGACGGATGCCTCATGATTCTCAGCTTTCTCATTCTCGCAGCCGGCCTCGTCCTGCTGGTGTTCGCCGGCGACTATCTCGTGCGGGGCGCGGTCGGCCTGGCAGAGAATCTCGGCATATCGCCGCTCGTCATCGGCCTCACCGTGGTTGCCTTCGGAACCTCTGCGCCGGAACTCTTCATTTCCACCCAGGCAGCACTTTCGGGCGCGCCCGGCATCGCCATCGGCAATGTGGTCGGCTCCAACATCGCCAATGTGCTGCTGGTCATCGGCCTGCCGGCGCTGATCGCGCCACTGGCAGCAACGGAACCGGGGCTCCGGCGCAACATGACAGCCATGCTCGGCGTGACGGCCGTCTATATCTGGATGTCGATGAACGGTGTCCTGGGTCGGCTGGAGGGGGCAGCCCTGTTCGCCATGCTGGCCGGATACATCGCCTGGCAGATCCACACCGCGCGCACGCGCAAGGAACCCCAGGACGACTACCACGAAGAGATCGGCGAAGCGCCGCATGACAAGTACCGGATCGGCCTGTCGATCCTGGGCGGGCTGATCGGCCTTCCCGTCGGCGCGCAGCTCACCGTGATGGGCGCCAGCGACATCGCCAGTGCGTTCGGTGTTTCCGACGAAGCCATCGGCCTGACCATCGTCGCTGTCGGCACCTCCCTGCCGGAACTGGCCACCACCATGACCGCCGTGCTGCGCGGGTCGTCGGCCGTCGCCATGGGCAATGTCGTCGGCTCCAACCTCTTCAACATCATGTGCATCCTGGGCATCACCGGCATGATCGTGCCGCTTTCGGTTTCCGAGCGCATCATCGCCGTGGACAACTGGGTGATGGCCGCGACGACGCTGATCCTGGCGGCTCTCGCCTATGCGCGCCTTTCCGCCGGCCGCGCCATCGGCATCGTGATGGTCCTTGCCTATGCCGGCTATACGTGGTCGATTTTCGTAACCTGAGGGAACGGATCATGGCTCAACGCGGCACGGCACTTGTCACGGGCGGATCGCGGCGCATCGGTGCGGCGATCGTCCGCGACCTCGCCGCGCATGGTTTCGCCGTCGCCATTCACTACAACCGGTCGCCGGACGAGGCGGAAGCGCTGGCCGACGACATTCGGGCGGATGGGGGCAAGGCGGCAGCCGTGCGCGCCGACCTGGAGGATGCCTTCGCGGCGGCGCATCTCGTCGGCGCGGCCCAGGACGCCCTCGGACCGGTGACGCTGCTGGTCAACAACGCCTCCGTCTTCCAGGACGACAGCATCACGGATTTCGACATCGACCAGTTCGAACGCCATTTCGCGGTTCACCTGAAGGCGCCATCGCTCATCGCCAGCGCCATGGCAAGGCGGCTGCCGCAGGATGCCGAGGGCCTGATCGTCAACATGATCGACCAGCGGGTCCTGTCGCTGACGCCGCGCTTCTATTCCTACACGCTCTCCAAATCCGCACTGTGGACGGCGACGCGCACCATGGCGCAGGCGCTGGCCCCGCGTATCCGCGTCAATGCCATCGGGCCGGGGCCGACGCTGCCGAACGAGCGGCAGGACCAGGCGGATTTCGACGCCCAGGTCGAGGGACTGATTCTGCGGCGCGGCCCGGCGCTCGCGGAATTCGGCGCGACGATCCGCTGGATGTGGGAAAGCCGGTCCGTGACCGGCCAGATCGTGGCGCTCGACGGCGGCCAGCACCTGGCCTGGGAGACCCCCGACATATCGGGCATAGCGGAATGACCGGCCGGCGCAGAACGCCGGCTGCCATGGACGACATCGCCGGCCATGATCCGCACCTCGATGACGGCGCGGACGACTTGGCAGACGAAGTGGAATCGGAAGCCCCGCCGACCGATACGGCCGACCTGCTGGCCGCCATCGAGTGGACCGACAGCCACGTCGACCCGAAAGGCGCGACCGGCGCGGAGGCGATCCAGCTTTACGTGAAGCACCTGCCGAACAGCCCCGGCGTCTATCGCATGATGAACGCGGCCGGCGACGTACTCTATGTCGGCAAGGCACGCAGCCTGAAGAAACGCGTCTCGAACTATGCGCAGGGGCGCGGCCATTCCAACCGCATCACCCGGATGATCGGCGAGACCGCGACGATGGAGTTCATCGTCACGCGCACCGAGACCGAGGCGCTGCTGCTGGAAGCCAACCTGATCAAGCGGTTGCGGCCGCGCTTCAACGTGCTGATGCGGGACGACAAGTCGTTCCCCTACATCGTGCTGACGAGGAACCACCCCTCGCCCGGCATCTTCAAGCATCGCGGGGCGCGTTCGCGCGCGGCGGACTATTTCGGCCCCTTCGCATCCGCCGGCGCGGTGGGACGGACGATCAACGCGCTGCAACGGGCCTTCCTGCTGCGCACCTGTTCCGATTCGGTGTTCGACAGCCGCACGCGGCCCTGCCTGCTCTACCAGATCAAGCGCTGCGCCGGCCCCTGCACGGGCGAGATCGGCGAGGCGGATTACGCGCTGCTGGTGGCCGAGGCCAAGGCCTTCCTTTCGGGCAGGTCGCAGGCGGTGAAGGCCCAGATGGCCGAAGCCATGCAACAGGCGGCGGAAGACCTCGATTTCGAGCGGGCAGCGGTCTATCGCGACCGGCTTTCGGCCCTGTCCCATGTGCAGAGCCACCAGGGCATCAACGCGCAGAACACGGACGAGGCCGACATCTTCGCCATCCACCAGGAAGGCGGGCAGACCTGCGTGGAGGTCTTTTTCTTCCGAACGGGCCAGAACTGGGGCAACCGGGCCTATTTCCCCAAGGCCGACGCGGCGCTGGAAGGCGCGGAAGTCCTCGGCGCCTTCCTGGCGCAGTTCTATGACGACAAGCCGGTGCCGCGCCTCGTCCTTCTTTCGGAAGCGGTGGAGGACCAGGCGCTTCTGGCCGAGGCCTTGACGGCCAAGGCCGGTCACCGGGTGCAGGTCAGCGTGCCGCAGCGCGGCGAGAAAAAGGACCTTGTCGATCACGCATTGCAGAATGCGCGCGAGGCGCTGGGGCGGCGGCTGGCCGAGACATCGTCGCAGGCCCGCCTTCTGAAAGGGCTGGCGGAGACGTTCGGGCTGCCGGCCGTGCCCCGGCGCATCGAGGTTTACGACAATTCGCACATCATGGGCACGAATGCGGTCGGCGGCATGATCGTGGCCGGGCCGGAAGGTTTCGTGAAGAACCAGTACCGCAAGTTCAACATCAAGGACGAGGAACTGACGCCCGGCGACGATTTCGGCATGATGCGCGAGGTGATGCGGCGGCGTTTCTCGCGCCTCGTCAAGGAGCACGGCATTCCCGACCGTGCCGCCGAAGCCGCCGGCGGCGGCGATGACGAGGAAGCCGCCTTCCCCGCCTGGCCGGACCTCATCCTGATCGACGGGGGCAAGGGCCAGATGAGCGCCGTACGTGCCATTCTCGACGAACTGGGCGTGTCGCAGGCCGTAACGGCCATCGGCGTGGCCAAGGGCGCGGACCGGGATGCCGGGCGCGAGCGCTTCCACGTGGAAGGCCGGCCGGATTTCTCGCTGCCACCGCGCGATCCCGTGCTCTATTTCGTGCAGCGCCTGCGCGACGAGGCGCACCGCTTCGCCATCGGCTCGCACCGGGCGCGGCGCAAGAAAGAGATGGTGAAGAATCCGCTCGACGAGATCGCCGGCATCGGCCCGGCGCGCAAGCGTTCCCTGCTGCACCATTTCGGAACCGCCAAGGCCGTCTCGCGTGCCGCACTGGAGGACTTGATGGCGGTCGAAGGGATTTCGGAGCAGACGGCACGGGTGATTTACGACCATTTCCACGAAAAAGGCTGATTTGACACGCAGTCAGCCATGGCTGCATCGCAAACGCGGTTGACCGGCGCGCCCTGCATCTGGTTTGACTGTCGCAGATCGAGACTGGACACTGGCTTGCATGGCATCGCGCGCATTCTCCCTTCCCAATATCCTGACCTATGGCCGTATTCTCGCCGTTCCGGCCATCGGCCTGTGCTTCTTCATGGAAGGGCGCCTGCAATCGAGCGATTTCGCGCGCTGGGCGGCGCTCGGCATTTTCGCGGCCGCCTCGATCACCGATTTCTTCGACGGCTACCTGGCGCGGGCCTGGCAGCAGACTTCCAATATCGGGCGCATGCTCGACCCGATCGCCGACAAGCTGCTGGTGGCGACCTGCCTGCTGCTGCTGGCAGCCGACACCGACAAGACCATTGCCGGCTGGTCGCTGTGGGCGGCGATCATCATCCTGTGCCGGGAAATCCTGGTTTCGGGCCTGCGCGAATACCTGGCCGAACTGAAGGTCTCGGTGCCCGTCACCACCCTCGCCAAGTGGAAGACGACGATCCAGCTTCTGGCCATCGGCTTCCTGCTGGCCGGCCCGGCCGGCGACAAGGTCCTGCCCTATACAACCGAGACCGGCCTTTTCCTGCTCTGGGTCTCGGCCCTCGTGACGCTCTATACCGGCTACGACTATTTCCGCGCCGGGCTGAAACACATGATCGACCAATGAGCGCAATCCCGACCGCGGAGGTTCACCGGCCATGAGACTTGTCTATTTCGCCTGGGTGCGCGAACGGATCGGCAAGGAAAGCGAAGATATCGACCTGCCGGCCGAAGTCGTGACGGTGCGCGACCTGCTGGCCTGGCTGAAGACCCGCGGTCCGGAATATGCCGCCGCGCTGGAGCATTCCGACGCCATCCGCGTGGCGCTGGACATGGAGCATGTGCATCATTCCGAAAAGATCGGCACGCCCTTCGAGATCGCGCTTTTCCCGCCGATGACCGGAGGCTGAACCCATGCCGGCCGCCGTCACGCCGCTGGTGCGCATCCAGCAGGAGGACTTCGACATCCGGTCGGAGGTCGCGCGCCTTGCGGCCGGACGCGGCGACGTGGGCGCCGTCGTGACCTTCACCGGCTTTTGCCGTGACGAGGCCGGGCGCCTGTCGGCGCTCGAACTGGAGCATTATCCCGGCATGGCGGAAGCCGAGATCTCGCGGATCGCCTCGCAGGCCGTGGAACGCTGGCCGCTGACCGGCCTGACGGCCATTCACCGTTTCGGCCGGATCGAGCCCGGCGGCCAGATCGTCCTCGTGGTTGCCGCCTCCGCGCACCGGCAGGCGGCCTTTGACGCCGCGTCCTTCCTGATGGATTACCTGAAGACCCGCGCGCCCTTCTGGAAGAAGGAACATCTGGCGGACGGCTCCTCCGGGCATTGGGTGGATGCGAAGGAAGCCGACGACGACGCGGCGAGACGCTGGGAATAGTCGAGAGATACGGATCAGGCCGTCAGCACGCCCAACGTGAATGAGGCGTGCGCCACGGCGGTGAAATGGCATGCGGCCGCGGCGGCCACGAAGCCATGCCAGATGGCGTTCTGGTAGGCCAGCGAATGCCATACGTGGAAGACGAGACCGGCCGTGTAGAGCAGGCCGCCGGCGATGATCAGCACGGCATCGACCAAAGGCAGGGTTTCCATCATCGGCCAGACCAGCAACACGCTCGCCCATCCCAGCGCGAGATAGAGCGGGATCGTGTAGCGGTCGCGATGCATGCGCCCGAACATCTTCAGCGCCACCCCGGCAAGTGCGGCCAGCCAGATCAGCGCCAGCATGGTGTGCGAGAAGACCGAACCGATCATCACCGTCAGCGGCGTGTAGGTGCCGGCGATCTTCAGGAAAATGGCGGCCTGGTCGAAGCGGCGCAGAAGCGGCTTGAGCGGCGGATGCGGAATGAGGTTGTAGGCCATGGAGAATGAGAACATGGCGATCAGCGTCACCGCATAGACGGTCAGCGCCAGCCGGATGCCCGGCTCCAGGTAGATTGCCGCCAGCGCCAGCACGGCGCCGCCCGCTGCCAGGCTCGCCGCGATGGCGATCCCGTGCACGATGCCGTCAGCGAGGATCTCGCGGGCCGTATATTCCCTGTGATCGAACACGCCTGCCTGCCGGTTATCATTGTTTCCGGTTCTATTGCACGACGATCATGACATAAATCGGTGAAACAATGGTAACCCAACGGAAGCCTGACAGCACAAGGCCGGGCGCGCGGCCCGGCCTTCGGTTTTCGCATCCCTTCGCCCGCGATGGCGGGCGGTCCCGGTTCAGCCGACGATCTCGTTGCCGCCGAACCAGAACGCGATTTCCTCGGCGGCCGTTTCCGGCGCGTCCGAGCCGTGCACGGAATTCTCACCGATGGACTGGGCGAACGCCTTGCGGATGGTGCCCTCGGCGGCGTCGGCCGGATTGGTGGCGCCCATGACTTCGCGGTTCTTCGCGATGGCGTTCTCGCCTTCCAGCACCTGCACGACGGTCGGACCGGAGGACATGAACTCGGTCAGTTCGCCGAAGAATGGACGATCCTTGTGGACGGCGTAGAACTGCTCGGCCTGGCGGCGGCTCATCCACACGCGCTTGGAAGCGACGACGCGCAGGCCGGCATCTTCCAGCATCTTGGTGATGGCGCCGGTCAGGTTGCGCTTCGTTGCGTCGGGCTTGATCATCGAAAATGTGCGTTCAATGGCCATGATGGTCCTCGGATCCTTCTGGTTTTGCTGGAATGGCGCGGCGCCGCGGGCGCGGCCCGCAGCGCCGGTTCGCGGGCGCTATAGCGCGTCTGGATGAAAAACGAAAGACGCCCGAAACACCGCCTCAACCGCAGGCTGGAACTTCACGCCCGAGGCCGCCATGCAGGTCTAGGCAGCGCGCGAACCAGTCCGTCACCGGATCGCCCTGCTCCAGGAATTCGTGCGGACAGACCACGCGCGCCCACTGGAAGGCGCCGAAGACGATGTAGTCGGCGAAGAGCGGGCCGGCGCCGCCGATGAAGGCCTGCTTCTTCAGCGTTGCGCGCAGCGGATCGAGCGACTTCTGGAACGCCGCCTGCGCCTCCTGGCCGGAGATGCGCAACTCCTCCAGCGGCTTGCCGAACTTGCCCTCGCGGTCGGCGCGGAACCATTCCCGGTCTTCCGGCGACAGGCAGTCGTGAATGTCCATGATGGCCACGCGAACGAGTTGCGGGTGGATGACCCATTGCGTCCAGCTTTCCACGAAGCGCGCCGTGGCGCGGCCGCCTTCCCCGCCGAACAGGGACGGGCGGTCCGGATAGGTCTCGTCGAGATATTCGGCGATGGCGAAACTGTCGGAGACGATCCTGCCGCCGTCATTGATGACCGGCACGGTCTTCGACGCCCCGCCCTCGATCTTCGCTACCTCGGGAAAGCGGGTCGGCACGCGGGAGAAATCCAGGCCCTTGTGGGCCAGCGACATCGCCGTCTTCCAGCAATGGGGGCTGAACGGGCGGGCGGCATCGGCGCCGACGAGATCGTAAAGCTGAATGGTCACTGTTCTGTCCCTCGCAAATCGTTATTGTGGCGCCACTATCGCGGCAGGCGGGAGACAAGGAAAGTGGACGCCAGACAAAATTTCCAGATGTTCGCGCATTACAATGCCTGGGCGAACGGACGGCTCTACGACGCGGCCGGCGAACTCGATAACCGCGCCTGGCAGTTCGACTGCGGCGCGTTCTTCAAGTCGATGAAGGGCACGCTGAACCATATCCTTGTCGGCGACCGCGTGTGGATGAAGCGGTTCACGGGCGAAGGCACGACGCCGCCCTCGCTGGATGCCATCCTCCATGAGGATTTCGCCAGCCTGCGCGCCGCGCGCGAGGCGGAGGACAGGCGAATCCTCGCCTTCGTCGAAGGCCTGGACGAGGCGGCGGTCGCCGGGCGCTTCACCTACACGACGATGACGGACCTCAGGACGGTCAGCCAGCGGCTTGCCCCGGCGCTTTCGCATTTCTTCAACCACCAGACCCATCATCGCGGGCAGGCGCACATGATCCTTTCCGTGCTCGGGCGCACGCCGCCGGAACTGGACCTGATCTATTTCCACCGCACACCGGAGGGGCGGCGCTTCGCCTGACCCCTTGCGCCCTGCCGCGCCTTGCGTCACAACGCGCGGCCATGATCACGCTCACCGACCTCAGCTTGCGCATTGCAGGCCGCCTGCTCATCGACCACGCAACGCTGTCGCTGCCCGAAGGCGCCAAGGCGGGGCTGGTGGGGCGCAACGGCACGGGCAAGACCACCCTGTTTCGCGCCATCGCCGGCGACCTGGCGCCGGAAACCGGCTCCATCCACCTGCCGAAAAACATGAGAATAGGCCAGGTGGCGCAGGAAGCGCCCGGCACCGACGAGCCGCTGATCGAGATCGTGCTCAAGGCCGACACGGAGCGCCTTGCCCTCATGGGGGAAGCCGAGACAGCCTCGGACCCGCACCGCATCGCCGAGATCCAGACGCGGCTGGCCGACATCCAGGCCCATTCGGCCGAAGCGCGCGCGGCGGCCATCCTCGCCGGCCTCGGCTTCGATGCCGACGCGCAGAAGCGCCCGGCAAAGAGCTTTTCGGGCGGCTGGCGGATGCGCGTGGCGCTCGCAGCCGTGCTGTTTGCCGAGCCCGACCTGCTGCTGCTGGACGAGCCGACCAACTATCTCGACCTTGAAGGCACGCTCTGGCTGGAAAGCTACCTGGCGCGCTATCCGCACACCGTGCTGCTCATCTCGCATGATCGCGACCTGCTCAACCGGGCGGTCAATTCCATCGTCCACCTGGACCAGCAGAAGCTGACCTTCTGGCGCGGCGCCTATGACCAGTTCGAACGCCAGCGCGCCGAAAAGGCGATCCTGCAGGAGAAGAGCCGCGAAAAGCAGGAAGCCAAGCGCAAGCACATGGAAAGCTTCGTGGAGCGTTTCCGGGCCAAGGCCTCCAAGGCGCGCCAGGCGCAGAGCCGGCTGAAGGCGCTGGAACGCATGGCGCCGATCGCGGCTGCCGTCAACGACCATGTCGCGCCGATCCGCTTTCCCGAACCCGAAAAGCGCGCCGCCTCGCCTGCCATCGCGCTGGAGGGCGTGTCGGTCGGCTACACGCCCGGTGAGCCCGTGCTGAAGCGGCTGACGCTGCGCATCGATGCCGATGACCGCATCGCGCTGCTGGGCGCCAACGGCAATGGCAAGTCCACCTTCGCCAAGCTGATTGCCGGGCGGCTTCAGCCCGAGACCGGCTCCCTCACCCTGTCGCCAAACCTGAAGGTCGCCTTTTTCGCGCAACACCAGATGGACGACCTGCGGCCCGACGACAGCGCCGTCGACCATGCGCGCGCGCTGATGCCGAAGGAACCGGAAGCGCGCGTGCGTGCCCGCGTTGCGCAGATGGGGCTGGCGACGGAAAAGATGGACACGCCGGCCCGGAACCTGTCGGGCGGGGAAAAGGCCCGCCTGCTGATGGGGCTTGCCGCCTTTGACGGGCCGAACCTCCTGATCCTCGACGAGCCGACAAACCATCTCGACATCGACAGCCGCCAGGCGCTGATCGAGGCGCTCAATGACTTTCCCGGCGCGGTCATCGTGATCTCGCATGACCGGCATCTCGTGGAAGCGACTGCCGACCGGCTGTGGCTGGTGCATGACGGCGGCGTCAAGCCCTATGACGGCGATCTCGACGACTACCGCCAGTTCATCACCGGCGCGGCCAAAGCCGCGAACGAGGCGAAGAAGCCGAAGGACGACGGCCCCGCCCCGATCTCGAAAGCGGACCAGCGGCGCGAGGCGGCGCAACGGCGCGAGCAGTTCAAGCCGCTGGCCAGAAAGATCAAGGAAGCCGAGACCTTGATGGAAAAACTTGGCAAACGGATTCAGGCCATCGAGACCGAACTGGCCGACCCTGCCCTTTACGAGAAGAACGCCAAGAAAGCCGCCGATCTGGGCAAGGAGCGCGCCGACCTGACAGCGAAGCTGGCACAGACCGAGGAAAGCTGGCTGGAGATGTCTGCCGAATACGAGGAGGCGATGGCATCATGACGGTGCGGGTGGAAACGCGCGGCGCGGTCACCGTCGTCACGATCGACCGGCCGGAGGCGCGCAATGCGGTCAACCCGGCCATGGCATCGGCGCTGTACGATGCCTTCCTCGCATTCGAGGCGGACGAAAGCCAGCGCGTGGCGATCCTGACCGGCGTGACGGGCGCGTTCTGCGCCGGCTTCGACCTCAAAGCGGCCTCGGCGGGCATGGATTCGGACTGGTTTTCGCGCCATGCCATCGGCGACGACTGGGACAATCCGGCTTCCGACCCGCGCCCCGGCCCGATGGGGCCCACGCGGCTGCTTCTTTCCAAACCGGTCGTCGCGGCCATCTCCGGCCCGGCCGTGGCCGGGGGCATGGAACTGGCGCTGTGGTGCGACCTGCGCGTAATGGAGGAAAGCGCCTATATGGGCGTCTATTGCCGGCGCTGGGGCGTGCCGCTGATCGATGGCGGCACGGTACGCCTGCCGCGCATCGTCGGCCAGGGCCGGGCGATGGACCTGATCCTGACCGGCCGCAAGGTGGATGCGCGCGAATGTCTTGCAATCGGCCTTGCGACCTCGGTTTGCGCCGACGGAAGTGCGCTCGATACCGCGGTGGAACTGGCCGGAACGCTGACCCGCTTTCCGCAATCGACGATGCAAGCCGACCGGATGAGCGCTCTGACGCAATGGGGCAAGGACCCGGCGCAGGCGCTGGCGAACGAATGGCGGAGCCTCGAAACCTTCACCCGCGACGGCATGGGCGGCGCGGCGCGCTTTTCCGCCGGCAAGGGGCGCGGCGGCGATTTCGACGACATCTGAAAGGCCGCGCCCGCAACCGGCAGGTCTGGACAAGCCGGCCATGCCGGTTATGTCTTGGCGCAACACACCCGCCACGAAAAACCAGGACATTCAACCGATGAAAATGAAACCGCTCGGCCGGACCGGCATCGCCGTTTCCGAAATCTGCCTCGGCACCATGACATGGGGCGAACAGAACAGCGAGGCCGAGGCCCACGCCCAGATGGATCATGCCGTCAGCGCCGGGATCAACTTCCTCGACACGGCGGAAATGTACCCGACCAACCCGATCCGCGCCGAGACAGCCGGGCGGACGGAGGAATTCATCGGATCCTGGCTCAAGGCACGGGGCAAGCGCGACGATATCGTCATCGCCAGCAAGATCGTAGGCCAAGGCAACAGGACGGTGCGCGATGGTGAACCGGCCAATTCAAAGACGCTGCGCGAAGCCGTGGAGAAGAGCCTTGCCCGCCTCGGCACGGACTATATCGACCTCTACCAGATCCACTGGCCCAATCGCGGCTCCTACCATTTCCGTCAGAACTGGACCTTCAAGCCCTGGAAACAGGACAAGGCGCAGGCCCTGGCCGACCTGGAGGAAATCGTCGGCACGGCCGGCGACCTGGTCCGGGAGGGCAAGCTGCGGGCGCTTGGCGTTTCCAACGATTCGGTCTGGGGTGTCGCGAAAATGCTGGACATCGCCGAAAAGGGCGGCGGCGCGCGCGTTGCCTCGGTGCAGAACGAATACAACCTCATGTGCCGGCTGTTCGATACGGACTGGGCGGAGTTTTCCCACCACGAGGATGTGGGCCTTCTGGCCTATTCGCCGCTGGCGACCGGCATCCTGACGGGCAAGTACATGAATGGCGCCGTGCCGGAAGGGTCACGCCGCTCGATCACCGACAATCTCGGCGGACGCTGGCAGGAACACGCCATCCCGGCGATGGAAGCCTATGTCGGGCTTGCCCGGGAGAGCGGCCTCGACCCGGCGCAGATGGCGCTGTCCTGGTGCCTGCAACGCCCCTTCATGACCTCCGTCATCATCGGCGCCACGTCCATGGACCAACTGCGGACCAATATCGGCGCGCGGGACGTGGTGCTTGGCGCGGATGTGCTTGAGCACATCGAGGCTATCCACCGGCGCTATCCCGTACCGTTTTGAGGTTTGAAACCGCTATTGCCGGCCCCAGCGGCGGCGCCGGGGCTCTCGCGGTGCGGATTTGCGGCTTCTGAATGCCAGGACAAAGCCGATGAAGCCGAGGGCTGCGGCCATGAAGCCTGCCGGCTGGATGCGGCTGTCCCAGGCGAGCGCATTGCGGCGAAGCACGAGGTCCATCGCCTGCATCTCGATCGTCTGACCGCCGGTCGGCGTGAAGGTGAAGGTGTATTCGTCGGTGATGCGCGGCTCCAGCGTGCCGGCGGAGGCCCGGTAAACCTGCGAGGAGGACAGGCTGGCATCCTCCCGGTTGGCCTGGGTGGGCGCGAATTCGAGCCGTTCCGTGCGCTGCGTTCCATCGGCGCTTTCGATCACCATGTCGATCACGGTCCTGTCGGACGGCAGGACGCGCTGCGGCAGCGCCGTCAGGTCGACGAGGACGCGCACGGGTGCATCGACCGGCGAGACGATCACGCGGGCCGGCTTGAACCCCGTGTCCCGGTCATAGACGCGGATGGTGCCCAGTTCGGTGCCGGAAAAATTCTCGACCGCCCAGGGATAACCGACGGCCGCGCCAAGACCGCCCAGCATGAGAAGCAGAAAAAAGAACCGAAGCATGTGCGCCCTCCCCCGCGCCGGTCAATCCGGCTTGCGCCAGACGGAAAATTCATGCGCGATGGCGCGGTCCGGGCGTACCACATCGAAGCGCTCGCGGCTTTCCGCGACAAGCCCGAACTCTTCGAAGACGTCCGTTTCTGACGGCATGAGCGGCCAGGGCGGACCCTCATGGGCCGAGCCTTCGGGCCGCAGCCGCGTATAGACGAGCAACCTGCCGCCGGGCTTCACAAGCGCAGCAACCGCGCGCGAGAAATCGCGGTGCATGGCCGGCGGCACGGACTGGATGGTGTAGCACTCATGCACGAGATCGAAGCCGCCGATCCAGTCCTGCGGCGGCGTCAGCAGGTTCGCCGCGCGATAGTCGACCCGTGTATCCGGAAACCGGCGGCGCGCCCATTCGACCGCCTTTTCCGACAGGTCGAAGGCTGTTGCCGCGTAGCCGGCGGCCGCCAGCGCCTCGGCATTGTCGCCCAGCCCGCATGCGACATCGACGGCCGTCTGGCCATGGCCGGGGTGCGATGCAAGCCAGCCCGCCAGCCTGTCCTTCGGCTTCAGGTCGGCCCACGGCACCGCGGCCTCGTCACCTCCGGCCATGGCATAGACCTGGTCGAAGAAGGCCTTGCGGTCGGCCACGGTCTCGCCGGCATCGCGGTCAAGCGGATCGATCCGCGCCCTCATCGCTTCGCGCCGTGTCCGGAAATCGTCGGAACCGTCTGAACTCATGCCTTTTTCACCCATCGCCGCTCCGGCGTCTGCTGCCAATAGGTCAGGTCGTGGCCGGCTGCCTTCTGCGCCTTCCATTGCGCGCGCGCATGATCAAGCTGTTCGGGATCGTGCCCGTCGAACATGAAGACGCCGCGCTCATAGGCGGAAAGATCGGGAGGCGTGGCGCCATCGACCAGGAAGCGGATCGTCGCGCCGTTGGGATTGACCTCGCCGGTGGTCAGGATGACGGGATTCTCCGCGGCGTGTTCCGAGCGGTCCGTCGCGTGGGCGAGAAAGCTCTCGTCGGCATAGGTCCACAGGTGAAGATCGAGCCCGTCGCGCCGCTCTTCGGTTCCGGTCTGGACGACCACCTTCCAGCCTCGCTGCAGCGAGCGCTCGAGGAGGGCGGGAAGCGCCTCCTCAAGCGTGGATTCGGTCAGATGATAGAAAAGAACCTCGGCCATGACATCCATATGGGTCTGCGAGGCGCGGCCTTGCAACGATGCGATGGCCGGTTGCGCCTTGCCCGCGCCGCTTTTTCACATGATATCCGGTATCATGAAAAGCACATTCTTCGCCGCTGTCCTCCTTGCAACCTTGCCCGCCGTGCCATCCGCGCTGGCCCAGTGCGTGCAGCGGGGCAGCCAGGGCGTGACCTGCAACACGATCCGGCCCATCGCACCCGATCCCGATTCCATGCTCAAGACGAGGGTGCCGCGCCTCGAAGTGAGAAAACCGGTTGCCGTCGAGCGGACGCTCAGCGAACAGGTTGACGATACGGCCCGGGAAATCCGGGCGATCGGGCCGAAGCCGCAGGCCGCCTTCCCGGATCTCCCGAAAGAGCCCTGACCGCGGCGCGGCTAGCTTTTGCCGAACCACATCCGCGCCATCAGCCGGTCCTTCCTTGCGAACTGGTGCCACAATGCCGCGGCCACATGGGCAAGGATCAGGATTCCAAGCAGCTTGGTGAGAACGGCGTGGCCATAACGCGGCGCATAGGCCCAGAAATCGGCCGGCAGCGGCTCGCCATTGCCCAGGAAGACGATTCCCGGCAATCCAGCCAGGGCGGAAATGCCGATGCCGGACGCTGCCACCAGGATGACGAGGGCGTAAAAGGCGCGATGAGTCCAGACGCCAATTCGGTCGAGCAGCGGATTGCCGGTGGTCGCATGCGGCAGCTTGCGCGTGCGCAGCCGCACGGCAAGACGCACGAGAACCAGGACGAGGAGCAGCAGACCGAAGATCATGTGCCCGCGCAAGGCGTCGATCTTGCCGGGATCGCTGTTCGGCGTTTCGGCCAGCACGGCGCCGCCCATGACAAGCGCGACAATGATCATTGCCGCCATCAGCCAATGCAGCGCGACGAGGAGAGGATGATAGCGGGAGGGTGGCGTCATCGTGAAACCTTTCTGCCGGAACCGTCCGGACGCAGCCGAGCTTGCTTTCGCCGGCGAAATCCGCAATAATATTTACATGGAAAATGATTACATGGAAACAAAATGTTTGCAAGCCCCCCGCTCGCTGGGACGTGCATTGAACTTTACCGCTGGCGCGGCAACGGCCATGTGCCAGGACATGCTGGCAGAGCATGATCTCACGCTGGCCCAGTGGGTGGTTCTGTCGGCGCTGTGGCAGCGCGATGGCCTGTCCGTGGGCGACCTGGTGCAATACACGGGCAACAATGCGCCGGCGATTTCGCGCATTCTGGACAGGATGGAGCAGAAGGGGCTTGTGCGCCGCGAGGCCAGCGCCGAGGACCGGCGGGCAATTCACGTTCATCCCGGCCCTGCCGCGGCAAGCCTGGAGCATTTGCGCCGGTTCTGGGAGGACGTGAACGCGTGCCTGCTGGACGGTCTGTCCGATCAGGAAGCCGTCATGCTTTTCGACCTGCTCGCTCGCGTCGAAGCCAATGCGCGGCGCCACGCGGGCGCCGCCAATGGCAAGAGCGGGGCTTGACCCCTAGCCCTCGTAGTGATCGCGCACCAGCCGGTCGAGCAGGCGCACGCCAAAACCCGAGGCCCAGCCCTTCGAAATCTCGCTTGTCGGCGACCCCATGGCCGTGCCAGCGACATCGAGATGCGCCCAGGGCGTGTCGCCGACAAAACGCTGCAGGAACTGCGCTGCAGTGATCGATCCGGCCCAGCGCCCGCCGATGTTCTTCATGTCGGCATTCTTGGAATCGATGAGCTTGTCATATTCGGGCGCCAGCGGCATGCGCCAGACCTTTTCCGCCGTGTCCTGCCCCGCCTTGAACAGCCTTTCGGCCAGTTCGTCATTGTTGGAGAACAGGCCGGCATGGTCATGGCCGAGCGCGACGATGATGGCGCCGGTCAAGGTGGCCAGGTTGATCATGAAGGCCGGCTTGAAGCGGTCGTTGACGTAGTGCAACGCATCGCAGAGGACGAGACGGCCTTCGGCATCGGTATTCAGCACTTCGATGGTCTGGCCCGACATGGAGGTGACGATGTCGCCGGGGCGCTGGGCGTTGCCATCGGGCATGTTTTCCACAAGGCCGATGACGCCGATCACATTCACCTTCGCCTTGCGGGCGGCCAGCGTGTGCATCAGGCCGGTCACGGCGGCCGCGCCCCCCATGTCGCCCTTCATGTCCTCCATGCCGGCAGCGGGCTTGATGGAGATGCCGCCGGTATCGAAGACGACGCCCTTGCCGATGAAGGCGACGGGCTGATCCTTGGCCTTGCCGCCCTTCCATTGCATGACGGCGAGGCGGGGCGGACGGACCGAACCCTGCGCGACGCCCAGCAGCGCGCCCATGCCGAGTTTCTTCATCTCCTTCTCGGTCAGGATTTCCACCTCGACGCCGAGCTTTTCCAGTTCCTTGGCCTTCGCTGCGAATTCCTCCGGACCAAGGATGTTGGCCGGTTCGTTGACAAGGTCGCGGGCAAGCATCATGCCCTCGGCCAGCGCCTCGGCAGCCACCCAGGCCTTTTTCGCGGCGGACGGATCGGCGCAGTGGATGGTCACCTTCGCGGCCTTGTCCTTTGCCCCTTCCTTCTTCGTCTTGTATTTCTCGAAGGCATAGGACCGCAGCACCATGCCCATCGCCAGTTCGGCGGCAGCCTCGGCAGGCACCTCGCCATCGGCAAGATCGGCGATGACGGCGACATCACCGGCCTTCCCCGCCGCCCCCATCGCAGCACCGCCGATGCGCGCCCAGGCATTGCCGGTGCGCTCGTCAGGCTTGCCCGTGCCGACCAGCGCCAGGCGCGAGAAGCCGTGGCCGGACGGCGCCAGGATTTCAAGCGTGGCGGCAAGCTTGCCCTTGAAATCGGCGTCGTCGGCCGCGCGGCCCGCAACCCCTTCAGGATCGCAGGCGTGCGCCGCTTCCGAGAGCGCGGCCTGGTCTCCCGCCAGAAGGATCACGGCGCCCTTCGCGGGAACCGACAATTTTGCAAACTTGATGGATGGGCGCGGGGACATGACTACTCCGGTTTTCGGGAATCTCTCTGCAAGCTGCTGATCTTGGGCGTTTTCATGTGATTGGCAAGGCTGGACGGGAACGCAACTCTTCGTTAACCGCGTTTATTGGCCCTTTTTTAGCCAAGCTTCGCCCATTAAGAGGGACAGGCGGGTTCTGGCCAGCAAACCGCATGACTGCCAGAGAGGTTGCTCCGGGGAGACAGGGCAAACGCATCGGCCGACAGGGACACGGGATGACTCTGACCATCATCGAACGCTACCTGCTCCGGCGCATGACGTCCGTCTTCCTTGCGGCAACGATCTCCACTTTGACAATCGCCTGGACCGTCCAGGTGCTGAACCGCATCAATCTCGTCACCGACACCGGGCAATCGGCTTTCGCCTTCCTGCAACTGGCAACGCTGATCCTGCCCAACGTGGTGCCCGAGATCCTGCCGATCGCGGTGGCCATCGGCGTGGCGCACGCGCTGACGACGATGAATACCGATTCCGAACTGATCGTCATCAACGCGGCGGGCACATCGCGCATCACCCTTGCCAAGCCCGTGCTCGTCTTGGCGGCGGCGGCCTGCGTCGTCACCTTCCTCGTCCACAACGTGCTCGCCCCGGTCACCCGCGAAAGGGTGCGCGAGATGATATCGGAAGCCCGGGCCGGGCTGATCAGCACGCTGATCCAGGAAGGCGCATTCCGGCGCATCGACGACAATCTCTTCCTGCAGATCGGCGAACGCCGGCCGGACGGACAGCTCGGATCGATTTTCGTCGCCGACTCGCGGACGAAGGACGTGGACCTGATCTATTTTGCCAAGACCGGGGTGCTTGGCGAGAAGGACGGCGCCAACTTCCTGGCCATGCGTGACGGCGAAATCCACCGCAACCGGCCCGGCGAACCGGTCTCCATCATCCGGTTCAACTCCTATGTCTTCGACCTGGCGGAGTTCACGCCGGCCGCTGGCAAGGTCAGCCTTTGGCCCAAGGATCGGCCCCTCACCTACCTGCTCGATCCCGACCCTGACGACCCATACCTGAAAGCCGCGCCCGGCCTGTTCGTCTCCGAGATCCATTCGCGCCTGACGACATGGCTGAACCCGCTGGTGTTCGGGCTGATCGCGCTTTCGATTGCCGGCAATGCGCGCTCGCACCGCGAAGCGCGGCTGCATCCGATGGTATCGACCATGGCGACCGTGCTCTTCGTGCGCTGGGCGGGCTATTTCAGCTTCGGCAAGGCCGACCAGAGCGCCTTCTTCGGCTATATGCTCTACGTCATCCCGATCGTCACCATTGCGCTCACGGCCTGGCTGTTCGCCACGTCGCGCACGCTGGAACTGCCCACGCGTCATGCCGAGCGGCTGCAAGCCGCGGCGGAAGCGATGCGGCGGCGCGCCATCGCCATGCTGCCGGCCGGCCTGCGGGCCTGGCTGGGAATCCGGGAGGCCGCCGCGTGATCGCCTTTCCCGGATGGACGCTCGGACGCTACTTTCTGCGCCGCTATGCGGTGATCACGGCCTGGTTCTTCACCGGCATCTTCGCGCTGGCCTTCCTGATCGACTTCACCGAGTTTTCCTCACGCACGTCGAACCTGCCGAAATACACGATGCAGGGCGCGCTGTTCATCTCCGCCATGCGCATCCCCTTTCTCATGCAGCAGATCGTGCCCTTCATCGCCCTGTTCTCCGGCATGGCAACCCTGATCTCGCTCAACCGGCGCCACGAACTCGTGGTCGCACGTGCCTCCGGGGTCTCGGCCTGGCAATTCCTGGGCCCGATCTGCCTGGGCGCCTTCACCTTCGGGGCACTGGCCGTCACCGTGCTCAATCCGTTGTCTGCCTATGGCTTCGAGCAGGCCAAGACGATCGAGGCCGACTGGCGGGCGCTGGCATCCAACACGAGCATCGCAACCACCGTGCCGTGGCTGCGCCAGAAGACCGATGATGGCGAGACCATCATCGGCGCCAAGGCCGTTCTTCAGGGCGGAATCGCGCTGGCAAGCCCGGTCTTCATCCATCTCGACGCAAACGGTGGAATCGCGCGCCGGCAGGACGCCGAACGGGCCTTTCTGCGCGATGGAGCCTGGTACCTCCAGAATGTGCGCGAAACCCGCCTCGGCGCCGAGCCGCAAACAATGGAAAGGGCCCGTGTGCCGACGAACCTGCGGCCCGAACTGGTGAGCCAGCGACTGGCCGAACCGGATTCTGTGCCCTTTTTCTCACTGCCGGAAAAAATTGAAGTTTCAAGGGCCTTCGGATATCCGGCTTACCCGTTGCGGATGCAATTCCATTCGCTTATTGCTCTACCCGCACTGCTTGTCGCGATGACTCTCATCGCGGCCACGGTGTCCTTGCGCTTTGTCCGCTTCGGACAGTCCGGCGCAATGATCGTGGGTGGCATCGCGGCGGGTTTTCTGCTTTATGTCGCTTCGGTTTTGGTCAAAGCGTTTGGAAGCTCCGGATTCGTGCCTCCCGTCATCGCAGCATGGTCGCCCGTCGTGATTGCAGCCTTCATCGGGATCAGCTTTCTTCTGCACAGGGAGGACGGATAAGGTGGTGCGCGTTCGGGGGACAGCACGATCCTTGAGACTGGCCGCGCGCCTTGCCGGCGTGAGCCTTGTCGCTCTCGCGGCGGCCGGCATGCCTCTTGGCGCCGGGCCGGCCGTTGCGCAGGACTTCGAGGCCTTCGCCGGAAGCACCGACCCCAACGCGCAGATGCTTCTGGAAGCCGACACGCTCGTCTATGACAATGATCGCGGCACGGTCAGCGCGCGCGGCAATGTCCAGATCGATTATGACGGCTACAAGGTGGTCGCCGAGCAGGTGACCTACGACCAGGGCACGCGGCGCGTGATGGCGTCCGGCAATGTCGAGATCATCGAGCGCAACGGCAACCGCATCTATGCCGAAGAGATCGATATCACGGATGACCTGGGCGACGGCTTCGTCAATGCGCTGCGCGTCGAGACCACCGACAACAGCCGATTCGCAGCAGAGAGCGCGACGCGCCAGGGCGGCAATGTCACCACCTTCAACAACGGCGTCTACACGGCCTGCGAACCCTGCGCGGAAGATCCCTCGCGCGCGCCGGTCTGGCAGATCAAGGCACGCCGCATCATCTGGGACGGCCAGGAACGGGTCGTCCGGTTCAAGGACGCCAGCTTCGAGTTCCTGGGCATACCGATCGCCTATCTGCCGAGCTTCTCGATGGCGGATCCGACGATCCGGCAGAAGACAGGTTTCCTGTTCCCGCGCATCTCCAACGATTCCGAACTCGGCTGGGGCATCGGAACGCCGTTCAATGTCGCGCTCGACCCGACCTACGACCTCTTGCTGACACCCACCTACTATTCGCGCCAGGGCTTCATGGGCGAGGTGGAATTCCGCAAGCGGTTCGACAATGGCGAGTTCTTCATCAAGGGCGCCGGCATCCGGCAGCGCGCCCCGAACGCGTTCAAGAGCGACAATGTCAGCCGCTCCGTGCGGGACCGCTACATGGTCGGCACGAAGGGCAAGTTCCAGCTCAATCCGCGCTGGATCTTCGGCTGGGACCTGCTGTACCAGACCGACAAGAATTTCTCGCGGGTTTATGGCATCGAGGGCTTCGACGACAGCGTCCACCGTTCGGAAATCTACCTGACGGGGCTGAACGACCGGAATTATTTCGACCTGCGCTTCATGAAGTTCGACGTGCAGGAAAACGCCCTGAAGGGGACGGCGGGCGCCCGCGACGAGCGGCAGGCCTGGGCCCTGCCCTCCTTCGATTATTCCAAGACCTTCGACGAACCGGTCGCCGGCGGCGAGCTTTCGCTCGACATCAACGCGCAGAGCATCTACCGCGACGTCACGCATACCGGCAACAACCTGCTGGAAAGCCAGATCCTGACCGATATCGGCAACCCGATCCTGGGCAACGGCATCTACGGCATCAACACGCTCCCGGGCCTTGCCGGAACCAGCCAGCGCATATCGGCCGAACTGGAGTGGAAGCGCAATTTCATCACAGAGAATGGCCTGGTCATCACGCCCATGCTGGGCTTGCGCGGCGATGGCTTCTTCACCGATTTCAACCAGGCCTCGCGCGATGCCATCGGCGATCTGGGCCGGAACATCGGCGTGGCGGTGAATACGCGCAACGCCTGGTTCCGCTACATGGCGACGGCGGGCCTGGAACTGCGCTGGCCGATCCTGTTCTCAACGACGTCGGCCACGCATGTCTTCGAGCCGATGGCGCAGATCTTCGCGCGGCCGGACGCGCCCTACCAGGCGGCGCTGGGCCTGCCCAACGAGGATTCCCAGAGCCTTGTCTTCGATGCCGCGAACCTGTTCGAACGCGACAAGTTCGCCGGATGGGACCGCATCGAGGGCGGGACGCGCGCCAACCTGGGCCTGCGCTATTCCGGCAGCTTCGCCAATGGCTGGACCGCCAACGGCCTGTTCGGCCAATCCTTCCACCTGGCGGGCGAAAACCCCTATGCGCAGCCTGACCTGGTGGCGGCAGGCGCGGAGTCCGGCCTCGAAACGGCGCGCTCGGATTATGTGGGCATGTTCGGCCTGGCAAGCCCGAACGGCCTGACCGCCTCGGTGTCCGGACGGTTCGACAAGGATACGTTCAGCCTGCGCCGCTTCGAAGCGCGCGCCGGCCTGGTGCATGACCGCGGTTCGATCCTGCTGCGCTATACCGACATCGCCCCGCAGCCGACCTATTCGTTCCCCGAGCGCCGGGTCGAGGTGGCTGGCGATGCAAGCCTCAAGATCGCCGAATACTGGAGGGTCAGCGGCGGGCTGACCTACAATCTCCAGTACGACATCGTGACCGGCAAGCGGATCGGTTTCCTGTATGATGACGAGTGCTTCACTTTCGGCATGAATTTTTCGGAAGTGCGCAATCCGCGGTTCCCGACCGCCGATCCGACGCGCTCCTTCGGTTTCCGCCTTGCCTTCCGGACGCTGGGCGATTTCGGTTCCGGGCAGGCGGTGCGAAGCGATTGACGCGGTTTGACGTCATGCTTTTGCCGCATACAATGGGCACCCGGGGAGCCAAGACACCAACACGCCAGTTCAACGGAGCCGCCATGACCCTTCGCATGAAGACAATCCTGTTTGCCGGCGCGCTCGCTACCGCGTTCGTCCTGTCACCCCTGTCCGAGGCCGGCTTCTCCACGCCGGCCCAGGCGTCCGAGATCCGCTACATCGTCAACAACCTGCCCGTTACGAGCTATGACATTGCGCGGCGGGCGGCATTCCTGCGGCTGCAGCGGCGCAGCGGCAACCTCAACAGCATGGCCGCCGACGAGATGGTGGACCAGGCGCTGCGCTCGGTGGAAATGAAGCGTCTCAACGTGAATATTCCACAGACGGCCATCGACGAGAATTTCGCGAATTTCGCCAAGCAGAACAAGCTCTCGACGAAGCAGCTTTCGGGTATTCTCGCCCAATCCGGCGTGACGTCCGCCCATTTCAAGGAATTCATCCGCGTCCAGATGGGCTGGCAGGCGCTGCTGCGCGCGCGTTTCCGGGCCGAAGGCCAGATGAGCGAGCAGGACGTCGTGCAACGCATGCTCAAGCAGGGCGGCGACAAGCCGACCGCAACGGAATACATCCTGCAGCAGGTCATCTTCGTCGTGCCCGCGGCGGAGCGCAATGCAAAGCTGAACACGCGCAAGCGTGAAGCCGAGAACATGCGCGCCCGCTTCAACGGGTGCGACCAGACACACAACCAGGCCAAGGGCCTGCTTGACGTGACGGTTCGCGATCTCGGCCGCGTTCTCGAGCCGGAACTGCCGCCGGACTGGGCGCCGCTCATCAAGGCGATCAACGAAGGCCAGGCGACCAAGGTGCGCGTGACCGATCGTGGCGCCGAATTCATCGCCATCTGCCGCGCAAAGCTGGTTTCCGACGATCGCGTCGCCCAGATGGTGTTCACCAACGAGGGCGACATGGATGAGCAGGCGAAGAAGCTGAGCGACAAGTACATGAAGGAACTGCGCGACAGGGCCCGGATCGTCAAGCGTTAAGCCCTTGAACCTGCTCGCGGTATCTGGCGGCGACCCGGCCGGCATCGGCCTGGAGATCGCAGCTTCGGCCTGGCTAGGGCGCGACGCCGCGGGCCTGCCGCCATTCTATCTCATCGGCGACAGCACCGTCCTTGGCGCCCGGGCCATCGAGGCCGGCCACACCCTGCCGGTGCAGGAAATCTCGCGGCCGGCGCAGGCGGCTGACGTATTCGGGCAGGCGCTCCCTGTGCTCCACCTGCCCTGCACCCATCCAGTCCGCGCCGGCGTTCCCGATCCTGCCCATGCCGGCATGATCACCGGCGCGATCGAACGGGCGGTGACCGACACCATGGCCGGCGAAGCGGCCGCCATCGTCACCTTGCCGATTGCGAAGAAGCCGCTTTACGAGGCCGGTTTCGCCTTTCCCGGCCATACCGAATATCTGGCGAAGCTGGCCCTCGACGCCACCGGCAAGGCCGTGCGGCCGGTGATGATGCTGGCAGGACCGAAGTTGCGCACCGTTCCGGTCACGATCCACATACCGCTGGCGGACGTTCCGGAAGCGCTGACGCCGAACCTGCTGGAGGAAACCCTGGTCATCACGGCGCGCGACATGCAGGCACGGTTCGGGCTCAAGCAGCCGCGCATCGCGGTGGCCGGGTTGAACCCGCATGCCGGCGAAGGCGGAAGCCTCGGCCGCGAGGAAATCGAAGTGATCGGGCCGGTGCTCGACCGGCTGCGGTCGCAGGGCCATGACATTGCCGGCCCCCTGCCCGCCGACACGATGTTCCATGACCGCGCGCGGGCCAGCTACGATGTTGCCATCTGCATGTATCACGACCAGGCCTTGATCCCGGCCAAGGCGCTCGGCTTTGACGATGCCGTCAACACGACACTCGGCCTGCCCTTCATCCGCACGTCGCCCGACCACGGCACCGCCTTCGACATCGCGGGCAAGGGCATTGCGCGGCCTGACAGCTTCATCGCGGCGCTGCGGATGGCTGCGGACATGGCGTCCCACGAAAGCGGGCGGACATGAACCGGACAGAGGGAACCAGCATGGACGGTTTGCCGCCGCTGCGTGCCGTGATCGCCGCGCACGGGCTGGCGGCAAAGAAGTCGCTCGGCCAGAATTTCCTCCTGGACCTCAACATCACCGCCAAGATCGCACGGATCGCCGGGCCGCTGGAGGGTGTCACCGTGATCGAGGTCGGACCGGGACCGGGCGGACTGACACGGGCGCTGCTGCACGGCGGGGCGAAGCGCGTGATCGCGGTCGAGCGCGACGAGCGCTGCCTGCCGGCGCTGGCCGAAATCGCCGCCCGGTATCCGGGCCGGCTCGATATCGTCGCGGGCGACGCGCTCCAAACGGAATTCGCGGCACTCGCCGGGGGCCATGACGATGTGCGGATCGTGGCGAACCTGCCCTACAATATCGGCACGGAACTGCTCACCGGCTGGCTGACGGCCGAGCCATGGCCGCCCTTCTACCGTTCGCTGACGCTGATGTTCCAGAAGGAGGTTGCGCAGCGCATCGTCGCGGCGCCCGGCACCTCAGCCTACGGACGGCTCGGCGTGCTGGCGGGATGGCGTTCGCAGGCGCGGATTGCCTTCGAGCTTCCGCCGCAAGCCTTTTCGCCGCCACCCAAGGTCAGTTCCGCCGTGGTTCACCTGGTTCCCCGCGTCACGCCGGAACCCTGCGCGCTGAACAGGCTGGAACGTGTGACGCTCGCCGCCTTCGGGCAACGCCGGAAGATGCTGCGCCAGAGCCTGAAATCGCTCGGCGGTGAAGCACTTCTGGCGAAAGCGGGGATCGACCCGACGCGGCGTGCCGAAACGCTGACCATCGGCGAATTCGTCCGGCTGGCAAATCTCGCCTGAACGGCGGCGGCCCGCGGTCAGGCCGGCTGTTCGTCGAGAAGCCCGCTGACGAAATCGAACAGGCCCGGCCGCCGGTCGCGGCGCAGGCGTTCGGCAGAAACAATGGCCCGCACTGCGGTGAAAGCCCTGTCGAGATCGTCATTGACCACGACATAATCGTATTCACGCCAGTGCTCGATCTCCGACCGCGCATTGGCGAGGCGCCGCTCGATGACTTCGTCGCTGTCTTCGGCGCGGCGCTTCAGCCGTGCCTTCAGTTCGGCCATGGAGGGCGGCAGGATGAAGATGGAAACGATGTCGGCGCGCATCTTCTCCTTCATCTGCTGGGCGCCCTGCCAGTCGATGTCGAACAGCATGTCGCGGCCCTCGGCCAGCGCATTCTCTGCCGCTTCACGCGGCGTTCCGTAGAAATTGCCGTGAACCTCGGCCCACTCGATCAGGGCGTCGGTATCCCGCATGCGCTCGAAATCGCGCTGCGTGGCGAAATGGTAGTGCACGCCGTCGATCTCGGAGGGCCGGCGCGGACGCGTCGTGACCGAGACCGAGAGTTCAAGCTGCTTGTCGTTTTCCAGAAGGTTCCGCGCAATGGTCGACTTTCCGGCACCCGACGGCGATGACAGGACCAGCATCAGCCCGCGGCGCCGGATTGCGGCGGAGGGAAGACCGGCACCCCTGGTCTGCGTGTTCGTCATGGCCGGCACCTCATTCAATGTTCTGGACCTGCTCGCGGAACTGGTCGACGGCCACCTTCATCTGAAGGCCGATCGCGGTCACCGTGGCGGCGTTGGATTTCGAGCACAGGGTATTGGCCTCGCGGTTGAACTCCTGGGCCAGGAAATCGAGCTTTCGCCCCACCCGCCCGCCAGAGGCGATCAATTCGCGCGCCGAGGCCACATGGGTCATCAGGCGATCCAGTTCTTCCCTGATGTCGGCCTTGGATGCCAGCAGCGCGGCTTCGGCGTGAAGCCGGTCGGCGTCAAACTGCTTGCCGGACGCCATGAGGAGGTCGACCTGCTGGGCAAGCCGCCTGGCGATTTCACCCGGTTCACGGGAGGGATCGGCCCTGGCGCGCAGGGCAAGGACCTCGATCTCGTCGATCTGCAGCAGAAGGAAGGCGCTGAGCGCCTTGCCTTCCTGGCTCCGCATCCCGGCCAGTTCGTCCAGGGCGGATTCGAGACGATCGAGGACCGCGGCATCGAAGGTTTCGCGTTCCTGCGCGCTTTCCGCAGCATCGCCCTGGTCGAGAACGCCGCGCAGCGCCAGGATGCCGTCTGCCGAGGCGGGGCGAAACCCGTATTCCTTGCTCAGGTGCTGGGCCAGGACGGCGACTTCCTCGAGGAAAGCCCGGTTGACGGAAAACGAAGATTGCCCCGCAGCACGCGTGACGGTGAGGCCGGCATGGACATTGCCCCGGGAAAAGCGGCGCTGGATGGCGGCGCGGCAGGCTTGTTCAAGGCGCTCCAGGCCCTGCGGGAGCCGCAGGCGCACCTCGAGGCCCTTGCCGTTGACCGATTTGAGTTCCCAGGCGAAGGTGGCGCCGACTGCCTCAGCCTCCGCGCGGGCGAAGCCCGTCATGCTCTGCAACGCCATCTCCCGCCTCCCCCGCTCGCCGGACGTTCACTCGGCCGGTTTCTCGCCGTCCTGACCTTCGGCCGCCTTGCGCGCCTCCGCTTCCCTCTGCCGCTCGATTTCGCGCCAGCGGCGGACATTCTCGTTGTGCTCGTCCAGCGTCTCGGCAAAGACGTGGCCGCCGGTGCCATCGGCCACGAAGTAAAGGTCGTTCGTTGTCGAGGGATTGGCAACGGCCTCAAGCGCCGCGCGGCCCGGAATGGCGATCGGCGCGGGCGGCAGCCCGTCGATCACATAGGTATTGTAGGGTGTCGGCTTCTCGATGTCGGAGCGATAGATCGGCCGGTCGGACGGTTTGCCCTCACCGCCGAACAGGCCGTAGATGATGGTCGGGTCCGATTGCAGGCGCATGCCCTTGCGCAAGCGGTTGATGAAGACAGCGGCGACACGCGGCCGTTCGTCGGCCACGCCGGTTTCCTTCTCGACGATCGAGGCCAGCGTCACGAACTCGTTGATGTCCTTGACCGGGATATCCGGGTCGCGGCGCTCCCAGATGCGCTGGACGAGCTGTTCCTGGGCCTTGCGCATGCGCTCGATGAGATCGGCACGCGCAGTTCCCCGCTCGAACTTCTGCGTGTCGGCGATCAGGCTGCCCTCTGGCGGGAGTTCTTCGGGCATGCCCCCCGTCAGCACGTCGTTCGCCTCGATGCGCTTGAGCACCTGGGCGACGGTGAAACCCTCCGGGACAGTCAGCGAATAGAGGATGGAGCGGCCGCTCTTGAACAATTCCATGATGTCCTTCATGGAGGCGCCGGCCTTGATCTCGTATTCGCCCGCCTTCAGCGTCCCGTCATTGCCAAAGGCGCGAACACCCAGCGAGAAGATCCGCTCGTCGGTGATGAGGTTTCGGCGCGCCAGAAGCGCCGCGATCTGGCTCGTGCCGGCTGCCCGTGGCACGGAGAACGTCGTCGCTGTCGACGAGGGGCCGGGCGCCATGAACTCCTGCCGGCCGAACCAGAGCGCGATCCCGACCACGATGACGGTGAGGATGATCGTGGACAGGGCAAAATTCAGGAAGACCACGAACTGGTTGCGTGCGGCACGCGACCGCCTTGGCGGCGGCGTGCCCTGTTCCGGCCGGAAGGCCTGGCTCGGCGACTTCGGCACGATGGGTCCGTTGGACCCGCCCGCACTGCGG
Organism: Zhengella sedimenti; assembly: GCF_046506625.1. Classification (NCBI taxonomy): domain Bacteria; kingdom Pseudomonadati; phylum Pseudomonadota; class Alphaproteobacteria; order Hyphomicrobiales; family Notoacmeibacteraceae; genus Zhengella; species Zhengella sedimenti. Next base: position 272,433 of record NZ_JBKFFP010000002.1, read on the forward strand.
CCGAAACGGTTTTGCGGCGTATCGTTCATCGTTTGTCCGCCATGCCTCACTTCGTCATTCACGAAGCGCCTTTTCGGCAGCCATTATGGCGAAAAGGCGGTCCGGTCTCAGCCCTGGTAGCGGCGGAACACGAGCGACGCGTTCGTACCGCCGAAGCCGAAGGAATTGGAAAGCGCCACGTCGATCTGGCGCTCCCGCGCCTTGTTCGGCACCAGGTCGATCACGGTTTCGACCGATGGCGTGTCCAGGTTGATCGTCGGGGGCGCGATGTTGTCGCGGATGGCCAGAAGCGAGAAGATCGCTTCGGCCGCCCCGGCGGCACCGAGCAGATGGCCGATCGACGACTTGGTCGATGACATCGAAACCTTCGATGCCGCGTTGCCAAGCACCCGCTCGACCGCGGCCAGTTCGATGACATCGGCCATCGTGGAGGTGCCATGGGCGTTGATGTAGTCGAGATCGACGGGCGCCATTCCGGCGCGCTTCAGCGCCGCCTGCATGCAGCGATAGGCACCGTCGCCATCCTCGGCCGGGGCGGTGATGTGGTAGGCATCGCCGGTCAGGCCGTATCCGATAACCTCGCCGTAGATCTTCGCGCCGCGCGCCAGCGCATGATCCAGTTCCTCGAGCACGACGACACCGGCGCCCTCGCCCATGACAAAGCCGTCGCGGTCGGCGTCGTAGGGTCGCGAGGCACGTTCGGGGTCGTCATTGCGCTTGGTCGAAAGCGCCTTGCAGGCGGCAAAGCCAGCCATGGAAAGGCGGGTGATGGGCGCCTCGGCGCCGCCGGCCACCATGACGTCGGCATCGCCCAGCATGATCAGGCGGGCAGCATCGCCGATGGCGTGCGCGCCTGTGGAACAGGCCGTCACGACCGCATGATTCGGACCCTTGAATCCATGCCGGATGGAGACCTGGCCGGAAATCAGGTTGATGATGTTGCCGGGAATGAAGAAGGGGGATATTCGGCGCGGGCCCCGGTCAGCCAGGGTCAGCGTGCTCTCCGCAATCCCGTCAACGCCGCCGATGCCGGAACCGATCAGCACGCCGGTGGCGCACTGGTCCTCGTAGGACTTCGCTTCCCAGCCCGAATCGGCGATCGCCTCCTCTGCGGCGGCGATGCCATAGAGGATGAAGGTGCCGACCTTGCGCTGTTCCTTCTGTTCCAGGAACTGGTCGGGATTGAAGGTGTTTCCGGTGCCGTCGCCGCGCGGGATGACGTGTGCGATTTTGCACGCAAGGTCATCGGTCTCGAACGCATCGATCTTGCGGCAGGCGGACTTGCCGGCGAGGATTTGCGCCCACGTGTGCTCCGCGCCCATTCCGAAGGGCGAAAGCAGGCCGATACCGGTGACAACGACTCGCCGCATGCGAGACCCTCCAATGGTTCAGCGCTTTAACGGAAAAGCAGGCGCTGTGCGGGCGGCCCGCCGGGCCGCCCAGGCAGCAGCGATCAGGCCGAGGCCTTCTCGATGTATTTCACGGCATCGCCGACGGTCAGGATCGTCTCGGCGGCATCATCGGGAATCTCGACGCCGAACTCTTCCTCGAACGCCATCACGAGTTCAACGGTGTCCAGGCTGTCGGCGCCCAGGTCATCGATGAAGGACGCGCCCTCGTTGACCTTGTCGGCATCAACACCCAGATGCTCAACCACGATTTTCTTGACGCGTTCTGCGATATCGCTCATGTCGGAACCCTCGACTTGGTTTGAAAAATGTGCGCCTTCGTTAACGGCAGGCCTGCCGGTAATCAAGCTGAAAGATGGCGGGGAAACGGGAAATAGCCAAAACTTGGGGGCTTGACCGCACCACACCTGCCCCAAATTCGCCGGTTCAGATCATCGCCATGCCGCCATTGACGTGAATGGTCTGTCCCGTGACGTAGCCGGCCGCGTCGGAAGCGAGCCAGGCGACCGCGGAGGCGATCTCCTCGCCCTTGCCCATGCGCTTCATCGGGATGGCGCCCATGATGGCGTCCTTCTGCTTGTCGTTGAGCTTGCCGGTCATGTCGGATTCGATGAACCCCGGCGCCACGCAATTGACGGTGACATTGCGGCTGGCGATCTCCTGGGCGAGCGACTTGGAAAAACCGATCATGCCGGCCTTGGAGGCGCAATAATTTGCCTGGCCGGGATTGCCGGTCACGCCGACGACAGAGGTGATATTGACGATGCGGCCGAAGCGGCGGCGCATCATGGGATGCGTGAGTTCGCGGGTCAGGCGGAAGACCGCCGTCAGGTTGACCTCCAGAACGGCGTCCCAATCGGCGTCGGACATGCGCACGAACAGGCCGTCGCGGGTGATGCCGGCATTGTTGACAAGGATGTCCACGCCTTCGAGTTCCGCCTCGGCCTTCTGCCCCAGTTCCTTCACCGCATCGCGGTCGGACAGGTTGGCCGGCAGCAGCACGGTGCGTTCGCCAAGATCGGCGGCGAGGCTCTCCAGCTTCTCGACCCGCGTTCCGTGCAGGCCGACGGTCGCGCCGAGCGCGTGAAGCTGGCGGGCAATCGATTCGCCGATGCCGCCGGTGGCGCCGGTGACAAGGGCCTTGCGGCCGGTCAGGTCGATCATGGGGAGGTTCCTTTCGCGGTTCGTGCGTCGCGGGCGGCGGTCAGGCCAGCGCGGCGAGCGCGGATTCGATGTCGGCGGGCGTGTTGACGGCGATGCCGGAGACGGACTTGTCGATGCGCCGGGCGAGGCCGGTCAGGACCTTGCCGGAGCCGATCTCATAGGCGGTATCGATGCCGTTGGCGGCGAACCATTGCACTGTCTCGCGCCAGCGCACGCGTCCGGTCACCTGCTCGACGAGGCGCGCGGCGATCTCTTCCGGATCGGTGAGCGGCGAGACCGTCACATTGGCGATGACCGGCACGGAGGGCGCCTTCTTTTCGACGGACGCCAGGGCCTCGCGCATTGCATCGGCAGCCGGCGCCATCATCGCGGAGTGGAAGGGCGCGGAAACGGGCAGCATGATGGCGCGTTTGGCGCCCTTGCCCGACGCCAGTTCCGCCGCCTTCTCCACTGCCGCCTTCGCGCCGGAAATGACGATCTGGCCGCCGCCATTGTCATTGGCGATCTGGCACGGGCCTATGACAGCGACCTCCTCGCAGGCAGCGGCGACGTCCGGTTCTTCAAGCCCTATGATGGCCGCCATGGCACCCTCGCCTGCGGGCACGGAGGCCTGCATGGCATTGCCGCGGATGCGCAGAAGCCGGGCCGTGTCGGCAATCGAGAACATGCCGGCGGCGCACAGCGCAGAGTATTCGCCGAGCGAGTGACCGGCGACGCAAGTCGCCTTGCCGGCGAGCGAGAAGCCGCGCGATTCCATCACCCGCATCACGGCCATCGAGACGGCCATGAGTGCCGGCTGCGCATTGGCGGTGAGCGTCAGCGTCTCTTCGGGTCCGTCCCACATGATCGCCGACAGCTTTTCGCCAAGCGCCTCGTCCACCTCGTCAAAAACCGCACGCGCCTCCGGAAAGGCCTCTGCGAGGTCCCTGCCCATCCCGACAGACTGACTGCCCTGGCCGGGAAACGTGAACGCGATGGCCATGGTGAATTGCTCCCTGAAACATCCTGACACCTGTATGTGGCCCTCGTTGCGCAGGTGACGCGCGAAAGTCAAGCGGGCGCAAGCCTTGCAGGCGTGCGCATACAGACTGTCGCGGGTGGCTCAGCGCCACAATTTGGCCCATATTCGGGCGTGACGATCCTTGCGTTCCGCTCCATGTCGGCAGCGGCCGAGGCTTTTTCTCATGACCAGTATCCAACCGTCACCTGCTGCCGCTGACGTCGCCGCAAACCAGCCGGCCGTTCCGGCGCAGCGCATCGTCAATGCGGCTGTACTCGCGGGCATTGCCGGAACCACGCTCTTCATTGCCACGGAGGCCTATGCGGCCGCTGTCCTTTCGGCGTGGGCCGTGGGCGGTCTGTTGCATTTCGGAAGGGTGGCCACCCTCGTGCTCGGCGCCGTCTTCGTGGCCGCGGCGACCGCCGCCACCGTCGCGTCGGCGCGACTTGCCTGGCAGGCAGAGACCCATCCCGACAACAACTGACTGCGCCTGGCAATCGCCGCGCCTCTCACAGGCGGGCTTGCCAGCACGCCAAAAACCTGTATAAGCGCCCCGTTCTGCCGGTTCTGGCCGGGGGTTGAACGGAGGGTTTTGCCTTTTCGGGGGCAAAGCAGAAGCCAAAAGGTCTTCGGCCTCCCTTCCCGTCTCCGCTCTCGACCGCACCCAGGCGCCTTTCTTCCCCGCTGCCAGGCGGGTAAAATCCGGAAAGTCGCAGAGGCTCAGCCGCCAGGCCGGTGGACGAAACGGAAGAAAGGCAAGAGAAAATGGCTCTTTACGAACATGTCTTCCTTGCCCGTCAGGACCTCTCCCAGCAGCAGGTCGATGCCCTTGTCGAACAGTACAAGGGAATCGTCGAGCAGGCTGGCGGATCTGTCGGCAAGGTCGAGAACTGGGGACTGAAGTCCCTCGCCTACCGGATCAACAAGAACCGCAAGGCCTACTACACGCTGATGAACATCACGGCTCCGTCCGCCGCCATCAACGAGATCGAGCGCATGCAGCGCCTGTCCGAAGACGTGCTGCGCTACATGACGGTGCGCGTCGAGGAACTCGAGGAAGGTGCGTCCGCGATGATGACGCGCCGTGACGACCGCGGCCCGCGCGGCGATCGTGGTGATCGTGGCGATCGCGGCCCGCGTGGTGATCGTGGCGACCGCGGTGATCGTGGCGACCGCGGCGATCGCGGCGACCGCGGCCCGCGCCGCGACAACTAAGGAGAAGCGACCATGGTCGACATCAACCAGATCCCGACCCGGCGTCCGTTCCACCGTCGCCGCAAGACCTGCCCGTTCTCCGGCGCCAATGCGCCGAAGATCGACTACAAGGACATCAAGCTCCTGCAGCGCTACATTTCCGAGCGTGGCAAGATCGTGCCGTCCCGCATCACGGCGGTCAGCCAGAAGAAGCAGCGCGAACTCGCCCGTGCGATCAAGCGCGCCCGCTTCCTGGGCCTGCTCCCCTACGTGGTGCAGTAACCAGACCGACAAGAGGCCCGGCGGCACCAGGCCGCCGGCCTTCCCATGCCGAGAGGCCCCGCATGAACGGCATGCGGACGCCACGCAAAACCCGGGTTGGGGACAAGTCCCCTAACTGCTTGAGACGAGCAGGACAGCGACAACGATGAAGCGACAGACCATTGCCCTTGGCGCCGGCGTTCTGGCCGGCCTTGCCGCAGCCGCCCTTTCGGCCGCGATGAGTGGCGGCATGGCCTTTCTGTTCATGCTCTCTCCCCTGCCCTTGATGCTGGCCGCGCTCGGTTTCGGCGCGATGTCCGGATTCGTGGCCGCGCTGACGGCTGTCGCCGCTGTCGCCGCGGTCGCCGGCATGCTGGGCGCCGTGGTCGCTGCCGCGATCATCGTCATCCCCTCCATGCTGGCGGCGCAACTGGCCGGCCTTGCGCGCCCTGCCGAGGAAGTGGGCGGACCGGCCGGCAAGCTGGTCTGGTTTCCGCTCGCCGACATTCTTTTCTACGTTGCCGTCGCGGTGGCCGCCGGTTTCATCCTGACCGGCGCCGTCCACGGTTACGGCGATGCCTTCGTGGCAGAGCTTGCGGCAAGGCTGGTGGAAGCGATGCGCCAGGCGGACCCGCAAATGCAGCTGAGTGCGGAACAGCGCGACCAGATTGCGTCCATGCTGTCAACGCTCGTGCCTGCGCAGCTTCCCTGGGTATGGGTCTGCGTGCTGATGGCCAATTTCTACACGGCGATGGCGTTCGCGAAACGTGCCGGCCAATTGAGGCGGCCCGACGACATCTGGCCGCTCGCGCTCAGGATGCCGCGCACGGCGCTGCCGGTCTTTGCCGGGGCGATGCTGCTGACGCTGGTCTCCGGTGCGCCGGGACATATCGGGGCCGCGGTGTCCGGTGCCATGGCCGCCGGGTTCATGATGGCCGGTTTCGCCATGCTGCATGCCCGTTCGATGGGCAAGCCCTGGCGCCCTGCGGCACTCGGCGCCGCCTACCTGGCCGCATTGTTCTTCATTCCCGTCCTGTTCGTCTTCGCGCTGGCAGGACTGACCGACACCCGCAGGCCGGCCGGCATGTCCGATGCCGGCGGCCCGCCTCCCCTTCCCTGAACACCGAACGACAATCGAAAGGACAACACCGATGGACGTCATTCTGCTTGAACGCATCGCCAAGCTCGGCCACATGGGCGACACCGTGAAGGTCAAGGACGGCTACGCCCGCAACTACCTGCTGCCGAAAGGCAAGGCCCTGCGCGCCAACGCTGCCAACAAGGCCCGATTCGAGGCCGAGCGCGCGCAGCTCGAAGCCCGCAACAACGAGCGCAAGGCCGAGGCTGCCAAGATCGCCGAGGGCCTCGACGGCAAGACCTTCGTCGTGGTGCGCGCCGCCGGCGAAACCGGCCAGCTCTACGGCTCGGTCGCGGCCCGCGACGTGGCTGACATCCTTGGCGGCGAAGGTTTCCCGGTCGGCCGCAACATGGTCAACCTCAACCAGCCGATCAAGGCCATCGGCCTGTCGAGCGTCTCCATCGCCCTGCATCCGGAAGTGGAAGTGACGGTCACGCTGAACGTCGCCCGCTCCGCCGACGAGGCCGCGCGGCAGGCGCGTGGCGAGGATCTGACCTCCGCCGAGGCGATCTATGGCGAGGACATCAACGACGCCGCCCGCCCGGACGAGTTCTTCACCGGCGACGAGGAAGGCTACGAGGAAGGCGAGGCTGCGGCCGGGGAAGACGAGGACAACGCCTGATCCCGCCTTCAGGCCGGATGATTACGGCGCCCGGGCATCACGCCCGGGCGCTTTTCTTTTTGCCGCAGCCGCCGATAATGACAGTCCCGATTCGCAGCCGCCCGCCGTCAAGGCGCAAGTGCGGCCGGACGGGAATAGTTATCCCCAGCCTGTGAGTATCGTGGTGTATCGCAGACAGGCGGCGAATCCGGCGCGCGGCGCCTTGCGCATGGCAGGCTTCGCGTTAAACCCGATGACGGACAGACTGGCAGACAGGGTGGTGGACAGGTGATGGCCGAGGCGGCGCGCAAACTGGAAAGCAAGGACAGCGCACTCTACCGCGAGGCGCCGAACAACATCGAGGCGGAACAGGCGCTGCTGGGTGCGATCCTCGTCAACAACGACGCCTTCTACCGCGTGTCCGACTTCCTCAAGCCGGTCCATTTCTACGAGGCCCTGCACCGCAAGATCTTCGAGACGGCGGGCGAACTGATCCGCATGGGCAAGGCCGCCAATCCGGTCACGCTGAAGACCTTCCTGCCGGCCGAAGAACGGGTCGGCGACATGACGGTCGCGCATTACCTGGCCCGCCTTGCGGCCGAGGCCGTGACCATCATCAACGCCGAGGACTACGGCCGGGCGATCTACGACCTGGCGACCCGGCGCGCGCTGATCACCATTGGCGAGGACATGGTCAACATCGCCTTCGACGCCCCGGTGGACATGGCGCCGCAGGAACAGATCGAGGATGCCGAGCGCCGCCTGTTCGAACTGGCTGAGACCGGGCGCTACGACGGCGGCTTCCAGACCTTCACCGACGCGGTGCGCCTTGCCGTGGACATGGCCGGCGCGGCCTATCAGCGCGAAGGCCACCTGTCGGGCATTTCCACCGGCTTTCGCGACGTGGACCGGCGGCTTGGCGGCCTGCAGCCTTCCGACCTCGTCATCCTTGCCGGACGTCCGGCCATGGGCAAGACGTCGCTCGCCACCAACATCGCCTTCAACGTGGCGGCGGCCTATGAGCCGGCCGAGCAGGCCGACGGTTCGGTGAAGGCGGCGCGCGGCGGCGTGGTCGGCTTTTTCAGCCTGGAAATGTCGGCCGAGCAGCTTGCCACACGCATCATCTCCGAGCAGACCGAGATTTCCTCGTCCAAGATCCGGCGCGGCGAGATCACCGAGACCGATTTCGAGAAGCTGGTCGCCTGTTCGGAAATGCTGCAGCGGGTGCCGCTCTACATCGACCAGACGGGCGGCATCTCCATTGCCCAGCTCACCGCGCGGGCACGGCGCCTGAAGCGCCAGCGCGGCCTCGATCTCATCGTCATCGACTACGTCCAGCTGATGCAGGGCTCGTCATCGAAGTCGAACCAGAACCGCGTGCAGGAAATCACCGAGATCACCACCGGGCTGAAAGCCCTGGCCAAGGAACTGCACGTGCCGATCATCGCGCTGTCGCAGCTTTCGCGCCAGGTGGAATCGCGCGACGACAAGCGCCCGCAGCTTGCCGACCTGCGCGAATCGGGCTCCATCGAGCAGGACGCCGACGTGGTGCTGTTCGTCTACCGCGACGAATACTACCTGCAGAACCGCGAGCCGGAGGAAGGGACGCCCGAACACGCCACCTGGCTGGAGAAGTTCGAGCGCGTGAAGGGCAAGGCGGAAATGATCATCGCCAAGCAGCGCCACGGCCCCACCGGCACTGTCGAACTCGCGTTCGAGGGCCAGTTCACCCGCTTTTCGGACCTCGCCGAAGAGGACCGCCTGCCGGAGCGGTTCGAGTGAGCCTGAAATCGTCCGATCCGCGCATCGCCACGGCACGGCTGACCATCGACCTGGATGCCCTGGCGGCCAATTACAGCCTGCTGCGCGAGCGCTCCGGCGGCGCCGAAACTGCCGCGGTTGTCAAGGCGGACGCCTACGGAACCGGACTGGAGGAAGCGGCCGGCGCCCTTTCGCGGGCGGGCTGCGAGACCTTCTTCGTGGCCGTGCCGGAGGAAGCGGTGCGCCTCAAGCGCGTGTTGCCGGGCGCGCAGGTCTTCGTGCTTTCGGGCATCTTCGACATGGAGAGCGCCGCCGTGCTTGCCGAGGCCGGGGCGGTGCCGGTGCTCAATTCGCTGGACCAGATCGAGACCTGGTCCGCCTACTGGAAGGCGCACGGGTCGCGCCGGCCCTGCGCGATCCATGTCGATACGGGCATGAACCGGCTGGGCCTGTCGGAGGCGCAAGCGCTGGCCTTTGCCGAACGCAATGCGCGGGACCACACCGTGACGCCGATCCTGCTGGTGAGCCACCTGGCTTGTGCCGACACGCCGGAGCATCCGCTCAACCGGATGCAACTGGAATCGTTTCAACGGGTTCGCACCGCTTTCGGAGACATTGAATCAAGCCTTGCCAATTCGGCCGGCGTCTTCCTCGGTCCCGACTTCCGGTTCGACCTGACCCGCCCCGGCATCGCGCTCTATGGCGGCGAGGCCGTCACCGGCATGGACAATCCCGTGCGCCCGGTGGCGAAGGCGGAAGCGCGTATCCTGCAGATCAGGCGCGTCAAGGCAGGCGAAAGCGTCTCCTATGGTGCCTCGCAAACCGTTGCACGCGACAGCCTCGTCGCCGTTTGCGGCGCGGGCTATGCCGATGGCTGGCACCGCGCGGGATCGGGCGGCGGCGTTCCGCTGCGCGATACCGTGACGCATGGGTTTGCCGGCGCGCTCAACGGCCGGCGTGTGCCCGCCATCGGACGGGTCACGATGGACCTGACCATGTTCGACGTCACCGATGTGCCAGATACGGACCTGGCGCAGGCCGAATGGATCGAGCTTTTCGGCGAAACGGTGACACTGGACGATGCGGCACGCGCGGCCGGCACGATCGGATACGAGTTGCTCACAAGCCTCGGATCCCGGTATCACCGCCGCCATGTCGGGGGCTGACGGGTTGCCCGCATTGACGCGCTCTGCCTGATCTGACAAAAGAACACAACAAGAACATTCGGGACAGGCATGGCCAGGATCAAAACGCAATTCGTCTGCACCGCCTGCGGCACGGTGCATCCGCGCTGGAGCGGCAAGTGCGACGGGTGCGGCGAGTGGAACACGCTGGTCGAGGAAGGCAGCCAGGGCGGCGGCGTGGGCGGCGGGCCGCAGGCGCTGCGCTCGGTGCGCAAGGGCAAGCCGGTCGCGCTCACCACGCTGTCAGGCGAGATCGAGGATGCGCCGCGCATCGCCACCGGCATTGCGGAACTGGACCGTGTGACCGGCGGCGGCTTCGTGCGCGGTTCGGCCCTGCTCGTCGGCGGCGATCCGGGCATCGGCAAGTCCACGCTTCTCATGCAGGCGGCAGCGGCGCTTGCCAGGCGCGGCAACCGCGTCATCTATGTCTCGGGCGAGGAAGCGGTGGCGCAGGTGCGCCTGCGTGCCCAAAGGCTGGGTGCGGCGGATTCCTCGGTCGAACTGGCAGCCGAAACCAATGTCGAGGACATCCTGGCGACGCTGGAGCAAGGCCCGCGTCCCGATTTCGTGATCCTCGATTCGGTGCAGACCTTGTGGACGGACCTGGCCGAATCGGCACCCGGGACAGTGACGCAGGTGCGCGCCTCGGCGCAGGCGATGATCCGCTATGCCAAGTCAACCGGCGCGGCCATCGTGCTCGTCGGCCATGTCACCAAGGAAGGCCAGATCGCCGGGCCGCGGGTCGTCGAGCACATGGTCGACGGCGTGCTCTACTTCGAGGGAGAAGGCGGGCACCAGCACCGCATCCTGCGCACGGTGAAGAACCGTTTCGGGGCTACCGACGAGATCGGCGTCTTCTCCATGGGAGACCGCGGCCTCTCGGAAGTGGCCAACCCTTCGGAACTCTTCCTGGGAGAACGGTCTGCCAGCGCGCCGGGCGCGGCAGTCTTCGCGGGCATCGAGGGAACCCGGCCGGTTCTGGTGGAGATCCAGGCGCTTGTCGCGCCCTCGCCGCTCGGCACGCCGCGCCGCGCCGTGGTGGGATGGGATTCGCCGCGCCTTTCCATGGTGCTCGCCGTGCTGGAAGCCCATTGCGGCGTGCGCTTCTCGCAGCACGACGTCTATCTCAATGTGGCCGGCGGATACCGCATTTCGGAACCGGCGGCGGACCTTGCCGTCGCGGCTGCGCTTGTTTCATCGCTTGCCGGTATTGCCCTTCCCGCCAATAGCGTCTATTTCGGCGAAATCAGTCTGTCCGGGGCAGTCAGACCGGTCGGCCATGCCGCTCACCGGCTCAAGGAAGCCGAAAAGCTGGGATTTGGCCAGGCGGTCATGCCATCGGGGGGCGAGGAAGCCGGAGCGCCCGCGCAGATGGGCAGTTTCCAGCCGAAAACGCTCCTGGACCTGGTCACGCGGATCGCCGGCGATACGCGGCAGGACCGGCAGGCGTGAAGACACCGAGGCGCGGGCGCGCCGGCACAAGGGTTTTGAAGGCACATGCCCATCACCATTCTCGACGGCGTCCTCATCGCGTTCACGCTCGTCTCCGCCATCCTGGCCATGGTTCGCGGCTTCTCCCGCGAGATCCTATCCATCGCATCGTGGGTGGCGGCGGGCGCATCCGCCTATTTCTTCTATCCGTTCGTCACGCCCTTCCTGCGGCCCTATATCAGCAATGAGAAGATCGCCATGGCCGGCGCGGCCGCGATCGTGTTCTTCATCGCGCTGATCATCGTGACGATCATCACCATGAAGATCGCCGACTTCATCATCGACAGCCGTGTCGGGCCGCTGGACCGGACGCTGGGCTTTGTCTATGGCGCGGCGCGGGGTATTCTCGTGGTCGCCGTCGGCCTGCTGTTCTTCAACTGGCTGGTCGCGAACAATCAGCCGGCTTGGGTTGTCAACGCCAAGTCGCGGCCGATGCTCGAGGCAGTTGGCGCCAAGCTGCAGGCCTTGCTGCCCGACGATCCGGAGAATTCGATCTTCAACCGGATCGCGCCGGGATCCGGAAGCGAGGAGAACGACGCGGCCGCCGAAGGTCAGGACAACACCTGACCGCAGCGCAGGAGTGCGCGGACGGGCGCTTTTGACAGCCATGCCGGAACCGGATTCCGGCCTATTTGACGTTTACCGTTGGCAGAAAGGCCGCAGACCATGGCAGACGCGGATCGTTGCTTCCATACTGACGACACACCGGACAACGAGGCGGACGCGTTCCGCGACGAGTGCGGTGTGTTCGGCATTTTCGGCCGGCAGGATGCCGCGGCCATCGTGACGCTCGGCCTGCACGCGCTCCAGCATCGCGGGCAGGAAGCGGCCGGCATCGTTTCCTTCGACGGGTCGCAGTTCCACGTCGAGCGCCATATCGGCCTGGTCGGCGACACCTTCACCAAGCAGGCCGTGATCGACCGCTTGCGCGGGCACCGCGCCATCGGGCACGTGCGCTATTCCACGACGGGCGGTGCAGGGCTGCGCAATGTCCAGCCGCTGTTCGCGGAACTGGCGGATGGCGGTTTTGCCGTCGCCCATAACGGCAACATCACCAATGCGATGACCGTGCAAAGGCAGTTGCAGAAGCAGGGCGCGATCTTCTCCTCGACATCGGACACCGAAACGATCCTGCATCTTGTCGCCTTCAGCCAGGAGAAGGGTTTCAACAACCGCTTCATCGACGCCGTGCGGCGCCTCGAAGGCGCTTTCGCGCTGGTCGCCCTGTCCAACAAGAAAATGGTCGGCTGCCGCGATCCGCTGGGCATCCGGCCGCTGGTCCTTGGCGATCTCGACGGCGCCTACATCCTTGCCTCCGAAACCTGCGCGCTGGACATCATCGGCGCGCGCTACGTGCGCGACCTCAAGCCGGGCGAGATGGTGGTCGTGACCGAAAAGGGCATCGAGAGCCATTTTCCCTTCGAGAGCGCAGGTTCGCGCTTCTGCATCTTCGAATACGTCTATTTCGCGCGGCCCGATTCCTCGGTCGAGGGGCGCAATGTCTATGGCGTGCGCAAGCAGATCGGCATGGAACTGGCGCGGGAGAACCCGGTGGATGCCGACCTCGTGGTGCCGGTTCCCGATTCGGGCGTCCCGGCGGCCATCGGCTACGCGCAGGAGGCCGGCCTGCCCTTCGAGCTTGGCATCATCCGCAACCACTATGTCGGGCGCACCTTCATCCAGCCGTCCGATTCGATCCGCCACATGGGCGTGAAACTGAAGCACAATCCCAACCGGCGCATGATCGAGGGCAAGCGCGTCGTCCTCGTCGACGATTCCATCGTGCGCGGCACGACGAGCCAGAAGATCGTGCAGATGGTGCGCGATGCCGGCGCGAAGGAAGTGCACATGCGCATCGCATCGCCGCCGACACAGGCCTCCTGCTTCTATGGCGTCGATACGCCGGAGACGGCCAAGCTGCTCGCCTCGCGCATGTCGATCCATGAAATGGCCGATTTCATCCGCGTCGATTCGCTGGGTTTCCTGTCCATCGACGGGCTTTACCGGGCTGTCGGCGAGGCGCAGCGCAACGGCGAGGCGCCGCAGTTCTGCGATGCCTGCTTCACCACCGACTACCCCACCCGCCTGACCGACCATGAAGGCGCGGACAATGTGCGCCAGCTTTCCATCCTGGCGGCCAACAACTGAACGGAAGACCATGAACGACCTCCCCGACCTTTCCGGCCGGCTGGCCCTTGTCACCGGCGCATCGCGCGGCATCGGCTATTTCCTGGCAAAGCACTTCGCCGCGGCCGGCGCCCATGTCGTCGCCGTCGCGCGCACGCAGGGCGGGCTTGAGGAACTGGACGACGAGATCAAGGCGGGCGGCGGTGCCGCTACGCTTGTGCCGCTCGACGTGACGGATTATCCGGGCATCGACAGACTGGGCGCGGCGATCTTCGAGCGCTGGGGCAAGCTCGACATCATGGCGGCCAATGCGGGCGTGCTGGGCACGATCTCGCCGATCGGCCATGTGGAACCCAAGGTCTTCGACAAGGTCATGGCGGTCAACGTGACGGCGACCTGGCGGCTGATCCGCTCCATGGACCCGCTGCTGCGCCTTTCGGATGCAGGGCGCGCCATCATCATGTCCTCGGGATCGGCGCATAGCTGCAAGGCCTTCTGGGGCCCCTATGCGGCATCAAAGGCGGCGGTGGAGGCTCTGGCGCGGTCGTGGGCGCACGAGACGCAGAACATGAAATTGCGCGTCAACAGCGTCAATCCCGGCGCCACCCGTACCGCCATGCGCGCCCAGGCGGTGCCCGGGGAAGATCCCCAGACTCTGCCGACGCCGGATACCGTGGCGCGCGCAATCGCCGCGCTCGCCGATCCGGAACTGACGGTAACGGGCAAGCTGTTCGACGTGCCGGAAAACCGCTTCCTGGACTACAACCGGCCCGCCTGACCAGGCCTCCCGCATCCGGGCCGATTGACCCCGGCAAATCCTGCGTTACCCTCCGGCAGATCAGGGGAGCACGCCCGGTCAGCGACAGCGTGCTTCCGGAGGAGGAAAGCGCATGGCCATGGCCGGGTCGATCCTAGCCCTCGTGGCGGCCGCCTATCTGGCGGCCGTGCTTGCCCAGTGGCTTGGCGGGCGCAACACGCTGGCGCAGGCGTTCTGGCTGGTGCCCTTCAAGCTGGCCTGGCGCCTCGATGACACCGCACTCCGCGCAGCGGCACAGGAACCCGCGCCGGTCGTCTATGCCGTTCTCCACCAGTCGCGCATCGACCCGGCGATCATGCTGGCGGCGCTGCCCGCCGACACGCTACATATCCTCGACGCCGGCAGCGCCCGGGCCGGATGGATGGAGCCCTACCGGGCACTGGCCCGCACCATCACCTTCAAGGCCGAGCATGTGTTCGTCTCGCGGCGGCTGGTCCGCCACCTCAAGGGGCGCGGGCGTCTCGCCGTCTACCTGCCGCACGCGGTGGAACCGGACCGCAAGACGTTGCGGCTCTACCGCGCGGTGGCGCGGATCGCCATGAAGGCGGAAGCCCGCATCGTTCCGGTCATCATCGATGGCGCCCGCCACCTGCCGTTCTCGCTGGTGCCGGAAGCCGAGGCGCCGCGCCACCGGCTGCAACCGCTGAAGATCCACACGCTCCCGGCGATGACCGTCGCCCAGATGATGGCGCGCGGCGGGCCTGGAACCACGACGGCGACCAACGCCTTTTTCGACCGGATGGCCGATGTCCGGTTCGTCGCCAATGCGGCAAGCCGGACCACGCTCTATCCGGCCATGGTGGCCGCCGTCCGCCGGTTTGGCGCGCGGGAAAACGCGGTCTCCGATCCGCTGACCGGTTCGCTGAGCCGCAAGCGGGTCATGATCGGCGCACGAATCCTGGCCCGGCGGTTCGCACGCCTGGGCAAGCCGGGCTGGCCGCTCGGCCTCATGCTGCCCAATGCCAATGGCGTGGCGGTGGCCTTCTTCGCGGTGCAGGGCACGGGACGGCCGGCGGCGATGATCAACTACACCGCCGGTCCCGCAAACGTGGCCTCGGCCATCCGTGCCGCCCGGATCGGCGACATCGTCACCTCGCGTGCCTTCATCGAGAAGGCCGGTCTCGATCACATCATGGAAGCCATTCACAAGACCGGGGCGGCGGTGCACTGGCTGGAGGACATCCGCGACAGCATCTCCATCTTCGAAAAGGCGCAGGGTGCGCTGATGTGGGCAAATCCGCCGGTGACGCCCGCGCCGGACGATCCGGCCGTCATCCTGTTCACCTCCGGCTCGGAAGGCACGCCCAAGGGCGTGGTCCTGTCCCACCGCAACATCCTGGCCAACGTGGCGCAGATCGCCGCGCGCATCGACTTTTCCCCCGCGGACCGGCTGTTCAACGTCCTGCCCGTCTTCCATTCCTTCGGCCTGACCGGCGGCACCATCCTTCCCATGCTTTCCGGGGTTGACCTGTACCTTTACCCCTCACCGCTGCATTACAAGATCATTCCGCACACCGTGGCCAAGGTCCGGCCCACGATCATGTTCGGCACCGACACCTTCCTCAACGGCTATGCCCGGATGGCGCGTGATACGGACTTCGCCTCGCTGCGCATGGTGGTCGCCGGTGCGGAAGCGGTAAAGCCGGAAACCGAACGGGTCTGGCGCGAACGGTTCGGCGCGCAGGTGCTGGAGGGTTTCGGCATGACCGAGGCGTCCCCCGTCGTGGCGGTCAATTCCCATACCCATGGCCGCCTTTCCACCGTCGGTCGGCTGCTTCCGGGCATCCAGACGCGGCTCGAACCGGTGGAGGGAATCGCGGAGGGCGGACGCCTCTGGCTGAAAGGGCCGAACGTGATGCTCGGCTACCTGACCGCCGACCACCCCGGCGAATTGCGCCCGCTTGCCGATGGCTGGCACGACAGCGGCGACATCGTCTCCATCGACCGCGAAGGCTTCGTGGCGATCAAGGGCCGGGCGAAGCGGTTCGCCAAGATCGCAGGCGAGATGGTGTCGCTCGGCGCGGTGGAAATGCTGGTGCAGTCGCTCTGGCCGGAAGAGCGCCATGCCGCCGTTTCCGTACCGGACACGCGGCGCGGCGAACGCATCGTGCTCGTCACCACGGCGACGGAAGCCGATGCGGAAAAGCTGCGCGAATTCGGCCGCAAGGCAGGCGCAGCCGATCTCATGGTCCCGCATGACATCGTCAAGGTCGGCGACATACCGGTGCTCGGTTCCGGCAAGACCGATTATGCCGGCGCGCGCATGATCGCCCTGGAGCAACTCGGCATGGAGGGTAAGGATTCCGGCCCGCGTGACGCGGCCTGACGCTCAGCCGCCATTGCCGGCGTCGGTAGGCCCGCCCTGCTCCCGCTGCTCGCGGCGGCGATAGGCCATGGCAGAGAACGGCAAGGCGGCCAGATAGCCGATCGCCAGCAGGATCAGCACCTCGAAAGTGAAGGCCGCCAGCAGCATGATGGCGAGCGCGACCGCCAGGATGAGCGGGATGACGGCAGTGCGCGGGATCTTCAGGCCAAGCGCCTTGCCCGACCAGACCGGCAGGCGGGAGACCAGAAGGAAGGCAATGCCCACCGTGTAGACCGAGAAGACATAGGCCGACGGCATGCCCGGCTCGAAACCGGCAAGGCCGAGATAGACCGGCAGCAGCACGAGCAGCGCACCGGCCGGCGCCGGAACGCCGACGAAATACTCGCCCTGCCAGGCTGCGCGGCCGGGATTTTCCGACATGACATTGAAACGGGCGAGCCTGAGGGCGGCGGCGATGGCGTAGACCAGGGCCGCGATCCAGCCCACCTGCGGCGCAAGGTTCAGGAAATAGAGCCAGATGACGAGCGCGGGCACGACGCCGAAATTGACGATGTCGGCCAACGAATCCATCTGCACGCCGAACTTGGAGGTGGCCTTGAGCATGCGCGCGACACGGCCGTCGATGCCATCCAGGAAGGCTGCCAGCAGGACCAGGATGACCGAGCGCTGGAACTCGCCCTCGATGGCGAAGCGCACGCCGGTAAGTCCGGCACAGATGGCGAGCGTCGTGATCAGGTTCGGCCAGACCAGGCGCAGCGGGATCTCGCGCAGGCGCGGGCCGCGACGGTCCGCGCCATTGTCGCCGTCCGGCTCGCCATTGGGATCGAAAGGCGGAAAGGCATCCATGGGCACGTCAATCGGTCCGGGTCGCCGGCGCGGGCCGCGCGGCATTGAACTCGGCCAGAACGGTCTCGCCCGCCACCGCCACCTGACCCAGCGCGACGCGCAGGGTGTAGCCTTCGGGCAGGTAGACATCGAGCCGGCTGCCGAAGCGGATGAGGCCGAAGCGCTCGCCGGCGCGGATGTCCTCGCCCTCGCCGGACCAGCACAGGATGCGGCGCGCCACGAGGCCTGCCACCTGTACGGTGGCGATCCGGCCATGCGGGCCGTCGATGACGAGCCCGTTGCGCTCGTTCAGTTCGCTGGCCTTGTCTAGTTCGGCATTCAGGAACTTGCCGGCGCGATGGCGCACCGTGGTGATGCGCCCGCGCACCGGCGCGCGGTTCACATGCACGGAAAAGACATTCATGAACACCGAGACGCGCAGGCGCGGCTGGTCGCCGAGGCCCAGTTCCGGTGGCGGCACCGTCTCGCCGATGGCAGACACCACGCCGTCGGCCGCGGACAGGACCAGGTCGTCGTCCTGCGGCACGACGCGGTCGGGATCGCGGAAGAAATAGGCGCACCAGCCGGTCAGCGCCAGTCCGATCCAGAACAGCGGATCCCAGATGAAGCCAAGGATGAGCGCGGCCACGAAGAAGGCGGCGATGAAGGGCCAGCCCTCGCGGCGGACGGGGACGAAGGTCCTGGAAATGGTGTCGGCAAGACTCATGTGTTTTTCTTGTCTCTTGCGGAAAGATCGGTCGCCCAAGCCATACACGATGGGCGGGCGGCGGGGCAAACGCGAATGTGGGAAAGGTAAACGCCCGGCGCAAGGCGGGCGAAGCCGATGCCACGCCCGCTTCCCTGGTCATCTTCCTCCACATGGGGAGACGCGAGAAAGCGAAAGTCCCTGCCCTCAGACCCCGGCCGGCCTGACGCGCACGACGACGCCCATGTCGTCCTCCTCGCGGGCGCGGCGCAGGCGCTCCTCGGCTTCCGTGGCCTCGCGCTGGCGGTCCCACATGTCCGCATAAAGGCCCTTCCTCGCCAGCAGTTCGCGATGCGTGCCCTGTTCGGCGATCAGCCCGTCGCGCAGCACGATGATCGAATCGGCGGAAATGACGGTCGAAAGGCGGTGCGCGATCACCAGCGTGGTGCGCCCGCGCGACACCAGATCGAGCGCGGACTGGATTTCCTGCTCGGTATGGGTGTCGAGCGCCGAGGTGGCCTCGTCGAGGATGAGGATGGGCGGGGCTTTCAGGATGGTGCGGGCAATCGCCACGCGCTGCTTCTCGCCGCCCGACAGCTTCAGTCCCCGCTCGCCGACCATGGCCTTGTAGCCCTCCGGCAGTTTCTCGATGAAGCCGGAGATCTGGGCCAGTTCGGCGGCGCGGCGCACTTCCTCCTCGCTGGCATCCGGGCGGCCATACCTGATGTTGTAGGCAATCGTGTCGTTGAACAGCACGGTGTCCTGGGGCACCATGCCGATGGCGGCGCGCAGGCTCTCCTGCGTCACGTCGCGCACGTCCTGGCCGTCAATGGTAATGGCGCCCGACTTCACGTCGTAGAAGCGGAACAGCAGCCGGGAAATGGTGGATTTGCCGGCGCCAGACGGGCCGACAATGGCCACGGTCTTGCCCGCCGGCACCTCGAACGAAATGCCTTTCAGGATGTCGCGCTCGCGATCATAGGCGAAATGCACGTCCTCGAAACGGATCGTGCCGGCATCGACGGCCAGCGGGGCCGCGCCGGCCTTGTCCACAACCTCGGCCCTGACATCCAGCAGATCGAACATCTGCTCGATATCGGTCAGGCCCTGCCTGATCTCGCGATAGATGAAGCCGATGAAATTGAGCGGGATGGCAAGCTGGATCAGCATGGCGTTGATGAAGACGAAATCGCCCAGCGTCTGCGTGCCGGCCTGCACTTCCATCGCCGACATGACCATGGCCACGGCCATGCCGATGCCGAAGATCACGCCCTGGCCGAAGTTCAGCCAGCCGAGCGATGTCCAGGTCTGGGTCGCCGCCTTCTCGTAGCGCGCCATGGAGCGGTCGAACCGGCTCGCCTCCATGGCCTCGTTGTTGAAATATTTCACGGTCTCGTAGTTCAGCAGCGAGTCGATGGCCTTGGTGTTGGCGTCGGTGTCGGAATCGTTCATTTCACGGCGGATCTGGATGCGCCAGTCGGACGCCTTCACCGTGAACCAAGTGTAGAGCCAGACGGTCGCCGCGACCACCGCAACATATTCCCAGCCATAGGCGACGGCAAAGATCACGGCGGTGAGGCCGAATTCGAGCACCGTCGGCGCGGTGTTTAGAATGGTGAAACGGACGATGGTCTCGATGCCCTTGGTGCCGCGCTCGATGATGCGCGACAGGCCGCCGGTGCGCCGCTCCAGGTGAAAGCGCAGCGACAGCCTGTGCATGTGCACGAAAGTCCGGTGCGCAAGCTGGCGAACCGCATGCTGGCTGACGCGGGCAAACAGCGCGTCGCGCAACTGGTTGAAGCCCTGCTGGCCGATGCGCGCGATGTTGTAGGCAACCACAAGGGCGACGGGCGCCAGCAGGAAGGCCGGCAGGCCGCCGGGCAGGTTTTCCTGTCCGTTCAAGGCATCGGTGGCCCATTTGAAGAAATAGGGCACGAGGATGAGGACCAGCTTGGCGACGACGAGAAACAGGGCCGCCCAGAGCACACGCATCTTCAGGTCGGGACGTCCGGCCGGCCACATGTAGGGCCAGAGATTGCGGATGGTCTGGAATGTGGAGCCGGAATCGGCGGAAACGGTCTTGGCCAAGACGGATCTTTCTGTTCAGGAATCGGGTGCGCCGGCGCAGCAGCCGGCGAGCAGGATAACGAAGTCCTCGCGAAGCCCGGTCAGGGCCGCGCGGTTCAGCGAATAGCGGGAACGCTGGGCATCCGGTTCGTAGGTGACGAAACCGGCTTCCACCAGCACCCTGAGATGTTGCGAGACGGTGGACTGGGCAAGCCCGGTCGTCTCCACCACGTCCTTGCAGCAGCAGGCATCGGCACAGGCAAGGCGCCTGAGGATACGCAGGCGCGCCGGATTGGCCAGCGCGGAGAGACGGCGTGCCATGGCGGCATCGTCCTCACCTTGCGGGCATGCGGCATTCGGGACCGGGATGCGTATCGCCTTGTCCATCGTCTATCGCCGATATACGATGAAGATGCGAATTGCAAGGGGGGCCTGCCCGGCACCGGCCCGGACGAGATTTCCCGTTGCCTGACCTACTTGCCGCCGGAGTCTTCGGCGCCGTCTTCGGGCGGCGTTTCCACCGTGCTCATGTCGGCGGCTTCGCCTTCCGGCGTCTCGCCGGGAACACGGAAGACCTGTCCCGGCCAGATGCGGTCGGGATCGGCGATCTGTTCCTGGTTGGCCAGATAGATGGTGGAATAGCGCACGCCGCGTCCGTAGACCCGGCGCGAGATCTGCCACAGCGTGTCGCCGCGGCGGATGATGACCGAGCCCTGCGTGGCCTCAAGCGCCGGTGCGGTGGCTGTCATGGCTTGCGAAGCGCTGACCTGGCCGGAGTCCTGCTGCCCGCCTCCGGCATTGGCAAGCTGCCCGCCGGGTTGACCTTCCGATCCGGCCGCGCCTGCGGCCTGGCCCGTCGCCGGCGTTTGCGTGGCCGCTGCACCGGCCGCTGCGCCATCGCCGCCCTGCGCGGGCCCGGCAGGCGTTGCGCCCCCGGCGCTGTCCGGCGATGCCGTCTGCTGGCGCGGTTCGGTTTCCCGGGGCGCAGCCGGCGCGACAGCGGCAATGGCCTCGCCCTCGGAACGCTGGAAGGGAACGGCGGCGCGGGCGATCACGTCGGCATTGTTGGCGGCCAGCAGGTCGGCGCGCACGATATAGTCGCCAACGGGCAGGTCGCGGGTCGCCTCGACAAGGAAACGCCCGCCATCGGTGACCGGCGCATCGCCCAGAAGGATGTCATTGGCATAGACGCGTACACGCTCGCCGCCCGAGGCCGCTCCGGCAACGAAGATCCGGCGCCCCTCGATCTCGACAGCCTCGACGAGCACGGAGGGCTTGCCGGCAGCACTGGCGGGGGCTGAAACGGGCGGGGTTTGCGCTGGCTCCGCAGCCGCATCGCCGCCATCCGTTCCCGGCGTGGCGGTTTCCCGTCCGGCAGCAGGATCGGCCATGGCGGTCTCGACGCCCGCTTCAGGCTGCTCCACGCCTGAGGGCTCACCGGCCGCGACGGCCGGAGCGGTCTCCTGACCTGACGGAGCAGCCACATCCTCGTTTGCCTCATCCGCCTTACCGGCGGCGGCGGTAGCGGCCCCGGCATCGCCAGCCGGCGCGGTCTCAGCGCCTTCACTGGCCTCACCGGAAGCAGCGGGAACGCCACCGGAGGACCCGGATTCCGGCGCGGCGGCAGCCTCACCGGCCGGCGCTCCATCCGTTTGCCCTGTGCCTTCGGCGGCGGGCGCGGCATTGTCCTGCGGCGCGGGTGCTCCGCCCTGCCCCGTGGCCGGTGCGCCGGCAGGTGTTCCGGAAGGTGTGTCGGCAGGCGCGGGCGTGGTGATGAGGCGGCTCGGCTTGCCCGGTTCCTCGACAAGGGCCAGCACCTGGCCATCGGCGGTCTCGGGCACGGCGACAATGGCCGTTTCCAGCGACGTGGCCGCGCGGCCGTCGGTCTCGGTGGCGCGCAGGACAAGCTGGTAGTCGCCGGGTTTCAGCGGTTCATCGAGTACGATGGCGAAGTCGCCCGAAAGGGTCGCCTTCGTCTCGCCGAGCTTGCGGGTACCGGAGATCAGTTCGACACCGGCTTCCGCGCCGGCCGAACCCGCCACCACGAGCGAGCCGTCCGGTTCCACCCGGACGATGCCGAAGGAAGGCGTGACGACCTGCGGCGCTGCCGCCATATCCCGGGCTGGCTGTTGCGCGGCGCTTTCCGGTGCCGCCGCCGGCGCCGTGGTGCCCGGCGCCTGCGAGGATGAGGCATCGCCCGTTCCGGCTTCGGGCGTTGCTGGTGCCGCCTCCGTCTGCCGGCCGGCGACCGCCGCCGGTTCGCCACCGCCTGGCTGCCCGGGCTGGCTGAAGGGGCTGTATCCGGCCATATACGCAATGGCAGCGGCAAGAACCACCGCCACCGCCACGCCTGCCCACTGAATGACCTTGACCGGAATCATGTCCGCAACACCCTTGTCATCATCTGTCGCGCCCTTTTAGACCCAATCGGCCGAGGTCTCAAGAAACCCGGGGGTTGGCGCCTTCCGCACTCTTGACCCCATGCCCCGCCAAGGACAAAACAAGGCCATGACCACGATCTCTTCCATTTGCGTTTATTGCGGTTCTTCCGACGGAGCCAGAGAAATTTACCGCGAGGCGGGCTTCCAGCTTGGCCAGGCCATCGCGGAAGCGGGCCTGAGGCTCGTCTATGGCGGCGGCACGCGCGGCATCATGGGCGCCGTCGCCGAAGGCGCCATCGCCCATGGCGGCAAGGTGACAGGCATCATCCCGCGCTTCCTGATGCGCAAGGAAGCGCCGGAAGCCGCCGGCGAAAACCTCGACGAACTGGTCGTCACGGAGACCATGCACGAGCGCAAGCATGCCCTGTTCCAGCGGTCCGGTGCCTTCGTCGCCATGCCCGGCGGCATCGGAACCGTCGAGGAAATCGTCGAGATGATGACCTGGGCGCAACTGGGCCATCACACCAAGCCGATGGTTTTCGGCAATATCGGCGGCTATTGGGGCCCGATGTTGGAGATGATGGACCACATGATGAGCGAAGGCTTCATCCACACGGCGAACCGGGTGAAGCCGCTCGTGATCGACGAGGTGGGCGCCATCGTTCCGGCCATCCTCAAGGCGGCCGGGGAAGCGGAGAAACCGGCCGGCGAACCGGCCGTCATCGAACGCATGTGAGCCAGGACGGCCGCCGCGGCGGCCTTCAGGTCCAGCCAGAACCGGGAGCCGACTGATGACCGACACGACAAGGCCGGCGCTGGAAGTGCGCAATGCGCGCAAGGGCGACATCGACGGCATCATCGCGCTGTGCCGCCGGGTCTATCCGCACGAGACCGCCTATACGCCGGGCATGATCCGCGGCCACATCAACGCCTTTGCCGAAGGCCAGTTCGTGGCGCTCTACGAGGGCGTCGTGGTCGGCTATGCGGCGTCGCTCATCCTGCGCGAGTCGCGGGTGATGCGTCCGCACAGCTGGACGGAAGTGACGGGCGGCGGCTATGCCAGCCAGCATTTCGCCGGCGGCGACTGGCTCTATGGCATCGAGGTGATGGTGCATCCCGACTACCGGCGCCTGCGCATCGGCAAGCGGCTCTACCAGGCGCGCGAACGGCTGGCCACCGAACTGGGGCTCAAGGGCATCGCCTTTGGCGGGCGCATCCCGGGCTTTGCGCGCCGGCGCAAGCATTATCCCGATCCGCAGGCCTATGTGGAAGCGGTGATGGCAGGCGACATCCGCGACAGCGTGATGAGCTTCCAGATGCGCGCCGGCTTCGAGCCGGTCATGGCGCTGGCCAACTACAATGGCGACGACAAGCCGTCGGGCGGCCACGCGGTGCTGATGGTCTGGCGCAATCCCTATCTGCATGCCTCCATCGAGAACCAGCCGGTGACACGGGCCAATCCGGAAGTGGTGCGCGTGGCCACGGTGCAGATGCAGGCGCGCACCCTGTCGGTCACGGACGAATTCTACAAGGCGGTGGACTATTTCGTCACCGTGGCGTCGGATTACGGTGCGGATTTCGTCGTCTTCCCGGAATATTTCTCGCTGCAACTGCTCTCGGTGGAAGAGGAGGAACTGGCGCCCGAACCGGCGATCCGGCGCGCCGCCGAACATACCGAAACACTGGTGGAACGGATGCGCCAGATGGCCATCCAGCGGGCGATCAACATCATCGGCGGCTCGCATCCGGTGTGCGGCGCCGACGGGGAAATCCGCAATGTCTGCCATGTCTTCCTGCGCGACGGGTCCGTGCATGTGCGCGACAAGATCCACCCCACCCCGGACGAGCGCGAGGCCTGGAACGTGCAGGGCGGCGACGGCGTGGATGTGATCGAGACCGATTGCGGACCGGTGGGCGTGATGATCTGCTACGACTCGGAATTCCCGGAGATCGCAAGGCGCCTGACCGACCAGGGCGCGCGCATCCTGTTCGTGCCCTTCAACACCGATACCCGCCACGGCTACCTGCGGGTGCGCTATTGCTGCCAGGCCCGCGCCATCGAAAACCAGAGCTATGTCGTGACGTCGGGCATGGTGGGCAACCTGGACAATGTCTCCAATCTCGACATCCAGTATGCCCAGTCGGCCGTCTTCACGCCCTGCGACTTCCCCTTCGCGCGCGACGGCATCGCGGCGGAGGCGAGCGAGAACGTGGAGATGATCACCGTGGCGGACCTCAATCTCGCCACCGTGCAATGGGCACGCGCCCAGGGCTCGGTGCGCAACCTGCGCGACCGCCGCTTCGACCTCTACCGCACGCGCTGGTCCGACGGCGGCTGACAGGGCCGCCCTCGCCCCTGTCCGTTCAGGTCTTCTGGCCCGGCTCCACGTCGGGAAGCCGCGCACGGGCGCGCCGCGCGTCGGAGGCCATGGACCAGCTGTAGACCACCAGCGCTGCCCAGATGAAGCCGAAGGCAATGAGCCGGGTGACGTCGAAGGGCTCGCGAAAGACAAAGACCGCGATGACGAAGATCATCGACGGCGCGATGTACTGCATGATGCCGATGGTCGACAGGCGCAGGAGCTTGGCGCCATTGGCATAGGAAATGAGCGGCACGGCGGTGACGAGGCCCGTGCCCGCCAGCAGGGCCATGCCGGCCCAGCCGCCGGCGGCGAAATGGTTTTCGCCGATGGCTGTCAGGTAAAGCAGATAGCCGAGCGCGAAGGGCGAGAGGATCAGCACTTCCAGCAGGAAGCCCTGGTTCGGCCCGATCGGTAGGGTCTTGCGGAAAAAGGCGTAGAAGCCCCAGGAGACGCACAGCGCCAGCGAGACCCATGGAAGCCCGCCCGCCTCGACGGTCAGGATGGCGACGGCGATCACGGCCAGCGCGATGGCCGTCCACTGGGCGCGGCTCAGCTTCTCCTTCAGGAGCGTGGCTGCAAGCAGCACCGAGAACAGCGGATTGATGTAGTAGCCGAGCGCCGTTTCCACGGTGCGTCCATTACCCACCGCCCAGACATAGATGCCCCAGTTGAAGGAGACGATGGCCGCGGTCAGCATGGCCATGCGGATCATGGCCCAGGAATTCAGCGCCGTCTTCAGGTCCGCCGTGCGGCGCAGCACGACGAGCACGAGTCCGGCCACGGGAACCGACCACAGGATGCGGTGAACCACGACTTCAGCCGCCGGCACATCGGACAGCGCCTTCATGTAGAAGGGCAGCAGGCCCCACATGAGATAGGCTGCCAGCGCGAACAGGAAGCCTTGCAGCGTGTCCCGGTTTTCCGCCTGCGGCGCGGTCTCGTCAGCCATGGATGACCCTCCAGGGCCGCTCCATCGCACAGGCCGGGCGATGCGACCAGCAAGAAAAGCTGATGGGTGAAGTGAAGCGCGTTGATGCGGCGCGGCGGGGCGAGAACGCGGCCGGCGGCCTACTCCGCCGCCATCAGCCCTGCCAGTTCGCGGTTCTTCATCAGCTTGTAGACGATGGAATCCATCAGTGCCTGGAAAGAGGCGTCGATGATGTTGTCGGAAACGCCGACGGTCCACCAGCGCGCGTCGGTCGCGTCGGTCGATTCGATCAGCACGCGGGTGATGGCCTCGGTGCCGCCATTGAGGATACGCACCTTGTAGTCGGCCAGTTCGAGGTCGCCGATCTCGTCCTGGAAGCGGCCGAGATCCTTGCGCAGCGCAATGTCGAGCGCGTTGACCGGACCGTGGCCTTCCGCCACCGACATCTTCTCCTCGCCATCCACCTCGACGCGGACGATGGCCTCCGACACTGTCTTCAACTGGCCGTTGGCGTCGAAGCGGCGCTCGACCATGCAGCGGAAGCTTTCCACCTTGAAGAAATGCGGCACCTCGCCCAGCGTGCGCCGCGCCAGCAGTTCGAAAGACGCGTCCGCTCCCTCGTAGGAATAGCCCTGGGCCTCGCGCTCCTTGACCAGCGAGATCAGCGTGTCGAGGCGCGGGTCGTCCTTGGCCACGGCGATGCCACGGCGCTTCAACTCGTTGATGAAATTCGATTTTCCGCCCTGGTCGGAAACCATGACCTTGCGCGTGTTGCCCACCGTTTCCGGCGGCACGTGCTCATAGGTCTGCGGCTCCTTCAAAAGCGCGGAAGCGTGGATGCCGGCCTTGGTGGCGAAGGCCGACGCGCCGACATAGGGCAATTGCGGGTCCGGCGCGCGGTTCAGCAATTCATCGAAGCTGCGCGACAGGCGCGTGATGCCGGCAAGCGCTTCCGCCGTCACGCCGGTCTCGAAGCGGTCCGCATAGGCGGGTTTCAGCATCAGCGTGGGAATGATGGCAATGAGGTTCGCATTGCCGCAGCGCTCGCCGATGCCGTTCAGCGTGCCCTGCACCTGGCGGCAGCCGGCCTCGATGGCGGCCAGCGAATTGGCCACCGCCTGGCCGGTGTCGTCATGGGCGTGGATGCCGAGACGCTCGCCCGGCACGCCGGCGGCGATCACCGCCCGCACGATTTCGCCGATCTCGGCCGGCAGCGTGCCGCCATTGGTGTCGCACAGCACGATCCAGCGCGCGCCCGCGTCACAAGCGGTTTTCGCGCAGGCCAGCGCATAGTCCGGATTGGCCTTGTAGCCGTCGAAGAAATGCTCGCAATCGACCATGGCCTCCTTGCCGGCGGCGATGGTCGCCTCGACGGAGGCGGCGATGCATTCCAGGTTTTCCGCGTTGGTACAGCCGAGCGCCACGCGCACGTGGTAGTCCCAGCTCTTGGCCACGAAGCAGACGGCATCGGACGCCGACTGGACGAGGGCTGCCAGGCCCGGATCGTTCGAGGCGGAGACGCCGGCGCGCTTGGTCATGCCGAAGGCGACGAATTTCGCGGACCGGGTTCGCTTCTTCGCGAAGAAGGCCGTGTCGGTGGGGTTGGCGCCGGGATAGCCGCCTTCGACGTAGTCGATACCGAATTCGTCGAGCATCTTCGCGATGGCGATCTTGTCCTCGACCGAGAAATCGACGCCCGGTGTCTGCTGCCCGTCGCGCAATGTCGTGTCGAAAAGATGGATGCGTTCTCTTGTCATGCTGCCTGCCCCCTCACCCGAATACGCCCGCATACCACAGAACGGCCGCCGTGATCACCACCACGAGAATGCCCTTGGCGACGAGGCCGTAGAGAAGCCACTTCGGCAGGGCGGTGGCCTTTTTCTGCTCATCTGTCGGCATGGGGAGGCCACTCCTTGGTGTCATGGTCGGGATGCTGGAGGTTCGTGAGCGTGTCGAGAAACGGCGCGGCCCCGATATCGTCCAGGGTGGCGCGTTGCGGCAAGTCCGGCACGGCGTCGCACCAGGGCCGCTTGCCCTCCACGCCATAAGCGATGGTGGGCGCAACGGCGTCGGGATCGTCGAAGGCGATGACGGTCAGCGCCAGTCCGTCCGGCGCATCATAGGCAAGCGGCGTGCCGCAGGCGGCGCAGAAGCCGCGCCTGGCGGCGGAAGACGACCGGAACCAGGCCGGTGCCCCGCGGGTCCATTCGACCGGCTTTTCGCCCGGCCCGACCAGGGCAAGAAACGGCGCGGCCGAAGCCTTCTGGCACATGCGGCAATGACAGACTGACGAGGTACCGGGGTTTCCGGTGACGCGGAAGCGCACCGCGCCGCACTGGCAACCGCCGGAAAGGGATCGTGTCATGGATGCTTGCCCTTTCGAAGCCGTGGCGGACGGGTGCCGTCCCTCCCCCTCGAGTGGGAGGGATTGGCGCGCCTCGCCCTCACCGTTTCACTTCCCATGTGGTGACGCGTTCGCCCGTCTCCGGGTCCTTTCCGTCCTTCAACTGGATGCCCTCGGCCAGCAGTTCGTCGCGGATGCGGTCGGCCTCGGCCCAGTTCTTCTCGCGGATGAAGGCAAGGCGCGTCTCGACGATGGCCGCGATCTCGCTGTCAGCAAGCTCAATGGATTTTCTTCGCGCTGCCTTGATCTCAAATATATCGAAGCCCAACAATTTGAGCGAGGCAAAATACTGAGCGTGTTCTTCATCACCTGCCCAACCGCCCTTCAGAATGGAAGACAGTTCTGATATTGCTGCACTTACGTTCAAGTCATCGCACAAGCTGGCCAAGAATCTCGCGTCGGGAGCGCTTTCGACCGGCTCCGACGTGGCAATACCGAGCCAGAGATTTAGAATATTTTCCGCCTCCTCCAGCCGCCGCACGGAGAAGTCGATCGGCTCCTTGTAGTGCGTCATCAGCATGGCCAGGCGCAGCACCTCGCCGGGCCATTTGCGCCCGCCGAATTTCTCCGTCTCCAGAAGCTCGTGGATGGTGACGAAATTGCCTTCCGACTTCGACATCTTGCGCCCCTCCACCTGGAGGAAGCCGTTGTGCATCCAGTATTTCGCCATCACGTTGGTGCCATGGGCGCAGCGCGACTGGGCGATCTCGTTTTCATGATGCGGGAAGATGAGGTCCAGCCCGCCGCCATGGATGTCGAAGGTCTCGCCGAGAAACGCCTTGGACATGACCGAGCATTCGATATGCCAGCCTGGACGGCCATGGATGCGCACCGGCTTGCCCTCGAAGGTGAAATCCCCGTCCCAGCCGGGTTCCGTGGCCGAGGATTCCTTCCACAGCACGAAGTCGGCGGGCGCGCGCTTGTGGTCCTTCACGTCGATGCGCGCGCCGGCCTGCTGGTCCTCCAGCCTGCGTTTGGACAATTGCCCGTAGTCGGCCATGGAGCCGGTCTCGAACAGCACTTCCCGGCCTTCCGGCCCCTCGGCCACATAGGCATGGCCGCGCCCGATCAGGTCCTGGATCATGGAGACCATGCCGGCGATATGCTCGGTGGCGCGCGGTTCCTCGGTCGGTGGCAGGCAGCCGAGCGCCGCCACATCCTTGTGATACTGCTCGTAGGTGCGCCCGGTGACCTGGCGGATGGCCTCGTTCAGCGTCATCCGGCCGGCGTCGATCTCCGCGCCGAAATCGCGCAGCGCGCGGGCGTTGATCTTGTCGTCCACGTCGGTGATGTTGCGCACATAGGTGACGTGCTGCGGCCCGTAGAGATGGCGCAGCAGGCGGAACAGCACGTCGAAGACGATGGCGGGGCGCGCATTGCCGATATGGGCGTAGTCGTAGACCGTGGGGCCGCAGACATACATGCGCACATTGGCCGGGTCGGCGGGAACGAAGTCCTCCTTCCGGCGCGTCAGCGTGTTGGTGATGCGAAGGCCGCGAAAGCCGTTGTCCGCCATGATCCTCTTTCCCCTTCGCGCACGGCACGATGCCGCCCGCCTGCTGGCCGGGGCGTTTGTCTCATGGGCTTGTCGTGAGGACGAAAACGGCCGGCCAGCGATGTGCTAGCTGATAATGATCCCGCAAATGCAGATGGCGCGAACGCGCAGAACCGTTTTCATGGCCGAGGGTTATCGCCAAGGGACACGGTCCGGTCAAGCCGGAAAATCGCTGCGGGCGTGGCGTTTGCGCAACAGTCGCGGCATGCCGCACCGCCCTTTTCCGATTTCTCCGAAACGCCGTGCTTTTGCCCCCGATTTGCCCAGATCGGCCACCACATGACGAAACGTAACGCCATTGACACCAACGGAGACAAGACATGTCCGGCAAACAAGCCGCCGACCGCCCGAAACCCGCCGACAAGCTGCTCATGCATTACGGCGCGATCGGACCGGCAGCCATTCGCGCGGCGCTGCAGGCGGGTGCCAGGAAGCCCGCGGCATCCGAAAAGCGTTAATCCCGGTTAACCGGTCCATTAACCACCTGTTTCATTCCGGCGCGCATGATGGAGCCAGTCCAGCGAAATGCAGGTGACGCCATGAAACAGACAAGCACCAAGAACGCCACGGCGAAAGCGCCGGCCCGACAGGCCCGATGGAACGATTCAGGCCTGTCGGAGCGCTATGGCAAGCTCGGACCCGCGGCCTTGTCCGCCGCCCTGATCTATGCAGGCAGGACCGGCGCTGCGAAGGGCGGCAAGCCGCGCCACTGACGGCGGCGGCCGAAACCACCAGGCAAGGGTGTTTTTCGTTGTTCCCGGCAGGCTCCGTGGTATCTTTTTCGATGGGGCGAACAGACTGCCGGAGGAACCGCGATGAAACGCCTTGCCATGGCTCTCGCCCTTGCCACCCTGCCCGCCACCGCCCAGGCCACGTCCGGGCCCGGCTGCCTTTACGTCGTCAACGTTGCCACTTGGGACGTGCTGAACATGCGGGCACGGCCTTCCGCCTCGGCGCGCATCGTCGACCGGTTGCGACCGCAGGCCCACGGCATCATTCACCTCGATGACACCTGCATTCCGCTTTCCCGGCCCTGGGGCAGCCGGTGGTGCCCCGTGACGCATTATGACGGCGACCGGGTGACGAAAGGCTGGGTCAAGGCGCGCTATGTGCGCGACAGCGATTGCCCGTAACTTCCCGTTCGTTCACAACCGCGCATAGAGGCTTGCGGCAAGGCCGGCCATGATGAGGCCGATCACGATATCCAGCACACGCCAGGCGGACGGACGGGCAAAGAACGGTTGGAGCAGGCGCGCGCCGTAGCCGAGCGCGAAGAACCAGGCAAAGGAGGCCGCGACGGCGCCCAGGCCATAGGCAAGACGTGCCTGCCCGGCATAGCGTGCCGACAGTGAACCGAGCAGCACCACCGTATCCAGATAGACATGCGGATTGAGGAAGGTGAAGGCCAGGCAGGTGAGAACCGCCTGCTTCAGGCTGCCGCCCGGCGCCGGGCCTGCACGCAGCGCGCCCGGATTCAAGGCACGGCGAAACGCGATGAGCGCATAGACCGTCAGGAACAGCGCGCCGCCCAGCGTCACCCACCAGATCAGGACCGGCGCCTGCGCGATCAGCGTGCCGAGACCGGCGACGCCGGCGGCGATGAGCGCCGCGTCGGCCATTGCGCAGATGAGGCAGAGCAGGAAGACATGCTCGCGCAACAGGCCCTGGCGCAGGATGAAGGCATTCTGGGCGCCGATGGCGATGATGAGCGTCGCGCCGAGCAGGAAGCCCGACACGGCGGCAGGAAGAACGGCAGTCACGCTGGGCACACTCCGGCGATCAGAACAACGACATCTGGCCGCCGTCCTTCTTCTCCGGCGCGGCCTCCTCCTGCTTCTGCTCCGGCGCATCGGGCAGGTCAATGGCGTCCTGCACATCCGGCCCGCCATTGGCCACCTTGTTGACCTTCGTCGAGACAGGGACGGCCTCGAAGAAATCCGGTTCCACCGGTTCGAGCAGACCGGCCACGTCGCGCGGTTCCTGCGTGCGGCAGTCCAGCCAGCGGGCAAAGTCTTCCGGCCGGATGACTACCGGCATGCGGTCATGGATCGGGGCAATGGCGGCGTTCGCGCGCGTGGTCAGGATGCAGGCGGTGTCGACGGCGGAGCCCTCCGGGCCTTCCCAGGTCTCCCAGAGCCCTGCAAAGGCGACGACGCCGCCGCCTTTCGGGCGCACCCAGTAGGGCTGCGCCTTCGCCTTGCCGTCGCGCTTCCATTCGTAGAAGCCGGAGGCCGGGACGAGCATCCGGCGGTGGCGCATGGCGGCCCGGAAGGAATTCTTCTGCGCCGCCGTTTCCGAGCGCGCATTGATGAGCAGCGGAAAATCGCGCGGGTCCTTCACCCAGGAGGGCGTGAAGCCCCAGCGCGCCAGCATGGCAACGCGGTCCGGCAGGTTGGAACCGGGTTCGGGCACGGGACCGGCGGCGACGATGAGCAGCGGCTGTGTCGGGGCGATGTTGTAGCGCGGCGGAAAGGCCTCGATCCCGGCCAGGCCGAAGACCGCCTCCACCTCCTCCGGCGTTGCCGTCAATGCAAAGCGTCCACACATGGCGCGAAACTGCGCCACGGCCCCGCTCCGGTCAAGCGCCGGTGGCATCCGCGCACGGCTTGGGATAGACGATGCGCATGAGCGCGCTTCCCATCCGCACTGCTGTTTCCGTCGCCATCTACAACGAGGGCCGTTTCCTGCTGGTGCGGCGCGGCAACGCCCCGGCCAGGGGAAAGTATGCCTTTCCGGGCGGGCGCGTGGAGGAAGGCGAGACGCTGGAGGAGGCCGCGCGCCGCGAACTGATGGAGGAAACGGGCATGACGGCCGGTGCGCTGACATTGCACTCCGTCCTCGATCTCGACAGCGAGGGGGCCGGCGTGACCTACCGGCTGCACGTCCACACCGGTGCCTATGCGGGCGGAACGCCGCTGGCCGGCGACGACGCCGAGACCGCCGAATGGCTGACGCTGGACGAGATGGACGGCCTGCCGGTGACCGATTCGACGCTGGCGGTGGCCCGCGCCATAGCAGGCATGGCGTGATGCCGCATGCCTTGCCAGCGCCACGAAAGCGGTGCAGAAACCGGCCCATGAGATTTTCCCGCGCCGCCTTTTCCGGCCTGTTCCTGCTTGCGTCCGCCATGGCCGCCGGGGCGCAGACCGCGCCCTATGACGACCGGATGCTGCGCCTGTCGGAAGTGCTGGGTTCACTGCACTACCTGCGCAACCTGTGCGGCGAGAAGGGCAATGCCTGGCGCGACCAGATGGAGGCGGTGCTGGCGGCCGAAGCCCCCGAGGGGGAACGCCGCAAACGCTATGTCGCGGCCTTCAACCGGGGTTACCGCAGCTATGCGGCCATCCATACCACCTGTACCGATGCGTCCATGGCGGCCATCGCGGACTACATGAAGGAAGGCGAGGCGCTCAGCCGAGAGATCGTCGTGCGATTCGGCGGGTGAACCGGCCGGAAACCATGAATCTTGGCGCGCCGTTAACTTTTTCCTCACCAACGGGGTGTGCAAGGCCGCTGCCCCTGATACAAGTCTTAACCGAGGCTTAAAAAGCTGGGGTCAAAATCCGGGGCAAGAGCATGCAGGGATCAGCCAACGACATCGACGCCATGATCCGCGAGGAAAAGCGGATTTCGGCAACCGAATGCCACGACGAGGCCTGGGCCGCGGGGCTGATGGCGGGTATCGAGCCCGAGATCATCGCGGAGACCGCGGTCGCCATCGCGCTCGAGGAACTGCATCGCGATTCCGGCGAGCAGGCCGTGCTGGCGCTGCTGGAACGGATGCGCGAACAGGCGCTCAACGGCGGGTTCGATCCCGACATCCAGCGGCATTGACGCGCCGGGCTTTTCGTCGTTTCCTCTCGCCTGAGCGGGAGATCCTTGACATGATTTCGACTCTTCGTCCCGGCAGAGCGGCGATCGCGTTTCTTCTTTCCCTGTCCATCTTCCTGTGCGCGGGCCTGCCGGCAAACGCGCTGAGCGAACTCAAGCGCGACGAGGCGCCCGCAACCGGTTCCGACGGCGCGCAACCGGCCGAAGAGGCCGCGCCGCCGCCGGTCATGGTCGAACCCGTGCCCCTGCCGAACGAATTGCCGGCCCTTTCCAACGAGCCGCAACCGGAGCCGGACGGCACGGAAGAACCCGGCGATCCGGACGGTGGCGAAACCGCAAGGCCCCGCGACATTCCTGTGCCGGAAATCCTGCGCGACATCTCGGCCCTGCCGGAACCGGTGCAAAGGATGCGCGAACTCATCATGGAAGCGGCCAGGACCGGCGAGGTGGAACGGTTGCGCCCGCTGCTGGGCACGGGCGAAAACATGACCTCGCTGTCCTTCGGCGGCATCGAAAGCGACCCGATCGCCTTCCTGCGCGGCACATCGGGCGACGGGCAGGGACAGGAAATCCTGGCCATCCTGCTGGAAGTGCTGGAAGCGGGATTCGTGCGCATGGACCCGGGCACCGAACAGGAGCTTTATGTCTGGCCCTATTTCTACGCCACGCCGCTGGACAAGCTGACGCCGCCGCAGAAGGTGGAACTGTTCAAGCTGGTGACCGCCGGCGACTACGAGGACATGCAGGCCTTCGGCGCCTATATCTTCTACCGTGCCGGCATCACCCCGGAGGGACGCTGGGTCTTCTTCGTGGCCGGCGACTGAACGGCCCTGCCTGCCCTTGCCGGACGGGGGCGCGGCGCATAGATGATGGCTCCCGAACACCGGAGACACGCCATGCCATCCGTCTTGCTGGACGATCGCGCCCTCATCACGGTCAGGGGACCGGAGGCGGCGCATTTCCTGCACAATCTTGTCACCTGCGACATCGAGGGCCTGGAACCGGGCATCCTGGCGCCGGGCGCGCTGCTGACGCCGCAGGGCAAGATCATGTTCGACTTCCTCGCCGGCCGTGCCGGCGACGATGCCTTCCGGCTGGACTGCCTGGCCGCGTCGGCAGGTGACTTCGCGCGGCGCCTGATGCTCTACAAGCTGCGGGCAAAGGTCGAGATCAGCGTTGCGGAACAGGCGGCTGCATCCGTTTCCTGGGAAACCGATTCACCGCCTGCGGGTGCCTTGCGCGACAAGCGTTTTCCCGGCATCGGGGTCTGGCGCCACTATGGCGCGCCGGAGGGCAAGGATGACCTGGCGCAATGGACAGCGCTGCGGATTGCCCATGGTGTCGCCGAAGCCGGGAGCGATTACGCCGAGGGCGACGCCTTCCCGCATGACGCGGGGCTGGACCAGACCGGCGGCGTCTCCTTCCGCAAGGGCTGCTTCGTGGGCCAGGAGGTGGTCTCGCGCATGCAGCATCGCGGCACCGCACGCCGGCGCATCCTGCTCGTTTCGGGCGAAGGCGCCCTGCCCGCGCCCGGCACGGCGCTGGAGGCCGGCGGCAAGCCGGTCGGCGCCCTGGGGTCGGTGGATGGCGCGTCGGGCCTGGCGCTGGCGCGCATCGACCGGGTGAAGGCGGCCATGGACGCCGGCTCACCGGTCAGCGCGGGCGGCGTCGCGGTGACGCTTTCGCTTCCGCCGCACGTGACCTACCGCTTTCCCGACACGGCCGGGGACACGCCGGACGATGGCTGACCGGCCGGAAGCGCCGCCCAGGGCCTGGCAGCGCATGTTGTCGGGGCGCCGGCTCGACCTGCTCGACCCCTCGCCCCTGGATGTCGAGATCGCGGACATCGCCCACGGTCTGGCGCGCGTGGCGCGCTGGAACGGGCAGACGGCGGGCGACCATGCCTTTTCCGTGGCGCAGCATTCCCTCATCGTGGAACAGGTCTTCATGGCGATGGTGCCTGCCGCTTCCGCCGACCAGCAACTGGCCGCGCTGCTGCACGACGCGCCGGAATACGTGATCGGCGACATGATCTCGCCCTTCAAGGCGGTGATGGGCGGCGGCTACAAGGTGGTGGAGGAACGCCTGCAGGAGGCCATCCACCTGCGCTTCGGCCTGCCGGCGCGCATGGCGCGGACGCTGAAGACCGCCATCAAGCGCGCCGACATCGTCTCGGCCTATTTCGAGGCCACCGAACTGGCCGGTTTCTCGGAACGGGAAGCGGTGAAATATTTCGGCCGGCCGCGCGGATTTTTTGCCGCACAGTTCGATCTCGACCCGAAGCCCGCCCATATCGTACAAAGGGAATTCATCGCCCGTTTCGAGGCCATCGAGGCGGCGCGCAACACAAAACGCTGAACCGCCTTGCTGCCATTCGCAGCGGAATGCGGGAGCACCGGGCGCAGGGCGCCCTCGGGGAGGAGCCGGCCATGCCGCATATCGTCGTCACTTCGCTGGCAAGGCTGCACGACACCGTCGAACAGCACGGCGCGAGCCACATCGTCACGCTGATCAACGAGGGAACGCCTGTCACGCGACCGGTTTCGGTGGCGGCGGACCGCCACCTGTTTCTCGGCATGCACGACATCGACATGGCCATGGACGGCATGACGCCGCCCGGCGAGGCGCATGTGCGCCAATTGCTGGATTTCGTGCGTGCCTGGGATCGCTCCAGCCCGCTCGTCATCCACTGCTTCGCAGGCATATCGCGCTCCACCGCGGGCGCGTTCATCACGGCCTGCGCACTCAATCCCGATCTCGACGAGATGACGGTTGCGCGCCATATCCGCGCCAATTCCACGACCGCGACG
Source organism: Zhengella sedimenti (assembly GCF_046506625.1). Lineage (NCBI taxonomy): Bacteria > Pseudomonadati > Pseudomonadota > Alphaproteobacteria > Hyphomicrobiales > Notoacmeibacteraceae > Zhengella > Zhengella sedimenti. The sequence goes on from NZ_JBKFFP010000002.1 coordinate 308,776, forward strand.
CCGAACCGGCTGCTGGTCAGCACGGCCGACACGCTGCTCGGCCGGCAAGGCCGGATGACAACCGCCATCGAAACCATCGGCCTTGGCGACATGGCCTACCAGGGACAGACCTTCGTGCTGCCGCTGGATGTGGATGCGCTGGTGGCAGGCTGAACCCCGCCGCCGGGCCTAGCCCTGCCTCTCAAGCCGGTCGATGAACCATTGCGTGAGCTTCATCCAGACCGCGTCCTTCTCGGCCGCATCCTCGACGCCGTGTTCCAGATTGGGGTTGTCGTTGACCTCGATGACGACGACACCTTCCGGCGTCTCCTTCAGGTCCACGCCATAAAGCCCGTCGCCGATGCAGCGGGCGGCGCGAACGGCGATGTCGATCACCTCGGGCGGCGCCTCGGCCAGCGAGAAGGAACGGAAGCCGCCCTCCTGCGGCTTGCCGCCGGTCTCATGGTTGACGATCTGCCAGTGCTTCTTGGCCATCAGGTACTGCACGACGAAAAGCGGCTGGCCGCCCAGCACGCCGACGCGCCAGTCGAAGGCGGTGGGCAGGAATTTCTGCGCGATGATGAGGTCGGAATCCTCCAGCCACTTGGCTGCCAGCGCCTTCAGCGCATCCAGGTCGGCGACCTTCTTGACGCCGCGTGAAAAGGCGCTGTCGGGGATTTTCAGCACCATGGGAAAGCCCAGATCGCGGGCGGCCCGGTCAAGGTCGCCCGGGCCGGCGATGATGACGCTCGGCGGCACCGGCACGCCGTTCACGCCCATCAGTTCGTGCAGGTAGACCTTGTTGGTGCAACGGATCATCGACAGCGGATCGTCGATCACCGGCATGTTTTCCTGCTGGGCGCGGCGGGCAAAGCGGTAGGTATGGTTGGAGATCGACGTGGTCTCGCGGATGAACAGCGCGTCATAATTGGCCAGCGTCGCCAGGTCCTTCCTGGTGATCGGTTCGACCTCCACCCCCATGCGCGCGGCGATGCGCGCCCAGTACTTGAGCGAGGAAATGCTCGACGGCGGCAATTCCTCCTTGGGATCGACCAGCACGGCAAAGGAATAGCGCGCCGGGGTCCGCGACTTGCGGTCACGCCATTCGCGCGCGGTATGGGATTCCAGGGCGGCAAGGAAACGCTCCTTCTCGCCGGCATCCATGCGCGAGACCGGATGGAAGCCGATGCGGCGGATGCGGATCCACTCGCCGGGCTCGATCACCACTTCCAGCGAGGGCGCGCGGAACCAGTCGAAGAGAAGGCGGCCGAAGCGCTCCCAGCCTTTCGAGGGACCGATGCCGAAGAAGAAGCGGACCCGGTTGGCCGCGAAGGGCTCCAAACCCTTGCGCGAGGCGTTGAGCGCCTGTTCCAGATCCGGCAATGCGTTCTCGTAGAGCTTGGGCTCCGACAGGTCGATCATGGTCTCGACGGAGGGAATGACCCGGTGGCCCCGCGAGGAGGCCAGCAGCGAGGCATAATAGCCGCGGCTCTGGTAGGCATAGGAACCGGCAAGATTGATGATCTTTGGCCGCTGGCCGCGAAACAGGTTGGGATGCGTCAGGTAATCGCGGATGGTGATGACCTTGTGCGGGGTCTGCGCCTGGTCAATGTCGTTTGCCTTGCCGGTCAGGATGACCCATGTCATGCCTGCTTTCCTCCCAGAAGAACGGCCGCGCGCAGCGGCGGCTTGCCGAACTGCGCCATGGCCATGAAGACCGAATGGGGTATGGGAATGTTGGCCGCGTCGGCAACGGTCTCGCCGGCCTCGTCCTCCACCCATGGGTCGTGAACGAAAATGTGGGCGCCGTCATCGCCGATGGCCAGTACCCAGTGCGGCACCTTCTTGCCGAACATGATGAAACCCGAGACGAGCACGGCCACCAGCTTGCCGTCGGCCAATGCCGTGCGGATATCCTCCAGGGTGAAGGTCCGCACCGACACGGGAATGCCAAGGCCGGCGGCGCGCTGGCGGAAATCGGCCTGGGCGAGTTCCATCACGCGCCGCTTTTCCTGCGACCGCACGGACTGGAGGAAAAGCGGTCCTTCCTCCGAAACGATGACCTCGGCGGAGAGCCCGTTCAGTGCAGCGGTGACGGCAATGCCGTGCGGTTCGCAGCCGCCGGGGCCGGACAGCATGAACACCGTGGTCGCCTCGCGCCAAAGGCGGATTTCCATGAGCGGGGAAGGCTGGAAGCCGGGCCGGTAGTGGGCCAAGGCCATCATCAGGCAGCACGGCCCGCAGGTGAAATCGGCCGTCTGCTCGTAATAGGGAACCGAGGTGCGATGCTGCGTGGCACCGCGCAGAAGCTTCTCGTAGCGAAGCGCCGTCGTGTGGTCGGCATAATAGTCCAGATAGCGGCCGATCCTGCGATAGCCCCGCCGCTCGTAAAGTCCGATGGCGCGGGCATTGTCCTCGCGCACCTCGAGCCGCAACACCATGCGGCCATGACCGAAGGCGGCATCCTCGGCTGCTTCCAGCAGATGCGCGCCGAGCCCGGACCCGCCGGCGGACGGCAGGACGGCGATGGAGTAGAGCCGCGCCACCGCCGTTCCCTTGCGGAACAGCACCATGGCATAGCCGCAAATGCGCCCGCCGGTCTCGGCGACGATGGTTTCGGCGGTCTCGCGGTCGATGAGCTGGCGGAAGGAACGGCGCGAGATCCGGTCCGCGTCGAAAACGGCGTTTTCGAGGGCAACCAGCTGTTCGATATCGGACTGCGTGGCCCGGCGCAGGGCTGTTGTCATGGATGCCACAAGGGGTACAACGCGTGGGGTACAAGGCCGGTCGGACCGGCATGGGGCCGGACGCCTGCGTGCGGCCTTCATCCGCGCAAGCAGCAAAACGCGTTAGCGCCCGCATTGCGGCTGAATTGTGGCCGCGACGGAACCGCCCGGACGGTGGTGCGTTATCGTGGCGATTTACTTTGTCCGGGCAGACACAAGGAGCAATTCATGGACTTTTCCGCCGAAAGCACGGTCGCCGCCGTGCAAGGGGCCATGACCGGCCTTTCCGCGCTGGTCGTGCAATACGCCTTCTCGGTGATCGGTGCCGTCGTCATCCTGATCATCGGCTTCATCGTGGCAGGCATGATGGAGCGATGGGCCTATCGCGGCCTTGGCTCCTGGAAGGGTTTCGACGAGACGCTGCGCAAGTTCCTGTCCAAGATCGTGCGCTATGGCGTGCTGGCCATCGTTCTGGTGACCGTACTGTCGCAATTCGGCGTTCAGACCGCCTCGATCATCGCAGCCCTCGGCGCGGCCGGCCTTGCCATCGGCCTGGCGCTACAGGGCACGCTGCAGAACGTGGCGGCAGGCATCATGCTTCTGGTGCTGCGCCCCTTCAAGAACGGCGAGTTCATCCAGGCGGGCGGCACCATGGGCACGGTGGAGGAAATCGGCCTCTTCGCCACCGAGTTCAAGACGCTGGACGGGCTCTTCCTGCTGGCGCCCAATTCCGAACTCTGGAGCCAGGCGGTGACGAATTACTCGCGCAACCCGACGCGGCGCAACGACCTCGTCATCGGCATCGCCTATGACGACGACATCAACAAGGCCATGGAGATTTACCGGGACCTGATGGCGCAGGACGAGCGTGTGCTGGCGGACCCGGAGCCCTACATCTTCGTCTCCGGGCTGGGCGACAGCGCGGTGGATGTGACCTGCCGCTACTGGACGACGACAGCGGACTGGTGGACGACCAGCCGCGACCTGACACATCTGGCCAAGGAGCGTTTCGAGGCGGCGGGACTGACCATTCCCTTCCCGCAACGCGACATCCACTACATCCCCACGCAAGCCAAACCGGGTGCCGCGGCCTGATCCGGCGGGCGAACGGATCAAAACGGCTGATCCGATCGCCCACGGCTTTTCGTTTGACCTGACGGCCGGGATCGGGAATTGTCCGGCGCTCATATGCCGGAGATCCCGACCATGTCCGCCAAAAGCGCGAGCGCGAGCACCGCACGTTCCTTTCCCGTCCTCCTGGTGGCCTGTGGCTGCCTGATCGCGCTGATGACCTTCGGGCCGCGCTCGGCCATGGGTTTCTTCCTGATCCCCATGCTGGAGGATCGCGGCTTCGACCGGACGACCTTCGGACTGGCAATGGCGATCCAGAACATCTTCTGGGGCCTCGGCACGCCGGTCTTCGGGGCCATCGCCGACAAGTTCGGGACGTGGCGGGTGCTGGCGCTGTCCGGCATCCTCTATTCGGCCGGCCTCGTCCTGATGTCGGTGGCGACAACGCCCGCGGTCCTGCATATCAGCGGCGGCGTGCTGATCGGGCTGGGCATCGCGTCGGGTTCCTTCGGCATCGTGCTGGCGGCTTTCGCGCGCAATGTGTCGGCGGAACACCGCAGCATGGTCTTCGGCATGGGAACTGCGGCCGGATCGGCGGGCATGTTCGTGTTCGCGCCGCTGTCGCAGGGCATGATCGAGGCACTGGGCTGGGCCGATGCGCTGGTGTGGATGGGCGCGCTCATGCTGGTCATCCCGGTACTCGCCATCCCGCTGACAGGTAATTCGAAGTCGTCGCCGATCGCCCAGGCGGAGGCGGAGCAGACGGTGCGGGAAGCGCTGGCGGAAGCCTTCGCGCACAGGAGCTATGTGCTGCTGGTGGCGGGCTTCTTCGTCTGCGGCTTCCAGGTGGCCTTCATCACCGCCCATTTCCCGGCCTATCTGGCCGACATCGGCATCGAGGCGCGCTATGCGGTCATCGCCATGGCGCTGATCGGGCTGTTCAACATCATCGGATCGCTGGCATCGGGCGTGATCGGACAGCGCCACTCCAAGCCGGTCTTCCTGGCCTATATCTACCTGGCGCGCTCGGCGCTGGTCACGGCCTTCCTGCTCCTGCCGCACAGCCCGGCCATGGTCGTCACCTTCGCCATCCTCATGGGGTTGCTGTGGCTTTCCACGGTGCCGCCGACCAACGGACTGGTCGCCATCTTCTTCGGCACCCGGCATCTGGGGATGCTGGGCGGCATCGTCTTCCTGTCGCACCAGATCGGCTCGTTCCTCGGCGTATGGCTCGGCGGCTACCTGCGCGATTCGACCGGCTCCTACGACATCGTCTGGTGGCTCGGCGTGGCGCTCGGCCTGTTCGCCGCCGCGGTGCACTGGCCGATCCGCGAGGCGCCGGTCAGCCGCCCTGCCCTTCAGCCGGCACAGTAGGCGCCCTCACCCGGCCCAGTACCCGCTGGTAGAACAGGCCGATGCCGATGAGGCAGACGCCGAGCCCCATGAAGGAGGCAGCACGCAGCACGCCTTCCAGTTCGGCCATGTCGAACAGGAAGACCTTGAGCACGGTCAGCAGCACGAGGATGCCGGAAGCCAAACGCAGGCCCTGCCGGTCCAGGCGCAGGCCCGCGGCCAGCAGCGCGAGGCCGGCGACAAGCCAGGCGGCGGAATAGCTGTAGGTCTCGCCCGCGCTGGCGCCCTTCCAGTCGCCGAGGAACGGCCCCTGCCAGAAGCGGCGGATTTCCAGGTTGAGCCAGGCGAAGAGCATGAGCGCGGCCATGCCGGCCATGGCGAACACATAGACGCGCGGGCGGCGCGTGACCGCCTGCCAGGCGACGAGCGAGGCCATGAGGCCCGGCAGCAGATAGGCCGCCCCGACAAGGTTCACCAGCGGCCAGTCACCGACGAAGCGGTTGGTGAAATAGGGATTGAGCACGACGAGATGCTGGACCAGCGCCATGGCCGCCCCGGCAAGGCCGAGGCCCATGGAGGCAAGACGGAAGACCGGGCTTGGGGCACGGTCATCGAGACGCACCAGCGCCAGCGAGACGCCCAGCAGCAGGATCGTATAGAGCGCCTGTTCGCCGAGCGTCACCGGACCTTCCAGAGACAGGACGCCGCCCTGCATGGCGTGGCGGACCAGCATGGCGGCCCCGGCCATCCCGGCGGTCAGGGCAAAGGCTTCCATGAGGCGGGCCGGTGTCGCGGCATCCGTGCGGCGCAGGATCCACGCGGCGGCGGCGAAGGCCAGAGCCGGCCCGAAATAGCCGGGTGTCAGCCAGTTGAGCAGCGGCGTGGCCGACAGGTCGCCATGGCCCGCCACGGACGGATCGAGACCGAAGCGGGCCAGCACGGCGGCGGCGCCAAGGACGGCGATCCAGGCGAAAACGGGATGGCCGCCGCGCGCCAGCGAGGCGGCAAGGCCCAGCGCCAGGATGGCGAGCACGATGCCGGTCCATGCGGCGGTGGTGAGCAGATGGACCGCGACGCCGAGCGGCAGGGCCGCGGCAAGGAACAGCAGGGCCGATGCGGAAAGCAAGGGGCGTCCGCCTTCCTCGCGGCGCCAGATGCCGAAGGCGGCAGCGGCAAGGATCGCGGCCAGGGCCAGCGCGCCGGGGCCGTAGGCGAAATCCTCGTCCCAGCGGGCGTAATTGCCCACCGCGAGCGCGAGCGTGACAAGCGGAGCCAGAACGGCGGAAAAGGCCCACAGCATGGCGGTCAGGCGTGCGCCCGCAAGGCGCCAGGCCATGAGCAGGCCGGCAGCGAGCACGGGCAGGCCGAAGCCGATTGCATAGGCGAGGAACGCGCCCTCGCCCGGTCCCGCGCCGATGGCGACGACGCGACCGCCCTGCTGCAGGTCGAACAGGTCGATGACGATGCCGATCACGTCGAAGCGGGTCAGCATCCAGCCGGCAAGAAGGCCGCAGAGCAATAGAGCGCCGGCCGGCGCACCGTGTATGCCGCCCGGCCGCCAGAGCGCCATGGCCACGAGCAGGAGGGCGGCGATGGCGGCGGCATGGCGCACGGCACCCAACTCAAGGCCCTGCAGGCCGAGGCCGTACAGCGCGGCGACCAGCGCGATCAGGGCACCGGCGAAGACCGGCAGGCCGGTACGTCCGGCAATGGCAAGACCGAGGTTTTCCGGCGCCGGACGGCGCGACAGCCAGATCCCGCCCATGGCAGCGACCATGGCGGCGAGCGCCATCAGGCTGGCCCAGGGCGACGGCAACGGGGAAAAGCGCCCGTCGAGCACGAGCCAGATACCGGTTCCGGCCAGACCCAGCACCAGCACCCATGCCGCGTCCTTCAGGCGGGCCAGCGCCGCGGCGGCGATGAGAACGGCTGACAGGAAGCCGAACAGGGCGAAGGGATTGGGCTCGGTCGAGGCCACCAGCACAGGCGTGGCGAAAGAGCCGACGAGGCCAAGGCCGGCCAGCGCGGTGCCGTGGGGTATGGCCAAGGCGATGGCGGCCAGCGAGACGAGCCCCATCATGAGGAAGCCGGCCGCAGACGGGACCCAGCCATAGACGGCATGGGCGGCGAAGGCGACGCCGAAGAGGATGGCAAGGCCGGCGGCGGTCAGGATGGCGGGGACATGGGCGGCGCGATCCGTAGCGAGGCCGGGTTGCCCTTCGCGGCGGCGGATGAATTCGCCGCCGGCCAGCGCCACCAATCCGGCGACCGTGGCGACGCCCATGCGCACGGCAGGGCTGAACAGGCCGGCCTCGATGGAGTAGCGCACGAGAAAGAGCCCGCCGAGCGCGAAGGCCAGACCGCCGACCCAGATGGCCCAGCGGCTGCCGATGGTCTCCTCCAGGGAGCGTGCGGGCCGTTCGGCGGGTTCGGCACGCGCGGGCGGCAGGTCCGGCGGAAGGGGTGGCGGAAAGGCGGCGTCAGGCGGCGTGGCCGGCGGCACCGTTGCCGCCACGGGTCCGGTGCCGGACGGCGCGGCGGCGTCCGCAGCAACGCGCTGGGCGGCGGGAAGGACAGGGCCGGCGGGGGTGAAGCGGCCGGCGATTGCCAACAGGCTTTTCTCGGTTTCCGCCACGCGGCGTTCGAGCTTGCGCAACCGGTTGAGCAGCACCCAGAAGCCGACGAGCAAGACACCGGCCAGCACGAGCAATTCCATGAAATCGATGTAGAACACGGGTCCCGCCTCCCGTTGCCGACCGGATCAACCCGGCATGCGCAGAATTGAGCAGGTTTCCGTACCGAAGGCCAGCGTCTTGCCGTCGGGGCCGCGCAGCGTTGCTTCGGAAACGGCAAGGTTGCGGCCCCGATGGACCACCCTGCCCTCGCAGGTCAACTCGCCCATGCCAGGCAGGACCGGACGGACCAGGTTGACCTTGAATTCCACCGTTGTGGATGCCTCGCCCGGCGCGCATGTGGTGTGAACGGCGCAGGCAAGCGCGGAATCCATGATCGTCGCCGCCCACCCGCCATGCACGGTGCCCATCGGGTTGAGATGCGCCTCGGAAGGCCAGCCGGTGAAGACGACGCGGCCCTCTTCGGCCTCCGTCAGCACGAAATCCAGCGCGCCGCCGATGGAGGGCGGCGGATAGGTTCCCTCGATCATCCGGCGCATCAGGTCCAGCCCGGAATAGCGGGCGATATCGGCCAGCGGTATCGTGCCGTACTCGCGCTTCCGCCTCGCCTCATCCAAGCGTTCGCGCCATCCGCTCATGCGGCCGTGCCCTCATTCGTGCCGAAATGCTTCCGCAAGGCCTGGGCAAGGCCTGCCCTTTCCTGCGGTTCCGTCATGCCTCTCGGCTCCCAGACATGGCGGGCAAAGAAATGGGCCGTCAGCCGCAGGGCGCGGTCCAGGCCTTCGCCATCGGCGCGGCGGGCGGCGCCGCGCGTCAGGAAACCCGGCAGCACCAGCAGCCTGTCCGCCCAGGGTTCGCCGGCGGCGCGGCTGACCGCCCGGCCGGTCTTCGGCGACACCCATGCCAGGTCCTCGGCCGTTCCCGTGGCCGCGCAGCGGGCCAGGTCGAGGCCGAAACCCAGTTCATCCAGCACCATGAGTTCGAAACGCACGAAGAGTTCGCCGGCGCCCTGCGGGTCGTCGAGATGGCCGAGCAGGATGCCAAGCGTCTCGTAGAGACGGGGATGGGGATCGCGCTCGGGCAGAAGGCGCAGATGCGCGGCGCAGGCCTGAAGGCCGTAGACGCCGGTGGCGCTGGCAAACAGGCGCGCGGCATGATGCTCCAGCGGTTCCACCTGGAAGGTGCCCATGTGCTCGTCCAGGCGGGCGCGCCATGCCAGGTCCACCCGGTTGCCGGGTTGCAGGACGGGCTGCATGGACCGCGAACGCCCGCCGCGCACCATCCCCAGATGGCGCCCATGGGCGCGCGACATCACTTCCAGGATGACGCTCGTCTCGCCATGCCTGCGGGTGCCCAGAACGATGCCTTCGTCTCTCCACTCCATCGGCCGACGATCTACCTCATGCGGCGGGAAGTCCAGAGTGGAAACGACGCTTGTCCCAAGCGCGATTTCGCGAGCGCGAAAGTCTGCAACTTTCGCTGAAACCGGCTTTTCCCCACGCAAATTTCGCGAGCACGAAAGTCTGCAACTTTCGCTGAAACCGGCTTTTCCCCACGCAAATTTCGCGAGCGCGAAAGTCTGCAACTTTCGCTGAAACCGGCTTTTCCCCACGCAATTTCGCGAGCGCGAAAGTCTGCAACTTTCGCTGAAATTCCTTGTGTCTCTCCACTTCATGGGCCGACGTTCCACACGTCAGCCCGGAAAGTCCAGCCCCATTTCCCGGTAGCGTTCGGGATCGTCGCCCCAGTTTTCACGCACCTTGACGAACAGGAAGAGGTGAACCGGCTGTTCGAGGATTTCGGCCAGTTCCTCGCGCGCGGCCTGGCCGATGGCCTTGATCGTCTCGCCCTTGCGGCCAAGGATGATCTTCTTCTGGCTGTCGCGCTCGACATAGATGACCTGGTCGATGCGCACGGACCCGTTTTTCTGCTCCTGCCAGCGTTCCGTCTCGACATGGGAGGAATAGGGCAATTCCTGATGCAGGCGAAGATAAAGCTTTTCGCGGGTGATCTCGGCGGCAAGCTGGCGTATGGGCAGGTCGGAGATCTGGTCTTCCGGATAGTACCAGGGCCCCGGCACGGCCTTGCTTGCCAGCCAGGACATCAGGTCGTCGCAGCCTGAACCGTTGAGCGCGGAAATCATGAAGGTCGCATCGAAGGCGACCGCCTCGTTGGCCGCCGCGGCAAGCGCCAGCAGGCTGTCACGCTTCACCGTGTCGATCTTGTTGATGACCAGCACCTTGGGCTGGCGCACCTCTTTCAGGCTTTCCAGGATGTCGAGCGCATCGCCCTTCAGGCCGCGTTCGGCATCGATGAGGAAGCAGACGATATCGGCGTCGCGGGCGCCCGACCATGCGGTGGAGACCATGGCGCGGTCGAGGCGGCGGCGCGGCTTGAAGATGCCCGGCGTATCGACGAAGACGATCTGGCTTGCATCCCTGATCGCGACGCCTCGAACGAGGGCGCGCGTCGTCTGCACCTTGTGGGTGACGATGGAGACCTTCGCGCCGACGAGACGGTTCAGAAGCGTGGACTTGCCGGCATTGGGCGCGCCGATGAGCGCGACGAAGGCGGAGCGGGTCTCGCGGGTTTCCGCGGCGGGACTGGACGTGTCTTCGTTCATTGTTCCTCCTCCCATTCGCCTTCGCGAATGAGGAGTTTCGTGGCCGCTTCCTGTTCCGCGGCCCGCTTGGAGCGGCCGGCCCCGTGTTCGGGCGCGCGCTTGCCGACGGTCACGCTGACGGCGAAGACCGGATCATGATCCGGGCCTTCCCGGCTTTCAACCACATAGACGGGCACGAGGCCGCCCTGGCGGTGTGCCCATTCCTGCAGCGCGGTCTTGGGATCGCGCCGTCCCGCGCCTTCGGCCTTCGCCCGTCCGGCCCAGTGTTTCAGGATGAACGGGCGTGCGGCATCCAGCCCGCCGTCGAGATAGATGGTGGCGATGACCGATTCCATGACGTCGGCGCGCAGGTTCATGCGCTTGCGTCCGGCCAGCGACCTGATCTCGGCACCGGTGATGATGAATTCGTGCAGGCCGATCTCCTCGGCCACCGCCGCACAGGTCTCCGCGCTGACAAGCTGGTTCAGGCGCACCGACAACTCGCCCTCGTTGGCGGAGGGAAAGGCGCTGAACAGCAGTTCGGCGATCACCAGGCCCAGCACCCGGTCGCCCAGGAATTCCAGCCGTTCGTAATCGGCGCCGCCGGTCCGGCGCGCGCTGGCATGGGTCATGGCCCGTTCCAGGCGGGCGGGATCGGCGAACCGGTGGCCCGTCAGGCGCCCGATCTCAGCCGCCAGTGCCTCCCCCGTCCTTTTTGCGCGGCTCAATACGTTCTCCCGCCAGGTCAGTTGATGCCGGTGAAGAGCCGGTCGATGCGCAGGTCAGAGGGCCAGCGCCAGACTTCCAGCGGACTCGAACCGCCGCTGACGGAGAAGAAGATCACCGTGGCCTTGCCGACGAGGTTCTCGTAGGGCACGAAACCGACGCTCATGCGGCTGTCGTTGGAATTGTCGCGGTTGTCGCCCATCATGAAATAGTGGCCGGGCGGGACCGTGAATTCGCGCGTCGTGTCGGAGATGCCGTTGGCGGTTATGTCGAGCGTGTCATAGCTGACGCCGTTTGGCAGGGTCTCACGCCAGACATCCACCGGGCGGTTCATCTCGGTGATGTCCGGATTGTCGATCTGTCCGACCTTTTCACGCCTGACCGCCTCGCCGTTGATGTAGAGGGCGCCGTCGCGCATCTGGATGCGGTCGCCCGGCAGGCCGATCACGCGCTTGATGTAATCCAGCGAGGGATCGGGCGGGAACTTGAACACGACCACGTCGCCGCGCTCGGGCTCGCCGGCCCAGATGCGTCCCTCGAAAAGGTTCGGCGAAAAGGGAAAGGAATGGCGCGAATAGCCATAGGCCCACTTGTTGACGAACAGGTAGTCGCCTTCCAGCAGGGTCGGGCGCATCGATCCGGAGGGAATGGAGAAGGGCTGGAAGAACAATGAACGGATGATGACGGCCAGGATCAGCGCCTGTGCGATGACGCTGACGATCTCGAGGAGACCACCGGATTTCTTCTGGGATTTGTCAGCCACGCTCATGTCTTCCTCTTTGAGTCCGGCGTTCCTCTTAGCGGCTCGAAAGGCCGGCTGCAACGGCGCACATCCCGCGCCGGCTCAGCAAGAGCCCCGCATCGCGCAGGGTCAGGATTCCAGCGCGTCGGGGAGCACCTCGATGATCACGAAGGCCTGGGCAAGCGGAAAATCATCCGTGATCGTCAGGTGGATGACCGGCCTGTGGCCGGCCGGCACCATGGAGCGCAGGCGGGCGAGCGCGCCATTGGTCAGGTTCATGGTCGGCTTGCCGCCCGGCAGGTTGACCACGCCCATGTCGCGCCAGAAGACACCGCCCGACAGGCCGGTTCCAAGGGCCTTGGCGCAGGCTTCCTTGGCGGCAAACCGCTTGGCATAGGATGCGGCGCGCTCCTTGCGGCGGTCGGATTTCGCGCGCTCGACCTCGGTGAAGATGCGGTCCGTGAAGCGCTGGCCGAAGCGCTCCAGGGAGCGCTCCACCCGGCGAATGTCGATCAGGTCCGATCCGAGTCCGATGATCATCAGCCCAGCGCCGCGTTGTCGGGGGGCAGATGACCGGCGGCATGGCGGGCCGCCATGCGCGCGGCGCGCTTGCGGGCACGGTCGGCCAGGCGCTTGCGGCGCTGCTCGCGGAAGGCGGCGACGGACCAGCGCGTCAGGAAGTAGAAGCCGGCGGCGAAGGCAATGCCGAGCGGAATGGCGCCAACGGCCATGGGCTTGAGAACCGGCTGCCAGAGCTGCGAGAACTCGAGGTCCGCGAACAGCTTGAACAGGTTGATGTGCTTGTGGACCTGGCCGAAGCCGCCATCGGTGATGATCTGGCCGATCTTGAACGTGGCGGCCCAGATGAAGGGAAAGGTCAGCGGGTTGCCGACAGCCGTTCCGAGCGCGGAGGCCAGCACGTTGCCCGAAATCAGCCAGGCGAGACCTGCCGCGATGACGAAATGGAAACCCAGGAAAGGGGTGAAGGAGGCGAACACGCCGGCCGCGACACCGGCCGCGATGGCATGGGGCGTGGCCGACAGGCGCAGCACGCGCTTGATGAAATACTGGGCGGAGCGCAGGAACGACCGGCGGGGCCAGAAAAACGTGCGCGCACGTTCCATAAAATCCGCTTTCTTGCGCCGCCTGAATAGCATTCACCCAATTCCCCGGCGAACATCGCCAACCCCGGTCCGACCTTAGATCCGGACCGTTAAACCTTTCTTTTCGGCCGCCGCTTTCCCGCCGCGCGAAAACCCGAACCCGATGCCGCTATGTAGGCTTTCCGGTTCGGCCGGAGCAAGCAAAAAGCCGCCGGCCCAGGCCCTGTTGCCGATGCAAGGCCGGCAAGGCTTTCAGATGTTCCGGCTACCGGGCTTTACTGGCGGAATTGCGGCAAGTTCGGGCGGAAGCGCGTCGGCCGGATAGGCCGGCACCTCGTATTCGGCGAGGGCGACGAGCGGCACGCCGACATCGCACTTGCCCGCCGAACGGTCAATGATGCAGGCCGCCGCGACGACCTCGGCCCCGATCTTGCGCATTGCCTCCACCGTCTCGCGGATCGACAGGCCGGTGGTGACGATATCCTCGACGATGACGACGCGGGCGCCCTCCTCCATCTCGAAGCGGCGCAGGCGGAATTCGCCGTTTTCGCGCTCCACCCAGACGGCCGGAACGCCGAGGTGGCGCGAGGTCTCATAGGCCGGGATCAACCCGCCGATCGCAGGGCCGACCACGTAGTCGATGCGTCCCGGCACGGCCTGCCGGATCTTTTCCGCCAGCGCACGGCACAAGGTCTCGGTCTTTCCGGCATGCATGAAGACGCGGGCCTTCTGCAGGAAGACCGGGCTGCGCAGCCCGGAAGTCAGGATGAAATGGCCTTCCAGGACGGCGCCTGCCTCGCGGAAGATGGCAAGCACGTCTTCGGTCGTCATGGTCATGGGCGCTGTTCCCCTTGGCGCGGCGTCAGCCGTGGACCCGGCGGGCCTGGCCGACGCTGGCCGTCTCGTTGAGCCTGGCGATCAGGCGTGTCAGGTGCTTGAGGTCCCAGACCTCCAGGTCCACGACCATCTCGGTGAAATCCGGCGCGGTTTCCACCATGGTCAGCTTGTGGATGTTGGCGTCCGATTCGGCAATGACGGTCGCGATCTCGGCCAGCGAGCCCGGCGCATTGATAGCATTGACCGAGATGCGGGCGGGAAACCGCTCGCCGGAGGCCTCGTCGATGTCCCAGCGGATGTCGATCCAGCGGTCGGGCTGGTCGTCGAAGGCGGTCAGGGCGGGCGACTGGATGGGATAGATGGTGATGCCGGAGCCCGGCGTCATGATGCCGACGATGCGGTCGCCCGGCACCGCGCCCTCGGGCGCGAAATTGACGGGCAGGTCGCCGCGCACGCCGCGGATCGGCAGTGCGTTGCGCGGATTGGCGTCGGCGTCCTTCTGGCCGGGAATGCGGAACACCATGCCCGACGCATTGCGCAGGTTGAACCAGCCTGCCCCCTTCTCGGCGCGCGCCGGCGTGACGCGCTCGTCCTTGTAGTCGGGAAAGACGGCGCGCATGACATCGCCGGAGGGCAGTTCGCCCCGGCCGACGGCGGCCAGCGCATCGTCGATCTCCTTGTGGCCGAGACGATGCAGGACCGGCTTGAGCGATTCGCGCGAGAAGGTCTTGCCGGCGCGCTCGAAGGCCCTTTCGAGGATGCGGACCCCGAGGCCGGAATACTGCTTGCGGATGGCCGCGCGCGTGGCGCGGCGGATGGCGGCGCGGGCCTTGCCGGTGACGACCACGGACTCCCAGGCGGCGGGCGGCACCTGGGCCTTGGAGCGCACGATCTCCACCTCGTCGCCGTTCTTCAGTTCCGTGATCAGCGGCATGATGCGGCCATTGATCTTGGCGCCGACGCATGTGTCGCCGACATCGGTGTGAACGGCGTAGGCAAAATCGATGGGCGTGGCGCCGCGCGGCAGGGCGATCAGCGCGCCTTTCGGGGTGAAACAGAACACCTGGTCATGGAACAGTTCCAGCTTGGTGTTCTCGAGAAATTCCTCCGGATTGTCGCCTTCCGACAATTGCTCGATGGTGCGGCGCAGCCAGGCATAGGCGTTGGTATCACGGGAAATGGCATGGCCGTCGGTCAGCGCGCTGGTGGCCTTGTCCTTGTAGATGGCGTGGGCGGCAACGCCATACTCGGCGATGGCGTGCATGCCGCGCGTGCGGATCTGCAATTCGACGCGCTGGCGCGACGGCCCGACGATGGTGGTATGGATGGACCGGTAATCGTTGCTCTTGGGCGTGGAGATGTAGTCCTTGAACCGGCCGGGCACCATGGACCATGTGGTGTGGATAGCACCGAGCGCGCGATAGCAGTCGTCCAGCGCATCGACGACGACGCGGAAACCGAAAATGTCGGAAAGCTGCTCGAAGGACAACGCCTTGGATTCCATCTTGCGGAAGATCGACCAGGGCTTCTTCTGCCGGCTCTTCACATCCGCCTTGATGCCGCTTCTCTGGAAGACCTCGGAAAGCTGCTGCTCGATCTCGCCGATGACGCCGGCATTGCGGCTCATCAATCCTTCCAGGCGCTCGGTGACCATGCGCCAGGCTTCCGGATTGATGTGACGGAAGGCCAGTTCCTCCAGTTCCTCGCGCATGTCCTGCATGCCCATACGCCCGGCCAGCGGCGCGTAAATCTCCATGGTCTCCTCGGAGATGCGGCGGCGCTTGTCCTCGCGCATGTGGTCCAGCGTGCGCATGTTGTGAAGCCGGTCGGCGAGCTTGACCAGCAGCACGCGCACATCGTCTGAAATGGCCAGCAGGAGCTTGCGCAGGTTTTCCGCCTGCTCGGCCTTCTTGGACACCAGGTCGAGCTTCTTGAGCTTGGTCAGTCCCTCGACCAGCTTGCCGATATTGTCGCCGAAAAGCTCGTCGATTTCCTTGCGGGTGGCGTCGGTGTCCTCGATCGTGTCATGCAGGAGCGCCACCGCGATGGTGGACTCGTCGAGGTGCATGTCGGTGAGGATGGCCGCGACTTCCAGCGGATGGGAGAAATAGGGATCGCCCGAAGCGCGCTTCTGATGGCCATGCTTCTGCATGGCATAGACATAGGCCTTGTTCAGCAGGGCCTCGTTGACATCGGGCTTGTAGCGCTGGACGCGTTCCACAAGCTCGTACTGGCGCATCATGGGCTTTCAGGTTCCCGTACAGTCGAAACAGAACATGCGCCACACCGGTTCCGGAGCGGCGCATGCCACAGTGATAATCCGTCCGGCGCGCAGGCGGAAGGCCGCGCGGCGGCGCCCATCATCAGAAATCGTCGTTCTTCTCGGGCGCGACAAGGCCCTCGATGCCGGCCAGCAGGTCTTCCTCCGACATCCGGTCGAAGGCAACCGGCTCGTCCGCGGTGTCGTCCATCGCCGCTTCCACCGTTTCTTCGGCCGGCTTGTCGATGGCTGCCGGAACGTCGGCTTCCGGTTCGTCGACCTCGACATGCTTCTGCAGCGAGTGGATCAGGTCTTCCTTCAGGTCGCCCGGCGACAGCATCTCGTCGGCGATCTCGCGCAGGGCCACGACCGGATTCTTGTCATTGTCGCGATCGACCGTGATCGGCGCACCCTGCGAGATCTGGCGGGCGCGATGGCTGGCGAGCAGAACCAGGTCAAACCGGTTCGTGACCTTGTCAATGCAATCTTCAACGGTGACGCGGGCCATGGAATGCCTCTTTCTTCAATTCCGTGCATCTGAGGGAGGGCAAAGCGGGTGCATACAGAAAACACGTCCGCGACGCAAGGCGTCAGCACCCCTTCCCTTGCCACAAACTCGGAAAAGAATATGGCGGAAATCCGATTTTCCTTGGCATCGTAAGATACAACAGATAGTTCAAGCGTGACGTGCTGCCCCTAGAGACAAAAACACGACATGCATGCGCCGGAACGTCGAACACCGGAAAAGTGCGATTCCACAACGAGGTGACCAAGATGTTCGATCCCCGCGAGAAGCTCGCGCTTTTCATTGACGGAGCCAACCTTTACGCAACCTCGAAGGCGCTTGGTTTCGACATCGACTACCGAAAGTTGCTGACCCATTTCAACGAGAAAGGGTATCTTCTCCGCGCCTACTATTACACCGCCCTGGTGGAGGACCAGGAGTATTCCTCGATCCGTCCGCTGATCGACTGGCTGGACTACAACGGCTACAAGGTCGTCACGAAACCGGCCAAGGAATTCACCGACGCCTCGGGCCGGCGCAAGATCAAGGGCAACATGGATATCGAACTGACCATTGATGCCCTGGAACTGTCGGAAAGCGTCGATCATTTCGTGATCTTCTCTGGTGACGGCGATTTCCGCATCCTCGTCGATGCCCTTCAGCGCAAGGGCCGCAAGGTTTCGGTGGTCTCCACCATGACGTCTCAGCCGCCCATGATTTCCGACGACCTGCGCCGCCAGGCGGACCATTTCATCGATCTGGCCAGCCTGAAGGACAAGGTCGGCCGCGATCCGTCAGAGCGCGCCGCCCCGCGCCGCGCGCCGGTGACGGAGGACGATTTCGAGGACGACGATTACTGAGATGGCCGCCGCTTACGCGGCGCGGAGCGAACCGCCGCGCGATTGCGCGCTGTGCCCGCGCCTGCATGACTTCATTGCCCTCTGGCGCACGCGCGAGCCGGACTGGCATAATGCCCCGGTTCCCACCTTCGCCGACCAGCGCGGCGAAAGCCATGTGCGCCTGCTCGTCGTCGGGCTGGCGCCAGGCCTGCGCGGCGCGAACCGCACGGGCCGTCCCTTCACCGGCGACTATGCCGGCGACCTGCTCTACACCACGCTGAAGGCATTCGGCTTCGCGAACGGCACCTTCGAGGCCCGGCCCGACGACAGCCTCGAACTGACCGGCGCGGCGGTCACCAACGCGGTGCGCTGCGTTCCGCCGGAAAACAAACCGGTCGGCGCGGAAATCAATACCTGCCGGCAATTCCTGTCTGCCACCATCGCTCGGTTCGAGAACCTGCAGGCAGTGGTGACACTGGGCAAGATCGCCCATGATTCCACGATCCGGGCGCTTGGCGGGCGCGTGGCGGCGCATCCCTTCGGCCATGGCGCGCGCAGCGAGATCGGCGGGACGGCCATCTTCTCCAGCTATCACTGCTCCCGCTACAACACGAATACCGGACGGCTCACCGAGGCCATGTTCCGCAGCGTGTTCGAGGACGTGGCCGGGTATCTCGCCTGACGGCACCGGAATTTGCGGACCGCACCGAAAAAAGGCCGGAGGTGTCGCCCCCGGCCCGTGTTCAACGCCATGACGGATCCGTGGCGCTCAGTCGTCCATGCGGACTTCCTTGAGCTTGTCGATGCCCAGCACCTTCAAAGCCAGCTTCTCATAGAACGGTTCCGACGTGCCGGCCCGGATCTTGTGCAGGAAATACTTTTCGAAACCGATCTTGGCGGCATGAACCCACTTGCCCTGCGATGACCAGTTGACATTGCGCGGCGGCAATTGGGGCTGGGCCACGAAGGCGATGCCGCTGTCACCGAAATCGGCAAGGCAGACCGCGTTCCACGTGCCTCTGGCGTCCGGCTTGCCGCCCCTGATCAGGTTTCCGATATTGTGGGCCGTCGCCGTGACCATGGATTCGATCATGAAACCGGTCTTCGGCACGCCGACCGGAACCGGTGTCGGGCCCATGGGCGGAATGGCGACGCAGACACCGACGGAAAACACGTTCCTGAAGGTGGGGTTCTGCTGATGCTCATCCACGAGGATGAAGCCGCGCGGATTGGTCAGCCCCTCGATGCCCTTCACGGCGTCGACGCCGCGGAAGGCGGGCAGCATCATCGTGAAGGCCATCGGCAGCGCCGTTTCCTTCTTCACCTGACCGTCCTCGCCCACTTCGTCAATGTGCAGCGTGCTTTCCTCGACCTTCTTCACCTTGGCGTTGGTTATCCACTTGATGTGCTTGTCGCGCATGGCAGATTCGAGCAGGCCCTTGGTATCGCCGACGCCATCCAGTCCGAGATGGCCAATATAGGGTTCGGAAGTGACGAAGGTCATCGGCACGCGGTCCCTGATCTTCGCGCGGCGCAGCGCCGTTTCCAGAATGAACAGGAATTCGTAGGCCGGCCCGAAACAGGACGCACCCTGCACCGCGCCGATGATTACCGGTCCGGGGTTTTTCTTCAGCCGTTCCACAGCCTCGGCGGCCTGCGAGGCATGGTCGACATGGCAGACGGACTGGGTGAAGAATTCCGGGCCGAAGCCCTCGATCTCGTCGAATGCCAGTTCCGGGCCCGTGGCTATGACGAGATAGTCGTAGTCAATCGACCGGCCGTCCTCGAGTTCGATCCGGTTCTCGGCCGGATGGACGCGTTTCGCACCACACGGTTCCAGCGCGATGCCGCGCTTGCCAAATGTCTTCTCAAGATCGACCTCGATCTCCTCAGGCTTTCGCCAGCCGACCGCCACCCAGGGATTTGACGGAACAAAGGAATACGTGCTGCCCTTGTTGACCACGGTCAGACGGTCATTCGGGCCGAGCTGATCCTTCATCTCGTAGGCCATGATGGTGCCGCCAAGTCCGGCACCGAGAACCACCACATGCGCCATCGCTTCCTCCTTCGTCAAAGCCGCACGGCAAAACGCCTGCCACGACGCCGCGCAGCCGCCGTAGCCAATTCATGCGCAGGGCGCGCGCCTGCGCCTTGATGCCTGTCAACTCCGGTCAGACCAGCTTGCCGCCCTGGAGCCGCCAGCCCGTCACGCCCGGGCGGTAATGGACCACGCCCTCGCGGCCGGCCTGGAGCAGCGAACGGACCGCCATGCCGGAGCGTGCGCCGGTGGCGCAATACAGAATGACCGGCTTGCCGGCAGGAATGCGGGCCGGGTCGAAACGGGACAGCGGCACATTGATGGCGCCCGGAATGTGTCCGGACTGGAACTCGCCGGCCTCGCGCACATCGACCAGGACATGCGTTTTCGCCTTGAGTGCCGCGACAAAATCGTCATGGGCGATCACATTGGACGCACCAGCGGTGAAGCGCTTCATCAATCCGGACAACATGCGGGGGGCCTCCAACAGGAATTCAGGAGACCATATACATGAACAAATGATGATATGGAAGTCTTTTCATGCGGACTCGGCCACAATGGATGCCGCGACCATGCGCGGCGCGGCGCCTGGGCGCGGTATGGGCGGTGAGTCCGTGAAGGCTTGCAGGAGCCGGAGATGCCGGGCGGGTCAGCCGCCCTGCTTGAGAAGCCGGGCCTTTTCGCGGTTCCAGTCGCGCTTCTTCTCGGTCTCGCGCTTGTCGTGGATCTTCTTGCCCTTGGCGATGCCGAGCAGCAGCTTGGCGAGGCCGCGCTCGTTGAAATAGAGCTTCAACGGCACAAGGGTCATGCCCTCGCGGTCAGTTTCCTTGGCAAGCCTTGCCATCTCGCGCTTCGAGAGCAGCAGCTTGCGCAGGCGCCGCGGCTCGTGATTGAAGCGGTTCCCTTCCGTGTATTCGGGAATATAGGAATTGATCAGCCAGAACTCGCCCTTCTCCATGGAGGCATAGCTCTCCTGGATGTTGGCGGTGCCGAGGCGCAGGGATTTCACCTCCGTGCCGGTCAGCACGAGGCCTGCCTCGATGGTGTCCTCGATGGCGTAGGAGAACCGCGCCTTGCGGTTCTCGGCAATCACCTTGCCGTTTGTCGACTTGACCTTGCTCATCCTGTCTAAATGCGCCTTGCGGCCGGTCAGTTCAACAGGCCGAGCGCGCGCATGGCACCGTCCATGGCCGCCGCCCCGGCGTCGGTTACCGGCATCATCGGCAGGCGCAGGTTGTTTTCGATGCGGCCCATGCGCGACAGGCCGTATTTTGCGCCAGCCACGCCGGAGACCATGAAGATGGCCTTGTGCAGCGCCATCAGCCGGTCCTGCATGGCAAGGGCCTTGTCCCATTCGCCGGCCAGCGTGGCCGCCTGGAACTCGGCGCACAGGCGCGGGGCGACATTGGCGGAGACGGAAATGCAGCCGACGCCGCCATGGACGTTGAAGCCCAGTGCCGTCGCGTCCTCGCCGGACAGCTGGACGAAGTCCTTGCCGCAGGCGAGCCGCTGTTCGGTGACGCGCTCGATCTTGCCGGTGGCGTCCTTCACGCCGGCAATGTTCTTGAAGTCGTGCGCCAGGCGGCCCATCGTCTCAGGCGTCATGTCGATGACGGAGCGCGGGGGAATGTTGTAGATGATGATCGGCAGCGAGGTGGCGCGGGCGACCGCGGCGAAATGCTCATAGAGGCCGCGCTGGTCGGGCTTGTTGTAATAGGGCGTGACGACGAGCACGGCGCTGGCGCCCACCTCCTCGGCATGTTCGACAAGGCCGATGGCCTCGCGGGTGTTGTTGGACCCCGCGCCGGCGATCACGGGCACCCGGCCGGCCGCCGTCTGGACGCAGAGTTCCACGACGCGGCGGTGCTCGGCATGGCTGAGCGTCGGGCTTTCGCCGGTCGTGCCCACCGGGACGAGGCCGTTGGAGCCTTCCGCGATCTGCCATTCCACCAGATCGACAAAGGCTTTCTCGTCCACCGCGCCACTGGCGGTGAAGGGCGTGACGAGGGCCGGAAACGAGCCTTTGAACATTTCGGTGGACTCCAGGAATGACTTTACGGGTTTGCGCCGGCGCGCGGACGGACAATTCCGGCCGGGCAACAGGCGCGGCACCATAGTCTCGCCATGCGCGTGCGGCAAGAGCGGTTTCACGCCGCAAAGCGTTCGCCCTGGCGGCCGCGTAACCGCCCGTTAACCCTGTTTTCACGGGCATCCGTCACAGTGTGCGCTCCGATGGGATCCATCGCGCGGACGCCATGCCATCGGGAAGGAGCGTTGCCGCCATGTTCAGCACCCGGCTTCTCCTGCCGGCCCTGGCCGGAATGATCGCGCTGACCGCCGCGGTGACCGGTGCCATGACGGTTGGCGACGGGACGGTTCCGGCGCCTTCGCCGTCGCCGATTGCCCAGCCGGAGGACATGCCGGCGCTCAGAAGCGGGCTGGATGCGCTGTCGCGCGGCGATACCGCCGGAGCCATCGGCTTTCGCGACGCGCTGGCGGCGGAATCGCCCGACCGGGCGATCCTGACCTGGGCCAGCGCGCTCTATGGAGGGTCGGATCTCTCCGCCGATGCACTGCAATCGGCCATTGCCGACCTGGACGGCTGGCCCGGCCTCAATGCCATTCGCCGCCACCTGGAACGAGCGCTGGCGCGCGAGGGCGCATCCTCGGACGCCATCCTGCGGGTTTTCGCGTCGAGGGAGCCGGAAACGCCGGAGGGCGCGATGGCGCTTGCCGGCGCGCTGCTTGGCCAGGACAAGGCCGGCGAGGCCGCCCGGCGCCTTGGCGAATTCTGGCGGGAGACCAAGCTCGACGCGCGCTACGAACTCGCGATTCTCGGCCGCTACGGGTCTCTGATCCCCAGGGCGGACCACTGCCACAGGCAGGAATACATGCTCTACGAGGACCGGATCCGCTCGGCGGGGCGGGTGGCGCCCTTGTGCGGCCGCCCTGCCCTGCAGGAGGCCTGGGCGGCTGTCATCCGGGGCAATGCGAATGCAGCGGCCCTGCTGGAGAAGGTGCCGGAGAGCGAGCGCAGCGCGGGTTACACCTATGCGCTGGCCCGCTTCCTTCGGCGTTCCGGCCGCTTCGCCGAAGCCGCGCAGGTCATGGCCGGTGCGCCGGCCGATCCGGCTGAACTGATCGACCTCGACCAATGGTGGGTGGAGCGCCGCGCGCTTTCGCGCGAGATGCTGGACCTGAAGAAATACCGTACAGCCTACCAGATCGCGGCGGGACAGCGTGGCGGCAGGCCGGGAACCGTGGCGGACGCGGAGTTTCATGCCGGGTGGATTGCGCTCACATTCCTCGACGATCCGAAGACGGCAGCCGTCCATTTCGCCACCATCGCGACCATCGCCGACGGGCCGATTTCCAATGCGCGGGCGCAATACTGGCTAGGCCGGGCGGTCGAGGCCGGCGCCGAGGGCGACGAGGAAGCGCATTTCCGTCTCGCTGCCCGGTATGGCACCACCTTCTATGGCCAGCTTGCCTCGGCCCGGCTTGACATGGCGCGCCTTGCCATCGAACCGCCCGTGGCGGACCTGCATGACCGCAGGCGGTTTTCCGCGCGCGCGGCCGTGCAGGCCATCGCCCGGCTGGAAGAGGTGGGGCATGGCTGGCGCGCAACATTGCTCTATCGCGACCTGGCCGGCGAACTGGAGAGCCGCGGCGAAATCGCGCTTCTGGCGCGCATGGCCGAAAGCCGGCAGGATCACCATACAGCGCTTCGCGTCGGCAAGATCGCCGCCAGCCGGGGGCTTGACGTTGGCGGGCTTGCCCATCCCACCGGCGCCATACCCGACGAGGCGGCCATCGATGCGGCCGGCAAGGCGCTCGCCTATGCCATCGCGCGCCAGGAGAGCGAGTTCAATACCGGGGCGGTGTCCCATGCGGGCGCGCGCGGACTGCTGCAACTCATGCCGGGGACGGCGCGCGAAATGGCCGGCCATGTCGGCCTCGCCTATTCCGGGGACCGGCTGACCAGCGACCCGGCCTATAATGCAACGCTGGGCGCTGCCTATCTGGCGCAGCAACTGGAGCGGTTTTCCGGCTCCTACGTGCTGACCTTCATCGCCTACAATGCCGGTCCGCGCCGCGCCTCCGAATGGATCGGGCGCTATGGCGACCCGCGGGGAATGACCGTCGACGCGGCGGTCGACTGGATCGAGCGCATCCCCTATGGCGAAACGCGCAACTATGTGCAGCGCGTGACCGAAAACCTGCAGGTCTACAAGCAGCGTCTTGCAGGCAGAACGGACCCGGTGAAGGACCTGACGGCGGGCCGCGGCGGCTGATATGTCCGTTCCGGGCTGATTCTCAGGAACGATTGGACCTCAAGGCCCGGTTGCGCTAGGTAGTCGCTTCGCCGTGCGGCGCCTTTCCGCGCCACATTCCAAAGCAGGTACCGGACTTTTCATGACGCCCAACGACGACGGTTACGCCGACCTTTTCTACAGCGCGCAGGACGGCCTGAAGCTGCATGCACGGATCTATGGCGAAGCCGGTCACGATTCTTTGCCCGCCGTCTGCCTTCCCGGCCTGACCCGCAATGCGCGCGATTTCCATGAACTGGCGCTTTATCTCTCCACCCATCCCAAGGCACCGCGGCAGGTGATCGTGTTCGACCTGCGCGGGCGCGGCGAATCGGCCCATGACCCGGACTGGCGCAATTACAACGTCCTGGTGGAGGCCGGCGACGTGCTGGCCGGCCTGGCGGCAGCGGGGATTGCGCATGGCGCCTTCATCGGCACCTCGCGCGGCGGCCTTGTCATGCATGTCCTGGCCGGCATGCGCCCGGGCGTGATGAAGGCCGGGATCCTCAACGATGTCGGCCCGGTCATCGAAGGCGAAGGGCTGACGCAGATCCGCACCTACCTGGAACGGGCGCCAAAGCCCAGGACCTGGGACGAGGCCATCGCCATCGTCGCCCGGGCGATGAAGGAACCCTTTCCCGCGCTGGGGCCGGCCGACCATGAGCGCTCCGCTCGCGCCATCTATCGCGACGAGGACGGAAAGCCAGTCGCAGACTACGACCCGAACCTGCTCAAGACGTTGACCGGGCTGGATCTTTCCAAGCCCCTGCCGGTGCTCTGGCCGCAGTTCGTCGGCCTGACGGCAATGCCGCTGATGGCGATTCGGGGCGCCAATTCACGCCTGTTTTCCAGGTCCACGATGGAACGGATGCGCGAATATGCGCCGTCAATGGAAACCGTGACCGTGGCAGGACAGGGCCATGCGCCATTGCTGGAAACCGGCGAACTGCCCGGTATCATCTCCGGTTTCCTGGCGTCCGTGGACCGGGGCAAGGCGAAGGCGGCCAAGGATCCGGCCTGACCGGCCCGGCGGCCGCTTCACTTGCCTTTCGGCTTGCGGCGGCGCGCCGCCGCACCACCTGCCGAACGCGGCGATCCGGACGGTTGCGCGGCAAGCCGTGCCGCTTCCTCCCTCCAGCCCTCCCGTTCGACGCGGCCCGGAAAGCCGATCGCACGGGAAATCCATGCTGCTTCCTCATCGCTCCATTTCGCGACCTGGTCGTAATGGTACACGCCGGTTTCATGCAGCTTGTTCCGGATGGCCTTGCCGATGCCGCCAATGCGGGTCAGGTCGTCGGCCTTGCCCCGGCGCGGGCCCTTGAGAAGGCGCGGTTTGCCCTCCGGCGCGGCGCCACCGGCTGACTGATCTGCCGGCGATGCGGCCTTGCGGCTGGCGGAACGCCCGGAGGAGGCCGTTTCCTGACCGCGCGCCAGGGCGCGGGCCTGCTTTACCCATTCCTCGCGCTCGATGCGGCCGGGAAAGGCGAGCCGCTCGCCCCAGGCGGCCTGGTCCTTCCTCGACCAGCCGGCGATCTGGGCAAAGGTGGTGATGCCGGCGGCATGGAGGCGGGCCTCGTTCTGCGGGCCGATGCCGCGTATGCGCTTCAGGTCGTCGGGTGCAGGCCCGCCGCCTGCAGGCGGCGCGGGTTCCGCCGGAGGTTCCGCAGCCGGACCGGCGCCGGGCTCCGGCGTGGCCTCCGATTCCCGTTCCCGCGCCGGAGCCGCCGGGGCCTTCGCGGACGCTGGTTCGGGAGCGGTCGCGGGCTGTGCCTGCGGGCGCGGCGGCGGCGCGGCGGGCGCTGGCGTACCGGGTCCGGCAAGTCCATAGGTCGCGACGATGGTGCCCCCATCCTCATTCCCGGCAGCGCCGAATGCCTTTCGGGCCAGACAACCGGCGATGGCGCCGACGATGAAAGCGATGGCGATGAGCAGGGCGGACTGGACGATGAGCGCTGTCATGGGAGGAAATTCCTTTGTCCGTCAGGCCTGCTTGCGGCAGGTCATCCAGCCGACAGCGGCGCCCGCGCACAGCGCAAGAACCAGGAAAACCCACAACTGGGAGGCCAGATACCACATGGTGCCGTCTCCTTTCCTATCCGCCATTGCCTGCATCCGCTCCGGGGGCGCTGGCGCCGGCGGGCGGTTCGATCTCGATGGACCCGGCCTGCAGCCCTGCCGGAAGGATGCCCGACAGATCGCGCCGGAGGTCCGCATGGGCAGAAGCATCGGCAGCCCGCCCCTTCACGGACAGCCGGTCGCCGGTGACGTCCACCTCGCCCGTGGCAAGGCGGGCGAGTTGCGCCAGAGCGAATTCGGCCTGGCTGGTGTAGCCGTCAGGCGCGCCACGGGCCAGCGTCATGGTGTCGGTGACGGCGAAGCCGGGAAAGGCTTCGGCGGCTGCGCCGGTCACGGCGGCATGGGCGTCAACCTGGGGAAAATGGCCGGCCAGCACGATCCCGGTGGCGTTCTTGACAGCGGAAAACCGGTAGGGCTCGGCGCGTCCGGCAAGCTCGGTGCGGTCATGCACCGCGCGCACGCCGCCGGCATCGCGCACCAGGCGCAGGGCCTCGGCCCTGAGGTCTTCATCCGGCGCGATGCCCGAAACCGTGACGTCACGGCCTTCAATGGCAATGGTGGCCCAATGGCCATTGCCGAGCGCATGGGCGATATTGGCGGCAAGGTCGCTCTCGATGGTCCCGGCGCGGAACCAGAGGGCCAGCGCGGTCAGGAAAACCGTGGCGATGATGCCCGGCCATGTCCATCGCTTCCAGTCACACATCGTCACCCCTGGCATGTCGCTGCGGGCGGGCGCCCTCACCCGTCACCATGGGTTCGACTTTATCGGAGGGACGGGCAAGCGCAAGTGCACGCCCTGACACAGGCGCAGACGAAAAGGCCCGGCGCATGGCGCCGGGCCCTTGAAGGTAGAAAGGCCGTCGCCGGTCAGAAGTAACGGGTAAACCGGACGAAGCCCGAAACGGAGGCGTCGAAGCCGTCGGCCTTGGCATAGACCGTCTCCGTGCGGACCTCGAAATTCTCGACCGGCGTCCAGACGGTGGAGACTTCCGCCGCCCAGCCATCGGGCGATCCGGCCAGGGCATAGTTGGTATCGCCGAAATACTGCGCGGCGACCGAAGCGGAGAAGGTGTCGGTGAAGACGTGGTTGTAGGAGGCCAGGATCGACCACCGCGAGCCCACCGCATAGGCGTTCGGCGTGTCGGCATAGAAGCCGAGCAGGCGCAGGCTGGAGCCGTTCATGTTCGGGATGTTGTACTGCATGCCGATCTGAGCGGAAAAGCCGTCCTGACGGCCGGCGACCGGGATGTAGTCGCTGTCCCAGGCGGCCTTCGCCCAGACGCCGCCCCAGCCGGCATTGTAGGAGACGACGCCGACGACATCGGGCACCCAGTCGGCGGCCGCAGCCGCACCGGCGGTGCCGAGGAAGCCGTCATCGTCATGCTCCAGCGAGAGCGTGGCGGCAAAGCCGTTGGCCGAATAGGTGTAGTTGATCTGGTGGCGAAGCTGGTAGGCATAATAGAGGCCGCCATCGGAATGGGAGCCATAGGTGGCGACGCCGGCATTCATGGAATCCACCCAGGCGGATTCGGTGTAGCCCATGCGCAGGCCGCCGAGTTCCAGATAGGCCTGATTGAAGGCGACATTGCCATCGGCATTGGTGCCCCAGGTGCCTTCCAGGCGGATGAAGGCGCGCAGCGTGCCCCATTCGGTGTCGGAGCGGGCGTCGATGTTCAGGCGGCCGCGGGTGGCGACGTTGTAGCCGCCAAAGCCATAGCCGTGATAGTTCGGCGTGTCGGTGACCAGGCCGCGATCATTGGTGGCGCCAAGCTGGACATAGACGTAGCCGCCGATCGACAGGCAGGTTTCCGTGCCCGGGATATAGAAGAAGCCGGCGCCGTAGGCGTCGCACACCCTCACATATTCCACGGGCTCGGGCTCATAGACGACGGCATCGGCGGCGCGGGCGCCGGAGACGGCCACCAGGGCGGCGGCGGAGCCAAGAAGAAGGCCCTTCAGGTTCATGTTCACTCTCTCCATTCTCGACAAACCCGCCTTTGAAGGCCGGGCCGTGCTTGGTTTCCAGGACGTCGCCACCCGAATTGCCGGACGCGCTTCAACACGCCTCTGTTTCATCAACCGATGGTCCCGGACGGCGGTCTTTGCAATCGATATTTTTGCCGGCTCAACACGTGGAACAGACGGTGTTGCGCGGACGCTACAGTTTGAGGCCGGCGGCTCCCCGCTTTTCAGGCAGATGCCCATTTCCTGACCATATTTCAGCATGTTGGAAAGAACGGAAGAATGTCAGCCGGCGGTCGCCGATGCCCTGCCGCGGTCTTCGCGCGCCGTGTCCGGGACACGGGCGGCGGCGATGCGGTTGGCTTCCAGAACGTTGACGCAGGCGTCGAGGTCGTTGGCGGCGAGATGGGCATAGCGCATGGTGACATGCAGCGTCTGGTGGCCGAGCCACATCTGCACGCGGCGGATATCCACCCCGCCCTTGACGAGGCGCGAGGCGCAGGTGTGGCGCAGGATATGCGGCACGACATGGGGATCGGCGCCGAGCCCGCATTCCTTCTTCGCCTTGTTCCAGACAAAGCGGAAGGCCTGCTGGTTGAGCATGGCGAACGGCCCCTTCAGCCCCATGCCCCGGCGCATGGCGATCACCTCGCGGGCGCGCGCGGTCAGGGGCACGGTGCGGCTGCGGTTCGACTTGGTGACCCAGAAGGAGGCGCGCCCGTCATGCACGTCGTTCCAGGTGAGCGCCAGCGCCTCGCCGAGGCGCGCGCCGGAATCGACCAGGAAGACACAGAGCCGCCAGGCATCCTCGCCGTGGGCGCGGATGGCCGAAAACAGGCGGTCCTCCTCCTCCCATTCGAGGAAGCGGATGCGCCCCTGCCTTTCCTTCTGGCGCCGGAACTCCGGCAGGCCGACGACATCGCCCATCTTGCGCGCCTTGCGTAGGAGCTTTCCCAGCGCCGCCATCTTGCGGTTGATGGTGGCATTGGAATTGCCCTTGGCGCGAAGGCGACCGGTAACGTCATCCAGCATGTCCTCGGAAAAGACACTGAACGCCTGACGGTTCAGGAGCAGGTCGATTTCATCGAGGAAGGCGGCGACATGGCGCTTGTGCTGTCCATCCTCCCAGAGAATGTCCAGATAACGGCGCGCCAGTTCGCCGACGGTCACGCTTTCGACAATCCTGACACGCGGGCCGGACATGATGGCCCGATGCACGGCCGGCGCATGCGCGCGGCCCCGCGGATTGCTTCGTCTTTCACTCACGGCGTCCACCCCACGCAGAGTCGTTTGCCCCGTCCGGACGCCAGCCGGGCCGCACGCCCGATCCGGTTCCGCCCTTGCAGGGCCGCACACGGCCATGGCGCTTAGCGGCAAAGCCTGGCCGCGTCGAGTCCCGTCCGGCGGATCGTTCCGCCCGGCACCCGGCCACGCCGGCCCTTCCCTCGCACCATCCGCGCGCTTTCGCCGAAAGCCCCCGGTCTCCTTTCGCATTGATTTGAAAAGCGAAAGAGGCGCCGGCCCTGTTACCGGCCGGCGCCTCCGATCAGTTCACACCGACTTCAGATCAGAAGTAGCGGGTGAAGCGGACGTAGCCGGAGAACGTGCCGTCAAGCGTATCGGCGCGCTGATAGGCCAGTTCCGAGCGGACCTCGAAGTTCTGGACCGGGGTCCAGACCATGGAGAGTTCCGTCGCCCAGGCGTCCGGGCCACCGTCATAAAGGCCATTGCCGTCAAAATCGATATCGTTCAAGTACTGGAAGCCGAGCGAAGCCGAGAACGTGTTCGAGAACACATGGTTGTAAGCGGCGCCGACGGACCATTCGGAGCCAACCGAATAGGCATTCGGATCAGAGGCATAGAAGCCGACGAGACGCAGGCTGGAGCCATTCATGTTCGGGATGTTGTACTGCATGCCGAGCGAAGCAGCCCACTCACCCTGACGGCCGGCAACAATCGAAGCGTCCGAATCATAAGCAGCCTTGGCCCACACAGCGCCCCAGCCGGCATTGTAGGAGACCTTACCAACCACATCCGGAATCCAATCGTTCGCGTCTGCACTGGAAACGAGAGCAGTGCCCGCCGCATTGAGCGTATCGGAATCATGCTCCAGCGAGATCGTGGCAGCGAAGCCGTTACCGGCAAAGGTATAGGCGATCAGGTGACGCTGCTGATAGCCGTAGTACATGCCGGTATCGGAAACGGACACACCCCAGTTGGAGGCGCCGCCGTTCTGGGTCTGCGCCCAAGCCGACTCGGAGTAACCCATGCGCAGGCCGCCAAGTTCGATGAAGGCCTGATCGAACGAGACATTGCCGTCACCATTGGTGCCCCAGGTGCCCTGGATGCGAACGAACGAGCGGAGCGTGCCCCACTCCGTATCCGAACGGGCATCGAAGTTCACGCGGCCACGGGTACGGATCGAGTAACCATCTGTCGTGTCATCCGCAGCGCCGGATGCGTTGGCGAGATAAGACGCCGTATCGCCGGCATCCTTCCAGGTCTCACCGCCAACCTGCATGCGGACATAGCCGGAAATGGCAAGGCAGGTCTCGGTGCCCGGGACGTAGAAGAAGCCGGCGCCGTAGGCATCGCAGACGCGGACATATTCAACCGGCTCGGGCTCGTAGACGACAGCGTCGGCGGCCTGGGCGGCGGAAGCGGCGACCATGGCAGCCGCGGAGCCGAGAAGAAGGCTCTTGATGTTCATTGTTGACCTCCAGTCAACGATGAACGCCAACACAGCGCCCTGGACAGGCAACAGCCGGCCAGGTGCCTGAATGCACATGCCTTTCTGTCAAATCCGGGTTGGCTGGGCAAAAGCGCGAGGCCCCGGCCGGAGCGAAGCCCGCAGGGCGGCAGCGCGAGGTCAGAGACGGTTCGGGCCGATGCGAGGCCCCGGCCGGAGCGAAGCCCGCAGGGCGGCAGCGCAAGGTCAGAGACCGTTCGGACCCGCAGGGGCCGCAAGGCCAACGGCCGTCCGAGCCTTTGCGAGGCCCCGGCCGGAGCGAAGCCCGCAGGGCGGCAGCGCAAGGTCAGATGAAGTGGCGGAGTAGGAGGACCCACCCTCTAACTCTCTGATAAGCGGAGGAGTATCTCCAACAACTCCCGCCCATTCCTTCGCATTTTGCCGCATGCGCACCCTTGCGTTTATCGTGGTGGTGACGGGCCTGCCTCGGTCAGGGGGATGCCGTTGGCTTCCGGACGCCGGTTTGCCGCGCCGGACTCCATGTGGGTCCCGCAGCCACCAACGATGTCCGGCCGGAAGGCTCGTGTATGTTGGTGTCTGCGCGGGGCTCGGGTGGGTGCGGCTTCCATGTGGCGTCCCAAAAATTCGGCCCTGTCGCTGGCATGTCCCGCGCTTTGCGCGCCAGCATACGAAAACGCCCAGGAAGAAGCCAAAAACAGTGGTTTAGGGGATTGGACCCCGGCCGGCCCCTTCGCTGGCCGCCGGAGGCCAGCGGCGCGGCGTCTTCCGGCGCGCTCCTCTCCCAAGTATATCGCTATTTATCACGATGAAGTGGCAATCCGTCTTGCCTTGCGCTGTCTCGCAAGAAATTGTCCTGCGGAGCAGCGCAGACTTGACAGCCGTTATTGCCCCACAACTACAGGCATCTTCAGGCAGGCAGCCGGTTCGACGCCTCGAGTTTCTCCAAGGCGATAGCAACCAGTCGTGGGTCGAAGATCTTCAACTTGCGCTGGCCAGCTGCTTCGCCGCCAGCCCATTCCTTGAGACCTTCCATAACCCCTTCGACGGTTGGTTCGATACCGTCGTGCTGCTTCATCCAGTCGATGGTCGCCAGTAGCTCCATGCCGAGAGGCGACTCGAAGCCATCGATGGTGGTCGCGGCCCATTCCAAGACGCGCGAGAATTCTTTGCCCTCACCGGAATTCAAATATGCCTTCACTCGGTCGTACTTCGCCTCATTGAACCAGATGAGGTCCAGAGGATCAGCATCCGCAAGGCGCTTATCGCACAGCAGATAGCTGCCATCGAGGCTATCGAGAAGCTTCGTCAGATTGTGCGAGTAGGGTCCGTACCTGTTTGCTTGGAACTCGAACTTGAGCGGGTCCGACACCTGAAATCGCCTGACACCGCGCTCGATGAACCACCCGAGCTTCTGAACTTCAAGAATTGAGCAGTCGATCCCAAGAAGGCAGTACCGACGCACCATCTCAGCCACCAGTGCGCGTGCCGGGGTGAGCTTCTCAACACCGGTGCGCTTGGCGACATTCTGATACTTGGAAGTTGGCTCGTAGACGATGGCATTGACCCCATCAAGTTCCGCCAATGCCACCTCGATAAGAGGACGCACATCGCCCCAGTCGAGTCCGCCATTACCGCAGCCGAGTGGAGGAATTGCAATTGAATGAATTTTCTTCTCTCGAATTACTCGGACAAGATCCTTCAATCCATCCTCGACCCATTCGATCTTGGTTTTGACTCGCCAATGGGTCTTGGTCGGAAAATTGATGATCCAGCGCGGACCGAAGAGTTCCTTGTTCTCGGTAACAAACATTTTCCCAATACGCACTTCGCCAGCATCGCAGGCGCGCGCATAGGCTTCGAAGTTTCTTGGGAATTGCTCCTTGAACATCAGGGCAATTCCTTTGCCCATGATTCCGACCGTGTTCACGGTGTTCACCACCGCGTCGACGTCGGCTTCAAGAAGATTCCCTTGGGTGTAAGTTACCATCAGAAATACCAACCCGGTCGCGCCACGATCTTGAGATCGAGCCCAACTTCCTCCCGTTGCCGTTCCAGCGTTCCTTTTTCGTTCTCACTCAGGCAGACTATGCCTGCAAGGTGCTCAACTGGCAAGTGCCTGTGTACAAGGGCCTCTGCCTGGTAGCGGTCCGTCTTCTCGGGGTCATCGACGTCACGTTTGAAGTCCCTCCGCTGCAGGATGCCCCAGTCGATCTTGTCGAGGTCGTCGAGCGAGGTGAAGAACTGCGCAGTCTGGAGGTACGCATGACGATCCGAGAACACGGTTGCTACGCCGCGGTCTGCAAGCCCCCGAAGTGATGACACCATGATCACGATCTCCGCGTTCGGGAACTGGCGTATCCCCCCATAGCCAGTCTTGATGTTGTACATCATCATTGAGAAAGGCGTGAAATAGAACGGGATGTAGTCCGACAGCGTCCCGCCAGGCGGCACGGGGACATTCCGTGCTGTCCGGCGCTGAATCAATTCAAGGTTCCCGATTCGAACGAAATTGGGATCCTGAACATCGGAATTCTTGCAGTGCAGCCCATTCCTAAGGATCCAAGGCAGATTTTTTTTGTGCGTGATCCTGAAGATCAGAGCCTTTTCGGCAGTCAAGTTGTTGGCCATGTCTCGTTATGGATACACATTGATCCGACCTCCCTCAAGATGCTGCAGAGCGCTCAGCGCGTTCTATCAGGAAGCTAATCGACCGGTTTCGCCGCACCCGCTTCCCGTTCAGCCGTCAGACGATGACCGTGACGCCATATCGCCAGCGTCGGTTCGCTGTTGCCCGACTGATCCCAAGCTCCCAGCAGATCGGCTTCTACGGCATGCCCTTGCCCCGAAGCCAGACAAGCCGCGTGTCGCCTTTCTCGAGCCAGCGCAGCCAGAGCCTCGCTTCCTCGGCTTGCGTAATCTGTCGCGAACTGGGCCTAGGGCGACGCGGCTGGAGAACATCATCGCCGACGCGTCAAGGAGGCGGGACGAGGGTTAGCGCCTCGATCCTAAGCGGACGTAGTTCTGCAGTAGGCTCCAGCGAATCTTCGCGAAGTCCGGAGAACAGTCGCGAACTCCTGCGAAATGGCGGAGAGGAAGGGATTCGAACCCTCGAGACGGTTTCCCGTCTACTCCCTTAGCAGGGGAGCGCCTTCGACCACTCGGCCACCTCTCCACAGCGCCGGTGGATAAAGAAAAGCCCCCGGAGAATCAACAAGGCATTGCGCCCGCCCGCCATTTTCTTGGCACCCCTCGCGCACGCGTTCCTTGTGCCCGCGCGGCGGGGCCGCCGCTTTGCATCAAAGCCCACAGCCTCGGGGACACGCCGGACCAGGCGCAATGGAAACCGCATCGGGGCGGCACGTGATTCCCCCAGTGATTCCGGGAATCTCGCCGGAAAGGCCCGGTTTGCCGACAGGGCGCTCCATCACGGAAAGGCCCGGAAATCGCTTCGTTCGTTAACAAGGCGTTACCGCCACCCCCGAAAGCGTGTCTTTTGTGCAACAAGAGGGGTGCATCGGCATCCGGCCCGGCCTTCGAGGCGATGTTCTTTGTTGAACGGGCAAACGCCATGCGTATTGTCGGCCTCGAAGAAGGGGCGCGGACAGCGCGTCTTTTTCGGCACATTGGGGATGGGGCAGGGAAACGCTGTCCTTCAGCTAAAGTACCCAGACCCGTTTTTAACTTTGACTGGAGGTCAACAATGAACATCAAGAGCCTTCTTCTCGGCTCCGCTGCGGCTCTCGTCGCGGTTTCCGGCGCCCAGGCTGCCGACGCTGTCGTCTATGAGCCCGAGCCGGTTGAATATGTCCGCGTCTGCGACGCCTACGGCGCCGGCTTCTTCTACATCCCGGGCACCGAGACCTGCCTGTCCATCTCCGGCTATGTCTGGATGCAGGTTGGCGGTCACAACAGCGACGGTCTGATCCTGGGTGATTCCCCGTCGTACCACTACGGTCTCGCAACCAACCAGGGCTACAACGTCCTGACCCGCGGCCGTCTGAACATCGACGCCCGTTCGGACACCGAGTGGGGCACGCTGCGCTCCTACCTGCGCCTGCAGGGCACCTGGGGCACCAACGCTGACGGCAACGTCACGTTCGACCAGGCCTTCCTCGAGCTCGGCGGCCTGCGCATCGGTTACACCGAGTCGGCCTTCGTCAACTCGCAGAATGGCGGCGCTTCCAACTGGGGTTCGCACTCCTGGACGGGCATGTACTACGGCTACCAGCAGCGTCACCTGATCGCCTACACCTTCTCCGGCAACGGCTTCGCCGCCACGCTCTCTCTGGAGCATGACGACGATGGCGCCATCGGCACCGCCGGTGCTGCTGCTGCCGCCGATTGGGTTCCGGATGTGGTCGGCAAGGTCTCCTACAACGCCGGTTGGGGCGCCGTGTGGGCCACGGTCGGTTACGACTCCGACATGTCGCTCCTGGCTGGCCGTCAGGATGAGTTCGGCGTTGCCCTCGGCATGCAGTACAACATCCCGAACATGAACGGCTCCAACCTGCGCCTGATCGGTTACTACTCCTCCGGCGACAACTCCTACGGCGTTGCCCGTCTGGTCCCCGTTCCCGGTGGCGCCGGTGCGGCCGAATGGTCTATCCTGGCTTCGTACAACCACGTTTTCACGTCGACCTTCTCGGCGTCCGTGGCGTTCCAGTACAACAACGACCATTACTTCACCGCCACCAACATCAACACCGGTGTTGACTCCTGGGCGGCTGAACTGTCGATGGTCTGGACCCCGGTCCAGAACTTCGAAGTCCGTTCGGAACTGGCCTACCAGGATGTGGACATTGCTGGTGTCGACGGCTCGTTCTCCGGCTTCATCCGCTTCACCCGCTACTTCTAATCAGAAGTCCGGTTGAAACAGATTGCGGGGCGCTTTCGGGCGCCCCGTTTTCTTTTTGGGCGCGCCCGGTTTTTTTGTGCCGCAATTGAATTGCGGGAACGCCCCGTTTTCTTTTTGGGGCGCGCCGTGTTCCTTTCGGGGCGCCCGGATTTTTTGTGCCCAATTCAATTGGGCGTGGGCGCGCCGTTTTCTTTCGGGGCGCCCGGTTGTCTTTCGTTCCGCAATTGGATTGCGGTGTGCCGCAATTGAATTCCGGGTTCGCCCGGTTTTCCTTTCGGGGCAATCCCATTTCTCATTTGGCGCTTCCGGCGCGGCGCGCGGCTTGGTAAAGCGGAGGCGGCCAGGAGGATCACGCCATGACGCTTCGCCCGCAAACCACACCGCTGGTGCAATCCCTGCCCGCAACCGTGCCCTTCGTGGGGCCGGAAACGCAGGAGCGGGCGCGCGGGCGGCCCTTCGCGGCGCGGCTCGGCGCCAACGAGAACGGGTTCGGCCCCTCGCCCAAGGCCATTGCCGCGATGGCGGCGGCGGCGCCCGGGATGTGGAAATACTGCGACCCGGAAAACCACGACCTGCGCCAAGCGCTGGCCGCGCATCTGGGTGTCGCGGCGCAAAACGTGATGGTGGGCGAAGGCATTGACGGGCTGCTCGGCCTTGTCGTGCGGCAATATGTGGAGCCGGGGCAGCCGGTCGTCACCTCGCTCGGCGCCTATCCGACCTTCAACTACCATGTCAGCGGTTTCGGCGGGCGGCTCGTCACCGTGCCCTATGCCGGCGACCGGGAAGATCCGCAGGCGCTTCTCGACGCGGTGAAGCGCGAGGGCGCGGGCCTTGTCTATTTCGCCAATCCCGACAATCCCATGGCGAGCTGGCACGAGGCAGACGCGGTGCAGACCTTCATGGAGGCGCTGCCGGAGACCACCATGCTGGTGCTGGACGAGGCCTATGGCGAATTCGCGCCCGCCGGCACCATGCCCGGGCTCGACACCGCCCGCCCGAACGTGCTGCGGATGCGCACGTTTTCAAAGGCTTACGGGCTGGCGGGCCTGCGATGCGGCTATTGCATCGGCGAGGCGGAGGCCATTTCCGCCTTCGACAAGGTGCGCAACCATTTCGGCATCACGCGCATGGCGCAGGCGGCCTGCCTGGCGGCGCTCGGCGACAATGACCACCTGGCCGGAACCATCACCAATGTGGAGCGGGCGCGCGGCATCATCGCCGGCATCGCTGCCGGCAACGGGCTCTCCGCCCTGCCCTCGGCGACGAATTTCGTCACCATCGATTGCGGGCGCGACGGCGCGTTCGCGCTGTCGGTGATGAGCGGGCTGGTGGAGCGCGGCGTGTTCGCGCGCAAGCCCATGGCGCCGGGGCTGGACCGCTGCATCCGCATTTCCTGCGGGCCGGATGCCGAACTCGACCTGTTCGCCGCGGCACTCGCGGACACGCTGGCGGCGGCGGCCGCCTGAACGGCACCCTGCGGGCCTGCCGGATGCAGGATCGTGCCGCTCCAATTCCTGCCATGGTTCCGCCATACGATCTCCATGTGGAACAGAAGCCGCGTGGTTCCGTGCCGGTCGCCACGAGAGCGGCAACGGCGGCGGGGGTAGCGGTTTCGCCGAACGGCTGCAGAGGAGACGATCATGTCCGGGCAACAAAGCATCAGGGAATTGGGCGAGCGGATCGAGGCGCTGCGCCAGCGGTTGGCCCGCTCGGCGGAACAACTGGTGAAGGACGGCGAACTCACCTATTCGATGACCGACATGGAAGCCAGGGCACGCGCCCTGCAGGAAAAACTGCCGGAGGACGGCACCAGCGTCCTGGGCGGTGTCCGCGAGGAACTGGAGCGCGACCTGCACGCGCTGGAAGCCGATGTCAGCCATTGGCTTGCCTATATCGACCGGCATTTCGCCGACCAGCAGAAAACAGACTGAACGCAGCGGTTCAGCGCCCAAGCATCCCGGCATAGAGGGCTTCCACATCGGCCCTCCGGCACAGCACCGTGCCCGGCGTCATGGCGGCTGCCGCGCCGGCGGCGAGACCGTATTCGAAGGCTTCCTGCATGGCCGCGCCCGAAGCCAGCCTGAACACCATGGCGGCCAGGAAACTGTCCCCGGCGCCAACGGCCGATTGGGTCTTCACGTGCACCGGCGGGCGGCGGATCACGCCGTCGCGGCTTGCCAGGAAGGCGCCGTCGCGGCCCATGGTCACGGCGATGTTCTCCGCCGCGCCCGATTCGACAATGGCCGAGGCAACCTCGACAGCGCCATCCTCGTCGAGTTTGCGCCCGGCATGGGCAGACAATTCGCCAATGCTTGGCTTCAGCAGGAAAACCTTCGCTTTTTCAAGGGTCTGCGTCAGCGCATCGCCGGATGTATCGAGCACGAAGGGCACGCCGTTGGCCTCCGCAATCATGGCCATGCGGGCATAGGCATCGGACGGACAGCCGCGGGGCAGGCTGCCGGAGGCGACGATGTAGCCTTGCCTGACGCTCCGCACGAGATCGAAGACCGGTTCCAGTTCGGCCCCGGTCACCTCCGGGCCCTCCGGCACGGCGCGGTATTCGAAGCCGGTCTCCTCCTCGAAGATCGTCACCGAGATGCGCACCGCGCCCTGCATCGGAAAGCCGTGCAGCGTGATTCCGGTTCCCGCCAGCAGGCCTTCGAAGACCGGGCCGGTGGCGCCGCCCGACAGGTAAGCCAGTTCCGCGCTACCGCCCAGTTCGGCGATCACGCGGGCAACATTGGTTCCGCCGCCGCCGGGATAGACCTGCTGGTTGCGCGTGCGTATCTTGAAGGTGGGCTGGACCCGCCTGGCCTGCGAGGCCACGTCGATGGTCGGATTGAGGGCGATGGCGAGAACGGGCTTCATGGGGTGTCGCGGCCAGCGGTTTGTCGGAGCGCCATTGTGAACCCTTCCCCCGTGACGGCGCAATGACCGCACATGCAAATTGCGGCAAGCCGCGAAGACGCCTTGAAATAATTGAACGTTCGTTTTATTAATGCCGTCGACAGGAGGAACCATGGCGCGCACGGCCGGATCGGACGGGGAGAGGACGGAAGCGGCGATCCGCGAGGCGGCCGCGCCGCTGATCGCGCGGCACGGATTCGAGGCCGTGACGATGCGCCAGCTTGCCGCGGAAGTCGGCGTGCAGGCGGCCGCGCTCTACCGCTATTTCCCGGCCAAGGAAGACCTGCTCTTCAAGCTGATGCGCGACCACATGGAGGGGCTGGCCGCTTCGCTGAAAGCCGCCCTGCCCGCCAATGGCGGTCCGCGCGCCCGGCTGCTGGCCTTCATCGCCAACCATGTGCGCTTCCATGTGGAGCGCCGGCACGCGACCCATGTCTCCAACATGGAATTGCGCAGCCTCTCGCACGATCACCTGAGCGAGATCCTGAAGATGCGCTCGGCCTATGAAAAGGAACTGCGCACGATCCTGCGCGAGGGCCAGGAGGCCGGGGTCTTCGCCGTCGAGGACGTGACGCTGACCTCGATGGCGATCATCCAGATGATTACCGGCGTCATCGTGTGGTTCCGGCCCGACGACCGGCTTTCCATCGACGACGTGACCAACACCTACCAGACCATGACCCTGCGCCTCGTCGGCGCTTCGGAGGAGCACCGCCATGTATCATCATTCCATGAAATTCGGACTTGGTGAGGAGATCGAGGCACTGCGCGAGATGGTTCACCGTTTCGCGCAGGACAAGATCGCGCCGCTGGCCGCGCAGATCGACCGGGAGGACAACTTCCCGGCCCATCTGTGGAAGGAGTTCGGCGCGCTCGGCCTGCTCGGCGTGACGGCCGACCCTGATTATGGCGGTTCGGGCCTGACCTACCTGGCGCATACGGTGGCCATCGAGGAGATCAGCCGGGCCTCGGCCTCGGTCGGCCTCTCCTACGGCGCCCATTCCAATCTCTGCGTCAACCAGATCAACCGCTGGGGCACGGTGGAGCAGAAGGAGAAATACCTGCCAAAGCTGTGCTCGGGCGAGCATGTGGGCGCGCTGGCGATGAGCGAGCCGGGCGCGGGCTCCGATGTCGTCGGCATGAAGCTGCGCGCCGACAAGAAGAACGACCGCTACGTGCTCAACGGCTCCAAGATGTGGATCACCAACGGGCCGGATGCCGACACGCTGGTCGTCTATGCCAAGACCGACATGGCCGCCCATTCGAAGGGCATCACCGCTTTCCTGGTCGAGAAGGAGATGAAGGGCTTCAAGGTGGCCCAGAAGCTCGACAAGCTGGGCATGCGCGGCTCCAATACCGGCGAACTGGTGTTCGAGGACGTGGAAGTGCCCTTCGAGAACGTGCTCGGCGAGGAAGGCAAGGGCGTGGCCGTGCTGATGAGCGGGCTGGACTACGAGCGCGTGGTGCTGTCGGGCGGGCCCATCGGCCTGATGGCGGCCTGCCTCGACGTCGTGGTCCCCTATGTGCACGAACGCAAGCAGTTCGGCGAGCCGATCGGCAATTTCCAGCTTGTCCAGGGCAAGCTGGCCGACATGTATTCCACGATGAACGCGGCGCGCGCCTATGTCTATGCGGTGGCCGCTGCCTGCGACCGGGGCGAGACGACACGCAAGGACGCGGCGGGCTGCGTTCTCTTCGCGGCGGAAAAGGCCACGCAATGCGCGCTGGACGCCATCCAGCTTCTCGGCGGCAACGGCTATACCAACGAATATCCGACCGGGCGGCTGCTGCGCGACGCCAAGCTCTACGAGATCGGCGCGGGAACGTCGGAAATCCGCCGCATGCTGATCGGCCGCGAAATGATGGCGGAGGGGGTGTGACGGGCTTGTCTGGCGCATCGCAGACAACGGCAAGGCTCGACGCGGCACCGGCCTTGTGGGAACCTCGCCGAATCGCCTCACACGGAGCCGCAACCTTGGGCCAGGGAAAGCAGAGACTTGTTTCGGCGGCGCGCAAGGCAGGCCTCCTGCCCCTGGCCGAGGCGTTCCGTTTCGCCCGCTCGGCGCTCGCCACGCGCCGCGACAACGCGGCGTGGCTCGGCGCCAATCCCGGCTTTGCTGCCCCGCCCTTGTGGTGGATGCACGACATGTATGCCCACACCTCCTACCGGCACTATGCCGAGAGCGGGGCCAACCATGCCGGCCAGATCGCGGCGCTGATCGAACGCCATTCGGGCCTGTCCGGCCTGGACGTGGCGGAATGGGGCTGCGGCCTGGGGCGGCTGGTCCGGGCCATGCCGGGCCATTTCCGCATGACCGGCTTCGACTACAATCCCGCCGCCATCGACTGGTGCCGGGCCCATGTTCCGGGCGCCACCTTCGCGCTCAACGGCCTGATGCCGCCGCTGCCGGCCGCGGACGCGGCCTTCGACGGACTCTATTGCATCTCTGTCTTCACGCACCTGTCGGAGTCCGCACACCGGGCGTGGGCCGGCGAACTGGCGCGCGTGCTGAAGCCCGGCGGCATCTTGCTGGCCTCCTTTCACGGCCCCGACCAGGCAGGCGGTCTGCTGCCGGAGGAACGGGCCCGTTTCGATGCCGGCGAACTGGTCGTGCGCGACCGGGTCAAGGAAGGCGGCCGCACCTTCGTCGCCTATCATCCCCATGCCTATGTCCGCGGCCTGCTGACACCCCATTTCGACATCGCGGAAGGACCGTTGCCGGCCGTCGGCCAGACGGTCTGGATCGCCCGCAGGAAAAGCTGAACAGGGAAAGCCACATGCCCGCCCTTACCTCTGCCGTTGCAACCGCCACCGACGATTTCAAGGCCAATGCGCAAGCCATGCGCGGGCTTGTCGACGACCTTGCCGCCAAGGCCGCCACCATCGAACGCGGCGGGCCCGACCACGCGCGCGACCGCCACGTGGAGCGCGGCAAGCTGTTGCCGCGCGAGCGGCTGGCGGCGCTGATCGATCCGGGTTCACCCTTCCTCGAAGTCGGCCAGTTCGCCGCATGGGGCATGTATGGCGGCGACATCGCGTCGGCCGGCCTCATCTGCGGCGTCGGCCGCGTGGAGGGCACCGAGTGCATGATCGTGGTCAACGACGCCACGGTGAAGGGCGGCACCTATTACCCGCTGACGGTCAAGAAGCACCTGCGCGCCCAGGAAATCGCCGAGCAGAACAACCTGCCCTGCATCTACCTGGTCGATTCGGGCGGCGCCAACCTGCCCAACCAGGACGAGGTGTTCCCGGACCGCGACCATTTCGGGCGGATCTTCTTCAACCAGGCCAACATGAGCGCCAGGGGCATTCCGCAGATCGCCTGCGTGATGGGGTCCTGCACGGCGGGCGGGGCCTATGTGCCGGCCATGAGCGACGAGACGATCATGGTGCGCCGCCAGGCCACCATCTTCCTGGGCGGCCCGCCGCTGGTGAAGGCGGCGACGGGCGAGGACGTGTCGGCGGAGGACCTGGGCGGGGCGGACCTGCACACGCGCGAATCCGGCGTCGCCGACCACTACGCGCAGGACGATTACCATGCGCTGGCCATGGTGCGGCGCATCGTGAAAAACCTCAACCGGCGCAAGCAGATGAACCTGGTCCTTCGCGATCCGATTCCGCCGCTTCACGCGCCAGGCGAGCTTTACGGCATCGTGCCGCAGAGCCTGTCGAAGCCGTTCGACGTGCGCGAGGTGATCGCGCGGACCGTGGACGGTTCCGAGTTCGACGAGTTCAAGGCCAATTACGGCACGACGCTCGTCACCGGCTTCGCCCATGTTCACGGCATCCCCGTCGGCATCATCGCCAACAATGGCGTGCTGTTTTCCGAAAGCGCGCAGAAGGGTGCCCATTTCATCGAGTTGTGCTGCCAGCGCCGGATCCCGCTGGTGTTCCTGCAGAACATCACCGGCTTCATGGTGGGCCGCAAATACGAGGCCGGCGGCATCGCCAAGGACGGCGCCAAGCTGGTGACGGCGGTGGCCACCGCGAAAGTGCCGAAGGTGACCGTCATCATCGGCGGCTCGTTCGGCGCGGGCAATTACGGCATGTGCGGGCGGGCCTATTCGCCCCGCTTCCTGTGGATGTGGCCGAACGCGCGCATCTCGGTGATGGGCGGGGAACAGGCGGCCACCGTGCTGGCGCTCGTCAAGCGCGAGGGCATCGAGCGCAAGGGCGGCACCTGGAGCGCGCAAGAGGAGGCGGAATTCCGAGCGCCGATCCTTGAGAAATATGAGCGCGAGGGCCATCCGCTCTATTCGTCGGCACGGCTGTGGGACGACGGCATCATCGACCCGGCCAAGACGCGCGACGTTATCGGCCTTTCGCTTTCCGCCGCGCTCAACGCGCCGGTGGAGGAAACGAAGTTCGGCGTGTTCAGGATGTGAGCCGGATGGAGCGCATTTCCGTCATCACCGCCGACATCACGACACTCGATGTCGATGCCATCGTCAACGCGGCGAACCGCTCGCTGCTGGGCGGTGGCGGTGTGGACGGGGCCATTCACCGGGCGGCGGGACCGGCGCTGCTTGAGGAATGCCGCGGCCTGAACGGGTGCGAAACCGGCGAAGCGAAGATCACGGGCGGCTACCGGCTGCCGGCGCGCCACGTGATCCACACGGTCGGCCCGGTCTGGCATGGCGGC
Source organism: Zhengella sedimenti (assembly GCF_046506625.1). NCBI lineage: Bacteria > Pseudomonadati > Pseudomonadota > Alphaproteobacteria > Hyphomicrobiales > Notoacmeibacteraceae > Zhengella > Zhengella sedimenti. Next base: position 351,656 of record NZ_JBKFFP010000002.1, read on the forward strand.
GACCATGGCGAAGCCGGCCTGCTGGCGGCCTGCTATCGCAACAGCCTCGCCCTTGCCCGCGACCATGGGCTGAGAACGATCGCCTTCCCGGCCATTTCCACCGGTGTCTATGGCTATCCGAAGGCCGAGGCGGCGCGCATCGCCATGCGCGAGGCAAAGGGCTGGCTGACCCGGAACGCCTTGCCCGAACACATCACCTTCTGCTGTTTCGATGATGATTCGGCAGCGCTGCATCGCGCTGCCATGGAGGAGAAATAATCCATGTTCACCAAGATCCTCATCGCCAATCGCGGCGAGATCGCCTGCCGCATCATCAGGACCGCGCGGCGCATGGGCATCGCCACCGTCGCGGTCCATTCCGACGCCGACAGCAGTGCCCTGCATGTGCGCATGGCCGACGAAGCGGTGCCTATCGGCCCGGCGGCAGCGGCGGAAAGCTATCTGGTCGCCGAGCGCATCATCGCGGCGGCACAGGCGACGGGCGCGCAGGCCATCCATCCGGGCTACGGCTTCCTGTCCGAGAATCCCGGCTTCGTGGAGAAGGTGGAAGCGGCAGGCCTCGTCTTCATCGGCCCCTCGGCGGCATCCATCCGCGCCATGGGCCTGAAGGACGCCGCCAAGCGGCTGATGGAAAAGGCCGGCGTGCCGGTCGTGCCGGGCTATCACGGTGATGCGCAGGAACTGGTGGTGCTGGCAACCAAGGCGAGCGAGATCGGCTATCCCGTGCTCATCAAGGCGGCGGCCGGCGGCGGCGGCAAGGGCATGCGCAAGGTGGACCGGCCGGAGGACTTCAAGGACGCGCTGTCGGCGGCGCGGCGCGAGTCCAAGGCCGCCTTCGGCGACGACCGGGTCCTGGTGGAGAAATACATCGAGAAGCCGCGCCATATCGAGGTGCAGGTCTTCGGCGACAGCCACGGCAATGTCGTCCACCTGTTCGAGCGCGACTGCTCCCTGCAACGCCGCCACCAGAAGGTGATCGAGGAAGCCCCTGCCCCCGGCATGACCGAAGAGATGCGCGCGGCGATGACAGAGGCCGCCGTGAAGGCGGCCAAGGCCATCGACTATCGCGGCGCGGGGACGATCGAGTTCATCGTCGACGGCTCGGAAGGGCTGCGTCCCGACGGCTTCTGGTTCATGGAAATGAACACACGCCTGCAGGTGGAGCATCCGGTGACCGAATGCATCACCGGCGTGGACCTCGTCGAGTGGCAATTGCGGGTGGCCGCCGGCGAACCGCTGCCCCGCCGCCAGGACGAGATCGCGCTCTGCGGCCATGCCTTCGAGGCGCGCGTCTATGCCGAGGACCCGGCGCGCGGCTTCCTGCCGGCCATCGGCACGCTGCATCACCTCGCCTTCCCGGCTACGGTCAAGGGCGGGCTGGTGCGCATCGACAGCGGTGTTGAACAGGGCGATTCCATCAGCCCGTTCTACGATCCGATGATCGCCAAGCTGATCGTGCAAGGCAGCGACCGGGCGGCCGCGCTCAACGGGCTCGCAGAGGCGCTGGAGGCCACCCAGGTGGCCGGCTCGATCGCCAATACCGGCTTCCTGGCCGCCCTTGCCCGCCATTCCGGCTTTGCCGCCGGGGACGTGGACACCGGGCTGATCGAGCGCGACCAGGCGAGCCTCGTAGCGCAACCGGACGCATCGGCGCCCATGGTGGCGGAAGCCGCGCTTGCCGCTTCCGGGCTCAAGCCGGCGGCCGGCAGTGATCCGTGGGACGCGCTGGCCGGATTCAGCCATTTCCATCCGCTGTCCATCACGGTCGAACTGAAGCGGGGCGAGGAGACGATCCCGGCGCGGGTGACGCCGGCGGACGGCCGCTCGGCCAGGGTTTCTGTGGGCGATCATCCGCCGGTCACGCTGCCGCTCGGCACGCGGTCGGCAGTGCACTGGCCCGGCCATGTCACGGTGTTCGCTGGCGGTCATGCCATCGATTTCTCGCTGCGCGATCCGTTCGCCGATGCCGGCGACGGCGGCGGTGCCGACAGGCTGACAGCGCCCATGCCCGGACTGGTCAAGCTGGTGAACGTGGAGGCAGGCGCGACTGTGACGAAGGGCCAGCCCCTGCTGGTGCTGGAAGCCATGAAGATGGAGCACACCATCGCAGCGCCCCATGACGGCGTGATCGCGGAGGTGGCGGCCCAGGGCGCGCAAGTGACGGACGGCACCGTGCTTGTGCGGTTCGAGGAACAGGACTGACGCCGGAGCGCCTCGACTGGGTGCCCGGAAAGAAAAGAGCCGCGCCGGCTGTCCCCTGCCGGTCGCGGCTCACTTTCACCTGCCAAGCGCGTCCCCCGAGCGTCCCCACGCCGAAAATACGCGTTCGCAGTGCCGGTCCGTGGCCGGGTCCTTCGCATGGCGAAGGCCCTCTTCTTCTTGTATTGCCGGCCGGCCGTTTCCGCCTTCTGGCGGTTCCACCCCGTTCTTGCGGTGCGGGGCTTGGAAACTTGTCTGCCCGGCGATCAGTGCATCGTCATCCATTCGCGGGCCTCGCGCAGGGCGCGGGCGAGTTCGGCCTTCGACATCTGGCCGGCCATTTCGGAGCGCAGCGCGGCGGCGCGGGCCGAACCCTTGATCGCGGCGATGTTGAACCACTTGTGGGCGGCAACCAGGTCCATCTCGCAGTCGCGGCCGGTGGCGTACATCATTCCCATCTCGAAAAGGATGTCGGCCTGGGTCGTTGCATCCATGGCGCCGGCGCCGGCTTCGTGCATGTCAAAACGTGCCATTTTCCAATCCCCTGTGTCCCTGTTCGCGACCCGTTGCCTTACCTCATTCCAGGGCCGCGCTTCATGGTTTTCAGGATGCCGCAGAGCCTTGAATCCGCCGTAAAAACTTGTGCTTAATTTGAAACAAACAAAATGAAAACAAGGCGTAAACCTCAGTTTCCGTTAAGCATCGGAACCCGCGGCAAAGCGGGCTTTCGATCAAAATCCGTCTAAAATGCCGTTCCGGGAAATCAAGGATTCGTTGACCACGGCAACAAGGCACATCGCGGTCAAGACAGTCGGCCTGATGGTGCCGGCACCCGTTTTTCCCGTCCTGCGGAGACCGCAAGACCGCCCGTCCCGCGCCTCACGCAGCGTCACGCGCCGGCCGATTGCCTGTGGACCGGGCTTGGCTGTAATTTGCACACGTGCCCGACGAGGCTGACACGGGAGGAATGACATGACGCGCATGCTTACACTTGCCGCCGCGATGCTGGCGATGACGGCCGTGACGGCCATGGCCGATCCCATCGAGGGCAACTGGCGCACCCAAAGCGGCGAGACCGCTGCAATCGCACCCTGCGGCGGCGCCTATTGCATCACGCTGAAGAGCGGAAAACACAGCGGCAAACGCATCGGCAAGATGTCCGGTTCAGGCGGGGACTATTCCGGCACGATCACCGATCCGGCCGATGACAAGACCTATTCCGGCTCGGCCACGGTCGCCGGCGCTTCGATGAAGCTGAAGGGCTGCGCGCTCAAGATCTTCTGCAAGACGCAGACCTGGACGAAGCGCTGAGCGCGAGGTCCCGGCGCGCTCAGCGCGCCTTTTGCGTGAAGAGCAGCTTCCAGGCGTCGCGGTCCTTCGTCATTTCGTTGATGGAAAGCCGCTTCTCCTCGCCTGCCCTGATGCCGCGCTCGACCGCCGGGCGCGCCATCATGGACTCGAACCAGCGTTTGACATTCGGGAAGTCGTTCAGGTCCTGTCCCTGCCGCTTGTAGGGCTTCACCCAGCCGATGCAGGCCATGTCGGCGATGGAATAGTCGCCGGCGAGGAAATCGCGGTCGGCGAGGCGCCGGTTCATCACGCCGTAAAGCCGGTTGACCTCGTTGGTGTAGCGCTCGATGGCATAGGGCACTTGTTCGGGCGCGTAGCCCCGGAAATGGTGCGCCTGGCCGCACATCGGCCCGAGGCCTCCGACCTGCCAGAACAGCCATTGCTCGACCTCGATTCGCGCGCGTTCCTGCGACGGATAGAACCGCCCGAACTTGCGGCCGAGATATTGCAGGATGGCGCCGCTCTCGAACACAGAGACCGGCGCGCCGCCGGGGCCTTCCGGATCGACAATGGCCGGCATGCGGTTGTTGGGGGAAATGGCGAGGAAGTCCGGCTCGAACTGCTCGCCCTTCAGGATGTCGACGAAATGCAGTTCATAGGGAATGCCGAGTTCCTCCAGCATGATGGTGATCTTCCAGCCATTGGGCGTCGGCCAGTAATGCAGCGTGATCGGCGCGGTCTGGATGGCGGTCATGCTCTTGTCCTCCGGATAGCGGCCGAGACAAGCACAGCCGCAGGCCCGCCTCAAGCGCGCAATGCGCAAGCCAGGCGTCAACCATCTTGAACCGTGGATGAACGACGCCATCAGGGCCGGTTCAGCGCCGTGCAGGCAGGATGCGGCATTCTATCAGGTCAGGGGACACCGTTTCATGCTTGCCCGCCGCTTCACCATCGTCTGCCTGCTTGCCGCCGCCCTCGGCAGCAGCCTGTCCATCCTTGTCGCCGAGACCGCCCGCCCTGCCCGTTCCTGGGATGCGGCCGTGATGCCGTGCCTGAACGTGGACGGGGGATTGTGCCGCTGACACCACCACTTGCGGCCCGGCCGGCACTTCTGCCACAGTAGCGCAAGGGGCGAAGCAAGAGAGGGTGAGCCGGCATGGATGAACGGCAGTGGTATTACGCCGAGGGACAGGAACGGCGCGGACCGGTGGGCGAGGACCAGATGCGGGCCATGGCCGAGAGCGGCCTGGTGCGGCCAGAGACGCTGGTCTGGACGGCCGGCATGGAGAACTGGCAGAAGGCCACCGAAACCCTTCCCTCCGGCGTGCGGCCGGCCCATTGGGGCGGCGAGGCGCCGCCGCCGGTCAGCGCACCGCCACCTCCAGCCACAAGCGCGGATGCATCCGCCAGCGGGCCGCAAACCGCGCGCGGCCCTTGGCAGGAAACGCAGCAGGAGGGCATGGCGGGCGATCCGGACGCACCCGACCCCGACACATTCATGGGCGCGGTGAAGACCTGTTTCTCCAAGTATGCCACATTCGAGGGCCGGGCGCGTCGCCCCGAATTCTGGTGGTTCGCGCTGTTCACCTTGGCGGGATCCATGGTGGCAAGTTTCCTCGACATGGCGCTCTTTGGCGCAGGATCGGAAGCGGGCCTGCTCGGCGCCGTCTTCAGCCTTGCCGTGCTCATTCCCTCCATCGCGGTGGGTGTGCGCCGCCTGCACGACACCGACAGGGTCGGCTGGTGGTATCTCCTGGTCTTCATCCCGCTGATCGGCTTCATCGTGCTGCTGATCTTCTTCGTCCAGCGCGGCACCGAAGGTCCCAACCGGTTCGGTCCGGAACCGCGCTGACGCGCCTGTAAAAAGCACGGCGGCGGGCGCGGATTTCCGCTCCCGTCCCCCTTTTCTTGTCAACTTGATTGACTAGACTGGGTCATGGAAAAGCGAATCTACCCCTCCCCCATTGCCGATGTCGCCATGCCGGAACGCATCCAGCGGCGCGACCATACCGACCCCGCCGCCGCTGTCAGGGCGCTGGCTGAAATTTACGAGCGCAACACGACCTTCCTGCGCGACGCCTTCGAGACGGTCGCGACGACCGGGCGCAGCGACCGGCGCTGGCGCGCCTTCTATCCCGACATCCGCGTCACGACCTCCTCCTACGCGCAGGTGGATTCGCGCCTGGCCTATGGCCACATGGCGATGCCGGGCGAATATGCCACCACGATCACGCGGCCGGACCTGTTCCTGGGCTACCTTGAAGACCAGCTCGGCCTGATCATGAAGAATCATGGCGTGCCGGTGAGCGTGGGCGAATCCAACACGCCGATCCCGCTGCACTTCTGTTTTTCGGAAGGCTCCCACGTGGAAGCCAACGTTGCCGAGCGCGTGTCGCGGCCGCTGCGCGACCTGTTCGACGTTCCCGACCTCAACGCCACCGACGACCACATCGTCAACGGCACCTATGAAGCCGGCGAGGGCGAGCCGCTGCCGCTGGCGCCGTTCACCGCGCAGCGCATCGACTACTCGCTGCACCGGCTGGCCCATTACACGGCCACCAGCCCGGGGCATTTCCAGAATTTCGTGCTGTTCACCAACTACCAGTTCTATATCGACGAATTCGCCATGTTCGCGCGCCAGCTCATGGCACAGGGCGGCGGCGGCTACGATGCCTTCGTGGAGCCGGGCAATGCGGTGACGCTGGCTGGCGAACGCGAGCCCTCCTCCGGCGCGGCGCTGGCGCGGCTGCCGCAAATGCCGGCCTATCACCTGAAGAAGGGCGACCATGGCGGCATCACCATGGTCAATATCGGCGTCGGCCCGTCCAACGCCAAGACCATCACCGACCATATCGCCGTGCTGCGGCCCCATGCCTGGCTGATGCTCGGGCATTGCGCCGGCCTGCGCAACAGCCAGGCGCTGGGCGACTATGTGCTCGCCCATGCCTATGTGCGCGAGGACCACGTGCTGGACGACGACCTGCCGGTCTGGGTGCCCATCCCGGCGCTGGCCGAGGTGCAGGTGGCGCTGCAGGAGGCGGTGGCGGAAGTGACCGGCCTGTCGGGCTACGAGTTGAAGAAGATCATGCGCACGGGCACGGTGGCGACCATCGACAACCGCAACTGGGAACTGCGCGAGCAGCGTGGCCCGGTGCAGCGGCTCTCGGTCAGCCGGGCCATCGCGCTGGACATGGAATCGGCCACCATCGCCGCCAACGGCTTCCGGTTCCGCGTGCCCTACGGCACGCTGCTGTGCGTGTCCGACAAGCCGCTGCATGGCGAACTGAAGCTGCCCGGCATGGCGACGGAGTTCTACAAGCGGCAGGTGGCGCAGCATCTGGACATCGGCATCCGCACCATGGAGAAGCTGGCGGCCATGCCGCGCGAAAGGCTGCATTCCAGAAAGCTCAGGAGCTTTACCGAGACCGCGTTCCAGTAGGGCTGGCAGACGGCGCGACGGGCGCTGACGGCCTTGGCCTACTTCACCAGCCGAAGCACGCTCTTTTCCACCGCGCCGCCGTCACGGTGCTCGCGCTCGTCATAGGCATTCTGCTTGTCGTCGTAACGCTTGTAGATGGCCTGGACGTCGCGGCGCAGCCGGGCAAGCGCCTTGCGGCAGCCCTTGGTGTCCTTCATGGCGAAGGTGCGGATGTGGCGGTCCAGCGCATGGGCCATTTCCGCAGCAATTCGGCCATGCATCTTCTCATGGGCGATGGTGTGCACCATGAAGGCCTTCCAGCGGCGCGCCATGTCCCCGGTCAGGCGCTTGTGCGGTTTCGGATAGACATAGGTGATCTCGGCATCGTAGCCGCCATCCTCGACGCGGCAGACACCGTCCTTCCATGTCATGCTGCCGCGCGGACTGGTCTTGTACTGCGTCTGGGCCATGGCCTTCTTCATGAAGGCATGGCGCGGGCCGTTCCGGTTCATCGACTTGAACAGCGCCATGCCGGTGTCGCCCTGGACGGTATAATACTTCGTCTTGGTGGTGATGCGCGCCTTGGCTTCTGCCGATACCGGAGCGCCCATGGCAAGGGCGAGGACCGCGAGGCCAGTCAACCAGGGCAATCTCATGCGCAATCTCCCGACGTCCCTTTCCGACGCCTGAATGAAAACACAAGCGTCCCCGCCTCGCAACAGGATGCCCGGTTTCCGGCGCATTCGGTAAAATCCGCATCAAGCGGCTCATCATTCGTTCCGGTTTCGATGGCAGGAATGCGGGCGTCCGAAAAACCGTTGCGCCCATGTCTGCCTCGTCAAGCCCGTCACGTCCCCTCCCGCGCGCCCTCATGCTGTTGCTCTGCCTGGCCGTCCTGGCCTCGCTGGCGGCCCCGCTTCATCCCGCGCTCGATTCGATTGCCCATTTCCGGCTGCATCTGGCCACACTGCTGGCGCTCGCGAGCCTATGGGCCTTTGCAAGCGGCTTGCGGCGCCTTGCTGCCGGCGGCATGTGCGTGGTGCTCGCCGCGACGCTTTCGTCGGCGCCCTTCCTGCCAGGTATCGCGACAACGGGCACGGCGGCAGCGTCGGACCCGCTTCGCGTCATCCAGTTCAATGCGCGCTCGGACAATGGCGAGATCGGCCGCGCCGCGGCCTTCCTGCGCGACGCGAAGCCTGACGTGATCCTCGTCGAGGAAGCCAGGGACGGGCCGGGACAGATTGCGGAACTGCTTTCCGGCGACTACCCGGTCAGGGTTTCGTGCCTGTTCCCTGAATGGGAGGGCGGGCTTCTCGTGTTCAGCCGCTGGCCGGCCATCGTAGGCGAGCCGACGCTGTGCAGCGCCGATTCGCGTCTGGCCGCCGTGCGCCTGCTCGTTCGCGGCACGCCCGTCACCTTTGCCAGCCTGCACCTGAAATGGCCCTGGCCGATCAACCAGTCGGGCCATATCGACCGGCTCTCGCCGCTGCTCGCCGCCCTGCCCCACCCGCTGGTGCTGGGCGGGGATTTCAACGCGGCGCCGTGGAGCCATTCGGTCGACCGTGTCGCCAGGCTGACGCATACGCGCGTGGCGCCGGGCTACCGGCCGACCTGGCTGCCGCTCACGGCGCCGGATGTCCTGCGGCCGTTGACCGGCCTGCCCATCGACCACGTGCTTGTTTCCGGCGGGATACGCATCCAGGCCTTTCGCGCGGGGCCGTCCGTGGGCAGCGACCACCTGCCGGTCATCGCCGATCTCGTCCTGCCGGAATGAAAAGGCCCGGCGCGAGCCGGGCCTTGCCTTCTGTGTGTCCCGATCGGCGGGATCACATGTTGGGATAGACCGGACCTTCCCCGCCCTGGGGCGGCACCCAGTTGATGTTCTGGTTGGGATCCTTGATGTCGCATGTCTTGCAGTGGACGCAGTTCTGCGCGTTGATGACGAAGCGCGCCTCCTTTCCGGCCGATGTCATTTCGCCGGCAGGAATGGCATTGCCTTCCGCATCCACCCATTCATAGACGCCGGCAGGGCAATAGCGCGTCGACGGGCCGGCGAATTCCTTCAGTTCGGATGAATATTGCAGGCCCTGATCCTTCACCTGCAAATGAACGGGCTGGTCTTCCTCGTGGTTGGTGTTGGACAGGAAGACAGATGAGAGGCGGTCGAATGTCAGCACGCCATCGGGCTTGGGATAGGCAATCGGCTTGAAATCCTTCGCCTTGCCGGTTGCCGCCGCATCGGTCTTGCCGTGCTTGAGCGTGCCGAAGACGGAAAATCCGAAAAGCTGGTTGGTCCACATGTCCAGGCCGCCGAGACCGACGCCGAGCATGGTGCCGAAGCGCGACCAGAGCGGCTTGACGTTGCGCACCTTCTTCAGGTCCTTGCCGATGTCGGAGGCGCGCCACTCGTCCTCGTAGGCCACCAGTTCGTCCTGCGCGCGGCCCTCGCCAAGCGCATCGACAATCTTCTCGGCCGCAAGCATGCCCGACAGCATGGCATTGTGGGAGCCCTTGATGCGCGGAACGTTGACGAAACCGGCCGAGCAGCCGATCAGCGCGCCGCCGGGGAAAGTGAGCTTCGGCACCGATTGCCAGCCGCCCTCGGTGATGGCGCGGGCGCCATAGGAAAGACGCTTGCCGCCCTCGAAGACCGGCGCGATGGCCGGATGCGTCTTGAAGCGCTGGAATTCCTCGAAGGGAGAAAGATAGGGATTCTGGTAGTTGAGGTGCAGGACGAAGCCGACCGCGACGAGATTGTCCTCCAGGTGATAGAGGAACGAGCCGCCGCCCGTGCGTCCGTCCAGCGGCCAGCCGAAGGAGTGCTGCACGAGGCCGGGCCGGTGGTTCTCGGGCTTGACTTCCCAGAGTTCCTTCAACCCGATGCCGAACTTGCCGGGTTCGCTGTCTTTCGCCAGGTCGAACTTCGCGATGAGTTGCTTTGCCAGCGACCCGCGCACGCCCTCGCCGATCAGCGTGTACTTGCCGAGCAAAGCCATTCCGGGCGCATAGTTGGGACCGGGTTCGCCGTCGCGGCCGATGCCCATGTCGCCGGTGGCGACGCCGATGACCGCGCCATTGTCGTCATACAGCACTTCTGCGGCAGCGAAACCGGGATAGATCTCGACGCCCAGTTCTTCCGCCTTGGCGGCCAGCCAGCGGCAGACATTGCCGAGCGAGACGATGTAGTTGCCATGATTGTTCATCAGGGGCGGCATGGCGAAATTCGGCAGGCGCAGCGAACCGGCAGGTCCGAGCCAGAGGAAATGGTCGTCAGTGACCGCTGTCCTGAACGGGTGATCCGGATCGTCCTTCCAGTCGGGGAGGAGCCGGTTGATGGCGATGGGATCGACGACCGCGCCGGACAGGATGTGGGCACCCACCTCGCCGCCCTTTTCCAGGACGACGACGGAAATGTCGGGATTGACCTGCTTGAGACGGATCGCCGCCGACAAACCGGCCGGGCCTGCCCCCACGATCACGACATCGAATTCCATGCTTTCGCGTTCAATTTCGCTCATCGGTTCCTCCGCCGGCTTCGTCTCGCTCCGGCCACTGCCTTATCATCCCCTGCCCTTAACGCAAGGAAAAGCCCGAGAAAACCGCACGGACAAGGACCATGTGGAATTCGGGCATGTGACATCCGGTATTAATATTTACTTTTACGTTCACGTCAATATCTCACGTGGTCCGCCTGTTGTCCACGAGGCCGGATGCATGCTTGCGCCGGGCTGTCCGGCGTGGCACTGCTCCTTGCATGAACGATCTGGCCGGTCTCTTGCATTTCTACCGCGATGCGGGTGTGGACTGGGTGTTGGACGACACCCCGGCGGACCGGTTTGCCGAGGCAGCGGTTCTCAAGCAGGCGCAGCAGGCTGCAAGGGCGGAACAGGAGCCGCCTGGGGGACGGCCGGGACGTTCGCCAGCAACCCGCCCTGCCGCCGCTGCGCCGCCGCCGCCCGCGGTTCCCGCCTCGACCGCCGCCGTGCCTGACGAGGCGCAGGTCGCGCGGGCGCGCGACATGGCGCGATCGGCGGCAAGCCTGGACGAGTTGAAGACGCTTTTCTCCGGCTTCGACGGATGCAACCTGAAATTCACCGCCAAGAGCTTCGTCTTCGGGGATGGCGATCCGGCCTCCGGTCTCATGGTCATCGGCGAGGCGCCAGGGCGCGACGAGGACCTGCAGGGCCTGCCCTTCGTGGGCCGGTCCGGGCAATTGCTGGACCGGATGCTCGCGGCCATCGGGCGCGACCGGACCAGCGCCTACATCACCAATGTCATTCCCTGGCGGCCGCCCGGCAACCGCACGCCGACGCCGCACGAGACGGAAATCTGCCGCCCCTTCCTGGAACGTCACATCGAACTTGCGGCGCCGCATGTCATCCTGGCGCTGGGCCGGCCTTCCATGGCGGCGCTGACCGGACGCAACGACAGCATCATGCGCATGCGTGGCACATGGCTTCTCCACCGCACGCCGTCCGGCGTCGAGGTGCCCGTGCTGCCAACGCTTCATCCGGCCTACCTGCTGCGCAATCCGGCCCACAAGGCCTTTGCCTGGAAGGATTTCCTGGCGCTGAAGATGCGCCTGCGGGAGAGCGGAACCGGTTGAGCGGATCAGCAGGCGGGAGCATCCGGCCGGCCGCTGCCGGCGCGGCGAAGGAGTTTCCCGATCCTGCGGTCGTCCCAGCCATGGCGAGGCAGCGTGGCGCGCAAATAATCAGCCTCGCCGAAGCGGGCCAGGGCGCGGGCGGCACGGTCGACGATATCGCGCTTCAACCCCGGCTTCCCCTCGACGGTCTCAAGGGCATCGCGCAAGGGCGGTACGAGCACGCCGGCCCAACGGTCCTGGGCAAGGCATGCGGCACGCAACCGGACAATGGCCGTCTCCGGGTCACCGGCAAGCGGCAACAGGAGCGGGCGCGGATCGATGCCAAGCCGGCCGGCTGACAGCATCACGGCATGGCCCGTGCGGTCGTTGCGGCGCGCCAGTACCGCAAGCCGGGCGGCATGGGGCGCAAGGAGGGCCGGATCGAGACCAGGCAGGCGATAGGCAATGCTGCGCGCCTGCGTGTAGACGGCCTTTCCGTCTTCCGCTTCCAGCACAGCCAGCAGGTCCGGCATCAACTGCCGGGCAAGGGTGGCATTGCGGACGAAAACCTGGTCGGCGAATGTCGGCGACTGGATGCGCCCATCCAGCAGCACACGGCGGAACAGGGCTGTCTGCTCCGGCGTCCAGTCCCCCGTCTGGCGCACCTGCATGATCCAGTCGGCGACCGGTCTGGCCTGGTCACGGCTGAAGGGTTCCTTCTGCGGAAGATCGAGCACGGCAAGCATCGCACGGGTCTGGCCGGCGGTTGCGAGACCGGCCGGAGGCCGGATGGCGGCGGTGCGCTCGGCATCGATGGCGGCCGCATCGACACCCAGCCCGAGTTCTTCCAGCGCGGCGGAAAGGCTAACCTCGCCATGCCGCACCGTCTTGCGCATCAGGCGGATACCCTCGGAATTCATGCCGTTGAATTCCGGGCCGAGCACGGCGGGCAGCACGGGACGCATGATATCGACCGCCGTGCGGCGCATGACGGGCGTTTGTCCGCCGGGCCTGCTCGCCGTCGCACGCCACACCCGGCGTGCCGACGCAAAGCGGCTGTCATCCAGTCCCTCGACGAGTTTCCGTCCACCGCTTTCGAACGCAAGCACCAGATCCGCGGGCCCACCGTCATCGGCAGCCTGCAGGATGCAGGTCTCGGCGGCCTTGCCCGGCATACCGGATACCGCACATGCCTGCCCCCGTCCGAGGCGCAGGCGAACCGGCCGCGCATCCTGGGGCTTACCACGCATGTCGAGCATGACGACACGCACCCAATCGACACGTCCCGACCGCAGGAGGGCGCGGCACTCGTTGCCACAGGCATCGGTGCCGTCGAAGAGCCTGCCGTGATCAGACGGGGAACGGCGGATTTCCAGTGAATGAACCGGACCCGCCGAACCGGCAGCAGCGATGTCGTGACGGGCAGCCTGCAAGGCAAGTTCGCCTGCCTGATGCTCGCCGAGAAGCGCCGGCCCGGCAAAGACCGCCGCCGCCAGCAGGGCCGACAGCATCGCTCCGCGGGCCGGATGCGTGTTGCGGTCGCGCATGAAAGGGTAGAGGCACAGGAGCGCCAGGGCGCCGGTCGCAGCGTAGACAAGGGGAAAGCCCAGCCCGAAGGTGAACAGCACGACAATCAGCCCCATGCCCTGAACGGACATGACCAGCGCCAGCACGACGAGGGCCAGCAGGATCTTCCAATAGGTTCTCATCCGCATCGTCCCCGCTTGACGGGCCGGATGATGGAACACGGGGACATGATTTGAAGTTAAGTGAGTTCCGATACAATCAAAACTGGTAAACCAAGTGTTTCCCGGACAACCCTTGACGGCAGGGGCGCATCGCGTTTTTCCTGCCTGCAGCGGGAATATGAAAGCAGGCGTCGCAATCGCGTCACCGGGACCATGCAAATCGTGGGACCCATCGCCGGGCACGCGCCGTAAAACACCCGTCTTTCCAGTACTCGAACCGCACCGGATTGTCATGTTCGCACAGATTCGCCCGATTGCCGCCCTGATGCTCAGCGCCTTCTTCATGGTGGCAGGCGTCGGCCTTGCCGGCATCCTCATCCCGCTGCGGGCAACGGTGGAAAACTGGTCGACAATGACGCTGGGCATGATCGGCGCGGCCTATGCGGCGGCCTTCACGGCGGGTTGCGTCGTGGTTCCGCGCCTGGTGCTGCGGGTCGGCCATATCCGTGTCTTCGCCGCCATGCAGACGCTTCTGGTGGCCTCGCTGCTGTTCCATGCCCTCGTCGTCGACCCGCTCGCCTGGGCCGGCTTCCGCCTGATCGCCGGGGCGTCCGTCGCCGGCAGCTACATGGTGCTGGAAAGCTGGCTGAACGAGCGCGTCACGAACGAGACGCGCGGCGCGGTCATGTCGGCCTACATGATCGTTTCCATGGCGGCGGTCGCCTCCGGCCAGTATCTCGTACCGGCCGGCGATCCGGCGCAGCAGACGCTTTTCGTGATCTGCGCCCTTCTGTTTGCCGCCGCCGTGCTGCCGGTGACGCTGACCAGTGCGCAATCGCCCCGGCCGATCACGCAGGTGACCATCGACCTGAAGGGCCTCTTCAGGGCCTCGCCCGCGGCCATGGTGGGGGCCTTCATGGCCGGCATGGTGTTTTCCATCTGGTCCTTCTTCGTGCCGGTCTACGGCAAGATGGCCGATCTCTCCGACTTCACCATCGCCACCATGCTCGCCTTCGCCATGCTGGGCGGGATCATCGCGCAGTTTCCCATCGGGCGCCTGTCGGACCGGATGGACCGCCGCTACGTGATGGCGGGCGCGGGCGTCTTCGGGGCAGCCCTCTGCCTTCCGGCGGCGCTGCTCGCCCCGACCACGCCCTGGGTCATCTTCTGCTTCACCTTTGCACTCGGCATGGTTCTATTCCCCATCTATGCGCTGGCCAGCGCCCATGCCAACGACATCGCCCAGCCCGAGGATTTCGTGAAGATTTCCGGCGGCATCCTCATCTTCTACGGGCTCGGCACCACGGCCGGTCCGCTGGCCGGCGGACCGGTCATCGACGCGGTCGGCAAGTCCGGCGTCTTCATGAGCCTCGGCGCCGCCTTCGCCGTCTATGGCGGCTATGCGTTCTGGCGCTCCATGCGGCGCGAGGCGGTCGCGGCGGAAGACCGGACGGACTTCCAGCCCGTCACGCCCGTTGTGCCGCAAACGCCCGAAAGCCTGCAACTCGACCCGCGCATCGAGGACGTCCCGGAAGAGGAACGTCTCAACGCGTGAGAGGCGGGCAGCAGACCCCTACTGGGGTGGCTGGAAGCGGCGCGCGGCGCGGCGTTCGAGGCCGAGGCGGTGTTCGCGCCAGATGATGAACAGGCCGGAGCCAATGACGATGGCGCCGCCGGCCAGCGTCCAGACGGTCGGCACGTCGCCGAAGGCCAGATAGCCGATCACCACGGCGAGGATCATCGAGGTGTATTCGAAGGGCGCGATGGTCGACATTTCCGCGTGGCGATAGCTCTGCGTCATCAGGATCTGGCCGATGCCGCCGAAAAAACCGGCGAGGACCAGCACGATCACCTGGAAGCGGGTCAGGTCGGCCCAGCCGAACAGCCATGTCGCCAGCCCCACGGCACTGGCCGTCAGCGAGAAATACAGCACGATGGTGGGTGTGCGCTCGGTCTTGACCAGGCCCCGCACCTGGATCATCGCGGCCGCGGTCATCACCGCGCCGCACAGGATGGCGATGACGCCCAGCGCCTCGTCATTGGCCATGCCGCCGGGTGCGGTGAGCAGCGTGAGCTTCGGCCATGAAATGATGATCACGCCGACAAGGCCGACAACGACCGCCGTCCAGCGGAACATGCGCACGGTCTCGCCGACGAACAGCGCGGAGAAGATGACGACGACCAGCGGGCCGGCATAGTTCAGCGTCACCGCGTCGGGCAGCGGCAGGCGCGTCAGGCCGAAGAAGCCCAGCCCCATGGAGGTGACGCCGAACAGTCCGCGCAGGATGTGGGATTTCAGCCGGGTTGTGCGCAGCACGCCGCGCATCTGGCCGCGCAGCGCCAGCCAGATGAAAATCGGTACGATGGCGAAGGCGGAACGGAAGAAGACGATCTGGCCGGGCGGCAGTTGCCCGGCAGCCTTGATAAGGGCCGACATGGTCACGAAGGCCGTGACCGAGGCCATCTTCAATCCGATGCCGACGAGCGGACGTCCCGCGTCCGCGACTTCGCTGGCTGCGGGCGCGGCCATGGTTTCCCTACCCGCCCGTCACTTCACGCCGCCCGCCTGGTCGATGGCGCGCCAGATGCGCTCCGGCGTGGCCGGCATTTCGACATGGGAGACGCCGCAGGCGCGCCACAGCGCGTCCGTCACGGCATTCAGCGCCGCAGGCGTGGCGCCGATGGTGCCGGCCTCGCCAGCGCCCTTGATGCCCATGGCATTGGTGGTGGAAGGCACGTTGCGGGTCTGGAAATCGAAATCCGGCATGTCCGAGGCACGCGGCATGGCATAGTCCATGAAGGTTGCGGTGATGAGCTGGCCGCTGTCGTCATAGACCGTGTTTTCCATCAGCGCCTGCCCGATGCCCTGCACCGCGCCGCCATGCACCTGGCCTGCCAGCAGCATGGGGTTCACGGTGGCGCCGAAATCGTCGACGATGGTGTAGCGCACGATCTCCGTCGCGCCGGTCTGAGGATCGATCTCCACCTCGCAGACATGCGTTCCGTTCGGATAGGTCGCCTCGTCCTGCTTGAACTCGCCGAAACCTTTCAGGTCTTGCGGATCCTTCGCCGCCTTCGCGATGGCCGCGAACGACATGGAGCGGTCGGTGCCGACAATGCGCGCGACGCCGTCGTCGAGTTCGATATCGGCGGCATCGGCTTCCAGTTCCGACGCGGCGATCCTGCGCAGCTTGCCCGCCAGGTCCTCTCCGGCGCGCGAGGCGGAGACACCGCCAAGCGGAATGGAGCGCGAGCCGCCGGTGCCGCCGCCATTGGCCAGTTCGTTCGTGTCGCCCTGGCGCACATGGATTCGCTCCAGCGGCAGGTTCAGCTTGTCGGCGACGAACTGCGCGTAAGCCGTGGCATGGCCCTGGCCGTTTGATTGCGTGCCGATGAACAGCGTGACGTCGCCGGTCTCC
Source organism: Zhengella sedimenti (assembly GCF_046506625.1). Lineage (NCBI taxonomy): Bacteria > Pseudomonadati > Pseudomonadota > Alphaproteobacteria > Hyphomicrobiales > Notoacmeibacteraceae > Zhengella > Zhengella sedimenti. The sequence goes on from NZ_JBKFFP010000002.1 coordinate 368,255, forward strand.
TCCAGCTTCAGGTGCGCCGGTTCCGAACCGGCAAAGGCGCAGGCCTCGATATAGGTGGCCATGCCGATGCCGCGGATCATGCTGCGCGCGCGGGCTTCACTCGCCCGCGCCTCGAAGCCGTCCCAGTCCGCCTTTTCCATGGCGGCGCGCATGTGGGCCTCGAACTCACCCACATCGTACATGCGGCCCGTCGCGGTGGTGTAGGGGAACTGGTCCGGGCGGATGAAATTGACCGCCCGCAGGGCGTCCGGCGTCATGTTCATTTCACGCGCGCACTGGTCGGCCAGCTTTTCGATCAGGAGCGCGGCTTCCGGCCGGCCGGCGCCGCGATAGGCGTCCACCGGCACGGTGTTGGTGTAAACGCACTCGACCGTCACGTCGATCACCGGGATGTCGTAGACGCCGGTCGTCATGGACGTGCCCACCCAGGGAATGAAGGGGCCGAACTGGTTGGCATAGGCGCCCATGGCCGCCGTCAGGTTGATGCGCAAGGCAAGGAAGCGGCCTTCGGCATCCATGGCCATCTCGGCTTCCACGACGTTGTCGCGGCCCTGGGCGTCCTGCAGGAAGTGCTCGGAGCGGTCGCCGGTCCATTTCACCGGCCGTCCCAGCCTGCGCGAGGCTTCCAGCACGAGCGGATATTCCCGGTAGACGAATGTCTTCGGCCCGAACCCGCCGCCGACGTCCGGCGTGATGACACGCATGCGCTCCGGGTCGATGCGGAACACGTTCTGGCAGAGCAGGCGGCGCATGCCGAACACGCCCTGCGAGCCGGTGGTCAGCGTGATGCCGTCGTCGCGCCAGTCGCCGATGGCCGCGCGCGGCTCCATGTAATTGCAGACGAGACGATTGTTGACGAAGGCGACCCTGGTGACGTGGGTGGCCTTGGCAAAGGCAGCGTCGGCATCCTCCTTCGAGCCGCGATGATAGGTGAAGGCATGGTTGCTCTTCGCATCGGCCCAGACAAGCGGCGCATCCTTGTCCAGCGCCCTTGCGGTCTGCGTCACCGCCTCGACGGGATCGTAGTCCACCTCGATCAGATCGGCGGCATCCATGGCAAGCGCGCGGCTGTCGGCCACGATGAAGGCCACGGCATCGCCGACATGGCGCACCGTATCGCGGCACAGGACGGGGATATTGCGCGGCGTCTCCTCCTTCAATTGCGGCAGGACGGTAAACATGGGCGACGTGAGGTCGCCGAGTTCCGCCGTATCCTCGCCGGTCAGGACAAGGTGGACGCCGGGCGCGGCACGCGCCGCTTCCAGCGATTCCCCGGAAATCGTGAAGGCGCCGGCGGCAACCGGCGAGCGCAGCACATGGCCGTGCAGGCAGCCTTCCGGCGTGATATCGTCGGTATAGCGGCCCTTGCCGGTCAGGAAGGCCTGATCCTCGACGCGGCGCGCCGACGCCCCGAAACCGAATTTCACGTTTGCCATGCCCATGGCCATCCCTCTCCCTTGCTCTCTCAGCCAGCACCCTATCTGGGTCAGCAAAAGGCTTTTTCGATTGCTCCCGATTGGCTAAACAGGCTCGGCCGGCCGACACGCCGGTCCATGCCACGGGGCACAAGCGATAACACCGGCAGGACGCCAACGAAAGGGCTGCAATGCGCACCGACACAGGACAGGTCTTCAAGCTATCCGATTACAGGCCGACGGATTACCTCATCCCGCAGACCCGGATGACCTTCCGCCTGGAGGACGGCAACGTGACCTGCCGCACCGTGCTGAGCGTGGAACGGCGCGACGGCGCGGCCGAAGGCGCGCCGCTGGTGCTTGACGGCGACGGGCTGGATCTCGTCTCGCTGAAGCTGGACGGCCGGTTGCTGAACGACGGGTACACGGCGCAGCCCGACAGCCTGACCCTTGCCAATCCCCCTGCCCGGTTCGAACTGGAAATCGTCACGCGGCTGGACCCGGACGCCAACAAGGCGCTGTCCGGCCTCTACCGCTCGTCAGGCACCTATTGCACGCAGTGCGAGGCGGAGGGCTTCCGGCGCATCACCTATTTCCTCGACCGGCCGGACGTGCTCTCGGTCTATTCGGTGCGAATCGAGGCGCCGGCGGCGGGCCACCCGGTTCTGCTTTCCAATGGAAATCCCGGTGCGGCGGGCGATCTGGGCGGCGGCTGGCACTTTGCCGAATGGCACGATCCCTTCCCCAAGCCGTCCTATCTCTTCGCGCTTGTGGCTGGCGACCTGGAACGCGTCAGCGACACGTTCACAACGATGAGCGGCCGCATCGTCGATCTCGGCATCTATGTCGAGCACGGCAAGGGCGCGCGCGCCGCCTATGCCATGGACGCGCTGAAGCGCTCCATGCGCTGGGACGAGGAGGCGTTCGGCCGCGAATACGATCTCGACGTGTTCAACATCGTCGCCGTGTCCGACTTCAACATGGGCGCCATGGAGAACAAGGGCCTCAACATCTTCAACGACAAGTACGTGCTTGCCGACGCCGAAACGGCGACGGACGCGGACTTCGCCAATATCGAGGCGATCATCGCGCACGAGTATTTCCACAATTGGACAGGCAACAGAATCACTTGCCGCGACTGGTTCCAGCTCTGCCTCAAGGAAGGACTGACGGTCTATCGCGACCATGAATTCTCCGCCGACATGCGCTCGCGCGGCGTCAAGCGCATTGCCGAGGTGCGGCTTCTGAAATCGCACCAGTTCCCGGAGGATGCCGGACCGCTTGCCCATCCGGTGCGCCCGCGCGCCTACCGGGAGATCAACAACTTCTACACCGCGACCGTCTACGAGAAGGGCTCGGAAGTGGTGCGCATGATCCGCACCATCTTGGGAGCCGAAGCGTTCCGGGCCGGCATGGACCTCTATTTCGAGCGCCATGACGGCGACGCCGCGACCATCGAGGATTTCCTCGCCTGTTTCGAGGAGGCGTCGGGACGCGACCTGAAGCAGTTCGCGCTGTGGTACCATCAGGCGGGCACGCCGCATCTCTCCATCAAGGCCAGCCATGACGCCCGGGCCGGGGAATTCGTGCTCGACATCGAGCAATCCGTCCCGGCGACGCCGGGCGAGAACCGCAAGAAGCCGATGCACATTCCGCTGGCCTTCGGGCTTGTCGGGCCGGACGGCGGCGACATGACGCCCACCGCCATCGACGGCGCGGAGGTGCGCGACGGTGTCATTCACCTGAAGAAGCGCAAGCACACGATCCGCCTTTCCGGCATCACGGAGCGTCCGGTCCCGTCCCTGCTGCGCGGTTTCTCGGCGCCGGTCACCATGGCCCTGGAACAGAACGAGGAGGATCGCATCTTCCTCGCCAGCCATGACAGCGACGAATTTTCCCGCTGGCAGGCGCTGGACCGGCTGTTCAGCGACGAGCTGATCCGGCTGACGCGCCTGGCGCGCGGCGGAAAGGCGATGAGGGCGGACGCGCGGCTGGTGAAGCTTGCCGGCGCGGTCGCCGGCAACGATACGCTGGAGCCGGCCTACCGGTCGCTGGCGCTCACCCTGCCCGGCGAGGCCGACATCGCCCGCGAACTCGGCCAGGACGTGGACCCGGACGCCATCCACGCCGCGCGGCGCGTGCTCAGCGATGCGATCGCGCTCGGCAATGGCGACCTGTTCCGCCACCTCTACGACGGCTTGGAGAACGAGGGTCCGTTCTCTCCCGACGCGGCGCAGGCCGGACGGCGCGCGTTGCGCCTGACGCTGCTCGGCTTCCTGACGGATGCCGACGACACCGCGCTCGCCAAGGCGCATTTCGACACCGCCACCAACATGACCGACATGGCCGGCGCATTGACGGTGCTGACCCAGAGGGCGGGTGGAACGGACGCGGCGATTTCGGCGCTCGATGCCTTCGAGACGCGGTTTGGCGACGATCACCTCGTGCTCGACAAGTGGTTCTCCATCCAGGCGATGATGCCGGGCGACGGGGCCCTGGACCGGGTTCGCGGGCTGATGGACCACCGGCGCTTCTCGCTGTCCAATCCCAACCGCGTGCGGGCCCTTTTCGGCACCTTCGTCACCGCCAACCAGACCGGCTTCCACCGTCGCGACGGAGCGGGCTATGCCTTCTTCGCCGACACGGTGCTGGCCATCGGCCAGATGAACCCGCAGGTCGCCGCACGGCTCGCCACGGCGCTCAGGTCATGGCGTTCGCTGGAGCCGCAGCGGCGGGAAAAGGCGCGCGAGGCGCTGGTCCGGATGGCGGGCGAACCCGGTCTTTCGACCGACCTCAAGGACATCCTGGACCGCACGCTCGCGTAAGCCTCCGGCCCGTGGTTTCAACCCGTTCAGACTTTTTTAAGCGCCGGGTACTGGACAAGCCGAATCACCAGTGATTCCTTATTGGCGATTCGGTTGTGCGGCGTACCGAATCGATGAGCGGCCAAAAAAGAGACGGGGAGGCCAGACATGGCCAAGGCGGACGCGTTCGGCGCGACCGGACGGGAGACCTTTTATCGCGGCGGGGCCAGGCGCGGGCGGGCGGCCACGCTGACCGGTGCCGCGCAGATGCTCGCCAAGCCGGCCTATCGCCGCCTGATTGCCTCAGAGCCGGTGTTGCGGCGTTCCGTTCCCGTCCTCATCGTGATCTTTCTCGTGATGGTCGCCGGCGTGCGCCTCATCGACGTGCTCGACCAGCGCGAGGAAACCGCACAGACCGCCCGGGTGATGCTGCAGATGAGTGCCGGAAAGCTGGCGAGCCAACTCGCCCAACTGGAGGACCAGGCGCCGGTATCGCAGGTCCTTGCGGCCATCGAGGACGTCAACGCGCTCGGCGCACTGGACAACCGCTCGGCGCTCATCGTCACCGACAATTCGCTGACTGTCATCGCCGCCGTGGGCACCAACCAGCCGCTGGTCGGCCGAAGCCTCGATTCGGTTCTTTCCGGCGGGCAGCCGCTGGTCCTGTTCGGCGAGAAGGCCGGGGTGATGACGGTCGACATGGGTGGCCGCCGTCAACTGGCTGCCATGTCGTTTGCACCGGGCCGCAGCCATGGTGCGCTGGCCATCGTTCCCGAAGCGCTTGTCTTTTCGGACTGGAAGCAGACGGTTTCGCTCAACGTGACGCTGTTCGTGACCACGGCCATCGTGCTCATCGTCATTCTCTATGCCTATTTCGGCCAGGCGGCCCGCGCGCGCGCCGCCGACGCCATTTACGCCAAGGCCCATGATCATGTCGACATGGCCTTGATGCGCGGGCGCTGCGGATTGTGGGACTGGGACATGTCGCGCGGCTGCATGTACTGGTCGCGGTCCATGTACGACATGCTGGGCTACGCACCCAGCGAGGGCATGCTCTCCTTCGGCGAGGTTTCGCGCATCATCCATGCCGACGACGGCGACCTGTTCGAGATCGCCACCCGAATCGCCGGGCGCGAGATCGACCAGATCGACCAGGTGTTCCGGATGCGCCATGCCGACGGCCACTGGGTTTGGATGCGCGCGCGCGCCAAGGTCGTGGACCCGGAAGCGCCGGAAGCCCACCTGATCGGCATCGCGGTGGACGTCACCGAGCAGCACCGGCTGGCGCGGGCTTCGGAAGAGGCCGACATGCGGCTGCGCACGGCCATCGAGAACGTGCCGGAATCCTTCGTGCTGTGGGATGCGAACGACCGCCTCGTGCTGTGCAATTCCAAGTATCTGGAACAGATGGGCCTGACAGCCTCCGATGTTCAGCCCGGCACCCATCGCGACGACGTGGAGGCGCAGATGGCGCCTTTCGCGGTCCAGAAGCGCATGGCCAGCGGCCATGGCGGGGCGACATGGGAGCGCCAGCTTGCCGACGGGCGGTGGCTCCAGGTCAACGAGTTCGGCACGCGCGACGGCGGCGCGGTGTCCATCGGCACCGACATCACCGCGCTCAAGATCCACCAGGAACGCCTGCAGGAGAGCGAACGGCGGCTGATGGCGACCATCCACGACCTCTCGCTGATGCGCAAGACCGACGAGGAGCGCACGCGCGAGCTGGAGGAACTGAACCGCAAGTACCAGGCCGAAAAGGACCGGGCGGAAGCCGCCAACCTTGCCAAGTCCGAATTCCTGGCAAACATGAGCCACGAACTGCGCACGCCGCTCAATGCCGTCATCGGCTTTTCGGAGGTCATGCAATCAGGGCTTTTCGGGCCGCTGGGCTCGGACCGCTACGAGGAGTATGCCCGCGACATCCACCAGAGCGGCAATTACCTGCTCAACGTGATCAACGACATCCTCGACATGTCGAAGATCGAGGCCGGCCGCTTCACGCTGGACCACGAGAGCTTCGACCTGTGTCCGATGATCAAGGAAACCGTCTCCATGGTGGCCCTGCAGGCCAAGGCCAAGAACATCACGATGGAAACGCGGATTTCCGACAGCCTCACGCTGTTTGCCGACCGGCGGGCGATGAAGCAGATCACGCTCAACCTGTTGTCCAACGCGGTCAAGTTCACCGGCGAAGGCGGGCGCGTCATGGTCCGTGCGCGCAACATGTCGGGCGCGGTCACGCTGACCATCGAGGACAATGGCTGCGGCATTCCCAGCGCCGCACTGCGCAAGCTCGGCCGCCCGTTCGAGCAGGTGCAGAACCAGTTTTCCAAGAACCACAACGGCTCGGGCCTGGGTCTCGCCATATCGCGCTCGCTGGCGGAACTTCACGGCGGCGCGCTGAAGATCCGCTCGCGGGAAGGCCGCGGCACCATCGTCTCGGTGCGAATCCCGCACGCACAGGCCGAGAAGATGGCGGCCTGACCGCGCAGCGCAAACCGATCGCCTGCCCTGTCACCTGAGAAGCCCCGGCGGAATGATTCCACCGGGGCCCATTTTCATTGCTTGGCAGACGGATGCGGTCACTCGCTGCCGTCTTCGTCCATCATGCCGTCATCGGCAAAGCTGCCGCCGTCATCGTTCATGCCTGCGCCGGGATTGCCCATCATGCCCCAGCCGCGATGATGCCCCCAGCCAGCGCCGCGATGCCAGCCGCCGTGATGCCGGCTGGAGCGCGCAATCTCGTCGCGGTCCACCTTGCCGTCGTCATTGCGGTCCATCAGCGCGAAGATCTTCTTCTGGCGGTTCTCGATTTCAGCGGTGGTCAGCTTGCCGTCGCCATCCATGTCGAGACGTTCGATCATGCGCCTTGCACGGCGCTCGGCACGCATGCGGATGATGGCGTCGGTCACCTCGCCAACGCTGAGTTCGCCATTGCCGTCGGCATCGGCACCGAGTATGCGCCCGCCCATGGCGGCGGAGAATTCCTCCAGCGAGATATCGCCGGAATTGTCCGTATCGGCGCGTGCGAACATGCGCCCGCCCGGACCATCGCCGCGCATGCCCCCGCGCGGGCCGTCGCCGCGCATGTGCCAGCCCGGACCATCGCCACGGCGGTCCATTCCCATGTGGCGGCCGCCATCATGCCAGCCGCCATGCCCATATCCATGACCGCGTCCGTAGCGGCCGTCGTCTGCCTGGGCAGCGGTGCCGGTCAGGCCGGCAAGCGCGGCGAAGGCAAGTGCGATCGTCGTCGTTTTCTTCATGGTCGTTTTCTCCTCATCTGCGCCCCGTTGGAAAGCGCGAACGGCATTGGCCGGCCCTCAGCCGCCATTCACGCCAAGAAGTGATTGGAAATGCCTACGCACACGATCCGACATTTCCTTGACATGCGCCTCAAGCACCGAGAAATCGGGCAGGTCGGTGCTGCGCAGCAGCAGGTCGACCAGTCCGGGCGGCGCATCGTCACGCTCGAAGGGTCCGGTCAGGCAGAGGCGCAGGATCTGGGTCAACCCCATGTAAAGATTGGCCGCCTCGACCAGGTCGTCGCGGACCGCCGGATCGGCGAAGTCCGGCGCCAGGATGGACAGTACGTCCACGGTCGCGGTGGGAACAGGCCCGTCTTCCGGCAGGTCCAGATTGCCTGTCAGGCGCGCCACCTGGGCGATGAATTCCAGATCGATCAGGCCGCCGGGCACGAGTTTCAGGTCCCAGGCATCGCGCGGCGGTTTTTCCTCCTCGATCAGCTTGCGCATCTTGCGCGCTTCCTTGGCGATCTTCGCGCCATCGGCTCCGGCCTCGTCCAGAAGATCCGCGATAACGGCGGTCATCTCGCGGCAAAGGTCCGGGTCGCCGGCGATCATGCGTCCGCGTGTGAGCGCCATGTGCTCCCAGACCCATGCTTCCGTGCGCTGGTACTTGGAGAAGCTCTCCACATGGGTCGCCACCGGCCCCTTGTTGCCCGAGGGGCGAAGGCGCAGGTCAAGCTCGTAGAGAACGCCTTCGGCTGTCGGCGCGGAAACGGCGGCGATCAGGCGCTGGGTCAGCCGGATATGGTATTGCGACGGGGCCAGCGGCTTCGCGCCATCGCTCTCCATGGCATCGGGGTCGTGGTCATAAAGCAGGATGAGATCGACATCGGACCCGGCCGTCAGTTCGCGGCTGCCGAGTTTGCCCATGCCGAGAATGGCGACACGGGCACCGGGCACACGGCCGTGGCGCAGGGCAAACTCCTCCTGCACCGCGTCCAGCGCCGCGCTGATCGTCAGGTCGGCGAGATCGGAAAAGGCCTTGCCGGCACGCCTTGCGTCGATGGCGCCGGTGAGCAGGCGCACGCCGATGAGGAATTTCTGCTCGGCGGCGAAGATGCGAAGACGGTCGAGGACCTCCTCGTGCAGGGTCGCACCGGCCAGGAAGGTGTCCAGCCGGTCAGCCAGGTAGGCGCGGGTCGGCAGGTCCGAAATCAGCGCCGGGTCGAGCAGGCCGTCGAAGACATGGGGTCGGCGGGTGATGATGGCGGCCAAGCGCGGCGCGGCGCCCATGATGGTGGCGAGCAGGTCGAGCAGCGCCGGATTCGTCTGCAAGAGCGAGAAAAGCTGGATGCCGGAGGGGAGCCCGGCCAGGAACTCGTCGAATCGCAGCAGTGCCTCGTCGGCCCGGCGGGTGGCACCGAAGGTCTTGAGCAGCGCGGGCGTCAGTTCCGTCAGGCGCTCGCGCGCCTCGGCCGACTGGGTGGCACGGTAGCGGCCGAAATGCCAGGTGCGGATGACGCGGGCCATGTCGCTCGGCCGTTCGAAACCCAGTTGCGACAACGTCTCCAGGGTGCCGGGGTCGTCGTCCTCGCCGGTAAAGACGAGGTTGCCCATGTCGCCCGACAATTGCGGCGCGGTCTCGAACAGGGCCGCGTAATGCCGTTCGACGGTCTTCAGCGCAGCGCGGAAACGGTCGGCGAAGGCCTCGCCACCGGCAAAGCCCAGCATCAGCGCGATGCGGCGGATGCCCTCGTCATCCTCCGGCAGGATGTGGGTCTGCTCGTCGGCGACGATCTGGATGGCATGCTCGACGGCGCGCAGGAACCAGTACTGTTCCTCCATCTCCGCCGCCGTTTCGGGTTCGATCCACTTGCGTTCGGCCAGCATGTGCAGCATGGCGATGGTCTGGCGGCCGCGCAGTTCGGGGAACCGCCCGCCGGCGATAAGCTGCTGGGTCTGGACGAAGAACTCGATCTCGCGGATACCGCCGCGGCCGAGCTTGACGTTGTGGCCGTGCACGGCGATGGCATCATGGCCGCGATGGGCGTGGATCTGGCGCTTGATGGAATGGACGTCGGCAATGGCCGCGTAATCCATGTACTTGCGCCACACATAGGGCTGCAATTCCTTCAGGAAGGCTTCGGCGGCTCGGATGTCGCCGGCAACGGGGCGGGCCTTGATCATGGCGGCGCGCTCCCAGTTCTGCCCCCTGCCCTCGTAATAGATCAGCGCCGCCTCGACCGGGATGGCCAGCGCCGTGGAGCCCGGGTCCGGGCGCAGCCGCAGGTCGGTGCGGAAGACGTAGCCGTGCTCGGTGCGGTCCTGCAGGATGCGCACCAGCCGGCGCGTCATGCGCACGAAGGTGTCGGCGGCGTCCCACGGATCGCCCACCGCTGGGGCCTGCGGATCGAAGAAGACGACGAGGTCGATATCGGAGGAGAAGTTCAGTTCGCAGGCGCCAAGCTTGCCCATGCCGAGGATGACCCAGCCGGAGCCCGTTTCCGGATCGGCGGCGTCAGGCAGGTCGAGCTTGCCGCGTCCGGCGGCCTCCAGCAGGAGGAAGCGGATCGCGGAACCGATGGCCGCGTCGGCCAGCGCCGACAGGCGGGCGACCGTGACGCGGGCATTGCCGCCATGGGCCAGGTCGTCCAGCGCGATCAGCGCGTGGGCCTCGGCCTTCAGCAGGCGCAAGTCGCGCATCAGGCCGGTCTCGCTCTGGCCTTCGGCACTTCCCGCCGTCCGGATGGCAGCCAGGATCGCGTCGAGGCGTGCCTCGATCCCCTCTTCGGCGAGACGCTGCAGCATGGCCGGGTCGCGGCGGATGGTATCGCGAAGGAAGGGGGAGAGATCGCATGCCGCAGCGATGAAGGCAGCATTGGGATCGGCGGTGCCGGAAAGGGTATCGGCCAGGGAGCCCAGGTCTGCCGCGCGGGCACGACCGGCGATGTCGGCGAGTTCGGCCTTGGCTTGGTCCGGGTCGAGCGGGGTCAGTTCGGCCTGGCCATCACCAAACCACGGTTTGAAGGCATGTCCGACACCGGCACTCATCTGGTTTGCTCCCCCCTGGAAAAGATCATCGACACGGCAAGCCCCGGCTCCGCATCGCCGAGTTCAAGACGCCCACCGTGGAACTTCATCACCGCCTTGGCAAGCGCAAGCCCCAGCCCGGACCCCGGCAGGCTGCGGCTTTCCTCAAGCCGCACGAAGCGTTCCGTGGCGCGTTCGCGATCGTCCGGCGGAATGCCCGGCCCGTTGTCGCTGACGGTCAGGACAGGGCCTTGCGGGCCGTTTTCCACCGACACGGTGACGCGGGCGGCCTTGCCCTCGCCGCCGGCATACTTGATCGCGTTGTCGACGACATTGGATACCATCTGGCCGATCAGTTCGCGGTTTCCGGTCGCCGTGGCATCGTCCAGCGTGCCGCAGGCCAATGTGACGCCCGCCTCCTCGGCCAGCGGCTCGTAGAGATCGCACACGTCGCGGGCCACGCCGGCCAGGTCGACCGGCCCGCGCTCGCTCGCGCCATTGCCCGCCTCGAGCCGCGAGATCATCAGGATGGCATTGAAGGTGCGGATCAACTGGTCGGATTCGGCGATGGCCTGTTCCAGGCCGGCGCGCAGTTCCGCCTCGTTCGTTCCCGAGGCCAGCGCGGCCTCGGCGCGGTTGCGCAGCCGGGTGAGCGGGGTCTTGAGATCGTGGGCGATGTTGTCGGCCACCTGCTTCAGGCCGTCATTGAGTTCGCCGATCCTCGCCAGCATGGCATTGAGGTTCACCGACAGCCGGTCGAACTCGTCGCCCGACCCGCTGACCGGAAGGCGGCCGGCCAGGTCTCCCCCCATGATGCGCCGGCTGGCCGCCGATACCGCGTCGATGCGCTTGAGCGCCCGGCGTCCGACAAAGAACCAGATCAGGAAACCGCCGAGCGCCATCATGCCGAGCGCCAGGATGAGGGCCTTGCGGACGACGACACGTAGGCGTTCGGGTTCGCCAAGGTCCTTGCCGACGAGGGCGATCAGCCCGTTGGGCAATTCGAAGACGCGGGCAATGGCCTGATGCGGGCCGCCGCCTTCGCGCACGGCGCCCGGATCGCCGTACCGGACATAGGAAAACGGCCGCTCGGTCCAGCCGGTCTCGTCGAGGATGCCGGGGGCCAGGCTTTCGACATTGCCGGCCAGGATGCGGCCGGCGGGATCGGCGATGAGGAAGAGGTTGGCTCCGGGCTGGCGGGCACGGCGATCGACCGCGCGCACGAGGCCCGGCAGTCCGGCGATCTGGTAGACTTGGTTGAGCTGGGCGATTTCCTGGTCGATGGCCTCGCGTGTCTGGCCGGTGAGCATCCGCACCGACAACGCGGTCATGTAGGTGACGAGCGCGATGGCGCAGACCATGAACAGGAGAAGAAACAGCGCCGACAGGCGCGCCGCGGTCGTGTTCAGGATCGCCGGCAGGCGCATGGCCTCATCCAGCCTTCAGCATGTAGCCCGCACCGCGCACGGTGTGCAGGATGGGCGTATCGAACCCCTTCTCGATCTTCGACCGCAGGCGGGAGACATGGACGTCGATGACGTTCGTCTGCGGATCGAAGTGGTAGTCCCAGACATTTTCCAGCAGCATGGTGCGGGTGACCACCTGCCCGGCGTGGCGCATGAGATATTCCAGCAGGCGAAATTCGCGCGGCTGCAGCGTGATGTCCTGTCCGGCACGGCGGACCGAATGGGCCAGACGGTCGAGCTCAAGGTCGCCAACCCTGTAGACCGTCTCGCTGTCGCGGGCGCCGGACCGACGGTTGAGCACTTCCACGCGCGCCAGCAGTTCGGAAAAGGCGTAGGGCTTGGTGAGGTAGTCGTCGCCACCGGCGCGCAGGCCCGTCACGCGGTCATCCACCTCGCCGAGCGCGGACAGGATGAGAACCGGTGTCTCGACGCCGCGCGCGCGCAGCCCCGCTATCACCGACAGGCCGTCGCGGCGCGGCAGCATGCGGTCGACGACGAGTATGTCGTAGCCGCCGGTTTCCGCGAGCGCGAATCCGGTCTCGCCGTCGCCCGCGACATGCGCGACATGCCCGCTTTCCTCGAAAGCCTTGGCCAGGTAGTCGGCCGCTTCCCGGTCGTCCTCGATAACCAGTATCTTCATGGCGACGGTCTTAACGGATTCCCGGCCGATTTGGGACTGCATATTTGCCACGGCACACTCCCCGAAATGAATGCGGCAGCGGGCGATGGGAAACCCGCTGCCGCGCAGCCTGTCAGACATGACGAACCGGGCTGCGTCCCGCCGCGCCCTGCCGGCCGGCGGATATCCGCCGGCCAACGGTTGCGGCAAGGCCTTCGTTGTCAGCCACGCAGGACCGGAAGCGCGACGAAGCGGTTCTGGCCGTTGCGTTCGACCTGCAGAAGGACGGCCTTGCGGCCGGCCTTGCCGGCTTCCTCGACGGATTTCTCCACATCCGCCACGCTGCTGACCGGGTTGGAGTTGACCGACACGATGACGTCACCGGCCTGGATGCCGCGATCCTCGGCGTCGGAGCCGGGCTCGACGTCGGTCACCACGACACCCTTGCCATCGTCGGCCGGCGTCATGGTCAGGCCGAACTCGTCCATCGTGCCCGGTTCCGCCGGGATCGCCCGCTGGCCGTTCTCGTTGCCGGCCATCTCGTCGGGCTTCGGCATGACGCCGAGCTTGACGGTGACGTTCCTGGCCTCACCGTTGCGCCAGATCGCGACGTTGACATCCGTGCCGGGATCGATGGCCGCGATCTTGCGGGCAAGATCCCGCGGGCTGTCGATCGTCTCGTCGTTGACGGCCGTCACGATGTCGCCCGCCTTGAGGCCGGCGGCAAGCGCCGGGCTGCCCGGCTGGGGCTCCGCGATGATCGCGCCCTTGGCGTCGGCAAGGCCGACCGATTCGGCAATGTCACCGGTGACGGGCTGGATCTGCACGCCGAGCCAGCCTCGCTCGATGGAGCCGTCATCGATCAGGTCGTTGACCACGTCCTTCGCGATGGAGGCCGGAATGGCGAAAGCGATGCCGACATTGCCTCCCGACGGAGAGAAGATGGCCGTATTGATGCCGATCACCTCGCCCTTCAGGTTGAAGGCCGGTCCGCCGGAATTGCCCCGGTTCACGGCCGCGTCGATCTGGATGAAATCGTCATAGGGGCCGGCGCCGATGTCGCGGCCGCGTGCCGAAACAATGCCCGCGGTGACCGACCCGCCAAGGCCGAACGGATTGCCGACGGCCACGACCCATTCGCCGACGCGTACCTTGCTGTCATCGCCGAAGGCCACATAGGTGAACTTGCGCGCATCCTCGACCTTGAGCACGGCGAGATCCGTACGCGGATCGGTTCCGACCAGCTTGGCGTCGAGTTCCGTTCCGTCATCCATGACGACGGAATAGGCCGAACCGCCCTGGATGACGTGATTGTTGGTAACCAGCAGGCCGTCCTCGGAAATGAAGAAGCCGGAGCCCTGCGACGTGGGTCGCAGGCGGCGGGGCTGGTTGCGGTCGCTGCGCCTGTTGTTGAAGTTGCGGTCGTTGCCATCGCCGCGGAATTCACGGAAGAAGCGCTTCAGCGGGTGGTCGTCGGGAAGGTCCTCCATGCCCGGCATGCCGGGGATATTGAAGGAGAAGCCGTTGTTGCTGGTCGGCTGGATGTCGCTCTTCACGCGCACGGAGACAACAGCGGGCGAGACCTTCTCGACGACGTCGGCGAAGCCCGGATTGACCTGCGCCGTCTCCACCCGAACGGCTTCGGCGTGCGCGACGGGCGACAGGGACGTCATGCCCGTTCCCGCGGCAATCGCGAGCGCGGCGGCAGCGGCCATGTAGCGGATGCGCAGCTTTGAACTGGTTGAGGTCATGTGACGATTTCCTTTCCTCGTTCGGCGCTGTCGGAGCGCCCTCGCAAGGATATCTAGGTCACGTCACATTACCTCGCTCTTTCCGCGGAATGAAACTTTTGTAATGTGGGCGGGCCGGTATCACGAGCCGCCGCCATTGATCCGTGTCGCCACCTTCGAGCCATGCTCCAGCGTGCGATGGACCGGACATTTCCCGGCGATCTCGACAATCTTGTCATGCAGATCCTCCGGAACGCCGCCCTCGACCGTGATGATGCGCTCGAACCGGTCGATACGGCCGCCGCGGGCCTTTTCCTCGTCGCTGCACTCGGCGCAATCGGCCATGTGGACCTTCGCGTGGCTGACATCGACGGTCACGCGGCCGAGGTCGAGATTCTTGCGTTCCGCATACATGCGCAGCGTCATGGACGTGCAGGCGCCGAGCGCCGCGGAGAGGAAATCGTAGGGCGAGGGACCGGTGTCGAGCCCGCCGACGCTTTCGGGCTCGTCGGCGAAGAGACGATGGCGGCCGGCCAGGACCGCGTTCTGGAAAGACCCCTGCCCCGTCTCGGAAACGCGGACATGTTCGCGGGCTGCATCGCCCTGGGCGCGATCCTGCGGCAGGTAGCGCGAGACCCATCCGGAAATGACCGATGCGGCGAACTGCGCATCGCGGGGATCGGTGAGCAGATGGTCCGCGTGATCCAGCGAGATGAAGCTCTTGGGATGGCGCGCTGCCTGGAAGATGGCGGCGGCGTTGTCGATGCCGACGATCTCGTCCAGCGGCGAATGCAGGATCAGAAGCGGCTTGCGCATGTCGCCGACAGCATCGCGGACCCTGGATGCCTCGACATCTTCCACGAAATCGCGGGAGATCGTGAAACGGCGGCCGGCCAGCACGACCTCTGCCGATCCGTTCTCGCGTATGTCGTCCAGGGAGGCGTGAAAGGCACGCAGAACATGGTCGGCGTCCGCCGGCGCGCCGATGGTGACGACCGCCTTGACTTCCGGAATCCGCTTGGCAACCGACAGCACCGCGGCGCCGCCAAGCGAGTGGCCGATGACTATGGCCGGCGCCGCATGGTTCTCGCGCAGCCATCCGGCCGCAGCGATCAGGTCGCCGCAATTGGAGGAGAAGCTGGTATGGGCGAATTCCCCTTCGGACGATCCAAGCCCGGTGAAATCGAACCGCAGGACGGCGATCCCCTCGCGCGCGAGATCGGCGGCGATGCGCCGGACCGCGAGAATGTCCTTGGAACAGGTGAAGCAATGGGCAAAGAGCGCGAAGGCGCGCACCGGGCCGTCCGGCATTTCCAGACGGGCCGCCAGGGACGCTCCCGAATGTCCGGGAAACTCGATCCGGCTCCACGTGGCGACCATGGCGCGTGCTCCTTTTCCGGGCAGGACGGAAACCGGACCGGCGGTCAGTCGCCGTCGTTGAGGATCTTTTTCAATTCCGCGTCTTCTTCCGCGCTCAGTCCGGCGGGCGCGGGACGGCGGCGGTTCTTCATGCTCACGACGACAAGCGCCCCGCCGAAAAGCAGGACGAGCAGCGGAGCGCCCCAGAGAAGGACGGTCCGGGCCGTGAAACGGGGCTTCAGCAGTACGAATTCGCCATAGCGTGAAACAACGAAGTCGATCACTTCCTCGTTGGTGTCGCCTTCGCTGATCCGCTCGCGCACGAGAACGCGAAGGTCGCGTGCCAGATCCGCATCGCTGTCGTCGATCGACTGGTTCTGGCAGACCAGGCAGCGCAAGCCGGCGGAAATCTCGCGCGCGCGCTGTTCCTGACCTGGATCCGCCAGCA
This sequence comes from Zhengella sedimenti, assembly GCF_046506625.1. Classification (NCBI taxonomy): domain Bacteria; kingdom Pseudomonadati; phylum Pseudomonadota; class Alphaproteobacteria; order Hyphomicrobiales; family Notoacmeibacteraceae; genus Zhengella; species Zhengella sedimenti. The sequence goes on from NZ_JBKFFP010000002.1 coordinate 384,374, forward strand.
TCTCGTCAGGACGGACGGCGAGCGCGGGAACGGCCTGCAACGCCAGGAAAAGGCAGGCTGCGAAGAATGCCAGCCATCGCCGGGGAGCAGCGGTCATGCGCGCGCCTCCACGCCAGCCTGTTCCTGCTTGCGGCCGGTCCTGGCGGGCGCGCCCACGCGCAGGCGGCGGTCGGCCAGCGAAAGGATGCCGCCGAACATCATGAACAAGCTGCCAAGCCAGATCAACGTGACGAGCGGCTTGTACCAAACGCGCACCACCATGCCGCCATTGGATGCGGGATCGCCCAGCGACACATAAAGCTGGGAGAAGACGAAGGTATGGATGCCGGCCTCGGTCGTCGGCATGCGGCTGGCATTGTAGACCCGCTTGGAAGAAGCCATGTCGGCGACCTTCTCACCGGACGCCGAAAGCAGCGAGAAGCGCGCTTCCTCAGCCTGGAAATTGGGGCCACGGACAGGCACCATTTCCTCGAAACGGAGCGTGTAGCCAGCGACGGGGAGCGTGTCGCCCTTGTCCATCGTCAGGATGTTCTCTGTCTCGAAGGCGGTCACGGCGACGATGCCGAGCAGCGTCACGCCAAGGCCGAAATGCCCGAACGCCGTACCGAAAACCGAACCCGGAAGGCCGCGAAGCCGGTGCAGCATGACCGATGCGGAAGCCTTTCCGACCCCGGCCTTCAAGGCGAGATCGGTCAGGCTGCCGGCAAACAGCCAGACCGCGAGGCCGGTTCCAAGTGCGGCGAACAAGGCTGTCCTGTCGACAAAGACCAGGACGAAAGCGACCCCGGCAAGCGCAAGGGCGAAGGCGGTGAAAAGCCGCTGGCTGACCGCCCAGAGGTCGCCCCGCTTCCAGGCGAGAAGCGGGCCGAAGGGCACGGCAATCAGCAACGGGATCATCAGCGGCCCGAAGGTCAGGTTGAAGAAGGGTTCGCCGACGGAAATCTTCTCGCCCGTCACCGATTCCAGCAGCAGCGGATAGAGCGTGCCGATAAACACGGTGGCCGTGGCCGTGGTCAGGAAGAGGTTGTTGAGCACCAGCGCGCCCTCACGCGAAACGGGCTGGAACAGCCCGCCGGCGGAAAGGCTCCCGGCCCGCCAGGCGAACAGGGCGAGCGAACCGCCGATGAACACCATCAGGATCATCAGGATGAAGACGCCGCGCGAAGGATCGGTGGCAAAGGCGTGGACCGAGGTCAGAACCCCCGAACGTACGAGGAAGGTGCCGAGAAGCGACAGCGAGAAAGTGATGATGGACAGCAGGATCGTCCAGATCTTCAGCGCGGAGCGCTTTTCCATGACGATGGCCGAGTGGAGCAACGCGGTTCCGGCGAGCCATGGCATGAAGGAGGCGTTTTCGACCGGATCCCAGAACCAGTAGCCGCCCCAGCCCAGTTCGTAATAGGCCCAGTAGGACCCCATCGCGATGCCGGCTGTCAGGAAGACCCAGGCCGCCAGCGTCCAGGGCCGCACCCAGCGCGCCCAGGCCGCATCGACGCGCCCGTCGATGAGCGCGGCAACGGCAAAGGCGAAACTGATGGAGAATCCGACATAGCCGAGATAGAGGAGCGGCGGATGGATGGCGAGGCCGATATCCTGCAGGATCGGATTGAGGTCCTGTCCCTCGACCGGCGGGCTGGCGACGCGCGTGAACGGGTTGGAGGTGAACAGGATGAACAGGAGGAAGGCCGTCCCGATCCAGCCCTGGACCGCAATGACAAGCGCTTTCAGGCTGGATGGAAGATTGCCGCCGAACAGCGCCACCAACCCGCCGAAAAGGACGAGGATGAGCACCCATAGCAGCATGGAGCCCTCGTGATTGCCCCAAGTGCCGGATATCTTGTAGATCAGCGGCTTGGCGGAGTGCGAATTCTCGACGACGTTGAGGACGGAGAAGTCAGACGTCAGGTATGCCTGGACGAGCGCGGCAAAGGAGATGGCGATGAGCGCAAGGACTGTCAGCGCGGCCGGCCCGGCCATGCCCATCAGCCTCTCGTCGCCCGTGCGCGCGCCGTAGACCGGCACGACCGACTGGACGAGTGACACGGCAAGGGCCAGCACCAGTGCGAAATGTCCGATCTCAACCATGTTCAAGTCTCCCCCGCCTGCCGCGTTACTGGGCGTCTTCGGTATGCTGCCAGACGCCCTTTTCCTTCATGCTGTCGACGACTTCCTTGGGCATGTAGTTCTCGTCGTGCTTGGCCAGCACGGTATCGGCGATGAAACGGCCGTCGGCGTTGAACAGCCCTTCGGTCACGACGCCCTGTCCTTCGCGGAACAGGTCCGGGAGGATGCCGTTATAACTCACCGGCACGTCCTTGATCGTGTCGGTCACCTCGAAACTGACGCTGGTGCCCTCGCCGCGCACGACCGTGCCTTCCTTGACGAGGCCGCCCAGGCGCATGCGCTGCCCGGCCTGGGCCTCGATCGAGGTGAGATCGGACGGCGTAACGAAGAAGACGATCTTCTGGTTCAGCGCGACCAGCACGAGACCGGCGGCCAGGCCGAGGAAGCCGAGACCACCGAGGATGACGGAAAGGCGTTTCTGTTTGCGGGTCATGGCCATTCTTCCTGCCTCACTGCGACGCGGCCGGCGCCGCTATGCCAAGCGATTGAGCGAAAGCGGTCAGCTGTCCCGCCTGCTCGGGATTTCCCTCGAACGCCTTCAGCCCGCGGACGAGCGCTGCCTGCGCGTCGTCCCTGCGGCCCATGACGGCATAGGCCCGGATCAGCCGTTGCCAGCCCGGCGCGTCGTCGGGGTTTTCCTTCAGCCGGTCGTCAAGCTGCGCGATCATTCCCTCGATCATGGCCTGACGGTCTGACGCGCTCATTTCCTGCGCTGCGGCAACGTCCTCGGCGGTCGGGCCGCGCGGCTCGCTTGCGCTGCCCGATTGCGCGGTTTGCGGAGCGGAAGGCACCTCTCCACCGGATTCCCTGATTGCGTTCAATGCGGCAAGGCGCCAGGGCGAACCGTCGGCCGCCTCCTCGCTCAGGCTCTTCCATTCAGCACGCGCCTCTTCGATGCGTCCGGCCTGCGCGGCACCCACGGCAACGAAGAAGCGCGATTTCTCGTTGCCCGGCTCCAGCTCCAGCGCCTTGCGGAAGGCTTCGAGCGAGGCGCCACTCACCATGCCCTGGGCTCCTGCACCAAGGGCCTCGCCCAGCCCGTTGAGCCGGGCGGCGTTCTCGCCCTTGATGCGGATCAGGTTGCGCCAGGCGTTCGCCGAGTCATCGAACCGGCCGAGCCGCATGTAAATCGGGCCGAGCACTTCCCAACCGGTCGCATCGTCCGGATTCCGGCGCAGGTGATCCTCCGCGCGGGCAACCAGTTCCGCAATTGAACTGTTGGCCGGGTTCTTCTCCATCCGCATAGCAAGCGGCTGGTCCGGCAGCGAAGGCGAGCCGATGGACGCATAAAGGCCCCAACTGACGAGGGGAACCGAGAGGATCGCCAGCCCGGCAACGAGGCCTGCCATCTTCGACTCCGATGCACTGCGCGCCGCCCTGACCTCCGCGTCCGCCTTCAGCAGGCGGCGGCCGATCTCGGCACGGGCCTCTTCGGCCTCGCGGCCCGAAATGAGGCCCCGCGCCTCGTCACGCTCCAGTTCCTCGAGTTGGTCCTTGTAGACCTCGCGGTCATAGGCCGCAGCGTTGCCCGCGGCAACGGGCTTGCGAAGCAGTGGCCTCAACAGCGCCACCGCGGCGGCGAGTGTGAGGAAGATGGCTACAATCCAGATTGTCATGCCGTTCATTTAGCCATTGCCAGAGCCGCTGCCAACCAGTGCAAAGATGATAATGCGTGGCACATTTCGCCACAGGCGAACCCTCAGTTGAGGAGGGTCCAGCTTCCGTCGGGATTGCGGCAGGCCGCACCCCTGAATTCAGAGAGCTTTCCTCCGGCATCCACGGCATGCGTATATTGCCGGCAGTTCTGCGAACCGACCTGGTAGGGCTGTGCCGGAGTCACCGTACCCGAAACGCCGGATCCTTCCCATTCGATGCTTTCGCCGCCACGGGCATATTCCAGCGCCCGGTATTCGGCTTCCAGCGCGCGGCGCTGGTCGCGGGATCCGGGCCTGATAACCTCGCCCTGGGCCAATAGCCCGCCACCGAGCGGTGCCAGCAGGTTTCGTTCCACGGCAGCAGCCCCGCGCGGCTGGACCTCGGCGGGGGCAAATGCCGACCTTGTGACGCCACCGGTGGCGCATCCGGCGGCCAACAGGGCTGGTCCCAATGCCAGAAGCGGCATCAAACGCATTCTATCCATCCTCGTTTCGGGCCCTCCATCCTCGTTTCAGGCCGACGTTCCAGTTAACCCTAGCTTATGTCCGAAATAGGACATGCATCATGCCCTTGCCATTGGCAATTCGACCCTTGCCTCGAGACCGCCCAGGGCTGCCTCGCCGAGGGACAACCGGCCGCCGTATTCATTCACCAGTTCCGCCACGATGGACAGACCCAGACCCGATCCGGGGACGCGTTCATCGAGCCGGCGCCCGCGCTTGAGGGCCTCGGCGGCCCGTCCCTCTGGAATGCCGGGGCCGTCATCCGATACTGTGACGACAAGCCTGCTCCCGGTGTCCTCGCGCAGTGCGAGCAACACCGAGGCGCGGGACCATTTCACCGCGTTTTCAAGCAGGTTGCCGACGATTTCCTCCAGATCCTGTTCCTCGCCGGCAAAAACCAGCGGCTTTTCGGGAAGATCGACCGCGATGTCCTTTGCGGGATGGAGCTTGGCGACAACACGCGCAAGGCGGGCGAGGACGGCGGTCGCGTCGGCACGGAAGACCACGCTCTCGCGCTGCGCGGCGATGCGGGCGCGTTGCAGATAGTGGTCCACCTGTGCGCGCATGGCCTCGGCCTGCTGGCCGATGACCCTGCCCTTGCCGCCGCCCAGCGCATGCCCCTCGTTGACGATGACGGCCAGCGGTGTCTTGAGCGAATGGGCGAGATTGCCAACCTGTGTTCGCGAGCGCTCGACAATGCGCCGGTTGTTCTCGATCAACGCATTCATCTCGTCCGCCAAGGGTTCGATTTCATGGGGGAAAGGCCCTTCGAGCCGCTGCGCCCGGCCCTCGCGTATGTCGCCCAGCGCCTTTCGCACACGATCGAGCGGGCTTAGGCCATAGCGCATGGCCGCGGCATTGATCGCGACGAGCGCCAGGCCCAGGATCGCGAAATAGGTCCACACCTGATGCCGGAAGGCGGCGATGTCGGCGCGAAGTTCGCTCTCGTTTCCCATCAGCCGGAAACGGGCCGCCGCTCCGGTTCCGCCGAGTTCGAACTCGCTTTCGAAAACGCGGACCTTTTCCCCGGCAAGGCCGTCGGTCACGTAGGACCGGCGGAAAAAGGCATCGAAGGCGACCTCGGCGGCAGACGGCGACGGGATCGTGCCGGTCAGCGACGGCGATGACAGCGGCGCCTCGATGCCACCTGTCACCGGCTCCACCGACCAGTACCAGCCCGATCCAGGCTGCGAATAGCGGATGTCGCCGAAATCCGGTGAACCGTCGAGCCGTCCTTCGCTGTCCAGTCCCACCGAACCGATCAGGTTGAACAGGTGCGCAGACAGCAACTGGTCAAAATTGCGCTCGCTCGCGCGGCCATACAGCGTGTCGATGATGGTGGCGATGACAAAGAGCGCCGTGACGACAAGCACGGTGGAAAGCAGCGTCACCCTGAAGGCAAGCGATTTGGGAAAGCGTCCCATCAGCCGGACGATATCGTCAGCCGGCGTCGGCGCGCAGGCGGTAGCCCATGCCGCGAACGGTTTCGATCAGGTCAATGCCCATCTTCTTGCGCAAGCGGCCCACGAAAACCTCGATGGTATTGGAATCCCGATCGAAATCCTGGTCGTAGAGATGCTCCACCAGTTCGGTCCTGGAAATGACCTTGCCCGGATGGTGCATCAGGTAGGACAGGAGGCGGAACTCGTGCGAGGTGAGCTTGAGCGGCTGGCCGTTGACGTCGGCCTTCGAATTGCGGGTATCGAGACGCAACGGACCGCAAGTGATCTCGGAAGAGGCGTGGCCCGCGGCCCGGCGGATGAGGGCCCGCACCCGCGCCAGCACTTCCTCGATATGGAACGGCTTGGCGACGTAGTCGTCGGCGCCCGCATCGATGCCGGCCACCTTGTCGCTCCAGCGGTCGCGGGCGGTCAGGATCAGGACGGGCATCGTGCGGCCTTCGCGCCGCCAGCGCTCGAGGACCGAAAGGCCGTCGAGCTGGGGAAGGCCAAGGTCCAGCACGACCGCATCATAGGGTTCGGTATCGCCGAGGAAGTGGCCCTCTTCTCCGTCGAACGCGCAATCCGTCACGTATCCGGCCTCCGCCAGCGCCTCGCAAAGCTGGCGGTTGAGATCGGCGTCATCCTCGACGACCAGTATGCGCATCGATGTCGTCCCTCCTTTCAGGTCCCCGTCATTGTGCCCGAATTCATCCGGCGATCAATCCGCCGGACCACGAGGCCTATTGATAGGGAACGACGACCTCCTGGCGGCTCGGACGCTGGCCGCCGCCGCGCGGCACAAGGACCACGATGACGCAGACCGACTGTCCGCCACGGGTTTCCTGGGAGGCCTTGGCAAGCTGTCCGCCCTTCTGGGCGGCAACGCGCTGGCCCACGGCATAACAGCCGCCGGCCACCGGCATGGCATGGATGGCGGGCCCGGAAGCGGGACGCGGCAGGTTCCAGGCGGCGGCAGGCGAAATGGCGGCGAGGCCCAACGCTGCGGCGGCAAGAAAGCGGATCGGGGTGCGTTTCTTCATCATGATGGACGGTATAGCGGCTCTCGTCTGAACGCGACATGAATGGATAGGCCATGGACCGGCTGTCCGGCAAGGGTCACACCGTTCCATGGCCTTGGACGCGTTCAGTCGATCACGGTCTGCGCGGACAGCCTTCCGATGATGGCGGCGAGACCGGACAATGCCGTCACGGCCTGCAGGATCGTCTCGGCGAGCGCGGACCCGTCGAGGCCCGCGACGGGAAGTCCCGCCATTCCCGCCACCGCGGTGGCGATGGTGACAAGGGACGCCCAGATGGTCTTGGACAGGTACCAGGGCTTGGTGTCGTTCATGACTGTGTTCCTTTTTCTTCAGGCTTGGGGAATGAGGGAAGGCAAGGCAAACGTTGCGGTTGCCGGCAGGCCGTGGCCGGTCAGTCCGCCCGCCTGGCGCACGCCAAGCGAGATCTGCGCCATACCGGCCGACAGCGCATTCGAAACGGAACCGGCAGGCCACAGAAACGCCGGTTCGCCGACATCCGCCTGCGCCTGCGGGACTCCCGTCCCGTCCGTCAGGACGACGCGATACGACTCGCGTTCCTCGCCCAGCGGGACCTCATCCCAGCCGTCGGCGCGCAGGCGTGACCGCCTGATCCACGAAAAGCGGACGCCGCCATCCTCCATCCGCATGGCGCGCAAATGGACCGGGCTCAGCGGCATGCGCGCGCGCAAACCACCGGCCCCAGTGATGATAGTCGCGTCGGCGGAAGTGCCGAAACCGACAAGCGCACGGGCGCGCCAGGACAGTTCCAGACCGGCTTCCCCTGCGCGCAGGCCGGCAGGCTTCACCGAATCATCGAGCAGGACGGCCGTCGCACCGACGGGCGCACCGGCGCGCATCAAGTCCTCGGTTCCCGCCTGCCCCCGGATGAGACGCGACAGGCGCCAGACGGCAGGCCGGATTTCCTCGGCATCCTGGTACTGCAGGACTTCCCAACTGCCACCCTCCACCTGGATGGCAACGGTATTGGCGCCGGCGAACAGTTGCAGGTCCGAAACCGATTCCAGCTCGGCGTCCGGGAAGCCCACTTCGATGAAGGCGGCCCGTTCGCGTACCGCGCCAAGGCCTGGCGCAAGCGGCGTCACGAGCGAACCGATGGCGGCGGGACGGTCCAACGTGGCGCGCAGGCCGTAGCCGGCATCTTCGGGCGATGCCTCCAGGAGGTGGGTTCGCCAGGGCCTGGACCAGGCGGCGGCGCAGAACGCATCGCTCTCGCTGGAAAAGATGTCGGCCATCGGCAGGTCAATGAGGACGATCCGGGGCGCGGCGGGTGTCGCGGCGCGCGGATTCGCAGAAGCCGCAACACCGGCAATGTCAGGCACAGGCGGGGCGGGAATGATCCGCCGGGCGCGAACCATGTCCGTCATCCCCGCCTCGACTTCCGTAACCAGCCAGATCCGGTCCGGCCGGTCCGCAAAGGCCAGCCGTTGCCCGACCGACAAGCCGCTGGCCGGGGGAAGCGCAAAGCGGCATTCCTCCCGCCCCTGACGGATGCGGGCCAGCCAGGCGGCCGCCAGCGACCGCGCCGCTCCCTCGTTCAGGATGCCCGGATAGGCCATGTTGATTTCCGTGCCGCCCGACGCTTCCTCCGGAAACCGGGTCACCGCGCCTTCGTAGCCGCGAAACGGGTCGCGCCAGGCGAGCACCGCCACGGCAGGCACATCCTCGCGCGCGGCGCGGTCGGCCTCCACGGAGGCTTCCCGGTCCGCCTCGATCACATCGGCGACAATGCGCGGCGCCATGGCGCGGGTCTGGCTGGCAAACACCAGCCTGCCGTCGCGTTCGCTCACCGAAAGCCCGTGCATTGCCACGAGCGGTTCCAGCGCCTCGCGGGCACTGGCTGAATTGTCGATCAGAATGCCGGCGGCCATGGCATCGACGGCCTCCACATCGGCGGCAGGCAGGCCATGGCGGGCCAGCACCGCGTTGATCACGTCGCCGATCCAGACGGCCTCGACGCGTCCGTTCAGCCAGTGGCCGCGCGCCCAGTTGACGCCATCGGCCCACACGCCGCCATCTTGCGGAAAGGCCGGAAACGGCCGCGTGTCCCATGCCCAGCAATAGAGACGTCCGGTGTCCACCATCGGCTTTCCGGTGACGGGTGAAAGCGGATTGGCCTGCGGACCTACGCTCCAATGGCCGAAATGGGCTTCAAGGAAGCGGCGCTGGACCAGATCGTCCCGCCCCCCGGAGGAGAAATGCGGCACCTGGCTTTCCGACGACTTGGCGTCGAGAAAGACATTGGGCTGGTTGGCGCCCTTGTCGATGGCCGGGCAGCCAAGTTCGGTGAACCAGACAGGCTTCGCGCCGGGTACCCAGGCGCTCCGGATGCCGGTCTCCACGCCACCGCGCCGCTCGACATGCTCGTTCAGCCACCAGTTGGCGAGATCCTTGTAGCGATAGACCCATGGCTTGCCATGTGCGCCATCGGTGATGCGCGAGCGGATACGGGCCGAGCGGGCGGCGACATCGGCATAATGCCAGTCATGCCCCTCGCCCGCCGTGATGGCCTCGCGCATTGCCTGGCCGTCCTGCGGCGATTGCGCGCCGTCGGGATTTGCGCCGTCGAGATCGCTGTCGCGCCAGTCCGACAGGGGCATGTAGTTGTCGATTCCCACCGCATCGATGGCCTCGTCCATCCACAGGTCATCGAGATGCCAGCAGACATCGCCGGACCCGTCCGCCGGCTGGTGGCCGAAATATTCCGACCAGTCGGCGCCATAGGTGATCTTCGTGCCCGCGCCCAGGATGGCGCGCACCTCGCGGGCCAGTTCACGCAGGCCGTGGACGAAGGGAAACACGCCCGCATCGTCACGCAGCGATGTCAGGCCGCGCAGTTCGGAGCCGAGCAGGAACGCATCGACGCCACCCGCCTCGGCGCACAGCCGCGCATAATGCAGGATCATGCGCCGGTAGCCGGCTTCGTTCGCAGCGTCCGGCCAGTCCGGTGAACCCGCCAGCCGCACCGAATCCGGCCCTTCGCCCCGGCCAAGGAATTCGGCGAGTTCGGCGCGAACGGCGGCGCTGCCATCGGGCGAACCGGGCTTGCCGGGCGCGGCCGATCCCGTGACGCGTCCGCGCCAGGGAAACGGCGCCTGCCCGTCCCCGCCCCAGGGGTCCGGCAAGCCGTTGCCCGGGGGGATATCCATCAGCAGGAACGGATAGAACGCCACCTTCAGCCCGCGCGCGGCAAGATCACGGATGGCGTCGGTCACGGACCTGTCGTCCGGCGTTCCACCATAGGCAGCGCGCCCGCCGGCCCGGCTGACAAGGCGGGCCTGTCCGCGGTCGATCCCGGCCACAGACCATGTCCGCCGCACTCCGGGCAGCGTTCTTTCCGTCACGCCCGGTTCGATCCGGCAATGACCGGCGCGCAGGTCATCCGCAAACCACGGAACGACGAGCGCCACGTGGCGAAGGCCCGGGCATAGCGCCTGTAATTCATCGATCGATGCGGTGAAATCGCTGTCGCCGTGGAGAACATGGCGGTTCAGCGTCTCGCGTTCACCGGGCCTGATATCGCGGATGACCCGCGCCGGGGACAGGCCGTATTCGGTGGCACCGGGAATGAGCGCAACGGCCTGAATGCGTTGATGGAAATCTCCGGCCGGCGCCAGCACCTCGAATTGCATCTGCGGAACGCGGTTACCATAACCGTCGAGGGCAAGCCGCTCGAACACGACATAGGCCGTGCCGCGGTAGGCCGGTGCATTGCCAGCGCCCTGCTTGGCCTCGATCAGCGGATCGGGGAGCTGGTCCTGCGTGCCATTGAACAGGCGCATCTCGACACGCGCCAGGTCCAGTTCCCGGCCATCGGCCCAGACCCTGCGCACACCGGCAACCGGCCCGTCGCACAATGCGAAGGCCACATTGGCGAAATAGCTGTATTCGGTGACCTTCGGTCCGCCCTTCAGCCCCTGGCGGCGCGTCGTCCGGCGCTCCTCGAAGCGTGTGGCCCAGATCATGGTTCCGGACACGCGGGCCGCGCCGAAGACCTGCGGCAGCACGGCGCCCTCTTCCGCCTGGAATGGGCGCATGCCGGTCATGCGCGGGCCTTCGTAACGGCGGGTGGACTGGATGACCGCGTTGTCGATGGCGTAGCCGGCCATGGCACCGACAGTGGAGCCGATGGCCGAGCCGACCGGGCCGAAAAAGCTGCCAAGGAAGGCGCCGGCCGATTGCAACAGGATGGTGGCCATGAGTCAGGGTTCCTTTCAGGGTGCCGGAAAGGCGAAGGCAGCGGCGACGCGCCGCCGCCAGCCGGGCACAAGCGCGGATTCCACGGCGCCGGTGCCGGAATAGGCATGGATGAAGCGCCCGTTGTGCGACAGGATGCCGATGTGCCGTGCCGGCAAGCCCGGCCGCCAGCGAAAGACGAGCAGGTCGCCAGGGAGCGCCGCCGAAAGGGCAAAACCCGGACCGCAAAGACGGGTGGCGCCGTCGATCATCGGATCGCTGCTACCGCCGGCAAGCCAGTCCGCCCCATAGGGGCCGGGATCCGGCGTCCCGGTGCCATAGACGCCATGCCAGACGCCGCGCACCAGGCCGAGGCAATCGCAACCCACGCCCTTCCGGCCGGCCTGATGGCGGTAGGGGGTACCAAGCCAGCTTCTCGCCTCGGCCAGCACCCGTTGGCGAAGATCATCGGGCGCGCCGTTCACGGGACCACCGGCTTGCCGTCAAGCGGCAGGTCCTGCGTGACATAGCCGAAGGCGGCATCGTTGCCCGGCATGTGCGGAAACCCACGGAAATTGATGCCGTTGCCGAAACGGTCGCGGCAGGTGGCGAAGCGCTTGTCGCAACCGGCGACGAGACGCACGGCCAGCCCGGTTTCCAGCGGCGGCTCGGGTCGGTCGCCAAGCACCAGCGTGTCTGCCACGCCGTCAGCCTGCTGCGCGCTGATCCGGTAGCGTCGCGGCGGGCCGGCATTGCCATCGGCCGTTTCCAGCCAGCCATTGACGAGCCAGCCCTCCGGTCCCGACGTCCTCGCCACGCGCAGGGTAAGCGGCGGCACGACCTCCATGATCTGGGCTTCGGCGCTCATGCCGGCTGCCGACAGGTTGACGCCGCATGCCCCGTCGCCCAGTTCCGCAGAGCAGGCGCGGCGAAGCACCCGGCTCAGAGGTTTGTCCAGGCTTGCCGAAAGGCTCTGCAACTCGGCCGTGAAGCGCCCGTCGCGGCGCGTGATCCGTCCGATCACCGTGGTGCGCAGTAAGGCGCGTTGTCCGGGATCGGTCCAGTTGACGAGCCATGCCTCGACCTTTGCACCATCATAGAGCCCCGCCTCGATGTCGCGTTCAGTGATCTCGTCATCCGACAGCGCGCCTTCGATCTCCGTGGCATCGGCGGCAAGGCCGAGGCTCTGCCGGGCTTCGGAGGCTGAAAAGCCGGTGCGCGGGCGGTGCGCAAGTCCGTCGAAGACAAGCGGTTCGTCATGATCGGTGAAGCCGAGGACCGTTCCATCGACACGGCGAACGCGCCAGCACTGGCACAATGTCGTGGCCTCACCGGCGGCATGGGCGGCCAGGGCCTGGGGGAAATGCGTCACGGGAGCACCTCGACAAGCGGGACGGAGGGGAGTTGGCCGGCCTCGAAGGCCGACAGCGAGAGAACGAGGTGATCGGTGTCGAAACGCACCGGCACGTCGAAGACGAAGCCGGCGGTGATGCGCACGCCCTCGCCAGGCGCTTCGTTCAGCTTGACCTGCCCGGTCAGGCCATCGACGGCAAAGGCTGTTCCGCCGGCAAGCGGCACGCCGTCCAGCGCGATCCTGACCGACGCGGCATCTGGCTTGGTTATCGGCCTGCGATAGGCATCCGCGCCCTCGCCATAGGTTTTCACAAGCTGGAAGACGGTGGCGGTTCCGTCCCCCGTCGCGATCCATTGGTCATCGGCTCTCGGCTCCCGCGCCAGCGGGCAGGATTTCCAGTCAAAGGGATCGCGAAAGCGGAACGCGTGAAGCGAACCGCGCCGCGCCTCGAAGAAATCTGCCAGCGCTTCCAGATCGGCGAGGCCGCGCAGGCCCGTACCGGCATCGTAGCGGCGGCGAGCATGCGCACGGCGCTGGTTGCGCCGCTCCTGCCCGCTGGTCAGGCGCACGATCTCGTTCATGCGCTCCGGCCCGCCTGTCGCGCCGAAGCCGATGGCGACTGGAAAGCGGACATCGTGAAATGCGTTCATGGCGGTTGCCTCACAGGTGACGGGCGCCGCGGCTGACCGCCCGCGCCAGCATGGCGGTCATCTGCGCCTCGGACTTGCGGAAGGAGGCGGCATCGGTGGCCTGCACGTTGAAGGTCACGTTCACCGCACCGCCACCGCCGCCGGGCGCGGCCACGCCGAGGCTTCCATCGGAACCGCGTTTCAGGGGCAGGATGGCCTCGGATCCGGCTTCGCCCATCAGCCCCAGACCGGAGCCCATGGGAAAGAAGGTCGGCGCGGCGACGACGCCGCCATCGGCGAAGGCGGTGACACGTCCCGGGACCCCGCCGCTGGCGAAGGGCGTGATGCTGCCCGCCAGCGCGCTGAAGGCGGAGGAGATGACGCCCTGGAGCGGCTTCAGCCCCTGGTCGAGCGCCATGGAGGCAAGGTTTGTCGCCAGCTGGCGCAACACGTCGTCGAGTTCCTTGCCGGAAACGACCGCGCCCTTGAGCGCGCCCGTCATCTGTGCGCCGAAGCGTTCGGCCAGCTTTTCCATGTCCTTCAGGGCGTTCTGCAATGGCGTGGTGTCGGCTTCCAGCCGTACCGGGAGGGTGTCCGTCATGGCGGATCGAGGTCCTTTCTCAGCGATCGGGAAAGCGATGCATCAACGCCTCCAGACCCGCACGCGAACAGGCGCCGCCAGTGCCGGGCGGTGCCAGGCAGGCGGCCAGTTCACGCGGGGTCATGGCCCAGAAGGCGTCAGGCGGAAGCCGCAGCAGGGTCAGGCCGAGACGCATTGCCCCGGCCCAGGGAAAGGGCCTTGCCCCCTGCCCCGCTACGGCTCGATAGGGTCTTGCGGGCTGCCCGCGCCGGCCACCGCATCCGCGCCGCCAAAGGCCGCCGCCAGAAGATTGGCCGCAAGACGGGCATGACCGGCTATTCCGTCGTCGGACTGCATGGATGCGACATCGCCGTCCGCGATGTCATGGCCGGCGCCGCGCAAGCCGGCGGCGATGATGCGGATGAGGTCACGCGCGGCGAAGCGGCCGGACGAGAGGCGGGTGACAAGCGCCTGCAGATCCTCCGCGTCATAGGCGTCCTCCAGTTCGGCGAGCGCGCCCAGCGTCAGGCGCAGGCGGTAGTCGCGTCCGTCGAGCCGGGCGCGAACCTCGCCGCGCCGCCGGTTGGCCGGAGTGGCAAACGCGCCCATCACGCCGCCTCGAACGCAAGGGCGCCGGCCGATTCCAGCGCGATCTCGAAGGTGATCTCGCCATCGTGGCTGCCGGCATATTCCAGAGCGGTGACCTGGAAGGGGCCGGTCACGGTGCCGAAATCGGGAATGGCCAGTTGCCAGGCACCGACCGCACCGTCGAAGAAGGCCTGCCGGACAAGCGCATCCGATGCGGCATCCTTGAAGATGCCGCTGCCGGTGACGGAGGCGCGCCGCACCCCGCTGGCGCCGAGCAGTTCACGCCAGCGCCCGGCGGATTCGGAATCGGTGACGTCGACCGTCGCGGCGTTGAAGGCGATGCGCCGGGCGCGCAGGCCGGCCACCGTCACGTATTGGCCCTGCCCGTTGCCATCCAGCTTGACAAGCAGGTCCTTGCCCTTTTGAGCACCCATCAGGAAAACTCCATGTTTTCAATCGGAAAAATGTGAAAGCCGGCATAGCCGGGAAAGGATCGCAGATGCAGTCAGGCCGCGCCGGCCTGTTCCTCCAGAAGCACGCGATAGCGCAGGAGCCCGTGCTGAAGCTCCATGTCCTCGTCGAAATAGACTTCGGCGAACTCGCGGAACAGGCCGACGAGGCGGTGCCCGTCCAGTTCTGGCGAGAATTCATCGAGCGCCCTTTCAGCGGCCTCGATGATGGCATGGGCCTCGGCCTTGCCGCGCGCCCGCGACCAGACATGCAGGGTGACGAGGTGCTCGCTGCCGTCGCCGTCGCCGGTGGACCAGTCGTAGACGCTGGTCCGCCCGATGGTCACATAGGGGAAACGGGCGCGCTCGGGGGCAAAGTCGTAGACCCGGCGTCCGCCGAGCAGATCCGTCACCGCGCCGTTGCCGGTCAGGGTCGCATGGATCGCCTTCTGCAGTTCAGCGGCTGCGCTGGCCATCGTCAACCCTCCCCTTCCCGCGCGGCTCGCGCCGGCCGATGATTTCGCGTTCCTGCCTCTGCCGCAAGGCGCCATGAAGGTCTCTATGATCGGCCAGGCGGTGGCGATGCATGGCGAGCGCGCGCACCAGTCCTTCGGCGGTGATCCGGAAAGCCAGTTTCAAAGCTGCTCCTCCCTTGTGAGACATACAAGATAGCGCCCGCTTTCGTCGGGATCGTGAACCGACAGGATGGCGAACAGGCGGGAACCCCGGCGAAGCCGCGCACCGGCCTTCACGTCGGGGCGATGGCGGATGGTGACACGGTGGGTCGTCTCCTCAAGGTACTGTTCCCCGGCAAAACGCGCTCGCGCCGCCACCGGTTCGAACAGACCCTGAAAGGTCGCCGCCTCCGTCCATCCGCCTGTCAGGCCGCCGGCGCCGTCGGGCTGAAGGTCGGGGACATCCAGCGCCAGCGGCGTGCGGAAGCGGCCGGGATCGATGAAGAGCACGGGCATGTCAAAGCCTCGCCAGGCGAAACGGCGCGATCAGGCGCTCGTAGCCCGAAGGCCATGCGGACACCTGTCCGTCGGCCATGGAACCGGAGCGGTGCTCGTAGAGATGGGCGGCAAGCTGAAGGATCGCGCGCTTGAGGAGATCGGGCACGTCCGTGGCCGTATCGCCATGACCGGCCTCGTAGTCGATCTCGATCCCGTTGGAGCAGTCGGTTGCCGGCGCAAGCGCGGCGAGATCGACGGCGGCGGGGCGGGCGAAGCGGTCAAGACGCCATTGTCCGGCCGGCACATCGGCCCGCTCGCCGTCCGCCCCGAAGGCGGCAACCGAAACCACCCGCATGACGGGATATCGCGTCAGCGCGATCCGGCGATCCGCCGGCAGGTCGGCAACCACGCGCCAGGCCTGGCGCAGCAGGGCGAGGCCTGTCTGGCGTTCGACATCGTCACGGGCGGTCGCAAGCAATGACTGCAACGTGGCGTCCTCGCCGTCATGATCGATGCGCAGATGCGTCCTCAGTTCGGCCAGCAAGACCGGTTCGGCGGCCGGCGGGCCGCTCATGAAATGAATCATCGCAATGGCTTTCCTGATTGATCCTCAAGGCGAAACGCGGCCCCGGCAGGAGGGGGCCGGGGCCGCGTCCGGCGCGAAAAGGCGCAGCGCGCGGGAGAAGACGCGCCGCGCCGCCGACGGTCAGGCCGCGCCGTATTTCACGAGCTTGATGGCATCGAAGTCCTGCACGCCGCCGCCCACGCGCTTGGTGGTGTAGAACAGCACGTAGGGCTTGGCGGAATAGGGATCGCGCAGCACCCGCACACCGGTGCGATCCACCACGAGATAGCCGCGCGCGAAGTCGCCGAAGGCGATCGGCGTGGCATTGGCGGCGGCATCGGGCATGTCCTCGGCCTCGACCACGCCGAAGCCCATCAGCATGGCCTGGCCGCCCGGCATCGCGGGAGGCTGCCAGAGATAGTTGCCGTCGGCGTCCTTCAGCTTGCGGATGGCGGCCTGCGTCTTGCGGTTCATCATCCACGAGGCGTTCTGGCGGTAGCCGGCCTTGAGCGCGTAGATGGTGTCGATGAGCACGTCGGAGGCATCCGTCTCCGGCAATGCCCCGGCGACCCCGGTGGCCACATGGCCGAGCTGGCCCCAGGCCCAGTCGGCTTCAGCGACCGAACCGTAGTCGAGGAAGCCGCGCGGCTTGTTCACGCCATCGCCGGCAATGAAGGCCGCGCCCTCCTGCTCTGCGAAAGCGGCCTCCACCTCCGAGGCGATCCACTGGTCGAGATCGACAGCGGCATCGTCCAGCAGCGAGGCGGTGGCGGCCGGCATCGCGTAGAGTTCCATGGTCGGAAACTGGAGTTCCGCCAGCACCGACGAGGCGGTCTCCGGCCGCGCGGCGGTCTCGCCGGCCCAGCCGACAGCCGGACCGGAAACCGAGAACGGCTTCTTCAAGACCGCGCCCGAGACCTGGCGCACCGAGGCCACGGAACGGACGGGAGAGAGCGCGGCAAGGCGCTTGCCGATGGCCGCTTCGGTCTCGTCCGGAACCAGGTAGCCGCCGTCCTGACCGGAGCCGTAGGACATGGCCTTGGTGTCGAGCGCGCGCATCTGGCGGTCGTCGCCGGAGCGCATGTAGGCGGCAAAGGCCTGTTTTCGGGCGAGACCGGCGAGCGGGACCGGGCCGTCCAGCGCCGGGCGGCCGCGCTGCAGGATCAGGCGGTCCATCGCCGCCTTCTGTTCGTCGAGGGCGGCGGAGATGCGGTCGACCTTGTCGACGGTGAGCACATCGGCGCCGACGCGCTGCTCGATCTCCTTCAGCCGCTCGTCATTGGCCGCCTTGAAGGCCTCGAAGGCGCCCATGAACTCGTCGAAGGCCTCGGCGACGTCCTGGGCGGAACCGGACGCCGCCTTGATCTCGGGCGCGGCGCGCAGGGTGGTGGTGTCAGTCATTGTCTTGTCCTCATGGAAAGCGTTGCGGCGGCCCGGCGGATCGCTCCGGCCAGACCTTCCGGTGTATCGCGCGCGGCATCCCGCTCGCGCACGAGGTGGCCGAAGCCCTTGACAATGACCGTCCGGGCCTCGGCACGCGTCAGGCCCGCATCCCGCGTGAGCCAGCGTTCGAATTGGCGCATGGTGGGCAGGCCGGCAGCCCGCTTGATTTCGCCGATGCGCGCGCCGGGCAGCATCGGGAAGGTGACGACGGAGATTTCCCAGAGGTCGGCCTCCAGGATGCGGCGCACGCCGCCCTGGCCCTTGCGGGCGCGCACGGTGCGAAAACCGATGGAGAGGCCGTCGAGCGCGCCATCGCGCATCAGGCCCAGAACCTCCCGCGCCCTGGCCGATGAGGCGGACAGACGGCCGCGGACGAAGAGCCCGCGATCGTCCTCGCGCAGTTCCGTCCAGCGGCCGATGGGCTGCGCCGGATCGTGCTGGAACAGCATGCGCACGCCCGCTGCGCCGCGCCGCCCCAGGGAACGGGAAAAAGCGCCGCGCTCCACCAGGTCATTGCCAAGATCCACCTCGCCGAACAGGCTGGCATAACCGGTGAAAGAACCGTCCGCGTCCAGTTCCTGGAGCGCCATGGGCGCGTATTTCCTTTCAAGATCAATCGTCTGCATCTGCCGTCTCACTTCCTGATTCCGGGCCTTGGAAAACCGGTTCCGGTGCCCCTACGCGGGTCGTTCCGCGTCAGGCCGCGCATCAGCAGGCCGAGCGCCCACCAGGCCGAGAGGCTGGCGAAGGCGGAGCCGGCAAGCACGATCTCGACAGGCGACAGCATCGCTTCCAGGCCCAGATGGCGGACCAGGGCCAAACCCGTTACCGAGCCGAAGACAAGGCCGGAGACGAGACCGACAAAGAAGCGCAGGCCTGCCTCCCGCCGGCCCGATGGCAGCAAATAGGCGAGCGAGATGGCCGAACCGGCGATGGCGCCGGCGCCCTTCGCCGCCCACATCACATGCGTGTCAGACATGGCTGGTCCTTTCCGCGCCCCCGAGCGGCTGGTAGCCGGCGGCCTCGCGTTTCTCGTCCATGGTCAGGAAGGAGGCGGCGTTCAGGCGTTCCCAGAGCGCGTCCCTGTCGCCCGACAGGCCGTCCACCTGGTCGGCGTCGAACCAGAGCCGGATGCGCCCGCCGTGCAGCGGGGAAAGCCAATGGGAAAATTCGCCCGCCAGCCGGGTGACCAGCGGGATGACGGTCAGCCTGTAGAAGGCGCGATTGGCCTCGCGGTAATTGGCGTAGGTGTTGTCGCCGGGAATGCCGAGCAGCATGGGCGGCACACCGAAGGCGAGCGCGATGTCGCGGGCCGCCCCGTTGCGCGCCTCGATGAAATCCATGTCCCTGGGCGACAGCGCCATGGCTTTCCAGTCCAGTCCGCCCTCCAGCAGCATGGGCCGGCCGGCGCGGGCGGCACCCGAATAGCCGTTTTCCAGTTCCTCGCGCAGGCGGTCGAACTGCTCCGGCGTCAGGTTGCCGCCCTCCTTGGGGGCATAGACAAGCGCGCCGGACGGGCGGGCCGAATTGTCGAGCAGCGCCTTGTTCCAGGCCCCGGCGGCATTGTGGACGTCGAGCGCGGTCAGCGCGGCTTCCAGCGGCGCGAAACCGGAGATGTCGTCAAGCGGGTGGGCGAGACGCAAATGCAGGCCGGGCGCCCCGTCGCTCCCTGTCTCGACCTGGCGGCGACCGGTTCCGGTGCGGTGGACAAGCGCCACCGGCCATCCGTCACCGCCCGTTTCAACCTCCACCTGGTCCGGGCGCAAGAGGTGCAGGTGCGCCGTCTGCCCGCCGTCGACACGCTCCACATAGGCATTTCCCGCCATCAGCAGGTGCAGGTATAGCGTCTCCATGAAGGCCATGCCGGACTGGCGGGGATTGGGCCGCGCCAGCATGGCGAGCACAGGATGCTCGTCATGTTCGGTGACGCCCTCGTAGAGCAGCCAGGGAATGGCGGCCGCCGTCTGCGCGACGAGCCGGACGCAGGCATGGACGACCGGATTTGTCATGTAGCCGTTGCGGGCAAGGCCGGCATAGTCGCGGCCGGTCCAGGCGGCAACGCCGCTCAGGTGAAGGGCAACGAAGCCGGTGGCCGCCTTCGTGGCCTCCGGGACAGCGCCCTTGCTTGTGTCCGGGGCGCGCGCGGCCACCCCACCCGGGCGAAGCGCCCAGGGCCAGTGAAAAGCCATGATCTTGTTTCCGTTTCGAGAGAAGTATCAGACGTGGCGGATGCGCGGCGACCGGCCGGGTCCGGACAGGAGCAGTTCGCTCAACGCCCAGACAAGCGCATCCATCCGGTCCGGCGAACGCCCCGACGAAAGGCCGGCAGCGGTGAAATCGCACATTTCATCTTCCAGGGCGGGAAAGCGGGCGGCGTGGGCCACCCTGCCCTGCTGGTAAAGCGCCGAAACCGGCTCGGCGCGGGAGAACTTGCCGCGCGTGGCGCGCACCGACTTGACCGGCACCCCCTTGTCGACCGAGGCGATGACGCTGGCGACCATTTCGCCGCCCTGGTTGACCTCGGCGAGAAGGCAGTCGGCCTCCAGCGCATGGTAGAGGCGGATGGCGGCGGCGGCCCATTCGTGCGGCCGGGCCTTCTCCACGCTGGCATCGGCCAGGACGGTGGCGCGTCCCTCTCCATCCACACCGGCCGCAACGATGCCGCAGGCATCGGAGCCCTTTCCCGAACCGGCCGGCGGATCAACGGCCACGACGATGCGCACGGCTGCGCCAAAGCGCCGCGTGCAGGCTTCCTCGATGGCATCGCGCGACCAGAGCGCGCCTTCCCTGTCGCCGATGATCTCGCCATCCAGTTCCTGCCGGCCAAGCCGCGTGCCGCCATAACGGGCCTGCACGGCAGCCAGGAAACCGGCGGCGAGGTGGGCCGTATTGTCCATGGTCCTGAGCCGCGTGACATGGATATCCGGGTCGCAGGCCAGGCGCTTGACCAGCGGCACCGGACGCGGTGTCGTGGTGAAAAGCTGGCGCGGGCTTTCGCCCAGTCTCAGGCCGAATTGCAGCATGTCGAACACCGTTTCCATGTTCTTCCATTTGGCAAGTTCGTCGCACCATGCGGCATCGAACTGCGGTCCGCGCAGGCTGTCGGGATCCTCCGAGGAAAAGGCCTGCGCCACGGCGCCATTGTCCCAGAGCAGGCGGCGGCGCGTCGGCTCGTAACGCGGGCGGTCTTCGCCCGATATGGCGCGGATGCCCGAAGGTCCATCGATCATCACCTCGCGCACATCGCCGAGCGTCTCGCCGACCAGCGCGATGCGGCCGTATTTCATGCCCGAGAACGGGGCGTGGCCCAGGACAAGTCCGCGCACCCATTGCGCGCCGAGCCGCGTCTTGCCGGACCCGCGCCCGCCGATGACCAGCCATGCGGGCGGGCGGATGCCGAGCGGATACTGCCCGGGATGAGCGCTCGCGAACCATTCGCCGGCCAGTTCGAGGACGAGCGAGGCAGGCAGGTTGGCCCGCGCCCAGCCATCGCGGCCAGTGCCTGAAAAACCCTTGTCAGTCTTCATCCGGCGCGCCCGCCTGTTTCGCAAGGCCTTCGGCAAGCGTGGCGATACGCCTGTCGATCAGGTCCAGCGCGGCCGCGATGGCGGCACGCCGGTTCTCGGATACGGCGGCTGCCTCGCTCCCCTCGCCGGGCTCGAGCCGCTCCACGATCTTCATGAGAAGCTGGAACTGGTCCAGTTCGGTCTTGTCGACGGGTTCGTCGGCCGGGACGGCGAAGATCCGCTCGGCGCGCTGCCACAGGCAATCGCGGAATGCCGCCAGCCGCGCCTTGTCCCCGCGTCCGGGCTGCGCCAGCACCCAGCCCTTCCTGCGCGCCAGGTCGCGCACGTGGCTTTCCTCGACGCCCGCCAGGCCAGCGGCAAGGCCGTAGTCGAAGGGCACGCCCTCGGCCCATGCGCGCGCGATCGCCCATGCGCCCGCCACCGTCATGGCCATGTCGTCACCTCGTCTGTGGATCGGGATAGCGACGGTCAGGCGCCCCTTGGCGCAACTGTCCGACCGTAGAGGAAACATACCATCTGGCCGTCACGGTGTGGAAAAACGGGCTGAGGAAAAAAGTGCCCCCGGCAACGACCGGCATAAACCCTAACGGCGGAAAAGCGCCTCCAAACGTCGGGTCTGTGCGGCTTTTCACTTGCCGTGGCAGGCCAAATGCGAAAGAGTGCGGCGCTTGTGAAGGGGCATTTTCACACCATGCGCATGGCCTTTGACATCGCGCAGACGGCAAGACATGAAGAACCCGTTCGAGAAGCGAAAATCCAGAGGTCCCAAGGCGTCCCGGTTGCTCGAGATCGACGCCTGGATTGATTCGACCCTTTACGAAGCGCAGTTCTCGGCGGCCGAGACCTGGGAAAACATCACCATCTTCTTCCGGCGGTTCCGCGCGACCGGGTGGCGGCGGGGCGTTTTCGAACTGTTGTCGGAAGGCTTCACGCTGGGGGCTGCCGGGTCCGTTGTCATGCTGGCGCTGGCCATGCCGGCTTTCGAGGAAACGACAAAGAACTGGCGCGCCCAGGACGACTACGCCGTCACCTTCCTCGACCGCTACGGCACCGAGATCGGCAAGCGCGGCATCCTCCAGCGCGATTCGGTGCCGGTCGACGAGATGCCGGACCACGTCATCAAGGCGGTTCTTGCCACCGAGGACAGGCGCTTCTTCGACCATTTCGGCATCGATGTGGTGGGTCTGGCGCGCGCCATGTTCGAGAATGCGCGCGCCAACGCGGTCGTACAGGGCGGCTCCACGCTGACGCAGCAATTGGCCAAGAACCTGTTCCTCTCCAACGAGCGCACCATCGAGCGCAAGGTCAAGGAGGCCTTTCTCGCCCTGTGGCTGGAAGCCAACCTGACGAAGAAGGAAATCCTGCAGCTCTATCTCGACCGGGCCTACATGGGCGGCGGAACGTTCGGCATAGCGGCGGCGGCCGAGTTCTACTTCAACAAGGACGTCAACGACCTGACGATGGCGGAATCGGCGATGCTGGCCGGCCTGTTCAAGGCGCCCGCGCGCTATGCCCCGCACGTCAACCTGCCGGCGGCACGTGCGCGGGCCAACGAGGTGCTGACAAACCTGGTGCAGAGCGGCTTCTTCACCGAGGGCCAGGTGATTGCGGCGCGGCGCCGGCCGGCCACGCCGGTGGACCGCGACAGCGGCGAGACCCCGGATTATTTCCTCGACTGGGCCTTCGAGCAGGTGAAGGAACTTGCGGCCGGCCTGCCCAACCACGCGCTGATCGCCCGCACGACCATCGATCTGAACCTGCAGAAGGCGGCCGAGGAATCCTGCGAGTTTCACCTGCGCCAGTTCGGCAAGAGCTACCGCGTGGAACAATGCGCCATGGTGGTGCTGGAAAACAACGGCGCGGTGCGGGCCATCGTCGGCGGACGCGATTACGGGCAGAGCCAGTTCAACCGGGCCACGAACGCGCTGCGCCAGGCCGGGTCTTCCTTCAAGCCCTATGTCTATGCCGCCGGCATGGAAGCAGGGCTGACACCGGAAACGGTCATTCCGGATGCGCCGATCACCTGGGGCCGCTGGTCACCGAAGAACTATTCGCGCGGCTATGCCGGGCGGGTGCCTCTGACGACCGCGCTCGTCAAGTCGATCAACACCATTCCGGTGCGCATGCTGCGCGACGACATCCCCGGCGGCGCGAAAACGGTGAAGGCGCTGGCAGAGGCGATGGGCGTCGAATCCGAGCTCTCCACCCACAAGACCATGGCGCTCGGCATTTCCGGCATGACCGTGCTCGACCAGTCGACCGGCTACCTGACCTTCGCGGACGGCGGCTATGCCGGCAAGCGGCATGGCATCACGCAGCTGACCACCTATTCCGGCGACGTGCTTTATGATCATTCGCGGGATGCGCCGGAACCCAAGCGGGTGCTTTCGGAAAAGACCGTGGAATCGATGAACTCGATCATGGTGCAAATTCCCGAATGGGGCACCGCGCGCCGCGCCGCGCTGGACTTCACCCCGGCGGCCGGCAAGACCGGCACCACACAGGCCTATCGCGACGCCTGGTTCGTGGGCTTTACCGGCAATTTCACCGCTGCCGTGTGGATGGGAAATGACGATTACTCGCCGACCAACCGGCTGACGGGCGGTTCGCTCCCGGCCATGACGTGGAAACGGGTCATGGAATACGCCCACCAGGGCATCGAGCTGCAGCCGATTCCCGGTGCGGGACGGCCGATTCCGGAAGCCCCGGAAAAACCGGAAGACGGCGCAACCGCAGCCGCCGGGCAGGACGGCGCGGTGCAGGCCGAACGCCCGCTGGTCCTGTCCGCCGACAGCGCCCGCGTGCTGCGCGCCCTGGCGGAGGCCTTCCGCAAGGCCCCCGCCCTGCCCGGACCGGCGCCGTCGGCACAACTGACGGCGATCGACCCGACGGACACCTCGGGCACACGGCGCTGAGACAGGATGCTTGCCAGGCCCGAGCAGCCTCGGATAAACCCGGAGCGAGCTTCACCATCACCCCGAGCGTCCGAAACGGCCCTCCATGATCAGAAATCTCGTCCTGGCCGCGTTCGCCCTCGCCATCGCTTTCGGCGCCGGCGGCTGGAGCGTCTGGGCGCTGATGGATTCGGAATGGCGGCCCGGCGCGCTGCATGTGGGGCCGTGGACGGCCCATGTGGAGGCCGGAACGCCGGACGCGGATCCCTATACGAAGGCCCGAATCGCCAGAAATGCGGAACTTCCGCTGGGCGCAGGCGAAGGGGTGGCCTTTTCCGCTCGCCGGGACACCGCCGGCGATCCGCTTCGTCCGCAATGCCGTTACCGGATCGAGGGCCGTCTTCCGCCGGCACGCCTTTGGACAATCCATGCCGCCGACCAGCGCCTCAGGCCGGTTCATGCGGGGCCATTCCTGCCATCCGCGCGCCATGCGCGCGATGTCATCTACAATGGCGACGGCACGGTGAGCATCGCGGTTTCGCGCCGCCCGGCGCCGGGCAACTGGCTGCCGATAGGCGCGTCCGACGGCTTCCACCTCGTCATGACATTCTATGACGCTGAAATCTCGTCCAGCACGGCGGCGCGGGAGATCACCATGCCGCAGATCCTGAAAGAGGGCTGCGATGGGTAGGCTCTTCCACGCCCTGGCGCTGGGGCTTGCGGGCGCCGGAATCGTCCATATCGCCGCCCTTCTGCTGGTTCCCCATTTCGCGAGCAACGATGCATGGAACCGGATATCCGCGCTGGGACCGGAATATGCCTTCGCCACCGTGGAGCCGGCGGGTCCGGACGCATCCGGCATCATCGAGGTTCATGATCCGGAATTCGCCATCGCGGCGTGCCGGTTCGACCTGGAGCGCGGCCTTGTCCACGTGACAGCACCGCTCGGCGTGCGGTTCTGGTCGGTCTCCATCGTCAACGGACGGGGACAGAGCATCTATTCCTTCAATGACAGGAACTCTTCGACCGGCGCGCTGGATCTTACCATCGCAACCCCGGTGCAGATGATCGAGTTGCGCAAGGACCTGCCCGATGCCTTCGCCGAGTCCATTTTCGTGGAGGCCGATATCGATCGCGGCATGGTCGTGCTGCGTCTCTTCCAGCCCGACAGCGCAGCGCAACAGGCCGTTCGCGCCATGCTGGACGAGGCCAGGTGTTCGCCGTTCGCGCTCTGAAAGGGCCCCGCCCGCTTCAGCGCAAGGGCGCGTTGCGGGGCTTGGGCGCCGTCGCCGCTGCCATCACCGCGGCCATGCGTTCGTAACGCACACCCGGAAAGATGATGACCTTGGCCGGTCTTTCCCGCATGCGGCGCATCGCCGTCGCCTTGCGCACCGAAAACTTCAGGATCGTTGCCATAACCCGTCTCCGTCCGGTTCCCAAACCACTACGCGGGCACTTACTCGACATCTTCATGAGGCCACGGTGCGGTTAACAACTTGCTAACGCATTTCGTGCAATTTTTCCGGATGTGTGAAGCGGCCGCGCCTGTGTCTGCGGCCGGCAATCGAGTACAGCGTGATCCGATGTCCGACGCCAATGCCCTGAGTTCCGATTTCCGCAAGCTCGAGACCCAACGGGACGGCAGCCGCGCCTGCCAGCTTTTCCGGGCGTCGGCCAGCGCCTTCGCCTCTCTGTCGCGGCCGACCAAGACCGAAATCCAGCAATTCCAGGACCTCTCGCTGGCCCTCTACGACCGGGTGCCGGAGACAGCGAAACGGCATGCCGCGGTCATGATCGCCGGCAATGCCTTCGCGCCGCGCGAACTGGTGCTCAAGCTCGCCAACGAACCGGCCGGCATTTGTGCCCCTCTGCTGTCGAGGTCGCCCGTCATCAAGGCGCGCGACATCCCGCCGCTGATTGCCCGCCACGGCCTGGAGCATGCGCGCGTGCTGGCGCAGCGCGCGGACCTGGAGGCTTCGCTGCGCGCGCTGCTGTCCGTGTTCGTCCGGCAGGCGGAACGTGCCGACGCGGCACCGGCCGGTATCGCCGCAGCAACGCAGGAGACAGGAGAAGAGGCCGCCGCCAAACCGGCAAGCGCCGGCGAAACCCTGCGCGGTCACACCGCCGAGGCCGTTCGCGGTGCGCTGCGCGGCGCCATGGCCGCGAACAGCGGCCGGCCGATGCTGCCGGCGACCATGCCTCTGGCGCCCCGGTCGCCGCAATCCCGGTTGCAGCCCACCGCCCTGATGGACAACCCGGCCTTTTTCATCACCGCCCTGGCCGACACGCTGGATTTGCCGTTCGCAAGGGTCTCAGCGCTGCTTGAGGAAGAGGGCAAGGCCGGTCTGGTCATGGCCCTGCGCTCCATTCCGCTGCTGGCCGAGGAAGCCTTCGTGATCGCGTCCGCGCTCTGGCCCGGCGATTTCACGAACCGGCATGCCATCGCGCGCTTCCTGGAACGCTACCGCCATATTGCCATCGAAGCGGCGCGGGACCGCGTGGCCCGTTGGCGTGAAGAGGGCGATGCCTTGTCCGGGGACGCGCCATTTACCGGTCACAGGCGTGAGGCGGCGCGCAATGACGACGTGCCGCAAGGGCGCCTCAAGGCTTCGTGACGGGGAAAAAGGGGGCTTCGGGCTGGCGTGCCGGCTCGATCTCCACGATCCAGGCATCCGGGTCAAAACGGATCTCGCGGGCCAGCCGGTCATCGGCGGCGAACGGGTCGTCGTCGTCCAGGTCCACCTCCACGAAGAGACGCTCGGCGGGCCTGTCGCCGCCATAGCCGGACTGCGGCGCGGGCGCGAACAGGCGCTGGCGCCCGTCCCGGTCCCGCTGCTTGATGAATATGGCGCCCGCCTCCGTTGCGCCGCGACGCTCGATTGCGGCGAACCCGCCTTCGGAAAAGACCCGGCGAACAAGCGCGGCGATCCAGATATCCGATGTCAGACGCATGGCATGGCGCACCCGCAACCGCAGCGCGGTTTCGCGGTCCCTCTCTTTTCCGGGTCTGGAACCGGCGTCAGTTGATGAGGCCGATTTCCTTCATCTTGGCGACGACAGCGTCGTCGGCCTCGCCGGTCTCGGGAAGCCCGAACAGGGCCTGGAATTCCAGGATGGCACTGCGTGTCCTGGAACCGGTCAGGCCATCGATGACGATCTGATCATTGCCGAAACTGCGCAAACCAGCCTGCACGCGCCTGATCCGCTCATCTGCGGCCGGACCCTTGGCGTCAACCCCGGCAGGCGCCGGCACGGGCTCCGGATCGTCGCTTGAAAGGGCCGCCGGACGCGGCGTGGGCGCCGGCACCGCGCCGGTCGGTTCCAGCGAGACGTTGTCGGGCACCGGCGCGGCGGCCAGCCTGCGGCCATCCAGTTGGGCCAGGAGTTGCGGGGAAACCTCGCCCGTGGGCGGCAGTCCGATGATCCGCTGGTAGGTCATCACCGCCTCGCGCGTCTTCGGTCCGTTCAAACCGTCGACCGCGCCTTCGTAGAGTTTCAGTCCGGCGAGGACCGATTGCACGCGGGCCAGGTCGGGATCGCCCGCGGGGCGTTCGGCCTGAGGCTGCACGGGCGCCTCGTCGCGGATGACGATTCGCGACCGGCTTTCCTGGAAGACCGGGTCGGCGGGCGCGGGCGCGCGGTAGCCGGAAAAATCGCGGGTGGCGAAGAGCGGTGCGCCATGCGCGCGCGGCTGGTACCAGACCGCGTTGACGGAGACGTAGAAAAGGGTGACGGCGAAGGCCGCGGCGCCGCCCACGACGAGGGGGTTGCGCATGACGAACGTTCCCAGCGACCCTGCCGCCGCGCCGAACACGTCGGCCAGACCGGGGTCCAGATCAGGCTGTCTTGCGGTACGCGGCATTGTTCGTCCGATCCTCCATTCTCGCGGGTTCCGGCAGGCGGTGCGGGGCGTTCCGGGCACCGCTGACAGGGAGCGTCACCGAAACGCAGGTGCCCTCGCCCGGCGCGCTGTCGATGGCAATCGTCCCTCCGTGAAGCTGAACCAGCCCCTTGACCAGGGACAGGCCCAGGCCCGTCCCCTCGAAATTGCGGGTATAGTCGTTCTGGATTTGCATGAACGGCTGCCCCAGGCGCTTCAGGTCCTGTTCGGCTATGCCGATTCCCGTGTCATTGACCCAGAAGGTGAAGTTTTCGCCGGCGCGGCGTGCACCCAGGATCACCTCTCCGCCTTCGGGCGTGAATTTCACGGCATTCGACAAGAGGTTGATGAGAATCTGCTGGACGGCACGGCGGTCGGCAACGAGTTCGCCGAGATCATGGCCCAGCGCCGTCGAGACCCTGATCTTCCTGGCGCCGGCCTGCTGTTCGGCAATCGATCGCGGCATGGCCGCCGCCTCTGAGAAATCGAAGGCTTCGGCATGGATCGCATAGGAGCCGGATTCGATCTTGGAGACATCAAGGATCGCATTGACGACCGACAGGAGATGCTGACCCGACTTCGAGATCAGGCCGACATATTCCTTCTGGCGGGCGTCCTCGAAACCGCCGAACAGTTCCTGGTCGAGAATGTCGGCAAAGCCGATGATCGCGTTGAGCGGCGTGCGCAGTTCATGGCTGACGGAGGCAAGAAAGCGGTTCTTGGCGATCGCCCCGCTCTCGGCGGTCTCGCGCACCGTTTCCAGTTCGCGGCGCAGGATTTCGTTGCGCGTGTCGTCCGCCAGGAACACGATGGTTCCGCCGCCGGCGGCGCGGGCGAACCGCGCGTGGAACGCCTGCATGGTGGTTCCATCGCCGTCGTCGCGTTCAGGCAGGCGGATGCGCAAGGTGATATCGCTCATCGACGCGCCGTCGCGCAGGTCCGCGACCGCGGTGAGCCAGGAGACGCGATCGGTCACATGCAGTCGATTGAACAGGCCATCGCCAAGCAGCAGGCCGGGATGAAGACCCATGAGGCTGCGCGACCGCGGCGATGCGGTCTCGACCAGGCCATCCTTGTCGAGATGAAGGACGACGACGGGCTGGAGGTCGGCCTGGGCGGCGGCGGCATCGGCTTCCTGGCGCGCTTCCCTGAGGGCCGCCTGGCCGGCATGCATCCGGACCAGAAGGGTGGCGATCCACAAGAGCGGGGCAAGTGCAAGCCAGCCGGCTGCCGGGGCGGTGGCGACGGCGCCCGGGATGGCCTGGAAGGCGACGATGCCGGCAGTGAAGACGAGACCGGCGGCGGCGGCGGCGCGGGTGCGGCAAACCCACCATGCCTCGACGGCAGGCACGACGGCAAGGATGGCCAGGGGACCTGCCATGCCGCCCGCCGATGCCATGGACACGGCACACAAGGCCGACAGGATGAGCAGTCCGGCCAGACCGGCAAAGACAAGACGCCCGGTCATCGAGACGGCACCGACAACGGCAAGCCCGGCACCGGCAGCAAGCCCGGCCATGGCCAGCACGTGGCCCATCGGAAAGGCGCCCGAGGCCGTTGAGAAGACAACGAAGGCGAGCAATGGCTGGGCGGCCAGCGCGACGGCGAAAAGGCGCATCTGCACGTCCCTTTGCGCCCGGTCCCTGACCGAGGCATGGACGAGACGCTCGCCCAGGCTCTTCAGGCTGTCGCTCCAGTCCGGCGGATTTGTATGCAGTTCGGTCACTGAGGGGCACCCGGTACTCATGATCACGCTTGCCCCAAGGGGCACATCCGACACTGCCAGCTATGCTTTAAGGAAAGGATAAGCCGATGTGCCGGACAGGCGGCAAAAAGGACCAGCGGCGAGAATTGCCTGAGGATTCATGTGATGGTTAACAAAAGGCAAGCCATGCGTCCCGCAAGGCTGCGTGGTCCCGTGCGGCGGGCGTGCAGGAACCGGAAAAGCAGCGTTTTCGGGGATTTCGCGGTTAAGCGATTCCGTATGCATTCGCGCGGATTTGCATCGAACTCGCAGCAAATCCCGGCTTTCGGCATTTGAGGCAAATACGGGTCAAATACGAAGGACCTTCGAAAACCGGTCTTGATGACAAGCGTGTAGACGTCGGTACCCGTGATCAAGCCGCGTCAGGTTCGAGCGAGAAGCGCGGCGCCAATGCAAAAGGTCAGGCATATGTTCGGTTTGTTGAGATTGGCGTTCTGGGGCACACTGGCCCTGCTTGTCGTGCCGCTGGACGGAGACGGGACCATCGGTCCGGTGGACCTCGCCACTCCGGTGGAAGCGGTGTCGGCCGCGCGCGAGGTCGTCGGCGACCTGAGCCGCATCTGCGAGCGCAATCCCGAAGCCTGCGAACGTGGGCGCGACCTCGCCGCCACCGTGACAGAACGGGCCCGCGTGGCGGCCCGCGCCGCCTATGAGGCCCTCGGCCAGTCCGGTGCCGCACCCGACGTGACGGTCCATACCGGGACCGTGGCCCGATAGCCTGACCGCCCCGCGCGGGGCGTTTTCTTTGCGCAAACCGCAATGGCCTGTTCAATCCGGCCAAGCGGTGCGCTATATGCCAGATATGAGCGATACCAACAGCCTGCCGACCATCGATTCCATCCGCGAGGACTTTTCCTTTCTCGATGACTGGGAAGAGCGATATCGCTACGTCATCGACCTTGGGCGCGAACTGCCGCCGATCACCGACGCGGAACACAACGACGCCAACAAGGTGCAGGGATGCGTCAGCCAGGTCTGGCTCGTCACGGATGCCGGCCCCGGCCCCGATCCGGTCATCGGTTTCCGCGCCGATTCCGACGCCCATATCGTGCGGGGACTGGTGGCGATCATGCTCGCATTGCATTCCGGCAAGCATGCCAGCGAGATTCTCGCCACCGATGCCGAGGGGACCTTGCGCGACCTGGGGCTCGACGAACACCTGACACCGCAGCGAGCCAATGGCGTGCGCGCCATGATCGCGCGCATCCGGCGTGAGGCCGAAAGCCGCATGAACGGCTGACACGGCCGCATCTGCTGTCTCACCCGCTATCGCTTTCCAGTTCAGGGCGATAGTCGTCCGTGCCCCAGTGCAGGATCGAGCGAGCCGCGCCACGGCCTTCGTCCGTCCCGATTCCGTAATGGCGCGCCAGGAGCGAAAGGCCCGTCTTGAGGACCAGTTTCGCCGACCGGCGCGGCCATTGCCGTTCCATTTCCACCTGCTCCAGGCCTTTCAGGAAGCAGCAGACGTCAAGCATCAGGCCCGACAGGTCCGGACCGGCAGCATCGAGGGCGGCGGCGACCCGCCGGCGCGCATCCAGCGCCGCAGCCGTGAGGTCGTCAAGACCACCGCGCGATCCGCTTCCGCGCAGGGAGGCGGCATTGGCATCCCAGCTGGCGCCAAGGCGGGGGCGAAGCCGCGCTTTCTCGCAATCGCACCGTAGCCGTTCGCCGGCCTCGACCTCTTCCGGCCGCAGGTAGGGCTTGCCATCCTTGCCGCGGCGGCGGGCCAGAAGCGCCAGCGGCGATTCCGCCGGATTGGAGAGGACCCGCCGGACCGGCGCGGAACCGGCCGGCATGGCGGTGGCTGCCTGCCGGAAGCCGCCGTCCAGTTTCTCCCGCCCTTTTCCGGTCAGGCGCAAGCGGGTGCCATCGCTGCTCTCCACGAAGCCGCGCCGGCAGGCTTCCTCCAGGGTTGCGCGCCGAAAGCACAGCGAGCCGCCCGATGGGCCGGGCAGTGTCACACGGTCCGGCATGGCGGCTGGCGTGAAGGTTTGCGGCCCTTGCCGCAATCGCCCGAGGAGGCGCAAAAGGTGACGTTCCGCATCATCCGGCTTCATGGCCATCCTCCGCCCGCACCTGGCTGAAGAGCCGCGTCGCCAGATATTCCACGCGGCCGGCGATGGCGTCGAACTCGGGATCGTCGCGCAAGTCCTCGATCAGGTGGCAGGCATGGACCACCGTGGTCCGGTCCCGGCCAAAACCCTTTCCGACCTCACCCATGGTCAATTGCAGGGCGACATGGGCCACATACATGGCAAGCTGGCGAACGCGGACGACGGAGGTGACGTTCCGGCCCGGTGCCCGCAGTTCGCGGCCCGGCACGTTGAACAATTCGGAGACCATGTCGATCATGCCGTCGCAGACCGCCGCGGCATATTCGTCGCGGCGCTTGGGCATCGCCACCGATGGCCGGAACCGGAGCAGGGCCTTGCCCTGCACGTCCCGCATGGCGGCTGCCCAATCCGCCCTGCCCGTTTGACCGCTGTCGATTCTCAACGCCTGCGCCACGATCCGCACTCCCTTCGTACAGGTATATTTTCCTTATATCGAAGGGCGATCCCGGTGTGAACAAATCAGGAACAAAAAGGCCGGATGCAGGGGAGAGCGAGGGTTTGTCCACATGGGCAGGGTCCGGCACCAGGATGATCGTCCGACCAACATGCCCGGAGATGGACAATGACGGATCTCGCAGCGCAGGCCCGCGCTTTCATAGAGAACAAGGAGCGGGAGCGGCGGAACGCACAGACCCTTCGCGCGGCCGCGGCCTTCGGCCTGCCTTGCCGGCAAGATGCGAGCGGACAGCGGAACAGCCTGTCAACCAGGGCCTGTGTCGAACGCCTGCTTGAACGGGAAAGACAAAAGGGTCTGAGGGGGCACTGGAGCTACGATCTCAATCGCCATATAGCCCTGAAGCACTTGCGCGACGCCATCGCAGGCATGAGGGAGCCAGGACCGGACCGGGACGTGCAGACATGAGAAAGCCGGGCGGTCGGTCCGACCTGCCCGGCTTTCTCCGCGATCCAGATTGCGCCGTGCGCCTTACTTGCCCTTGGGCTTGCGGCCCAATCCCATTTCCTTGGCGAGGCGCGACCGCGCGGCCGCGTAGTTCGGCGCCACCATCGGATAGTTGGCGTCCAGACCCCACTTTTCCCGGTAGGCCTCCGGCGTCAGTCCGTAATGGGTCATGAGATGACGCTTGAGCGACTTGAACTTCTTGCCGTCTTCAAGACAGACGATGTAATCGTCATGAACGGATTTCTTCGGGTTGACGGCCGGCTTCTGCTTCTCGACAACTTGCGCCGTCTCTCCATGCATACCACCGGCGCGGCCAAGTGCAGCATGGACATCAGCAATCAGCACCGGCAGTTCTGTTACCGGAACGACATTGTTGCTGACATATGCCGCCACCACATCGGCGGTCAGTTCGATAAGGTTATCGACCGATGCCTCGGAAGCTGGTGTGTTTTCCATTTGAATTGCCCCAATCGTTTCACATTTTTCTTCTTGCAACAGCGGGCCGTGCACGCTCTCTGCATCGGCGCTTCGACTCGCAACTACCACACCATATATTGCCTGAATATAAAAAAATGCAAGACTAGGATTCTGTAAATTCGCTTCTCCCTTGTAGTGCAGCAGTGTTTGGGGCGATAAATAATGGAAAACAAAAGTTGTGCACGGTACGATTGTTGCGCCGGAACAGATTGAATTGAATAATTTATAAATATCCGCTATTCGATTTTTCAGGATCGATGCCTGCGGCGATCGCGGCTCAGCCTTCGCGATTGATCCGGGCTTCCGGTGGCATCTCGTCGAGGACGGACCCCTTCCACATCGGATAACCGACGGCATAGGACGCCTTGCCAAGAAGGTGCGAGGAGATCGGCGCCGTGAGCAGGAAGAAGACCACGCCGGCCAGGGCGCGCAGAGTCGTTCCGGCATCCTCGGCATAAATCGCCAGCGCGACCAGCATGAGACAGGACCCCAGCGTGCCGGCCTTGGAGGCAGCATGGGTGCGGCTGTAGATATCCGGCAACCGGTTGATCCCGATGGCCGCGACCAGGGAAAAGGCCGCGCCGACGATCAGGAAAATGCCTGTCACGTAATAGGACACGATCTCGATCATGGCTCGCTCCCCATCTTCGCTTCCCTCTCCGGTTCCGCTTCGGTCCTTCCGCGCGCCATCACGAAACGCGCAAAGGCCACCGTTGCCAGGAAACCGACAAGGCCCAGCGCAATCGCAATGTCGACATAGAGCGTGTACCCGGTACGGATGCCGATAACGGCGATGAAGCCGATGGCCGAAACCACGAGCATGTCCAGTCCGAGAATCCTGTCAGGCAGCGTGGGCCCGCGCACCACCCGGTAGACCGTGAGAAGAAACGTTGCGCTCAGCAGGGCCAGCGCAATCAGTTCCGCGGCATCGAGAAAAACCTGGTGCGGTGTCATCGGAACGCCTCCATGATCTTGCGCTCGAACCCTTCGGCAATGGCGGTCCGTGTCGAATCCGGATCGGAGCAGTCGAGGGCGTGCACGTAGAGAATGGACCGGTCTTCCGAAACATCGACCGAAAGCGTGCCCGGCGTCAGCGTGATCAGGTTTGCCAGCAGCGTGATTTCGGAATCGCGGTCAACCATGAGCGGATAGGCGAAGATGCCGGGCTTGAGTTTCATGTCCGGCGAAACGACCATGACCGCCACCTTCCAGGCGGACAGGACGAGTTCGTAGAGAAACAGCCAGGCAAGGGAAAGGACACGACCTGCGCGCTGGAAATAGCCCAGCGACCCGACCTGCTCACGGATGAGATACAGGGCGCCCATTCCCAGGAAGAAGCCGAATACCAGGTTGATGAGCGAAAAGGACCCGGACATCAGCCCCCAGGTCAAAGCGAGCAGGATATTGATCAGATAGAGATTCATTGGCCACCTCCCGCCGGCAGAACCGCATCCACATAGCCGGATGAATACAGGATGGAGCGGGCAGCGGCGTTGGCAACATCGAGGAGCGGTTGCGGAAAGAAGCCGATCGCCACGACCGCCGCGGTGAGGATGAGGACGGGCGTGTAGGCGCTCCAGGTCATCGGTTCGCCGGGCACCATGCTGGCCGGTTCATTGGCCCTGTTGCGCCAGAAGGCGAGCGCGAAGATGCGCCCCAGCGTGATGGTCGTCAGAAGACCGGTCAGCAGCACCGCGAAAGCGAGCCACCAGGCGCCCACGTCCAGCGAGGCCTTGACCACGAAAACCTTTGGCCAGACGCCGGAGAACGGCGGGAGACCAGCGACGGCAAAAAACAGGACGAGGGCCAGCGCCGCCATGAAGGGATGCGCGCGATAAAGCCCGGCAAGGCTGTGCAGGGAAACCGACCCCCCGGCCTCGCCCATCAGGCCGACCAGCATGTAGATGGCGGTCATCGCGATCATCGAGTGGACCGCGTAGAAAATGGCCGCCGACAGGCCAAGCTCGCTGCCGAGGGCAAGCCCCGCCAGCATCACGCCGATCCCGGAAACGACGATGAAGCCCATCGCCCGGCGCAGGTCCGACTGGGCCAGTGCACCGAGGATGCCGAGGATCATGGTAAGGCCCGCAACCCAGGCAATGGTCAGCGCCAGGATGTCGCGCTCGCCGGGGAAAAGCATGACCAGCACACGCAGGAGCGCATAGATGCCCACCTTCGTCAGCAGGCCGGCAAACAGGGCGGAAACGATGATGCGCGGGGTGTGATAGGAGGCCGGCAGCCAGAAGTTCACCGGAAAGGCCGCAGCCTTCATGGCGAAGGCGAAGAAGAACAGCGTCGCAAGCGTCATCACCGGCGCGCCATGTCCGCCTTCGGCGATCTTCTTCGCCAGATCGGCCATGTTGAGCGTGCCGAAGGAGCCGTAGAGGAGACCGACGGAGATCAGGAAAAGGGTCGTGGCGACAAGGTTGAGAAAGGCATACTTGACCGCGCCGTCGATCTGCTCATGCTCCGAGCCCAGGACCAGCAGGCCGAAGGAAGAGATCAGCAAGACCTCGAACCAGACGTAGAGATTGAAGACGTCGCCTGTCAGGAAGGCGCCGTGCACGCCAGCCATCATCAGCAGGAAGAAGGTGTAGAAGCCGTAGCGCCTGCCGGTGGTGTCGATGTCGCGCACGGAGAAGAGCACGGCCGCGAAGGACACGATGCCCGCCGCCGCCGCCAGGCTGGCGCCAAGCACATCGGCCTGGAAGGTGATGCCGAACGGCGGCAGCCAGCGGCCCATGGTCATGACGATCGGGCCGTTTTCCATCACCCGCCAGAGCAGACCGATATCGGCGAGCGCCAGCAGGGCGAAGGCGATGATCGACACGGTCGCGTGCTGCCAGGTCTCCTTGCGGAACATGAGCAGCGCAGCGCCGAAGACGAGCGGAATGACCACGGGGGCAATGACCAGCCAGTCGGCGGCGGCCACCGGATCCATGACCATGGCGCTCGCAAGATCGACTGTTTTTTCTGCGGAAGCGGCCATTTGACCCTCAATACCCAAGTGGCGGCAGGCGGTCGCCTTCCGGCTCGGCAAGACGCATTTCGTCGGTGTCGTCGGTGCCGATGTCCTGATAGGCGCGATAGGCCAGCACGAGGAGGAAGGCGAAGAAGGAGAAGGAAATCACGATCGCCGTCAGGATCAGGGCCTGGGGCAGCGCGTTGGCCACCTGGGTAGGCGGCGTGTAGAACGCTTCCGGAATGATCGGTGGCGTTTCGCGCAACACGCGGCCGGCAGTGAAGATCAACAGGTTCACCGCGTTGCCCAGAAGCGCAACGCCGAGAAGGATGCGGATCGTGTGCCTGGAAAGAAGCAGATAGATCGAGACCGTGAAGAAAAGGCCGACGAGCACGGACAGCGCGGTTTCCATCAGTCGTCCTCCCTTTCTTCCAGTGCCAGCGCGATCGACGTGATCGAGCCGACCACCACCAGGTAGACGCCGATATCGAAGACCAGCGGTGTCGACAGGGCCAGCGTCACGCCGAAGACTTCCGGCTCGGTCCAGAGCCCGGTCAGGAAGGGAACCCCTGCGAAGAGCGAGGCAAGCCCGGCCATGGTCGCGATGAAAAGGCCGAAACCCGAAATCGCCATCGGATGGAAATACATCGCGCGGCGCACCGGCGACACGCCGCAGGCGATGCCGTAGATGGCGAAGGCCGAGGCGGCGATCAGCCCGCCGATGAAGCCGCCGCCGGGCTCATTGTGGCCGCGCAGCAGGACGAAGAGCGAGAACAGCACCATGAGGCTGGCCAGATAGGGCGCGACGGTGCGGAAGATGATCGTGCGCATGGCCTAGCCCTCGCCCGTTCCTGCAACCACGGCGCGGCGCGGCTTGCGGATGCGGATCAAGGCCAGGATGGCAAGCCCGGTGATCATGACGACGGCGATCTCGCCCAGCGTGTCCAGACCGCGGAAATCCACGATGATCACGTTGACGATGTTGCGGCCGTGGGCAATGGCGCGCGCATAGGTGTTGAAGAAGTCCGTCAGTTCCGTGTTGAACGGGATCTGCGTGATCTTCAGCAGCGCCAGGCCGAGACCGGCGCCCGCGGCACCGGCAATCGCCATGTCCACCAGTTTCTCGCCGGTCGGGCGATGATCGGCCGGCGACAGCCGCAGCCGGGTCATGACGAGGGCGAGAATGACGACCGAAAGCGTTTCCACCATGAACTGCGTGAAGGACAGGTCGGGGGCGCCCAGCAGCATGAAGATGACAGCGACGGCAAAACCCTGGATGCCGAGCGAGACGATGGCGGTCAGGCGGTTCTTGGCGCTTATGACGGCGCCGATGCCGATGACAGCGATGATCAGGATCGTCCATTCATAGAAGGGCATTTCGGGGAAGGCCGGCATGGCAGGCCCCTCGGCGAAAAGCCACATGGGCAGGAGCAGCGCCAGCGCGATGCCGGCGAAGGTCACCGTCATGTAGACTTCCATGCGCCCGTTGTGGATGACGCGCGTCAGGCCGACGGACAACCGCACGAGGCCGCGCATGACCTGGTCGAAGCCCTGGTCCGGTCCCCAGCCGATGGCCTCAAGCAGACCGGCCATGCCAGCGCGCAACCGGTCCAGCCCGAGATAGAGGACGATGCCGAGCGCAACGGTGGCCAGCGACAGGTAGAGCGCCGCGCCGGCATGGGGAACGACGGTGATTTCGACAGGCACCGCCACGCCGGCGACGGCGCTTGCCATCGGCGTGGAGAATGCGTGGTGGCTGACACCGGAAAACAGCGCCGCACCGAGGCCGAGAACGCCCAGGACCAGCGGTCCGAGCCAAAGCAGGACCGGCCCCTCATGGGCATGTTTCGGCGTTTCCACCGGTTCGCCGAGGAACGGCTTGAGCGCCACGGCAAAGCCGATGACGAACATCAGCGCATTGCCCGCAACGGCTGTCGCGAGCACGGCAAGGCTCCACGGATCGCCCTTGGCGAGCGCGTAATACATTTCCTCCTTGGCGAGGAAGCCGAAGAAGGGTGGCAGGCCGCCCATGGAGAGGGCTGCGAGCAGCGCGGCGGCGAAGGTGACCGGCATGGCCTTGCGCAGGCCGCCGAGGCGGGTGATGTCGCGGGTCCCGGACTCGTGGTCGACGAGACCGGCCACCATGAACAGGCCGCCCTTGAACATGGAATGGGCGATCAGGTAGAGCACCGCGCCGGCAATGGCCTGTTCGCTGCCGAAGCCGGTCAGCATGACGAGAAGGCCCAGCGATGCGACCGTGGTATAGGCCAGCATCAGCTTCAGGTCTGTCTGGCGCACGGCCAGAAGCGTGCCGACGAGCAGCGTCGCACCGCCGAAAACCGGCAGAACCGTTTCCCACAGCGCGGTCTCGCCCATGACCGGATTGAGCCGCATCAGGAGGTAGACGCCGGCCTTCACCATGGTCGCGGAATGCAGGTAGGCGGAGACCGGCGTGGGCGCCTCCATGGCGTTGGGCAACCAGAAGTGCAGCGGGAACTGGGCCGACTTGGTGAAGGCGCCGCCCAGGATCAGCAGGAAGGCGGCCAGGTAGAACGGGCTTTCGCGCAGCGTGTCGCCGGTCGCCAGAAGCAGCGACAGTTCCGAGACGCCGGTGATGTTCCAGATGACCAGGAGGCCGGCGAGCAGCGACAGGCCGCCTAGGCCGGTGACGACCAGCGCCTGGATGGCGGCGCGGCGCGATGCCTCGCGGGAATGGTCGAAACCGATCAGCAGGAAGGAGGTGATCGAGGTCAGTTCCCAGAAGACGAAGAGTGTCAGGAAGTTGTCGGCGACGACAAGGCCCTGCATCGCTCCCATGAACATCAGGATGAAGGAGAAGAACCGCCCCTGGTCCTCATGGCCTTTCAGGTATCCCCCGGCATAGAGAACGATCAGCGCGCCGATACCGGTGACCAGCAGCGCGAAGGTCAGCGACAGTCCGTCGAGATACCAGGAGAAATTCACGTTGAAGTCCGGCACCCAGGCATAGCCGCCGGTGACGGCGCTACCCGCCGCGACATCCGGCAAAAAGCCTGCGAAATGCACCAGGTTGAACAGTGGCACAAGCGCCAGGAGCCAGGCCGCGTTGTGCTTCAGTCTTTGCGTCAGCAACGGTGCGACCACGGCCGCAAGGAAGGGCAACAGAAGCACAAGAAAGGTGAGAGACTGGGCCGACGCCATGTCCTGATCCGGTTTCTTTTCGTTCTGGCCCGCCCCCCGGCGCGCCCGCTCCCCTTCAATTATGGAATTGTTTTCCGCGCGGCAAGTGCGGCCGGTCCGGCAAAACCGTTTCCGTGCCGCTTATTCAGCGTAAAATGACCTGCCGCCGGGATGATAAGCCGGCGGGCAGTCCTATATTTGCCGAAGAACCGGACAATCTGGAAAAAGAGGATCAACGGCGTGGAAAAGACGAAGATCGACAAAAGCGAAGCGGAATGGCGCGAGACTTTGACGCCGGAACAGTATCACGTCTTGCGGGAACACGGCACCGAACGTGCGGGAACGTCACCGCTCAACAGGGAAAAACGGCCGGGAATGTTCCACTGTGCCGGGTGCGGAAAACCGCTGTTCCGCTCGGAGACGAAGTTCGAATCGGGCACAGGCTGGCCGAGTTTCTATGCACCGGCGGGAGACGACGCGGTCAGCGAGCACGAGGACCGCTCCTGGTTCATGCGCCGCACCGAGGTGCGCTGCGCCGATTGCGGCGGGCATCTTGGCCACGTCTTCAACGACGGGCCCGCGCCGACCGGCCTGCGCTACTGCATGAATGGCGTGGCGCTCGATTTCGAACCCGACGGGGATTGACCCCTCAACGCCAGCCTCAGCCGCCCTGCATCCGCGCGATGTGGGCGGCGTCCACGGCCCTGGCCTCCCTGTAGGCAGGCCTATCGCGCAGGCGCGCGGCATAGTCGCGCAGGGCGGGCGTTTCGGGGATCGTGCCGAACTGCAAGCCCCAGTCGACCTGAGACCCGACATAGATGTCGGCAGCGGTAAACCGGTCACCGCAGACATGGTCGCGGGTTTCGAACAGGGCCGAAAGAACGCCCATGGTGCGTTCATAGGAACCATAACCGAGCCGCCCCTGCAGTTTGAGGTCGTCACCGGCCGTCCAGCCCATCGACCTGTTGACAACCGCCTGCTCGACCGGACCGGCGGCGAAGAAGGTCCAGCGCAGGTAATCGGCCTTTTCGGCCTGGCCATGCGGGAGCAAGCCTGCCTCGGGGAAGGCATCGGCCAGATAGAGGCAGATGGCAGCGGCTTCCGTGACCGCATGCCCCTCATGAACGATGGCCGGCACCTTGCCCATCGGGTTGACCGCCAGGTATTCGATGGACTTCATGTCGGAGCCGTAATCGAGCACGATCTCGTCATAGGCAGCGCCGGCCTCGTGC
This sequence comes from Zhengella sedimenti, assembly GCF_046506625.1. Taxonomy (NCBI): domain Bacteria; kingdom Pseudomonadati; phylum Pseudomonadota; class Alphaproteobacteria; order Hyphomicrobiales; family Notoacmeibacteraceae; genus Zhengella; species Zhengella sedimenti. The sequence continues at coordinate 424,805 of NZ_JBKFFP010000002.1, forward strand.
AGCGCCCAGCGGGCGATCTGGCCGCGGCTCATGGGGTTCGTGTAAAAGGTGATCCTGGACATGGAAGGGGCTCCGGCGGGGTCGGGAGCAAACCCTGCCGGAGCCGACCGGCGCAATCAAGGCCCCTTGCGCCCGCCACCATGCTTTCACGCCTTGCTTGCCCGGTGCTTGTGCAAGCCGACAGGCCGCACCATGTTCGAGACCGCCGGTGTTTCCTTCCCGGCCGGATGCCGCTATGCGTCGGGCCGGAAGCACAGCCGGGCTTCGCCGACCGATCAGCCACGCAGCCAGGACCTCATGACCAAAGTTCGAAACCTTTCCGATCTCACCGCCCCGCACGCGCCGAAACACCCGTCTTGCGATACCCGCCACGGCATCGAACGCAGTGATGACTACGCCTGGATGCGGGCGGCGAACTGGCAGGAGATGTTCAAGGATCCGTCCAGGCTGGATGCGGAAATCCGCGCCCACCTGGAAGCGGAAAACGCCTACCAGACGGCCTGGATGGCGGACACGCAGTCGCTGCGGGAGAAGCTGTTTGCCGAAATGAAGGGCCGCATCAAGGAAGACGATTCGTCCGTGCCCATGAAGGACGGTCCTTTCGCCTATGGTTCGTCCTTCGTGACCGGCGGCGAGCAGCCGCGCTTCTTCCGCACCCCGCGCGAGGGCGGCGAACAACAGCTGCTGCTCGACGGCGACCGGGAAGCCGAGGACAAGGCCTATTTCCGGCTTGCCAGCGCCGATCACTCGCCCGACCATGCCCGGCTTCTGTGGGGCCACGACGACAAGGGCTCGGAATTCTACACGCTGACGGTGCGCGATCTGGCGACCGGCGAGGACCTGCCCGACCGGGTCGAGGACACCGGCGGCAGCGGCACGTGGGATTCACGGTCCGCCGGCTTTTTCTATTCGCACCTGGATGAAAGCCATCGCCCCTCGAAGCTGCTTTACCACCGTATCGGCACCGACGCCAAAGAGGACAGGCTGGTCTACGAGGAGACGGATCCGGGCTTCTTCATGGGTTGCGGCGGCACCCGCGACAACCGCCATATCCTGATCTCGATCCATGACCACGAGACCTCGGAATACCGCATCCTGCCGGCCGACGGCTCGTCCTTCGAGCCGAGGCTGGTGGCCACCCGCAAGGCCGGCCTGCAATACGACCTGGAGGAAGGCGGCGACATCTTCTTCATCCTGACCAATGCGGACGGCGCCAAGGATTTCAAGATCATGACGGCACCGGCGGACAATCCGGTTCCGGAAAACTGGGTCGAACTGGTGCCGCATGAGCCGGGCCGGCTGATCCTCTCCATCATGGGCTTTGCTCGCCATCTCGTGCGGCTGGAACGCAAGGACGGCCTGCCGCGCATCGTCATCCGCGAGCGCGCCAGCGGGGCCGAACACGCCATCGCCTTCGACGAGGAAGCCTATTCGCTGGGACTGATCGGCTCGCTGGAATACGACACGGATGTCATCCGCTTCACCTATTCCTCGATGACCACACCGTCGCAGGTGTTCGACTACGACATGGCGACGCGCGAGCGCGTGCTCCTGAAAACCCAGGAGGTTCCTTCGGGCCATGATGCCGACGCCTATGTGACGCGGCGGATCCATGCGCCCGCGCCGGACGGCGAAAGCGTGCCGGTCTCGCTGCTCTACCGCAAGGACACGGCGCTCGACGGAACCGCGCCCTGCCTTCTCTACGGCTACGGCTCCTATGGCATCACCATTCCCGCCTCCTTCAACACCAATTGCCTGAGCCTGGTTGATCGCGGCTTCGTCTATGCCATTGCCCATATCCGGGGCGGCAAGGACAAGGGCTATCACTGGTACGAGGAGGGCAAGCGGGAGAAGAAGACCAATACCTTCACCGACTTCATCGCCGCGGCACGCCACCTGGTGGCCGAGGGCTTCACCGCGCATGACCGGATCGTGGCGCAGGGCGGTTCGGCGGGCGGAATGCTGATGGGCGCGGTGGCCAACATGGCGCCGGCCGATTTCGGCGCCATCGTGGCAGAAGTTCCCTTCGTGGACGTTCTCAACACGATGCTGGACGACACGCTGCCGCTGACCCCGCCGGAATGGCCGGAGTGGGGCAATCCGATCACCTCGCCGGCCGATTACGCGACGATTGCCGCCTACAGCCCCTATGACAATGTCGCCGCCCTGCCCTATCCGCCGGTCCTTGCGGTTGCCGGCCTGACCGATCCGCGCGTGACCTACTGGGAGCCGGCGAAATGGGTGGCGAAGTTGCGCGAATTTTCCATCTCGGGCAATCCCGTGCTGTTCCGCATCAACATGGATGCCGGCCATGCAGGCGCCTCGGGGCGGTTCTCGCGGCTGGAGGAGATCGCCTATACCTATGCCTTCGCCCTGAAGGTGACGGGCAAGGCGGATGACTGACCCCATGCTGGCCGGGGAAGCGGGCCTGGCCGGCATGTTCATCTCCGCCTTCACCTCGGCCACGCTGCTGCCTGGCACCTCGGAAGGGGTGCTTGCCGCCCTTCTCGCGGCGGGCTTGGTTCCCGTGCTCACCGTCGTGGCCGTCGCCTCGGCGGGCAACGTTCTCGGATCCTGCGTCAACTGGTGGCTGGGCCGGCAGGCCGGACGTCTTGCACAGGTGCAACCGGCGGGCGGCGCGCCGTCAAGGCTGGAGCGGGCACAGGCCTGGTATGGCCGCTATGGCTACTGGTCGCTGCTGGCGTCCTGGGTTCCGGTCGTCGGCGACCCGCTGACGCTCGTCGCCGGCGCGATGCGCGAACCCTTCTGGCGCTTCCTTGCCATCGTCAGCCTTGCAAAGTCCGCGCGCTATATCGCGGTCGCGGCGGGCGTCAGCGCGCTTCTGCCGGCCTGAACGTCTCTCAGCTTCCCGAATCCGGAAGTGCCTTCAGATAGGCGGCGATGGCCTCGCGGTCCGAGGCGGGCAGTTTGGCCATGTTTTCCTGAACAGCCACCATGGTCCCGCCGACGCTGTCGAAATCCGGCGTGAAGCCGCTTTCCAGATAATAGGCGATGTCCTTCGCGGACCATGAGCCGATGCCGGAGGGTGAAATGTCAGGCACCTTTCCCTCCCCTTCGGCGGCCGGGCCGCCCTTCAGCCAGCGGCTGTAGTCGAGTCCTCCGAGTGCATTGCGCGGGGTATGGCATTCGCCGCAATGGCCCGGTCCCTCGACGAGATATTGCCCGCGGCGAAGCTGGTCGTCCGCACCGGCGGGCAGGGTCACGACAGGCGCGTCGTGCATGAAGAGCCACTTCCATACACCGAGCGTCCGGCGGATGCTGAAGGGGAAGGACACCTCGTTTGCCGGTGCCCTGTCGGCGACGGGCGGCAATGTCTGCATGTAGGCGAAGAGATCCGCCACGTCGGCGGGCGCCATGCGGGCGTAGGAGGTGTAGGGAAAGGCCGGATAGAAGTGGGCACCATCGGGCGAGACGCCGCGCATCACGGCATTGGCGAACTGTTCCGGCGTCCAGCCGCCGATCCCGGCCTGCGGATCGGGCGAGATGTTCGGCGCGACGAAGGTTCCGAAGCCGGTGGCGAATCGCTGCCCGCCGGCCAGTTCCCGCTTCGCCTCGCCCTTCGCGTCCGCGCGGGCATGACAGGAGGCGCAGCCGGCCGCGTTGAAGACCGTTTCACCGGCCTGGGGGTTGCCTTGCGGCAATGCCGCGACCGCGTTGGCCGAGAGCGTGCGCGGCATCGTGACGACCCAGAAGACAAGCCCGCCCGACAGGGCCAGAAGCGCCACCAGAAGGACGAGCTTGCGCGTCATGGATCAATCACCCCTGCCTGGCGTCACTTCTTGACGCGGAAGCCCTCATGGCAGGACTTGCAATTGGCCAGAACCGGACCCATTGCCGCCTTGAAGGCATCGAGATCGGCCGGGCCGTCCTTTCCGGAGGCCTGCATGGCGGCCGAAGTGTCGGCCTGGAACTTGGCGAGGGCTTCCTGGAAACCGGCCGCATCTTCCCAGATCTTCGGGGCAGCGGTGGTGTCGGCACCCATGTCGGAGCCTTCGGGGAAATAGTCGCCATAAGCCTTGGCAACAGCGGCCATGGTGGCGATGGAGGCCTTTGCGACGGCGGGATTGTAGTCCAGTTCGCCCTTCATCATGGCACCCGCGGTGCCGGCCGAGGCGCCGGTTGCCTGCATGAGTGCCTTGCGGACGGCGATCGGGTCGTCAGCGGCTGTCGCGGCAGCGGCCGACAGGACAATTGCGGAAAGGGCCAGGGCGATCTTCTTCATCGGTGCAGTCCTCCATTGGGTTCAACCTGCCGGGGCGTTCGGCCGCGGTCACCCGCCATCTTATGGATTCGTGACGCGCGCGGGATCACGCTTGCGTGAGCGGCTGTACGAGATGATGGAACGCTGCGTTCACCGAACGGCGACATGCAAGAAAAAACCCCGGCGGGAACACCGCCGGGGTCCTGGATGGGGATGCAGGATCAGGCCGAGGCCTTCTCGTACATTTCCAGCACGTAATCCCAGTTGATCAGGCTGTCCACGAAGGCTTCGAGATATTTCGGGCGGGCATTTCGATAGTCGATGTAGTAGGAATGCTCCCACACGTCGACGCCGAGGATCGGCGATGCGCCATGGACGAGCGGGTTCTCGCCGTTCGGCGTCTTCATGATCTCCAGCTTGCCGTCCTTGACCGCGACCCAGGCCCAGCCCGAGCCGAACTGGGTGACGCCGGCATTGATGAAGTCGGTGCGGAACTTGTCATAACCGCCCAGATCGGAATCGACAGCCTTCTGAAGGGCGCCGGGCAGAGCCTTGCCGCCGCCGTCCTTCTTCATCCACTTCCAGAAATGGACGTGGTTGTAGTGCTGGGCGGCATTGTTGAAGAGACCCGGAATCTTGCCGTGGCTCTGGCGGACGACATCCTCCAGCGACAGGCCGGCCATGCCGGCTTCCTCGGCCAGCTTGTTGCCGTTGTCGACATAGGCCTTGTGGTGCTTGTCGTGATGGTATTCCAGCGTCTCCCGCGACATGTAGGGCGCAAGGGCCTCGTAGTCATACGGCAGGTCGGGAAGTTCGAAAGCCATCTTCATCTCCTCTGGCAATGTTGGATTGCGTCTGCCGACAGACATAAGGTGTCAACGGCTGGCGGCAAGAAACCGTCTGCTTTATTTCCAGAAAAAACCGCCGCTTGCAAATCCGCGGGCGACCGGGATCAGGCGTGCGCCCATTCCCAGTAGAGATCGCGCGCGGTGCGGGCGACCGGTCCGGCCTGGAGTTCGCGGTCCTCGATGCGGATGACGGGCACGACCTTGGAATGGTTGCCTGTCGAGAAGATCTCGTCGGCACCCATGAAGTCCTCGACGGTCAGCGCCTTCTCCGTCACCGTCATGCCCTTTTCGCGCAGCAGCGCGATGGTGCGGGCACGGGTGATGCCTGAAAGGAAGGTGCCGTTGGGCGCAGGGGTGAAGACCTCGCCGTCGCGGACCATGAAAATGTTCGACGTGCCGGTCTCGGCGACATTGCCCAGCATGTCGCGCACGAGACAATTGTCGAAGCCGCGATTCCTCGCCTCCAGCACCGCACGGGCATTGTTGGGATAGAGGCAGCCTGCCTTGGCATTGGTCGGCATGCACTCGACGGTGGGCCGGCGGAACGGCGACACGGTGACGGAGAAGCCGGCCGGCGCGATCATCGGCGTCTCGAACAGGCACAGCGCGAAGCGGGTCGAGTCCGGATCGGCGGGCACGCCCATGTAGCCGCCATGCTCCGCCCAGTACATCGGCTTGACATAGATGGCGGTCTTGCCGTCAAAGCGCTTGATCCCCTCCCAGGTCAGCGCCTCGATCTCGTCGGCGCTCATGGTCGGCTTCATCAGAAGCGCTTCGGCCGAGCGGTTGACGCGCTGGCAGTGCAGGTCGAGATCGGGCGCCACGCCATCGAACCAGCGCGCGCCGTCGAACACGGTGGAGCCAAGCCACATGGCATGCGTGCGCGGGCCGATCAGCGGCGGATTGCCCTCGTGCCATTCCCCGTCGACCCAGGTCCATGTGGTGGATTGCGCGGTTGTATCGACTGCCATGATGAATGCCCGTCCTTTTTTGCTGCTTGTTCGAACCGGCGCCATCGAAAGCCCAAACGCATGGTGCGTCAATCCTCCGGTTGCGGGAAACGGTCCCGTTTCCACCCATTCCCCTTGACGTTCGCCGCCGGTGCGCCGGATAGTCGCGGCACTGGAGGGACCCATGTCGCGCAAAGCCTTTGTCTTCGACGCCTATGGCACGCTGTTCGACGTTCATGCGGCCGTGCGCCGGCATGCCGGCGAAGCCGGACCGGACGGACAGGCCCTGTCGGAAATCTGGCGTGCCAAGCAGCTCGAATATTCCTGGATCCGTGCGATGACCGGCACTTACAGGGACTTCTGGCAATTGACGGAAGAGGCGCTCGATTTCGCCTTCCGCAAGGTGCCGAGCGTCGATCCCGGACTGCGCCAGAACCTGCTCGACGCCTATTGGAAGCTCGATTGCTACCCGGAGGTTCCCGGCGTGCTGAAGGCGCTGAAGGACCGGGGCGCGCGCCTCGCCATCCTGTCCAACGGCTCGCCGGCCATGCTGGACGCCGCGGTCCGGTCGTCGGGCCTCGACCTCATTCTAGACGACGTGTTTTCCGTGGACCCGCTGCGCACGTTCAAGACAAGGCCCGAGGTCTACGATCTCATCACGGCCAATTGGAAGCTCTATCCGGACTCGGTTTCCTTCCAGTCTTCCAACCGCTGGGACATCGCCGGGGCGGCGCATTTCGGCTTCCACACCGTGTGGATCAACCGGACAGGGCAGCCCGACGAATATGCTGACATGCCGGCGCGCCTGATCCTGCCGTCGCTCGACGGTCTTGTCACGGCGATGTGACTACCGGAAGCGGCGCGTCCCTGCTAGGCAGGGGACAAGGCCGTCAACCGGCGGTTCCGGTGTCCACATTATGGCCCGAATCGACTGGGCATGGATGCCCGGACCGGAACCGCCGCCCCATGAGCGGCGTTCAAGGACGGAATCAAAGCGGAGACCATGCCCCCCATGAACCGAATCCACGCCACCTTTTCGCGGCGGCAAATCCTCACCGGAGCCGGCGCCCTTGCGGCGACGGCGCTTGCCGGATGTTCGAGCACACGCAAGTCGGCCAGGGCCGTGGAACCCGTGGCCCCGCCGCCACCGCCCGGGCCGGTTCTCGGACTTGCCGATCCGGCTCTCATGTATGCACCGGTCGTCGACAACGGCTTCAAGGTGCCCGGCGTGCCGTGGCAGAAGGTGCCGCGCAAGTATCACCGCCAGCTTGTCCCCAACATCACCGGCGAACCGGCCGGGACGCTGGTCGTCGACACGAACAACCACTTCGTCTACTTCACCCAGGCCGACGGCCAGGCGATGCGCTATGGCGTGGGCCTGGGACGCGAAGGTTTCGAATGGACCGGTCGTGGCTATATCGAGCGCAAGGCGGTCTGGCCGAAATGGCATCCGCCGGAAGAAATGATCGAGCGCGAGCCGGAACTGGAAAAGTACCGCACCACCTATGACCGCGAAAACGATGTCTGGCTGGGCGGCATGGAGGGAGGGCCGATGAACCCGCTGGGCGCGCGCGCCCTCTATATCTACGAGGACGGCAAGGACACGCTCTACCGCCTGCACGGCTCGCCGGAATGGTGGTCGATCGGCAAGAATGTCTCTTCGGGCTGTGTGCGGCTGATGAACCAGGACATCATCGACCTGCACAACCGTGTGCCCGAACAGACGCCGGTCGTGGTGACGGGAAACCTGTCCGGGCCGGTGGCCTGACCTCGCCGCCAAGACGAGAGCGCGAAACAGCCGGCCCGCGTGGCCGGCTTTTTCACGGGTTGCGGCGCGGCGGCATCACCGCCGCAGGCTGCCCAGGATGCCACGCACCAGGGCGCGGCCCAGCGATGAGCCGACAGAGCGGACCACGGACTTGAGCGCGGTTTCGGTGACGCTCTGGCGGTTGGAGGTGCGCCGCCGCGACGAGGAACGGCGCGTCTTGCGGCGGTCGTCGTCATCGTCGTCGTCATCCGTTCCCCAGCCGGGAATGGTCCAGCCGCCGGAGGATTCGCGCTCACCGCGTTCGCGCTCGCGCAATTCGGCCTCGCGGCTTTTTTCCTCTGCCTCCCGCCGGCGCGCTTCCTCTTCCTCCAGCGCGGCCTGCCTGGCGCGCTTCTCCAGCGTCTCGTAGGCGGATTCGCGGTCCACCGTCTCATCATACTGGCCCGCGACAGGGCTCAGCGCCATGACCTTGCGGCGTTCAGGCTCGGTGATCGGGCCGAGGCGCGAGGAAGGCGGGCGGATGAGCGTGCGCTGGACGACCGATGGCACGCCCTTGGCTTCCAGCGTGGAGACAAGGGCCTCGCCGACGCCGAGTTTCGTGATCTGCTCGTAGGTGTCGAAATCCGGGTTGGGCCGGAAGGTGTCGGCGGCTGTCTTCACAGCCTTCTGTTCGCGGGGCGTATAGGCGCGCAGGGCGTGCTGGATGCGGTTGCCAAGCTGGGCCAGCACCGTATCGGGCACATCGAGCGGGTTCTGCGTGACGAAATAGACGCCGACGCCCTTGGAGCGGATCAGGCGAACGACCTGTTCGATGCGTTCCAGCAGGATCTTCGGCGCCTCGTCGAACAGGATGTGGGCCTCGTCGAAGAAGAAGACCAGGCGCGGCTTGTCCGGGTCGCCCACCTCCGGCAGTTCCTCGAAGAGTTCCGACAGGAGCCAGAGCAGGAACGTGCCGTAGAGGCGCGGGTTCATCATCAATTTGTCGGCCGCCAGCACATTGACGGCGCCGCGGCCATCCGGCGTGGTGCGCATGATATCGGCGATGCGCAATGCCGGCTCGCCGAAGAAGTGGTTGCCGCCCTGGCGTTCCAGGACCAGGAGCGAGCGCTGGATGGCGCCGACCGATGTCTTGTGGACATTGCCGTAGCGCTTGGAAATCGCGTCGGCGTTGTCGGCGACGTGGAGAAGCAGCGCCTGCAGGTCCTTCATGTCGAGCAGCAGCAGGCCCTGTTCGTCGGCGATCTGGAACGCAATGTTGAGCACGCCCTCCTGCGCTTCCGAGAGGTCCATAAGGCGTGACAGCAGCAGCGGCCCCATCTCCGAGACCGTGGCGCGGATCGGGTGTCCCTGCTCGCCGAAAAGGTCCCAGAAGATGACCGGAAATTCCTGGAAGGCGTAATCGTCGAGACGGATCGCCTCGGCCCGCTTGGCCAGAAAGTCCTTCGGCTCGCCGATCGCGGCGATGCCCGACAGGTCGCCCTTGATGTCGGCGGCGAAGACAGGGACGCCCGCATTGGAAAACGCTTCGGCCAGGATCTGCAAGGTCACCGTCTTGCCGGTGCCGGTCGCGCCGGTGATCAGGCCATGGCGGTTGGCATATTTGAGCAGCAGTTCTTCCGGCCGCTGGTACGCGTCGTCCGGTGTCCGGCTCGCGCCAATGAAAATCCTGTCCGCCGCGGTCATGCCTGTTCTCCGTTGGGGCCCCTTTGCAACCGGATATAGCCAAGGCTTGGCCTTGCCACAATGGCGCGGTGTCCGACTGCCGCCGCTGCGGGCGGCGAAGTGTTGCAGACGCGCCGCGCACGCGCGCCGGATGATCGCCTTGGCCAAATGCGGCATTGCTCACCGTGGGGCGGACCCATAAAGTCTGGCCACGGTATCGCATCATGCCGGATCGGAGGTGGAATGGACGCGGCGGTCCTCAGGAAAGCAACATTCGAGGCGCTCGGGCTGGACGACTGGCGCGCGCTGGCCACAAAGGCGCTCAAGGGCGCGGATTTCGAGGACGCGCTCGTGTCGCACAGCGATGACGGCATCCGCATCGAACCGCTGTCTCAAGCCGCCGGGCCGCGCCTCATTGCCGGATCGGGCGGCGGGCGGCCATGGACGCGTGTTCAACGCGTCGACGACCCCGACATCGACCGCGCGAAGGCCCAGATCGAGGCGGACATGGACGGCGGCGCCACGGGCCTTGCGCTGGTGTTCGAGGGTGCGCCGAACGCATTCGGCTACGGCCTGCCCGCATCGGCCGATTCGCTTGCCGCCGTGCTGGAGGCCACGCCGCTCGACCGGACGCATCTGCGCATCGACGTGCATCCCTCCAGCCGCAACTCGCTGGACTGGATGGTCGCGCTGATGACCCGGCGGCGCGTCAACCCGGCCTCCTTGTCGCTGTCCTTCGGCATCGATCCGGCCGCCGTCTTTGCCGGCACCGGGCGCCTGCGCATGTCGATCGAGGCGCTCAGGGCGTCCATGCCGCAATCGCTGGCCCATTTCTTCGCCATGCAGGTTCCCGGTGTCCTGCTGGAGGCGGACGGGCGGGTCTATCACAATGGCGGGGCGACGGAGGCACAGGAACTGGCCGCCATGCTGTCGCTGGCCGCCAGCCACATGCGCATGTTCGAGGAGGCCCGGCAGCCCCTTGTCTATGCCGCGCCCCATATCGGCTTCTGCGTTTCCGCCGATGCCGACCAGTTCATGACCATGGCAAAGATCCGGGCGCTGCGTCTCCTGTGGACGCGTTTGCAGGAAGTCTGCGGGATCGAGCCGTCGGCCACGTCTGTCCATGCCGAGACATCCTTCCGGATGCTGACACGACGCGATGCGGAAACGAACCTGCTGCGCAACACGATCGCCTGTTTCGCGGCGGCGGCCGGCGGCGCCGACACGATCTCGGTCCTGCCGCACAGCCTGGCTCTCGGCCTTCCGGATGCCTTCGCGCGGCGGCTTGCCCGCAATACCCAGCTTGTCCTGTCGGAGGAGAGCCGGTTGTGGTTCGTGGCCGATCCGGCATCGGGTTCCGGCGCGGTGGAAGCGCTGACCGACGGTTTGTGCGAGAAGGCATGGGCGGAGTTCCAGGCCATCGAGGCTGAGGGCGGCATCCTGCAAAGCCTTCTGGAGGGACGGTTCCAGGCGCGCGTGAAGGCTGCCGGCGAGGCGCGGGCACAGGCCTATCGCGAAGGCCGGCGCGTGCTGATCGGTTCCACGCTCTATCCGCCGGCCGAGGACCGGCCGGTGGAGGTTCTGGACGCGCAGCGCCGCCCCATGCCGACCGACGGAACCGTGCGCTGCGAACGGCTGGAGGTGACGCGCATCGAGCAGATGGCCGGGGGTGCGTCATGATACCCGACTTCACCAAGACCGCCTGGACACGGCCGGGCAGCGTTCCAGCCACCGTCGACGAGGGGGATGCCTGGACGACGCCGGAAGGCATCGACGTGCGCCATGCCTATGGCGAAAAGGACCTTCGGGGGCTTTCCTTCGACACGACGGTTCCCGGCGCGCCGCCTTTCCTTCGCGGCCCCTACCCGACCATGTATGTGCAGCGGCCCTGGACCATCCGGCAATATGCCGGTTTTTCCACGGCCGAGGAGAGCAACGCCTTCTACCGGCGCAATCTCGCCGCCGGTCAGAAGGGACTTTCCGTCGCCTTCGACCTCGCCACCCATCGCGGCTACGATTCCGACCATCCGCGCGTGGCCGGCGACGTGGGCATGGCGGGGGTGGCGATCGATTCCATTCTCGACATGCGCCAGCTTTTCGACGGCATCCCGCTGGACGAGATGAGCGTGTCCATGACGATGAATGGCGCCGTGCTGCCGATCATGGCGCTCTACGTAGTGGCGGCCGAGGAACAAGGCGTTCCCCAGGAACGGCTGTCAGGGACCATCCAGAACGACATCCTCAAGGAGTTCATGGTCCGCAACACCTACATCTACCCGCCCAAGCCCTCGATGCGGATCATTTCCGACATCTTCGCCTACACCTCGGCGCACATGCCGCGCTTCAATTCCATCTCGATCTCCGGCTACCACATGCAGGAGGCCGGCGCGACGGCGGACCTGGAACTGGCCTATACGATCGCCGACGGCATCGAATATGCCCGCGCGGGAGTCGCTGCCGGGCTTTCCATCGACGCCTTCGCGCCGCGGCTTTCCTTCTTCTGGGCCATCGGCATGAACTTCTTCATGGAAGTGGCAAAGCTGCGCGCCGCCCGCCTGATCTGGGCCACGCTGATGCAGAAGGAATTCGCGCCGCGCGACGACCGGTCGCTGTCACTGCGCACCCATTGCCAGACGTCGGGCTGGTCGCTGACGGCCCAGGATCCCTGGAACAACGTGATGCGCACCATGGTGGAGGCAATGGCGGCCACGCAGGGACATACGCAATCGCTGCACACCAACGCCTTCGACGAGGCGCTGGCCTTGCCCACCGACCATTCGGCCCGGATCGCGCGCAACACGCAGCTCGTCCTGGCGCACGAATCCGGCACGACCCGGATGATCGACCCCTGGGGCGGCTCGGCTTTCGTCGAACGCCTCACGCAGGATCTGGCCGTGCGCGCGCTGAGCCATATCGAGGAAGTCGAAAACCTTGGCGGCATGGCGTCTGCCATCGAGAAGGGCGTGCCCAAGATGCGTATCGAGGAGGCCGCGGCGCGCACTCAGGCGCGGATCGATACGGGCCAGCAGCCGGTGATCGGCGTCAATGCCTTCCGGCCGCATGAAGATCGCGCCGTCGATGTGCTCAAGGTCGACAATGCACAGGTGCGCGCGCGCCAGCTTTCCAAGCTGCAGGAACTGAAGGGCACGCGCGACGTAGGGGCGGTGGAAGCCGCCCTGTCGGCGCTGACCGATGCGGCGACGGGCGACGGCAACCTGCTGGAGTTCGCCATCCGCGCGGCGCGCGCCAAGGCCACGGTGGGCGAAATCAGCCTTGCACTGGAAAAGGCCTTCGGACGGCATGTCGCGGAGATCCGGACCATTGCAGGTGTCTACCGGCGCGCCGCCGGCGACGATCCGCGCGTGGAAGCTGCCATCGAACAGGTCGAGGCCTTCGAGGAGAAAAAGGGCGAGCGGCCACGCATCCTGGTCGCCAAGATGGGCCAGGACGGCCATGACCGGGGCCAGAAGGTGATCGCCACGGCGTTCGGCGACCTCGGCTTCGATGTCGTTGTCGGCGCCATGTTCCAGACGCCGGAGGAAGTGGCAGACCTGGCCGTGGAGCATGACGTGCACGTGATCGGCGCCTCCTCGCTGGCGGCGGGTCACCTGACCCTTGTGCCGGAACTGAAGAAGGCGCTGGAGGATCGCGGACGTGGCGACATTCTTGTCGTGGCCGGCGGCGTCATCCCGCCGCAGGACCATGAGGCGGTACGCAAGGCGGGTGCCGCCGCCATCTTCGGACCGGGCACGGTGATCGCCGAAGCCGCCGGCGAAGTCGTCGCGCTCCTTATGGCTCAGGACTGAGCCCTGTTGCAACAGGCGTTGCAACAGGTGGATGCCGATGTTATAATGCATGTTGCAACATCGGAGGCAGAGCCATGAACGTCATCATCAGAAAAATCGGAAACTCCGAGGGAATCATCATTCCAAAGGAAATCCTCCAGAAGCGGGGCCTCGCAGCAGGCGATAACCTCGTGATCATGGAAGATGGCGACGATCTTCGTATCAAGCGGGTGCAGGACGACCGTGAGGAGTTCGAGCGCAAGATGAAGATCGCCCGCGAGCGGATGAAGAAGTACGAGGTCGCCCTTCGCGAGTTGGCGAAGTGATCGCATTCCATGATCGGCCATTTATCGAAGCCATCCATGCGGAACAGCTAAGGCTGCATGGTGGCGCCGCTGGCCTGCGAGACGAAGGCATGCTGGAGTCTGCTCTCGGCAGGGCGGAACAGAAGCATTTCTATGGCGAGAATGATCTTTTCGTTCTCGCTGCCGCCTACCTGTTCGGTATCGCGAGAAACCATCCTTTTGTGGACGGAAACAAGCGCACTGCCTATATGGCGGCCGACCTTTTCCTGTACTTCAACGGTTACAGCGTCGAAGCCGGTCAGCACGACCTGATCGCTTTCGTTCTCGGAGTCGCGGCCGGCGAGATCAACGAAGAGGGGGCGACGCGCTTCCTGCGCGACCATGCAGTGAAGATCGCCGACCTTCAGCCCTGACCGGGGCATCTGCGACGTTCCCTGAAAGGCTCCAAGCCGGAATTGCCGCATCCCTGTCCGCAATTCCGGACGCGAAACCGGTGCCCACTTTCGCTGGAATTGCCGCATCCCTGTCCGCAATTCCGGACGCGAAACCGGTGCCCACTTTCGCTGGAATTGCCGCATCCCTGTCCGC
>NZ_JBKFFP010000002.1:439027-792261 GCF_046506625.1 Zhengella sedimenti
TCCGCAATTCCGGACGCGAAACCGGTGCCCACTTTCGCTGGAATTGCTCTAGAGCAACCACTCCACCGGCAGCCAGCCGATCACGGTCAGCATGACCGAGCGCAGAAGCGATCCGCCCGGCTCGTCATCTCGGGTGACCGTGCGGCCGTCCTCCTGGCCGTGCCAGAGCAATGTGTCCCGCTCCTCGAGGGAGACCGCCCAGGCGGCCGCGGGAACCGTGTCGCCAAAGGCCTTGTCCAGTTCCCCGGCAAGCGCGGCGTCCTCGATGACGAGTCCCATCTCGCAATTGAGCAGCGCCGAACGCGGATCGAAATTGAACGAACCGACAAAGATGTTGCGGCCGTCCACGGAGAAGGTCTTGGCATGCAAGCTGGAGGCAGACGATCCGGAAAGCCCGAGACGGCCGCGCCCGCCCGGCACGCCGGTCTCGCGCCTCAGTTCGAAAAGCCCGATCCCCGCCCTGAGAAGCTCCTTGCGGTATTTGGCATATCCGGCATGGACCGCCGTCACATCGGTGGCTTCCAGCGAATTGGTGAGCACGGCGACCCTGACGCCGCGACCGGCCCAATCGGCAAGGCTGGCCGCTCCGATCCGGCCAGGAATGAAATAGGGCGACACCAGGTTGACGCGGGTGGCAGGCTCGCCGATGCCCTCGAAAAGGCGGGCGATCAGCAGGCGCTCCTCGGGCACCGGCCCCTGACCCTTGGCCGGATCGTCGGAATGGAGCCGCGCCTTGCGCCAGCGAAAGATGTCCTCGCCGGCGGCCATGCGCCGGATCAGCCCGCTCTCGCCCAGGGCCTGCCGGTAATCCGCGAAGGCTTGCGCCTTGACCTGCCTGTCCGCGTCGCGCAACAGGCCATCGCTGGAGGCGGGCCCGCCGGCGAGCACAGTTTCGGCCGGAATGGCCGAAGGGCTTGCCCAATAGTCATCGAAATCCCGCGTGACGGCGCCGACCGCCTCGCCCACGGCCAGGACGTCGAGATCGACGAACAGGCTGTCGCCGGCGGCAAAATACTCGTCGCCGACATTGCGGCCGCCGACAATGGTCGCCAACCCGTCCACGGTCAGCGACTTGTTGTGCATGCGCCGGTTCAGGCGAAAGAAATCGAAGGCATAGTTCAGCATGCGCGGACGGCGCATCATGAAGGGGTTGAAGATGCGCACTTCCATGTTCGGATGGCGGGCGAAAGCGGCCAATTCGGCGTCGTAGCCGGGCGTGCCGTTGTCATCGACCAGCAGGCGCACCTTGACTCCGCGCTCCGCAGCGGCGAGCAATTCGCGCATCAGCACGAGGCCGGTCATGTCGCGGTGCCAGATGTAATAACGGGCGTCGATGGCCGTGGTGGCCGCGCGCACGAGCGCCAGGCGGGCGATGAAGGCGTCGACGCCTTCCGTCAGTGGCAGGATGCCGGTCAGCCCGGGATTGGCGTCAAGCAGCGGCCTCAGCCCCTCGGCCAGCGGTCCTTGGGTGGCCGGCGGCGAGGCGCCGGAGGATACGCCCGCAGGCGCGGGCGGCGGGTAGACAAGCCGCAGCACCACAAGGCCCAGCAGCGCCAGAAGGATGGCAATGAGGAGGCCGGCCATCACGAGCCTCACCGGACCGGATCCGTCCCTGAAGAAGGCGCGCTCACCTTGGCCGAAAGCAGGACGGAGAGGCCGCGCGTCGATGGCGAAGCGGCCAGAACGATGGAGAGGATGGCCGTCAGCGGCACTGCGAGGATCGCGCCGGGCACGCCCCACAGCGCCGACCAGATGGCAAGGGCGACCATGACGACGAAGGGGCTCAGGTTCACCGACTGGCCGATCATGCGCGGCTCGATCACATAGCCGACCGACATCTGCGCCAAGGTGAGCGCAACAGCGGCCACGGCCGTCTGCCCCAGCGAACCGAACTGCGCCAGGCTGAGCAGGACAGGGAATGCGACGCCGACAATGGAGCCGACATAGGGAATGTAGTTCATCAGTCCGATGAGGATGGCCCAGAAAGCCGCGAAATCAATGCCCAGCGCGATCATGATCAGGTAGGACAGAACGCCGAGGATGACGTTGATGAGCGTCTTGACCGCCAGGTAGTCGGTGATCGAGCGGTTGATGGAGGCGATCACCTCATGGGCGCGGCGCGCCCTTTCCGCATCGCCGGCGACGCTCGTCAGCTTGGCGGCGAACTGGCCCCGCTCGGCCATGAGGAACACCACGTAGAAGATGATCAGGATGATCTGCCCACCCATGGCGGTCACCTGCCCGAGCGTGGCCGTGATCAGGGCCTGCAGGCTGACGCGCCCGGCAAGCCATGTGCGCAGCGTTTCCCAGGTCGGGGTCTGTTCAAAGCCCGCCCATTGGCTGAGCTGGCCGGCGAGGCTCACCAGGTTCTGCTGATAGGTGGGCGCCACCCGGACAAGGCTGTCCACCGTGGAGCCGACAATGGCGGCGAAGAAGAGCAGCACGGCGGCGAAGGCGGCCGCGAGGCCGAGGCTGCGCAGCCAGCGCGGCGCCAGGCGCAACACCGGCACGCGGGCGATGAATTCCGCCACGGCGGACAGGATGTAGACGCTCAGGATGGCGGCGAAGATCGGCCAGAGCACCGCCGATCCGATCCATAGCAGCCAGCCGGTCAGGCAGACGGCCAGCAGGACGAAAGCCAGGTTGCGGGCGCTCGCGGCCACCGACACCATCCTGTTTGCCCCCTCTCGATCCGTGCCTCGATACAGGCGGCCATCCTTCTTGGCACGGTCCGCGCATGTCAACCGGTTTGAACCGGGGAGATGTGCCAATGATGGACAGACGCCGCTTTTTCTCCGCCCTGCTCCCGGCCGCGGCGGCAGCCGCCGTGCCATTTCCGGCCAGCGCGCGAACGCTGTTCGAGAATGCGGCCATGCGCGGTTCCATTCCCGCCAGCGAACTGGGCGTGCTCCCCGGCGCGCTGGACGACCAGTCGCGCGTCTTCCAGCGCATGCTGGACGAGGCCGCGCGGCGCGGCCAGCCGGTCTTTCTGCCGCCGGGCGAATACCCGGTCTCCAACCTGACCCTGCCCGACCGGCTCAGCCTTTCCGGCGTGCCGGGTGCGACGCGCATCGTCTATACCGGCAACGGCCACCTGTTCGCCGGGGAGGATTGTTCGCTTTTCTCGCTCACGGGCCTGACCATCGACGGGCAGAACCGATGGCTGTCGGACCAGACGCAAGGGCTGATCGACCTGCGCCGCGTGGCGCGCGTGGCCATCGATACCTGCGAGATCATCGGCGCAGGCAAGAGCGCCGTCGTCATGGAACGCTGCGGCGGGCGGATCGAGCGCAGCACCCTTTCCGGCGCGCAGGACTACGCGCTCTACGCGGTGGAATCGGCGGGCCTCACCGTCACCGGCAACACGGTGGAGGATTGCGGCAATGGCGGGCTGCTCGTCCACCGCTGGCAGGCCGCCCATGATGGCTCGCTTGTCACGCACAACCGCATTGCCCGCATCGGCGCGCGCAACGGCGGCACCGGGCAGTTCGGCAACGGCATCAACCTGTTTCGCGCCGGGGGCGTGACCGTCGCCAACAACAGCATTTCCGATTGCGCCTTCTCGGCCATCCGCGCCAATTCCGCGTCGAACATGATCGCACAAGGCAATTCTTGCCTGCGCTCCGGCGAGACCGCGCTCTACACCGAATTCGCCTTCGAGGGCGCGGTGATCGCGGGCAATATCGTGGACGGCGCGGCCAACGGCATTTCCGCGGTCAATTTCAACGAGGGCGGGCGGCTGGCCGTCATCCAGGGAAACCTGGTGCGCAACCTTTCAACGCAAGGCCCCTACCCGGCCGATCCGCCGGGCTTCGGCGTCGGCATCACGGCGGAGGCCGACACATCCGTTTCCGGCAACACGGTGGAAGGCGCGCCGCGCTACGGCCTGCATCTGGGGTGGGGCGCCTTTCTGCGCAACGTGGTGGCGAGCGGCAACGTCATCCGCGCCTGCGGCACGGGCATCGCCGTGACGGTGGCGGACGGCGCCGGCCGGGCGGTCATTTCCGGCAACATGATCGCCGACGCGCCAAACGGCGCCATCGTCGGCTACCGCTGGAGCGAGCCCGCCACCGGGGACCTTGCCGCGCGCGGCGCGGAGGCCTGGCCGCATCTCACCGTGGAGCGCAACGCGACGGGGTGAGGCGTCATTATGCCCGCCAACCGCGCGATCACACCAACGGCGCGGCGGGGCGGATCTCGCCGACCGTCTCGCCATTGCGGTTGAGCACCGGGCGGTGGGCGAAGGCTTCGAGCCGGTCGGCCAGCGCGCCGTCGCGCCCGGCGGCGGCATAGGCCAGCACGGCGGCAAGCATGGTCTCGGCGGCGCGCTCGGCGCCGTCGTCGGCCTTCAGCGCAAGGCCGAGGCCCAGTTCCGGCAGGGCCGCGCAATAGACGCCTTCCGCGCCGATCTTGGCGAAGACCCTGCCGGGCGCGGCCTGCATGACGCGCGTGTCGAAGCGGGCGGTCCCGGCCATGAACCAGGGCTCGGCCATGCAGGCGCCGATGAGGCGGCGCGCGGCCGCCGCCCGCCCCGGCTCCAGCCCTTCGCCCGTCGCCATGCGGGCAAAGCCGCGGGCCAGCGCCGTCAGCGGCACGGCATAAGTGGGGATGGCGCAGCCGTCGATGGCGGCATTGTCGGCGTCATGGGGCGCGCCGGTGACCGTGGTCATGGTTTCGGCGATGAGGCGCTGCTCCGCGTGGCCGCGCGCGACATAGCCCTTCGTGGCATAACCCAGATGGCGGCAGGTGCACAGGAAGCCCGCATGCTTGCCGGAACAATTGTTGTGCAACTGGTTCGGCCGCTCCATGGCGCGGGCCTGTTCGACCAGCACGGCCGGGTCCGCCGCCCAGTGGCTGCCGCATTCGAGATCGGCCTCGGAAAGGCCGGCGCGCGCCAGCATGGAGGCTGCACGCTCGACATGGTCAGGTTCGCCGGAATGGGAGGCGCAGGCCAGCGCCAAGTCCGCGTCGTCGAAGCCGAACGAATCGGCCGCGCCGCTTTCGACGAGCGGCAGGGCTTGGATGGCCTTGACGGCGGAGCGCGGAAAGACCGGGCGTTCGACATCGCCGCTGGCGGCAACCACGTGGCCGCCGCCGTCCATGATGACGAAGGCGCCGCGATGCCGGCTTTCCACCCGGCCGCCGCGCGTGATTTCAACCAGCACGGGATTGTCCATGTTTTGACCTCATTTTCCGTTCCAGATACCGTCATGACGGCCATTGCCGGACACGATGCCATACGGACCCGAGCGCATGCGATTCTTCAAGCGGCTTTCCATCCTCTTCGCCATCTTCTTCCTGCTTCCCTCGCTGGCATCGGCCGCGTGGTGGATGTCGGTGGACCGGCCGGGCTCATGGCGGCAGGCGGACTGGACGTCGTCGGGCGTGCTGCCGCCGGCCGAATCGGTCGACGAACCGGTCATCCATGTCATGGCGGCGCGCACGGGGGGGCTGAAGGGTGCCCTGTCGGTCCATAGCTGGATCGTCACCTTCGACCCGGCGGAAGGCCGCTACAACCGCTATGACAAGGTGGGCTGGGGCCAGCCGGTGCGGCGCAACGCCTATGCGGCGGATGCGCGCTGGTATTCCAACGCGCCCTTCTTCGTGAAGACCGTGCGCGGCGAAGAGGCGGCGCGGCTGATCCCCAGGATCGAAGCGGCCATCGCCGCCTATCCCTACAATCACCGGGGCGGCTACACCATCTGGCCGGGGCCCAATTCCAATTCCTTCGTCGCCCATGTGCTGCGCGCGGTGCCGGAACTGGACGCCGTGCTGCCGCCGCACGCGGTGGGACGGGACTGGCGGCCGGGGCTTTTCGCCTTCGACGTGGCACCGGACGGCGCGGACATGCATTTCTCGCTCGGCGGGCTGGCCGGCTTTTCCGCCGGCCTGCGGTCAGGCCTCGAAGTGCACATGTTCGGCCTTGTCGCGGGCATCGATGTCCGGCGCCCTGCCCTGAAGATCCCCGGCGTCGGCCGGGTCGGGATGTCAGGCGATCACGCCTTGTCTTCCAATATGCCGGCGGACAGGAACCCGCCATCGACGGCCAGCGTGTGGCCGGTGATGAAGCTTGCCTCCTCGGAGACGAGGAAGGCGACGGCGGCGGCGATCTCGTCAGGGTCGCCATAACGGGCCAGCGGCAGGCGCGGCAGCCACTGGCTCCGGTCGGCGGCGGTGTGCAGGCGCGAGACCATGGGCGTTTCCACCGGGCCGGGGGCGATGCAGTTCACCCGCACGCGCGCCGTGCCCAGTTCCCCGGCCATGACCTCGGTCATCATCTTCACGCCGGCCTTGGACGCGCCATAGGCCACGCGGCCCTTGTTGGCGCGCAGGCCGGACACGGAGGAAATGTTGACGATGGCCAGATCGTCGCCCATGCGCTCGACCGCGGCCTTGGATGCGATGAAGGAGCCCACCAGGTTCACGTCGAGGATCTGGCGGAAAAGTTCGGCCGATGTTTCCATCGCCGGCAGGTCGCGGGCAATGCCGGCGCTGTTGACGAGGGCAGAAAGCGGCCCGAGCGTATCGGCGAAGCGGTCGAAGACCTCGGCCACCTCGTCCTCGTCGGTGATGTCGCAGGCGAGGAACAGCGCGTCCTCGCCCTCGAACTCCGCCTCGGCCTCCGCCAGCGCGGCGCGGTTGGCGTCGATGACGCCAAGCGTCCAGCCGTCGCCCAGCAGGCGCTCGACAACGGCAAGACCGATGCCGGAAGCGCCGCCGGTGACGACGGCGACCCGATTCACTTGATGCGCTCCAGGATGGAGACGTAATTGGCCACCGCGGCGCCGCCCATGTTGAAGATGCCGCCCAGCGTGGCGCCCTCCACCTGGAAGCCGTCGGCCTCGCCCATCAACTGCATGGCGGTGAGCGCATGCATGGAGACGCCGGTCGCGCCGATGGGATGACCCTTGGCCTTCAGGCCGCCCGACGGGTTGACCGGCAGTCGGCCGCCCTTCTCCGTCTGGCCTTCGAGCGCCACCTTCGCGCCCTCGCCGGGCCTGGCAAGGCCCATCGCCTCGTATTCGATCAGTTCGGCGATGGTGAAGCAGTCATGGGTCTCGACGAAGGAAAGATCGTCGAGGCCGACACGGGCCTGCTTCATGGCCTGCGCCCAGGCTTCGGTGCAGCCTTCGAAGAGAAGGATGTCGCGCTTCGACATGGGCAGGAAATCCTGCACATGTGAATTGCCGCGAATGGCCACCGCGCGCTTCATGGACAGCGCCGTCTCCACGTCGGTCAGCACGATGGCCGCCGCGCCGTCGGAGACGAGCGAGCAGTCGGTGCGCTTCAGCGGACCGGCAACGAAGGGGTTCTTCTCGCTTTCGGTGCGGCAGAAATCGAAGCCGAAATCCTTGCGCATCTGGGCATAGGGATTGCCGACGCCGTTGCGGTGGTTCTTTGCCGCAATAGCGGCCAGCGCGTCGGACTGGTCGCCATGGCGCTGGAAATAGGCATGGGCGATCTTGCCGAAGACGCCGGCGAAACCGGCCGGCGTGTCGCCATCCTCCGGCAGGTAGGAGGCGCGCAGCAGGTTCTTCCCGATCTCCGATCCGGGCGTCGTGGTCATCTGCTCGGCGCCAACGACCAGGATGACGCGGCCTGCCTTGCTCTCGATGGCGCGGATGCCCTGGCGCACGGCTGCCGATCCGGTGGCGCAGGCATTTTCCACCCGGGTCGCCGGCTTGAAGCGGAAGCCGTCATCGGCCTGCAGGACCAGCGAGGCGGTGAATTCCTGCTGCGAGAAGCCCGCATTGAAGTGGCCGAGCACGATCTCGTCCACATCGCCGGGGCCGATGCCGGCATGATCGAGCGCCTCGCGGGCCACCTTGACGATCATGTCTTCCAGCGTGATGTCGGAATGCTTGCCGAAGGGCAGATGCGCCCAGCCCACGATGCATGCGGTCATTTTGTCTCTCCCGATTGCCGGGCGCGCAGCGCCCTGTCATGGGCGTCAATCTGAACCGCCTTTCCGTGCAGGTAAAGACTCACGCGATCGATAAGCGGTTGTGCATGAATGCGCCAGCAATCCCCCCGCCCGAATTGACAGGGACCATGCGGCCGTGGCACATTCAGGCAAATTGAACAGCCATTCAATAAAAAACCGTCCCCGATCCGGAGCCGACATTCGTGCCTGCGAAGCCGAACATTCTCGTCATCATGGTCGACCAGCTGAACGGAACGCTGTTTCCCGACGGACCGGCCGACTGGCTGCATGCGCCCAACCTGAAACGGCTGGCGGCGCGCTCCACGCGCTTTCGCAACGCCTACACCGCCTCGCCTTTGTGCGCGCCCGCACGTGCCTCGTTCATGTCGGGGCAGTTGCCGCGGCGCACGCGCGTCTATGACAATGCCGCCGAGTTTGCCTCCGACATCCCGACCTATGCCCACCATTTGCGGGCTGCCGGCTATCACACCTGCCTCTCCGGCAAGATGCACTTCGTCGGACCGGACCAGTTGCACGGGTTCGAGGAGCGGCTGACGACGGATATCTACCCGGCCGATTTCGGCTGGACGCCGGATTACCGCAAGCCCGGCCAGCGCATCGACTGGTGGTATCACAATCTCGGCTCGGTGACCGGCGCGGGCGTGGCCGAGATTTCCAACCAGATGGAATATGACGACGAGGTCTGCTTCCACGGGGTGCAGAAGCTCTACCAGCTTGCGCGCGAGAATGACGACGCCGGCCGGCGGCCGTGGTG
This sequence comes from Zhengella sedimenti, assembly GCF_046506625.1. Classification (NCBI taxonomy): domain Bacteria; kingdom Pseudomonadati; phylum Pseudomonadota; class Alphaproteobacteria; order Hyphomicrobiales; family Notoacmeibacteraceae; genus Zhengella; species Zhengella sedimenti. The sequence goes on from NZ_JBKFFP010000002.1 coordinate 447,727, forward strand.
CCTGACCGTCTCGTTCACGCATCCGCACGACCCGTATGTGGCGCGACGCAGATACTGGGACCTCTATGCCGATTGCGGCCACCTGGAACCGGCGGTTCCGGCGATCCCCTACGACGAACAGGATCCCCATTCGCAGCGGATCTACATTGCCAACGACTACACGAACTTCTCCATCACGGACGAGGACATCCGACGGTCGCGCCGGGCCTATTTCGCCAACATCTCCTATCTCGACGACAAGGTGGGCGAATTGCTCGACGTGCTGGAGGCCACGCGCATGGCTGACAACACGGTGATCGTGTTCTGCTCGGACCATGGCGACATGCTCGGCGAGCGCGGCCTGTGGTTCAAGATGAACTTCTACGAAGGCTCGGCGCGCGTGCCCATCATGATCGCGGTGCCGGGCGGAACGGGACGCCCGGTCGCCGATCCGGTCTCGACCATCGACATCCTGCCGACGCTTTCAGACCTGGCCGGCATTGACCTGTCGGCCATCATGCCCTGGACGGACGGACAGAGCCTGATGCCGCTGATGAATGGCGACAGCAGGAACGGCCCGGTGCTGATGGAATATGCGGCCGAGGGGTCACAGGCACCGCTGGTCTGCATCCGCGAAGGCGACCTGAAATTCGTCCATTGCGAACTGGACCCGCCGCAACTCTTCAACCTGGCCGACGATCCGCAGGAACTGGTCAACCTTGCCGGCGACCCGGCGCACGGTGCCAGTGTGCAGGCCTTCATGAAGCTCGTGCGCGGCCTGTGGGACATGGCCGCCTATGACGCGGAGGTGCGCCAGAGCCAGGCGCGGCGCTGGGTGGTCTATCCGGCCCTGCGCAACGGAGCCTACTTCCCGTGGGATTTCCAGCCGCTGCAGAAGGCTTCCGAGCGCTACATGCGCAATCACATGGACCTGAACGTGCTGGAAGAGAGCAAGCGCTATCCGAGGGGCAAGTGACATGACATCGGGCAAGCATTTCGACAATGCCGTGTCACTGGCCGCCGACTACGTGATCGTCGGGTCGGGTTCGGCCGGATCGGCCATGGCCTACCGCCTGTCGGAGGACGGCAAGCATTCGGTGATCGTGGTGGAGCATGGCGGCAGCGATGCCGGACCGTTCATCCAGATGCCGGCAGCGCTGTCCTATCCGATGAACATGCGGCTCTATGACTGGGGGCTGAAGAGCGAGCCCGAACCGCATCTGGGCGGCCGCCAGCTTGTCACGCCGCGCGGCAAGGTGATCGGCGGCTCGTCCTCGATCAACGGCATGGTCTATGTCCGCGGCCATGCCCGCGATTTCGACCATTGGGCGGCGACAGGCGCGCATGGCTGGTCCCATGCCGACGTGCTGCCCTATTTCCTGCGCATGGAGAATGCCGACTCCGGCGAGGCGGACTGGCGGGGCAAGGCCGGGCCGCTGCATGTGCGCCGCGCGGCCATGCGCAATCCGCTTTATGGCGCCTTCATCGAAGCGGGCCGGCAGGCCGGCTTCGAGGTGACGGACGACTATAACGGGCAGAAACAGGAAGGCTTTGCCGCCTTCGAGCAGACGATCCACAAGGGCGAGCGGTTCTCTGCCGCCAAGGCCTATCTGCGCCCTGCCCTGAAGCGGGAGAACGTGCGACTGGTCCGCGGCCTGGCGCGCCGCGTGGTGATCGAGAACCGGCGCGCGACCGGCATCGAGATCGAGGCCGGCGGACAGGTGCGGACCGTTCACGCAAGACGGGAGGTCATCCTCGCCGCCTCTGCGATCAATTCGCCGAAACTGCTCATGCTGTCGGGCATCGGCCCGGCGGAGCAACTGCGCGCCAACGGTATCGAGGTGATTGCGGACCGGCCTGGCGTCGGCGCCAACCTGCAGGACCATCTGGAACTCTACATCCAGCAGGAATGCTCCCAGCCGATCACGCTCAATGGCAAGCTGGGCCTTGTCTCCAAGGCGCTGATCGGGGCGCAATGGCTGTTCCTGAAACGGGGTGACGGGACAACGAACCATTTCGAGGCGTGCGGCTTCGTGCGTTCGGCGGCCGGTGTCGACTATCCCGACATCCAGTTCCATTTCCTGGCCGGCGCGATCCGCTATGACGGCAAGGCGGCGGCACCCGGCCACGGTTTCCAGGCCCATGTCGGGCCGATGCGCTCAAAGTCGCGCGGATCGGTGACGCTGCGCTCGCCCGATCCGGCGGACAACCCGGTCATCCGGTTCAACTACATGAGCCATCCCGACGACTGGACCGAGTTCCGGCATTGCATCCGCCTGACGCGCGAGATTTTCGGCCAGGAGGCGCTGGCCCCCTATCGCGGGCGCGAGATCGCGCCGGGCGACCATGTCCAAGGCGACGAGGCGCTGGACGCCTTCATCCGCGACCATGCCGAGAGTGCCTATCACCCTTGCGGGACCTGCCGGATGGGTGCGGCGGGCGACCCGATGGCGGTTGTCGATCCGCAAAACCGGGTGATCGGGGTGGACGGGCTGCGCGTGGCCGACAGCTCCATCTTCCCGCGCATCACAAACGGTAACCTCAATGCGCCGTCGATCATGGTGGGCGAGAAGGCGTCGGATCATATCCTGGGCCGCCATCCCCTGCCCGCCTCCAACCTGGAGCCGTGGATCAATCCGCGCTGGCAGGTCAGCGACAGATAAACAAGAGACAGAATCATGCGCGCACAGCCCCCCGCCTCCCATTTCATCGACGGCAAACCCTTCGAGGACGCGTCCGGCGCAGTGCTCGAAAGCCGCTATCCGGCAACGGACGAGGTCATCGCGCGGCTCCATTGCGCGACGGACAGGGTCATTGCCGCGGCGGTGGAAAGCGCGGCACGCGCGCAGGCGGATTGGGCAGCGCGCCCGGCCGAGGAACGCGGCGCGGTCCTGTGCCGGGCGGCGGCGATCATGAGGGACCGCAACCGTGAACTTTCCGAACTGGAGACGCTCGATACCGGCAAGGCGATCCAGGAAACGCTGGTGGCCGACGCGGCTTCGGGCGCGGACTGCCTCGACTACATGGGGCGGACCGTCCCGTCCTATTCCGGCCGGCAGATCGACCTGGGCGGGCCGCACGCCTATACGCGGCCAGAACCCTTCGGCGTCACGCTCGGCATCGGGGCCTGGAACTATCCCATCCAGATCGCCTGCTGGAAATCCGCGCCGGCGCTGGCCATGGGCAATGCGATGATCTTCAAGCCGTCCGAGGTCACGCCGCTCTCGGCGCTGAAGCTGGCGGAAATCTACATGGAGGCGGGCTTGCCAGCCGGGCTGTTCAACGTGGTGCAGGGCCTTGGCGACGTGGCGGCGACGCTGGTCGAGCATCCGGTCATCGCCAAAATTTCGCTCACCGGCTCGGTGCCGACCGGCAAGAAGGTGCTCGCCACGGCCGGCGGCCTGATGAAGCCGGCGACGATGGAACTGGGCGGCAAGTCGCCAATGATCGTCTTCGAGGACGCCGACATCGAAAGCGCCATCGGCGGTGCCATGCTCGGCAATTTCTATTCCACCGGCCAGGTCTGCTCCAACGGCACGCGCGTCTTCGTGCATGAGGCGATCCATGACCGCTTCATCGAACGGCTGGTCGAGCGCACGCGCGCCATCCGCATCGGCGACCCGATGGACGAGGCAACGCAAATGGGCCCGCTCGTCTCGGCGGCGCAACTGGACAAGGTGACGGGTTACATCGAGGCCGGCCAGACCGAAGGTGCCACCCTGGCCTGCGGCGGCGGCCGTCCCCGGCTTCAGGGGCTGGAAGGCGGACATTACGTCGAGCCGACGGTCTTCACCGGCGTGACCGACGGCATGACCATCGCGCGTGAGGAAATCTTCGGGCCGGTGATGGCCGTGCTGTCCTTCCGCGACGAGGAGGAGGTGATCGCGCGGGCCAATGCCACGCCATTCGGGCTGGCCGCCGGCGTTTTCTCCGCCGACATCGAAAGGGCAAGGCGCGTCGTCCACCGGCTTCAGGCCGGCACCTGCTGGATCAACGCCTACAACCTGACGCCAGTGGAAATGCCGTTTGGCGGCGTCAAGCAATCGGGCATGGGCCGCGAAAACGGTATCGAGGCGTTGGCCGCGTGGAGCCAGGTCAAAAGCGTCTACGTCGCGGACGGACCGGTGGACAGCCCCTACTGAGCGGTCAACGCGCCTCCGGCTGGATTTCGAGATAGCGGGTCAGCGCACAGACGAGATGGTAGAAGATGGAGGCCGGCACGTCAGGCGCGCGCGCCGCGCCCTTTTCATCGATCAGGTCGATCCACAATCCGCGCGGCGCGGGATCGACATGCCAGCGGAACAGGCGGGCGACGCGCGATTCGATTTCCGGCTTCATGTCGGGTCCGCCGCCTTCGGCGTCCAGCGCGATGGCCGCCTTGATGGCTTCCGTCTGCGGCCATGACCGCGACAGGCGCTCCAGCGGCACGCCGGAGCGCGAAACCGCGTTGTAGGCGAGGCCGGTGGACCGGTTCAGCCCGTTGGCCACGGCGGACGCGTAGAGCTTGCGCGCATAGGGCACGAGGTCTGTCTGGCCTGTGGCATCGGCGAAATCGGTCAGCAGCGAGGCCCATTCAAAATGATGGCCGGGCTCGGTCCATTCGCCGCGCATGCCCTTTTCCGGCCGCCAGTCGGCGTCGAAATATTCGCCCAGCGTCCAGGTTTCCGGATCGAACAGCGAATGGCGGAACAGGTCGACGATGCGGGCGGCCCGGCGCAGATAGGTGCGCTCGCCGGTGGCATGGAACCAGGCCAGGAAGGCTTCCAGCAGATGCATGTGCGGATTGGAGCGGCGCAGGTTCTCGCCGTCGGAGCTTTCCAGGAAACCCCGCAGGTTGGCGTCTTCCAGGTGCTCGTCGAGGAAGTTGAAGGTCTCACGGCCGAGTGTCAGGGCATCGGGATGACCGGCGCGATGCGCATGGGCCAGGGCCAGCAGCACGAAGGCATGGTCGTAGGTGTCCTCGACCGCATCGAGCACCGAGCCGTCCGGATTGAAGGCGCGCACCCAGCCGCCACGTTCCGTGCGCCCCCTGTCCGCCATGAAGCCGATGCCATGGGCGATCAGGTCGTCGGCCGGTCCGCTCCAGCCATGGGCCTTGGCCACGGAAAAGGCGTAGACTTGGCGGGCCATGGTGCGCATACGCTTGGGCTTGAGGCCCGGCTGGCCGTCGAAGCCGAGCGTCTCGTGGAATCCGCCATGGACGCGGTCGACGCCCGCGGTGGACCAGAGCGGCAGTGTTTCCTCGAACAGCCAGTGGCGAACCCGGTTGACGAAGGCGCCGGCCTCGATCACCCGGTCGTGGCTCGGCGTATAGCGGGTTTCGAGGCGGCCGCTCTTCTCAAGCTGTTCGACGACCTTCTTGACGTTCTGGCTTTCGCTGACCGGCGCGACGAAGGTGGCGTCGGCGGTGGCGACCACCGCGACATCCTTCAGGCCGATGACCGACAGAAGACGACCGGACGAGCGCAGGTAGCAATGCTCGCAATCGAAGGCCACGACGTCGCCGACAATCACATTGCCAGCGCCATCGGCGTCCGAGACATCGAGCAGCGATTGCCAGGAACCCAGGTCGTTCCAGCGGAAACGCGCCTCCACCATGGCGATGCCGTCGAGTTTCTCCATGATGGCGTAGTCGATGGAATCGGAGCGGACGGCCATGTAGTCGTCTTCGTGCAGGAAAATGCCGCCGACCTCGTCGCGGGCCCGTTCGAGCGCCGTGGCCACGCCCGACCAGATCGCCGGCTCCAGCTGCTCGAAGGCCTGGCGCATGGCCGAGGCGCGGAAGAGGAAAATGCCGGCGTTCCAGTAGAAGTTTCCCGCCGCCAGGTAGGTCTGCGCGGTGGCATGGTCCGGCTTCTCGACAAAGCGGGTGACATCACGGACGAACGCGCCCTCGTCCGGGCCGGCCTCGATATAGCCATAGCCGGTCTCGGGATGGGTCGGACGTACGCCGAAGACCACCACGCGTCCGGAAAGCGCGGCCTCGACGCCATCCTCGACCGTCGCCCAGAAATCGGCATCGGTGGCGATGACATGATCGGAAGGCACGACAAGGACGAGATCATCGCCGAAATCGCGCAGCGTCACCTGGGCGGCCAGCGCCACGGCGGCCGCGGTGTTGCGGCCCATCGGCTCGTAGAGCGCGCGCCCGCCCTTCAGGTCCACGCCGGCCAGCTCGGCATTGACGCGGCCGGCATGGCGCTCCGTCGCTATGATGCAGACGGGTCCCTCGCCTGCCGTGCGCGCGGCCATGCGGCGCACGGTCTGCTGGATCATCGAGCCGCCGCCGGAAAGATCATGGAACTGCTTGGGATTGTCCTCGCGCGACAGCGGCCACAGGCGCGAGCCGACGCCGCCGCTCATCACGAAGCTGACAATCCTGGCACTCATGCTGGCTTCCCCCGCCTGTTTCATATCGACTGGTTGTAGGCGCCGACCTGCGGGTTTTCCCGCAGGATGGCATCGACGGCGTGGAACACGGCGCGCTTGCGCTCCTCGGAGACGGGGCTTTCCACCACGACGACGAGTTCGGGCTTGTTGGAAGAGGCCCGCACGAGGCCCCAACTGCCATCCGACAGTCCGACCCGCACGCCATTGACCGTGACGAGGGTCTCGATGCGTTCGCCCGCCACGGTCTCGCCCCTGCGTTTCATGTCGGTGAATCGCGCCGTGACGCGCTCCACGACATCGTATTTCTCCTCGTCGGCGCAATGGGGTGACATGGTCGGCGAACCGAAGGTGAGCGGCAGGTCGCGGTAGAGATCGGCCATGGACTTGCCCGGATTACGTTCGAGCATCCGGCAGACGGCGATCGCGGTGACCAGTCCGTCGTCATAGCCCCGGCCATAGGGCGCGTTGAAGAAGAAATGCCCGGATTTCTCGAATCCGGCCACGGCGCCAAGCTCGGACACGCGGCGCTTGATGTAGGAATGGCCGGTCTTCCAATAGTCCGTCTTCGCACCGTTGGCCGCCAGCACCGGATCGGTCCGGTAGAGGCCGGTCGACTTCACATCGACGACGAATTGCGCGCCCGGCCGGCCGGCCGACATGTCGCGGGCGAGCATGACGCCCACCTTGTCGGCGAAGATCTCGTTGCCCTCGTTGTCGACCACGCCGCAGCGGTCGCCGTCGCCGTCGAAGCCAAGCCCGACATCGGCCTCGTGCGCCAGCACCGCGTCGCGGATGGCATGGAGCATTTCCATGTCTTCCGGGTTCGGATTGTAGCGCGGAAAGGCATGATCCAGGTTGCAGTCCAGCGGAATGACCTCGCAGCCGATGCGCTCCAGCAGGTCGGGCGCGAAGGCGCCGGCGGTACCGTTGCCGCAGGCCGCCACCACCTTGAGGCGGCGCTTGAGGCGGATGCCGTCGGCCAGATCCGACAGGTAGCGCTCGCGCATTCCGGCGACGGCCTCGTAGCTTCCGCCATCGGTGAGGTCGAAATCGCCCGACAGCACGATGTCGCGCAATTGCGCCATCTCGTCCGGCCCGAAAGTGAGCGGACGCTGGCACCCCATCTTCACCCCGGTCCAGCCGTTGTCGTTGTGCGAGGCCGTGACCATGGCCACGGATGCCGTTTCGAGCGCGAACTGGGCAAAATAGGCCATGGGCGACAGCGCCAGGCCGATATCCTTGACCCGGGCGCCGGCGGCCATGAGGCCCTGCGTGAGCGCCAGCTTGATGGCCATCGAATAGGACCGGTAGTCATGCCCGGTGACGATGCCGGGCCCCGCGCCCAGGCGGCGGATCAGCGTGCCGAGGCCCATGCCAAGCGCCTGGACGCCAAGCAGGTTGAGTTCCGGCGGCTTGGATGACGCCGGGTGGCCGAACCACCAGCGCGCGTCATATTCGCGAAAGCCGGTCGGCTTGACGAGCGGAACGGTCTCGAAGGCGTAGGTATTCGGTCTGGCGTCGGCCACTGGTTTCTGCATCGGGTTTTCCGGATCGGTCGGACTCGCGCGACAGTCTGCCGGCAAAAGCCTTATGTCCGATTAAGCCCTGCCGAAACAATCCTTTTCGCACGGCCGCGACGGCGAACGGAGCAGCACGGGATTTTTCGCCGATTTCCCCCTCAGACCGCTTGCAGGATGCAATCGTGCCGGTTATAGACCGCCCGACTGGTTCGCGGAGTGTAGCGCAGCCTGGTAGCGCACCTCGTTCGGGACGAGGGGGTCGCAGGTTCAAATCCTGCCACTCCGACCAGCCAGATCAAGGACCTGGACCGATGTCCGGGCACGCTCTCCCCGACATTCACACCGCCGGTTTTTTTAAAACCATTGACAATTGTCATTTCAAAATCCGCCATTCGGCTGCCTTCTCGAGACGGTGAAACCCGTAACCGAGGGGCTGTTCCATGGCGGTTCTGCTGTCGCGCGAAATGGCAAGGCGTCTCATCGTGCTGGCTCTTTTGTGCGCGGCACTTGCAATCCTGCCGGAGCGCGGGCTTCTAGCGGGCCTGATGCTGGCCGGCGCGGGTCTGGCCGTATATGTCCTCATGCCACGTGCGCCGCGTCCGGACAACGCCTTCATCTATGACCGGATGCCTGCTGTCCATGGGCCGGACCTGGTCGCCTACCTGCTGACCGGCGTGTTCTTCGCCCTGCCTTTCTGGGCGCGGATGGGCGAGGAATATCTGTGGGCGGATTTCGGCCTCCTGGTTCATCCCTCGGCGCTGCTGAGCTGGCCCCTGGCGCTGATCTCCGTCTCGATCCTGTGGTTCAGCGCCCACTACGCTGCCTTCTGGCTCGTCATCGAGCCTGACCGCCTGCAGATCAACCGGCTGGAGGGGCACCGCGCCATCCGCTTCGCCGACATCGCGCGGGTCTCGCCGTTCCGCCGGGGCCTGCCAAAATGGATGCGATGGATCACACCGGCCCTGATCGCCGCAGGCAAGTTCGGTCCGGCCGGTGCCATCCTTCTAGCCCGCGACACGGTCGGCATCACACTCACGCTGCGCGACGGCAGCCGGATCTCCATCGCCAGCGAAGCCTTCGAGAGCCCGATGCGAAGGCTGATCAAGGCACTGGGCAAAAACGGGATCCCGATCATGGCAGACAATCAGGACAAGGGAGATTGACGCCGATGCACATGCTTCTGTCGACCTGGTTTTGTCAGTCGGTTCGCCTGTTTCTCGTCCTTGCCGCCGCCATGACCTTTCATGTCCCGGCCGCCAGGGCCGAAGAATGGACGAGCCATGCCCTTGGGGAAGTCCGCATCGAAGCGCCCGCGCAATGGGAGATCACCTACCAGGAGGAGGGTGAGCAGATCCACCTGAGGAGCCCGGACGGCAACTACACCCTCCTTGCCTTCTGGTGGTTTCCGGACGAGCCCCTGCTTGGCTACGACGACATCGTCGCGCATGAGGAGATCATGGTCGCCGGGCGCCGGGCGATGGTCATCACATCCGACTTTCCGCAACTGGGCGTCTACGGTCTGGCCTTCCTCGACCCCAGGCGGGACGGCCACCAGTTCGTCATGAACCTGGAATTCCAGGACAAGGATTTCGCCGCCGCCGCAAACCTGCTGGACCGTTTCCTGGCCGGCATCCGCTACGGGCGGATCAAGGGCGGCGCCAGCCGCACCTTCGGCGGGGAACCGGTTGACCAGACACCGGACAGCAGCCGGGAAGAGAGCGCCGCCGCGCCGGAGGCACCACCGGAAACCGTGCCGGCGGGCGACGTGCTCATCGCCGAGATCGGCAATATCTACGCGGTCGTCAACGGACCGGAAAAGCCGGTGGTGTTCACCATGCCGGAACCGGTCTTCATCCAGTCCATCCAGACCTATCACTGGAACCATGGCCGCGGGCGCTCCCCCGGCACGATCGCCCTGCGGGGCGCCGATGCGACATACGGCCCCTGGCAGGCCAGCGGCAGGCCGGGTCAGGGCGGGGTCCCGGACGCCTACTGGATCGTCGAGCCGGGCATCATCCTGCCGGCGGGCCGCTATGAACTGGTCGATTCCGATCCGGGCACATGGGCAACGAACAGTGCCAGCGGCAACAAGGGTTTCGTGCGGATCGAATACCGCAAGACCGAAACCCGCCTGCCTTCCGGCGGCGAGGCAGTCGCCGGCGGAACACCGGAAACGGCCGGACCCGGCGAAATACCCGCGACCACGGCGCGTCCCGGCGATCCTGTCCTTTTCGACGGACTGCCCGACGAACGCTGGCTGCCGGTCTCCGAGGCCGGCGGCAATTACGATGCCTTCGCCAGGAATTCCGGCGGCATGCTGGTTGTCGACGTTCCGGCGGGCCATGTCTGGGCCAAGACCGGCATCCGTTCCGCCGCGCCGCTGGTGCGCCTGCGCGACGCTGCCAGCGCCCGCACGGTCCGCTTCGACTTCGACGCCGACAATACGAGCGCCTTCGTCCTTGCACTTGCCGCAGCCGACGGCAGCGATGAATGGCCGGCGCACGATGTCCGCTTTGCCTGGGGCTCGGAGGGCGGGGAAGAGGCGGCGTATGCAACGCTGTTCCTGCGCCGTGGCGTCGTGCGGCGCGTCGCAACCGGCCCCCGGGCACCCGACAGCATCACGTTGCGGATCGACCCTTCCGGGGCGGTGGCGGCCATCCTCCCGGATGGCACGATGCTCGAAGCGACCCTTCCCGGCGGGCCGGCACCGGAGGGATATCACGTTCATGCCATCGCCCATGCGATGGCGAAGGACCAGCCGGCGCGCCTTGCGCTCAGGCGAATAGAGGCTGCCGACGTTCCGGCCAACGCGCCTGCATTGGCCGCGTGGCCGGACGAGCGCGCCGAGGTGGTGCTGTTTGACGGACGGCTGGGAACGGACTGGGTCGGACACAGTGCCGCCGGCGGCGATTTCAACCGTGACGCCAGGCTGGACGGCGACATGCTGCTGGTTGACGTAAAGGAAGGCTCCAGCTGGGGCAATGCCGGCATTCTCAGCCCGGCGGCGCTGGTCTGGCTGGACGATCTTCGCGCGGACGGCGAAGTGACCGTCACCTTCGAGTTGGACCCCGCACAAACGGACGGCTTTGCCCTGGCACTGGCCCATCCCGGCTATGGCGGCGTGGGCGGGAACGGGCCCGGAAAGCCGAATGTCACCTTCACCTGGCACAAGCCGAAGGACAGCACCGGCGCGTTCGCGGACGTGCATTTCTATCCGCATGGCGACAACGATTTCGACCGGCAGGAGGTGTCCGCGACACCGCCGTCCCAGGTGCGGTTTTCCATCCGCGCGGGCGAAGTGACCGTCTCGGCGGAGGGGATGGCACCGGTCACGCGGCCCTACGATGCCGCGCGCGACGGCGCGGGCCTGCGCGTCTATGCCTACACGATCGTTCCGGAGAAGGATGCGCCGGCGCGCCTGGCGCTCGACCGCATCGTCCTGACGCGGAAGCCCGGTGCGGTGGCCCCAACGCCCGAACCTGCCCCCGGTGTCGATCCCCTTCCGGAGACAGTGGCCTTTGACGGTTCGCCCTCGCCTGCCTGGGAACCCATCGGAGTCGCGGGCGGCGATTTCGACGCCTTCGCCCGCTACGCGGACGGCGCGCTCGTGGTCGAGGTGCCGGAGGGCCATTCCTGGGGGAAGACCGGACTGCTTTCGGCGGAACCGCTGCTGAAGCTCGATCCCAGAATCCGGCAGACACCAGCGCGCATCGAAGTGCAATTGGATCCGGCCGGACCGCAGAACCTCAACTTCGCGCTGTCGACCCGCAAGATCGCCGACATGTGGCTGGATCATCGCGGCTGGTACACGTTCACCTACATCCCGGAACGGCAGGTCTGGGTGATGGGCTTCCGTCATTCGCCCTACCAGGAGTGGTCGCGCGAGGTGGATGCCGGCTGGATGGCCGAAAACTGGGACGGCCGCGTGCGGATCGACATCGGCGACGGATGGACGGCCATGGAGATACCCGGCGGCCCCAGACTGTATGGAAGCATGGGCGTCGGTCCGTACTACCACCTCTTCGGTGTGGTCCAGGCGCATCCGCCGGCCGAGCGAAAGGCGGCGTCGCTCACGCTGCGGTCGATCACGACCGGCATGGTGACGCCCGACGGCATGAGTGCAGCCGACCGCTGGTCGCTGCTCGACGACGAGACGTTCGAGCCTGGCAAATTCCTCGATACGCTGTTCGATGATCTGGAAACGGAGTGAAACGCCATGACGATCTGCAAAGGTTTCGTTCCCGGCCTCCTGCTGGCCTTCATCATGGCCGTGCCGCCTGCCCAGGCCCAGACGCCGGGAGAAAGGCAGACGCAGCAAATCGGCGAGGAAGAGATCGCCCGGCGGCAGGCCCACGTGCTGAGCCGGATGAAACGGCTCAACCACGACAAACTTCTCATGACACTGAAGGAGCTTCAGATAGACCGGCCGGACGGTTTCCTCGGCTGCCTGTGCGGCAGCTACAGCATTGCCGGATCCGGCATCCGTTACCAGCCCGAACCATCAGGCGACTGCCAGAACACGAGGCCGTGCAAGGGCGGCAACTGGGGTTGCGTTTCGCATGACCTGCCGACCGACCCCAAGGCCTGGGAGAGATGCGCCGCTTCGGCCTTGGTCAACCTGCCCCCCCGCAAGGAAGGCGAGGAAGGCGAAAAGATCAGCCTGCCGGCCCTCATCGAGCGGCAATTGCGCTATCGCACCGCCTACCGCCCGTGCCCGGAAGCCGATTTCTTCTATGACGGCGAGACGCTGTACAATTTCTACACCGGCAAGCCTTCGCTGACGCATGACCGCGCCAGCCTGATTTCCGATTTCAAGGCGATGGCGGTGCAGTGGGAACTGGAAACCGGCAAGGAAACCACGCTCGGCTCCAGCCCCATCGACGCCCCGTTCATCGCCCAGTCGTTCGACAGCGGCGCGCTTCCCACGGGCAACGAGGCCGCGCTGCACGACTGCGCCCGCGACCTGGCCGCGACCAAGAAGGCGCGGATCACGCCGGCGGAGTTCTTCTACTGCGCACTCAAGGTTTCCGACGGCAACATCGACAAGGCACTAATCACCGCCCATGCCGGGCTCTACCGCGACCCTGGCAAGACGAACGCGAAACTGATCGCCGACCACCTTGCACCGATCCGCAACGAGGACGCCTATTCCGACCAGAGCACGATCAGGGTGCACAACGAACAGAAAGGCGTCGACGAGTTCGTGTCGGCAAAGAAGACGGCAAGCCAGGACCAGCAAGGCGCCTGGTATCATCTCTTCGGCATGATGGCACTGGAGATGGCAGACCGGCAAAGCGTCGTGCCGTTCATCGCCGTGCAGAAGGCCGTGGAGAAATACAAACCCCAGCATGCCAAGGCGCTGGAAGGCGGGTTTCCGGAATCGCGGGATTGCGGGACGCTTTCCAACTATGCCGTCGCGCTGGAGAACCAGGTGCGCAGCAACATGCGCCGTGCGCCCGACCCCGACAAGCAATGCGTCAACTACGACGGCTGCGCGGCAGGCCGCGCGCTGCACGAGTGGCATGTCCAGCGCTATCCGCCCAAGGTTCCGAGCACGATCGAACCCCCCATCAAGCCGATCGTGCGGCCGGAACGGTGAGCGGGTCGGACAAACCGGCGGCGGTGACCTGGATCGCGGACGTGCCGTTGCTGACAAACCCGGTGATGCTGCGCGCTGCCGCCGCTGTCTTCGTCCTTGCCTACGGGCTGATCGCACTCATCGGCGTCGGCGTGCTGATCGGTGACGGGCATCCTGAACGCATCCCGGCCTTCATGGGGGCCATGCTGGTAGGCTTCGGCATCGTCGCCCTGCTGATGCTGTTCGTCACCCTGGTCATCTTCGGAAACAGGATGCGCTGCCGTTTCATCGTCGATGAGGACGGCATCACCACGATCATCGTCGACCGCCGCGCCGCCCTTGGCGGTTCGCTGGCCATCCTTGCCGGTTCGGCGAGCGGCAATGCGACACTGACCGGCGCAGGGCTCACATCGTCGGCAAGCCGGCGGGAATTCATGTCCTGGAAGCGCATCGGCGGCGCGGTCTTTGACCCGGACCGGCATGTGATCCGGTTCACGCCGTCGGGGTGGTGGCCGGTCGGCGCAATCCATTGCACGGCGGAGAGCTATCCGGCCGCCGAGGCGGCGGTCCGGGCGATCCTCGCCCGCCGGAAAATCCCGGCCCCGGGCGCGCAGGACGAGCGTGGCTGAAGGTGCAGCCCGCCGCAAGGACGCGATGTCCGGACAGGCCTGTCAGGAGACGCGTTGCATGGGTGGCGGGTTGTCGCGCAATTCCTTCTTGAGGATCTTGCCCATGGGATTCTTCGGCAGTTCCGCGACGAAGGCGAAATGGCGAGGCACTTCGTAATCCGCCAGATCCGCCCGGCAATGCGTGGCGAGCGCATCCGCGGTGACGGATTGGCCGGGTTTCAGGACGATGCAGGCCGCCACATCGTCGCCAAGCTGCGGATGGGGCGTGGCAAACACCGCGGCTTCGCGCACGGCGGGATGCCGGTAGAGCGCGCTCTCCACGGCAACGGAGGATATCTTGAGCCCGCCGCGATTGATGACATCCTTCTTGCGGTCGCCGAAGAAGAGATAGCCGTCGCCGTCCAGCCTCCCGACATCGCCGGTGAGGATTCGCTGCCCGGAAAACGCCTTGGCGGTTGCCTCTTCATTCCGGAAATAGCCAAGTGCCACGGCCGGCCCCGACAGGGCGATCTCGCCTTCCTCGCCGGCCGGCAGGGCCCGGCCCGCGTCATCGACGACCTCCACGCGCATGTGCGGCATGGCGCGGCCGACCGAACCCGCCTTGGCGGTCATCATGTCCGGTTCAAGCACCGTGCCCGCCGGACCGCTCTCGGTCATTCCGTAGATCTGCACCTGGTCGGCCCACGGCCAGAGCCGGCCGATGGTTGCCACCAGTTCCAGCGGCATGGCCGCCCCGCCATTGGCCACGCGGCGCACACCGGAAAGGTCGTGCCTGGCCGGATCGAAGGCCTGGGTCATGAAATTCAGGATGGAGGGAACCCCGTGATAAAAGGTCGTTCTTTCCGCGCGGATCAGGTCGAGGCGCTCCTCGTTGCCGATCTGGCCCTCGATCACCAGGCCGGCCCCGGCGACCCAGCAGGACATGGCCGCCAGGTTGAGGGCGGAACTGGTGAAGAACGGAAAAGCGCCCTGGTAGATGTCGCCATGGCGCAGTCCGAGCGCCGTGCCGGTGCATAGTCCAGTCGCAACCATGGTGGCATGGCTGTGCATGACCGCCTTGGACAGCGCCGTCGTTCCCGAGGTGAACAGCAGGCAGCCGAGCAGGTCCGGCGGGATCGCCTCGGGCGCCAAACCCTCATCTTCCGCCTCCAGCCTGGAAAACAGGGTCGCATCGAGCAGGCCGGGAACGGATGATCCAAGCGCTTCGGCCAGGCGGCTGCGCCCCGGACCGTCGCTGACAACCAGGCGCGGTCCGGTCAGCGCAACGGCGTGGCCCAGTTCCGCATCCGAACTGCGGGTGTTCAGGGGAACGACGACCGCGCCGAGGGCCAGCGCACCCAGCGCCGCGACGTAGCATTCCAGCGCCCAGACATTGGTCAGGTAGATGGCGAGGCGCTCCTGCCTGCCAAGTCCGGCCTGCCGGAGGATGGCAGCGGCAGCGTCCATGCGCCGGCACAGGGAAGCATAGTCCAGACGGACCCGCGATTCGCCCGCGGATTCGGCCGACAGCGCCAGACTGGCGCCATGGATTCCGGCCTGGTGTCGCAGGAGAGCGGGAACGGACAGTCCCTGTGTCCAGAGACCGGCCCCGCTTGCCTGCGCCAACGAAGCCCCTTCCGGCATCCTGTCCTCCATCAACCGGCCTGCCTGGCCTCAACGGACCCGGAAAGAATCCTGGTCTCGTCGATACCGAGGCTGCGGGCGAACATGCGCAGATAGGTCGTCTTCACATGGTCGGGGAGTTCATCGATGCGGCTGCCGCTGACCGCATAGCGCTCCAGGAGATATTCGCGGGCGCCGATGATCATGTAGGCCAGGACTTCCAGTTCGCTTTCGTCATAACCGTCGATCTCGCCCGCCGCCCAGCCGCGCTGGAGCGAGCGGGTATAGCCGCCGGCCATGCGCCGCAGGTATTGCCGGTGGGCCGCGGGCGCGAAGAAGGCCGCCTCGTTGAGGATCCGGTGCAGCGCGGGATGGCGGCGGAGATAGGCGAAGTTCGCCTCGAGGCCCTTCCGCTCCCGGTCGGCCAGCGTCTGCGCCTCCAGCGTGGCCTGGGCGATGTAGCGCAGCATGGCCTCGCCGACATGGGGCAGAAGCTGGTCGAACAGGTCCTGCTGGTTCTTGAAGTAGAGATAGATCAGGCCATGGGCGACGCCGGCTTCCTCCGCGATGCGGGCGATGGAAGCCTTGCCGTAGCCGTGGCGGCCGACGACGACAGCCGCCGCATCCAGGATTGCCTGCCGGTTGGCCTCGGCCTTCTCCGCTCTCTTCGCCATCGCCTGTCTCCTGCCGCTATCGCCCTGATTCCGCGCAGGGGCTTCGCCGCCATGGAATCCGACATTGTGGCAGCGGGATCAAGTCCCCGCCTCTGATGCCATGGTCTGACGAATCGTCGCCCGCAGGATATGCTTCTGCACCTTGCCGGATGCCGTGCGCGGCACATCGTCGACATATTCGATCCGGTCCGGACATTTCTGGCGGGCAAGGCCCGCCTCCAGCAGGAATGCGGTCAGCGCTTCGACATCGGGCCGGTCATCGGCCATGGCGGGAATGAGATAGGCGCAGACCCCCTCGCCCAGGCGCGGATGCGGCATGGAGACGACCGCTGCCTCGCGGATCGCCGGATGGGTATGCAAGGCGTCCTCGATTTCCTTGGCGCTGAGGTTCTCGCCGCCACGGATGATGATGTCCTTCTTGCGGCCGGTGATCGTCAGCACGCCGTCCTGCGTGACGGTGCCGAGGTCCCCGGTCCGGAAATAGCCCTGCGCATCGAAGGCTTCCGCCGTGGCCTCGCGGTCCGTATAGCCGCGGAACAGCGACGGCCCCTTCGCGATGATCTCGCCTTCCCGACCCGGCGGAACCGGGTTGCCCCCGTCATCGACGACCCGGACATCCCAGTCCGTCACGCGCCCGTCGCTGCGCGCGGCCAGGTGCAGGTCGTCCAGGCATCCCTGCGTGACCATCGGGCATTCGGAACTGCCGAACACGCGGAAGGAGCGGCAATTGGCGAAGTGGCGGTTGGCCCGGTCGATCAGGGCCGGCGGCACGGCCGCGCCGCCACAGGCAAAGATGCGCAAGGATTCAAGCCGGGTGCCGGCCTTTTCCGCTTCCGCGACGAGTTCCGACAGGAAGGGCGTCGCGCCGATCATGAAACCGATGCGGTGCCGGTCGACGAGACGCACAGCCTCCGCCGCGTCCCAGCGCTCCATGAAGACGGTCGTCGTGCCGAAATGGAAGGGCATTTCCAGCCCGTAGGAATAGCCCGTCACATGGGTGACGGGGCTTGGCATGAGCAGCCTGTCGCCTGCCTTCAGCCCCCAGGCGTCGAAACTCGCCCAGAGGGGACGGCGCGACTGGTTGTGGCTGTAGATGACACCTTTCGGCTGGCCGGTGGTGCCGGACGTGTAGATGATCAGCTTGGCGCTGTCGGGGTCGGCCGGCTCGAGCGCGACCGTGCTCGCGCGTCCGCGCTCCTCGATCGCCTCGAAGGTCAGGTCGCCCGTGCCGCGCACCGTCGCCACATGCTGCAGGTGCGGCAGGCGCTCCCGCAATCCGGCATACATGGCGCGGTAGTCGGTGGAGCGGATGCTGTCGGGAATGAAGGCGATCCGCGCCCGGCAATCGTTGAGGATGAAGGCCAGTTCCGCCTGGCGGTAAATGGGGATGACGGGGTTGATGACGAAGCCGGCCAAGGCGCAGGCGAGATTGAGAACAGCTGCCTCGGTCCAGTTGGGTAGCTGGAAACTGACCGTGTCGCCGCGCGCGATCCCCATTTCGCGCAGGCCCCGCGCCAGGTCCGTAGCCCGCTTGTAAATGGTCGCGTAGTCGAGCGACCCGTCTTCGCCGGCAATGGCGACCGTGTCGGGGTGCCTGTCCGCCATGTCACGGGCCGCATAGGCCAGATTGGTGCCCAGCCATTCGCCTGCCGCGCGGCGCGCCTCGCGCTCGCCCGGCTCGAAACGCAACGGCCAGGGCGCCTTTTGCGCCGCTGCCATGTCAGACGGCGAGGTATCGGTCCTTGAGCCCTGGATCGGCATCGAAATCCTCCCACGTTCCATCGAAGACGATACGCCCGGTATCGATCAGCACAACCCGGTCGGTCGAGGCCCGGGCGAAGGACAGGTTCTGCTCGGCGATCAGCAAGGCGAGATCCTGCGTCTGCCGGATCTGGGCGATGTGCCTCGCCATTTCCTGGACCACGACCGGGGCCAGGCCCTCGACCGGTTCATCGAGGAGCAGCAGGCGCGGCGCGCCCAGAAGGCCGCGCGCCACCGCCACGAGCTGCTGCTGGCCGCCGCTCAACTGGTAGCCGGCACGGTCCTTCAGCGGTTCGATCAGCGGAAACAGCCTGAAGATGTCGCTGAGCGAAAGCGCCTTGCCGTCGCGGGCGGCATGGCGGCCAAGCGCGATGTTCTCGGCCACGGTGATGTTGGGATAGATGCGCCGGTCCTCGGGCACCAGCATCAGGCCAAGCCGGCTGCGCGCATCGGTCGGAATGCCGGCCAGGTCGGTGCCGTCGAAGCGGATTTCGCCTTCCACGCGGGGACCCGCATCCAGCAGGCTCTTCATCAGCGTTGTCTTGCCGGCACCGTTGCGGCCGAGCAACGCGACGCTTTCGCCCGCGCCAACGGTAAACGCCGCGTCCTGGATGATGTGACTGCCGCCGTAGTAGGCGTTCAGCCCGGAGACGGACAGCAGGGGATCAGTGTTGCCCAAGATAGACCTCCCTGACGCGGGGATGGGCGCGCACCTCATGGGGTTCGCCCGATGCGATGATTGCGCCATGATGAAGCACCGTCAGCCGCGTGGCGAGGCCGAAGACGACCTCCATGTCATGCTCGGTCAGCAGCAGCGTCAACCCGTAGCGCTCCCGCACATCGGAAATCAGGCGGACGGCTTCCGCGCGGTCGGAGGGCGACATGCCGGCGGTCGGTTCGTCCAGCATCAGCAGTTTCGGCTTGAGCGCGAGGCTCATGGCCAATTCAAGCCGCTTCTTGTCGCCATGCGACAGCGTGCTGGCGGGTTCGTCCAGGCGGCCCTCCAGTCCGAGTTCGGCGACCAGCCGTTCGGCCTCGTCGCGCACCTCGCGGCGCGGCGCCACCAGGCCGAAGGTGGATTTCAGCCCCTTGTCGACACGTTCGCGGGTCTCGATGGCCACGATGAGGTTCTCGAAGGCGGACATGTCGGGAAAGATGCGCGCGACCTGGAAGGAACGCCCGATGCCCAGCTTCACCCGCTGCCAGCCGTCGAGCGCGGTGATGTCGTTGCCGCCCAGCGTGATCGTTCCGCCATTGATCCTGGATTCGCCGCTGAGGCAGCGGAACAGCGTGGTCTTGCCCGCGCCGTTCGGCCCGATGACCACATGCGCCTCGCCTTCGACGAGATCGAAATCGACATTCTCAAGCACTTTCACGCGGCCATAGGATTTGTGGATCCCCCTGGCTTCCAGCATCATCGTCATGTTGCCTTCCCCGCCTTTTCAAGGTCCGCATCCTGCATGCCCGTGCGTGCCCGGCGCGCTGCAGAGCGCCTGGAATTCAGGAAACCGAGCAGGCCGCCCGGCATCAGAAGGACAACGCCCAGGAGCAGGACGCCGACGGTGATCTCGGACACGCCATACATGGCGCGGGTGGCGTAATCGATGGCGCCGAACAGGATCGCTCCGACAGCCGGCCCCCAGAAATGGCCCGCCCCGCCGAGCAGCGTGAACAGGATCGGCTCGGTGGATACGGTCCAGTAGGCGATTTCCGGCGAGGCGATCTGGGCGAAGGGCACCATCACCGCTCCGCAGAAGGCGGCGACCGAACCAGACAGGACGAAGGCGGTGAGCTGCCAGCTGCGCACATCGGTGCCGAGGAAGGCGGTGCGCACGGGGTCCTGCTTGATTGCCCGGATGAGCCGGCCGGCGGGCGAATTCTGGAAGGCCCACAAGGCAAAGGCGACCGCCGCCATGGCGACGATGATGAAGTAGTAGTAGGCGCCGGCGCTGGTCAGGTCGAGGCTCATGAAGCCGAGGTCGATCACCGGACGGGGAATGCCCACAAGCCCGTCATTGCGGCCGAGGAAGGTGGTCTTGGTGATGACGATGTGGACGAGTTCGGAAAAGGCGAGCGTGAGCACGGCGAAGTAGACGCCGCTGGCCCGGCGAAGCGCGATGTAGCCGAAGACCAGCGCGATGGTTCCGCCGGTCAGCGCGCCGAGAAACAGACCCACGACGAAGGGCAATTCCGGAACACGCAGGGAAAGCACCGCCATGGCATAGGCGCCGCCGGCAAAGAACATGGCATGGCCGAAGCTCAGCAGGCCGACGCCGGAAAACAGCAGGTTCCAGGACAGGCCGAACACGATGTTGATGGCGACAAGGCCGGCCAGGAAGACAAGGCCGCTGTTGGCGAAGAACGGGAAGACGGCAAAGAGCGCCAGTCCCGTGGCCACGACGGCCAGATTGAGCCGCATGCGCCTGCGATAGTCGATCATGCGGTCTGCTCCTTGCCCATGATGCCTTCCGGCTTGACCAGCAGGATGACGGCCAGCGCGATCAGGAAGTAGATCCCCGGATATTGCGGAAAGAAGTAGGTGCCGAAACTCTCGATCATGCCCAGCAGGATGGCTGCGATGAAGGCGCCGCGTATCGAGCCCATGCCGCCGACGATCACAACGCCGAAGGCCTGAAGCAGGAAGATGCCGCCCAGTTCGGGCGAAAGGCTCTGGTTGGCCATCAGCAGGCCGCCGGCAAGCCCGGCGAGCGCGAAGCTGAAGACCACGGTGATGAGATAGATGCGCCGGACGTTCAGGCCCAGCAGCTTGGCCATCCACGGATCGGCGGCGACGACCCGGATGAGGCGCCCCATTTCCGTGTGCGAGATGAAGATCTCCAGCGCGATGAAGGCCAGGATGCCGCAGGCGATGATGAAAATAGTGTAGGTGGGCATGAACATGTCGCCCAGGAAGACAACCGAGTTGAGTTCCGGCGGCGGCATGACGGAGAGGTAGTTCAGGCCCCAGACAAGCTGGACGCCACCGACGCAGACGAGCAGCAGCGCATAGGTCGCGATCAGCGAATAGGCGTCCTCGACATTGCGCAGGCGCCGCAGGATCACCTTGTCGACACCCCAGCCCATCAGCCCCACGGCGAGGCCGGCGGCGATCGCGGCGACGAGATAGAGCCACAGCGGCAGCGAACCGCCAAAGGCCAGCATGACCGAATAGGCCACATAGGCGCCGATCATGAAGAAGCCGCCATGGGCAAAGTTCAGGATGTGAAGGATCCCGAAGATGAGCGTCAGCCCGGCCGCGACGAGAAACGTCGCCATGCCCCAGGCAAGCCCGTTGAAGACGGTCAAGCCGATATCGACCATTGATGATGCTCCGGTTGAATGCCGGGCGGGACTCATTTCCCGCCCGGCGCGCCTTGGGAGGCTTGTCAGAGGATCGAGGTATCCAGCGGCTTGCCGGGCGTTGCCGGCTCGATCACCTTCTCGCCGGGCAGCGAGACATAGTCGGTGACCGCGAAGCCGTCCGGCGCGTCGGAAGACGGCTCGATGAAGGCAAGTTCGGCGTTCTTGACCGCCTGGTTGTCCTCGGCGCGAATGCGGCGCATGCCGGTCGCGCTGTCGAACTCCAGCCCCTTCAGGGCCGCGATCACATCGGCCGTTTCCGTGCCGCCCGCCTTGGCGATGGCGCCGGCATAGGCCATGATCCCGGCATGGGCCTCAGCCGCCCAGCCCATCGGGTAATTGTCGCCGGTGCGCTCGACATAGTCGGCATAGAGCTGGTCGGAAAGCGGGTTGCCCTTGTTGGCCTCGTAGTACCAGTGGAAGCCGCTCCAGTGGGCCGGCGTCTGGTCCTTCATCGCGGTGGCGACGAGGAACTCGTTGGCCGAATCGAGGAGCACGTCGATCTTGTCGAACAGGCCGAAGGGCTTGGCCTGCTGGTAGAGCGTCACCGCGTCGCCACCGTAAACGGAGGTATAGATGCCCTCCACGTCGAGGCGCATGGCCTGGGTGATGTAGTTGCGGTAGTCGCCCGAGGCATAGGGCACCAGGATCGGCTCGGCGATCTGGGCTTCCTCGCCGGTCAGTTCCGGCATGGCCTTGCGCATCGTGGCCTCGAAGATCTTCCAGGTCGTGCGGCCATATTCATGGTCGGGGATGATGCCGCCCCACTTGCGGATTTCCGGACGGCTCTGGACGATGTGGCGCACCAGGCCGGCATTGCGGCTGACCGGGCTGTCGCCGACGCGGAAGACGTGCGGATTGTAGTTCTCGTGGTTCAGCTTCTCGGTGCCCGCGCCGGAGGTCAGCACGATGCCGCCCTCGCTCTGCAGGAGCGGCCCCATGGCGAGCGCCACGGCGCTGGAAATGGTGCCAAGCTGCAGGTTGACGCCGGCGCCGATCAGTTCGCGCGCCGCGACGGACGCATCGTTCGGATTGGCCTTGGAATCGCGGAATTCGAGCGCAAGCTGACGTCCATTGACACCGCCGGCCGCATTCACGTGCTTGATGCCGATCTCGGCGCCATGGCGTACGAAATTGCCGATGAGCTGCGCCGGGCCGCTGAGCGGCGTGACGACGCCGATGGTGATCGGCCCGTCCTGCGCCATCGCGGTGCGCAGGTTGATGAAGGGCATTGCAAGGCCGGTCGCGGCGGCGCCCTTGATGAGGTTACGTCTGCTGATCCTGTATGCCATTTCACTTTCCTCCCGGTTTGAACTGTCGGCGCAAGGCGCCGGACCTACTCACCCGTGAACACGGGCTTGCGCTTCTCGCGAAAGGCAGCGACCGCCTCGCGATGATCTTTCGAAACATTGGACATGGATTCGTAGGCGACGCCTGTATCCATGATGGAATGGGCCAGTTGCTTGAGGCCGATATTGGCCGTGACCTTGGTCCAGCGGATCGCCTTGCGTGCGCCGGATGCGATGCGGTGGGCCAGGGCATAGACATCCTCGTCCAGCTTGTCGGCCGGCACCGCACGGTTGATCAGGCCCATGCGCGCGGCTTCCGGCGCGGGAATGGGATCGCCCGTCAGCAGGTATTCCTTGGCGCGCAGGTAGCCGATCATCTGGGGCCAGAGGATCGCGCCGCCATCGCCGGCCACGAGGCCGATCGAGACGTGCGGATCGCCGATCTTGGCATTCTCGGCCGCGATGACGATATCGCAGGTCAGCGCAATCGTGGCGCCAAGGCCGATGGCATGGCCGTTCATGCGGCAGATCAGCGGCTTTTCCAAGTCAAGCTGGCTGAAGATGATCCTTTTGGCCTCGAAACCCGTGACCTCGAAACGGGACGGATCGTCGATGGCTTCCTGCATCCAGTCGACATCGCCGCCGGCGCAGAACGCCCGGCCCGCGCCGGTCAGCACGATCACGTCGGAATCGGGATCGTCGTTGAGGTCGATGAAGACGCGCGACAGTTCCGAATGCAGGTCCGCGTTCACCGCGTTCAGCGTGTCGGGCAGGTTCAGCGTCACCGTCAGCACCCGGCCGTCCCGCTTGAACGTCATTGTCTTGTAATTGGCGAACCGCTCCATTCCCGTCTCCTCCCGGATGTCTTGCTGTCAATCGTTGGATGTCATCAGCCGGCCACGGTGGTCTTCGGCCCCGCCCGGCATCAATTGCAAAACCTTGACCCGCCTGAGCCCCGCGCCCAGCGGCAGGTCTTCCGTCATGCCCACGCCGCCATGAAGCTGGATGGCTTCCTTGGCCACATGCAGCGCCCGGTCGACCGCGCCGACCACGGCCTGCGAGACGGCGCGGCCCGGCGCGCCGCCGTCCTCCGCGCCCCGCGTCATGGCGAGCGCCAGCGAGCGGATTTCCTCAACCGCGACATACATATCGGCAAGACGGTGCTGCAAGGCCTGGAACCGGCCGATGGGCTGGCCGAACTGCTCGCGCTGCCCGGCATAGGCAAGCGTGTCGGCGAAAAGTCGCCCGGCGAGCCCGCCGGCCTCGGCCGTGACCGCCATGGCGTGCAGCAAGCCGGCCCGCGCGGCAAGCCTGGCCGCCGCCTCGCCTTCGCAAAGGACCGCGTCCGCGCCGACAGCCACCCCGTCGAGGCTGATTTCGGCATGGCGCCGCCCGTCCATGCCGCGATAGCCGCTGACCGTCACGCCCTTGGCCGACGCATCCAGCACGCAGGCAAGATCCGGCAGGGCCAGCACGAAGGCATCGGCCGCCGCACCGCCCGGCACGGCGCGGAACCGGCCTGTGACGGTGCGCGCGCCATTGGCGCCGGCCACGGCCAGCCCCTCACCCATCTCCGCGACAAGGCCGCAGGCCATGCGCTCGCCGCCCAGCAGGGCCGGAAGGAGCGCGCTTTGCGGGTCGGCCGCCTCCAGGATGGCGAGCGCCAGGCATGCAGGAATGACGGGTTCGGCCATCATGGCGCTGCCGACACCCTCGGCGACGATCGCCATTTCACGCGGACCGCCGAAACCGCCCGCCGCTTCTCCGACAGCCGCGCCCAGCCAGCCGAGATCGGCAATCGCGGTCCAGACGCTGTGGTCGAAACCGTCCGGCATGGCTTCGCTTGCCCGCCGCGCGTCGTCGCCGTAGCGGTCCGCCAGGAAACGCGTGACGCTTTGCGCCAGCAGGGCCTGTTCTTCGGTCGGTGTGATCTTCACGTCTGCCTCACCCTAGCCGAGACCAAGCGCGTGCTTGGAAATGATGTTTCGCTGGATTTCGTTGCTGCCGCCCCAGATGGTCGGGGCGCGCTGGAACAGGAATTCCGACACGATGCCCATGTGGCGGGCCAGTTCGCTGCCGGGATCGTTCGTTCCTTCCGCGATCAGGGCCGGGTCGTAGGGAACGGCCTCCGGGCCGAGCGTATCCGCCGTCGCCTCCGCGATGGCCTGCACGATCGTCGAGCCGCGCAGCTTGAGGACAGAGGCCTCGTAGCCGGGCGCCGAGCCGTCCATGACGGCCTCCAGCATGCGCAGCGTGGTCCATTCCAGGGCCAGCAGGTCGGTCTCAAGCCGGTTCAAACGGTCGAGATAGCGGTAGTCGTTCGACACGCCGCGCTCGCCGGCCAGGGCGCGCAGCCGGTCCAGCATCCGCTTGGCCTTGCCGATCTCGGCCGACAGGACACGTTCGTGACCGAGAAGGTACTTGGCGTAGGTCCAGCCCTTGTTCTCCTCGCCGATGCGGTTTTCCACCGGAACGCGGACATTGTCGAAGAACACCTGGTTGAGATGATGCGCCCCCTCGATGGAGCGGATCGGCCGGATCGAGATGCCGGGGGAACGCAGGTCGATCAGCAGGAATGAAATGCCTGCCTGCGGCCGGACCTGCGGATCGGTGCGCACCAGCGCGAAGATCCAGTCGGCCCAGTGAGCCATGGAGGTCCAGATCTTGGAGCCGTTGACGACATAATGGTCGCCGTCGCGCTCGGCACGGGTGGAAAGGCGGGCAAGATCGGAACCGGCATTCGGCTCGGAATAGCCCTGGCACCAGAACACCTCGTTCGACACGATGCCGGGCAGATGGCGCGCCTTCTGCTCTTCCGTGCCATAGGTGTAGATGACCGGCCCCACATAGTTGACACCGAACGGCAGGAGCCAGGGCGCGCCGGCATAGGTGGTCTCTTCCTGGAAGATGTAGCTTTGCGCCGGCGTCCAGTCGCAACCGCCGTAGCGCTCCGGCCAGAACCCGGCGATCCAGCCCTTGCGCGCCAGGATGTCCTGCCAGCGCATGTGGTCGGAGCGCGCCAGCGGACGCCCGCTCATCACCTTGTCGCGAATGTCGGCAGGCAGGTTCTCCCGCGTGAAAGCCCTGACCTCGTCCCGAAACGCGATGTCGGATGGGGACCATCCAGCGTCCATCGAGCTCCTCCCAAAGCAAAATAATGACTAGTGATTCATTATTCATGCGCATGCCCTTGTCAACAGGGCAAATGCGGATTTGCGGATGAAAACCGCCTGTCCGGCGCACAACCCCCGATGTGGTCCGATACAGGGATCCGGTCAGAGGCGAAGGCAGGCTGCCGCGACTGCCCGCCGCCGAAGCGGGCGCGCAGAGATCCGTGCGGCGAACCGGCCGGACCGGACAGTTCTTCAGTCCTGCTTCATACCTCTGTAATTTTTCGCGAACGACGGATGCCTTGCAGCGGTATATCCAGCAAACCGGGAAATGCCACAGGGAGGAGCCCGACATGGATGCCGGCCGTCCGCAACGCGCTTCGAACATGCCGCTTGCGTTGCGCGCATGGAACATCCGCCGCAAGGCGCTGCTGATGGCAGAGGTGCAGGGCCAGGGCTATGTCGGCCAGGCGCTGGGCATTGCCGACGTCCTCGCCGCAGCCTATTTCCACGCGCTCGAATATCGCGCCGAGGATTCCGGATGGGAGGGCCGCGACCGTTTCTATCTCTCCATCGGTCACTACGCCATCGCGCTCTACGCGGCGCTGATGGAGGCCGGCATCCTGCCGGAAGACGAGCTTGAAACCTACGGCATGGATGACAGCCGCCTGCCCATGTCCGGCATGGCGTCCTACACGCCGGGAATGGAGATCACCGGCGGGTCGCTCGGCCAGGGACTCGGGATCGCGGTGGGCGCCGCGCTCGGCCTGAAGCGCAAGAAGAGCCCGGCCTTCGTCTACAACCTGATGTCGGACGGGGAACTGGGCGAAGGCTCGACCTGGGAAGCGGCCATGTCGGCGGTGCAGCACGGGCTCGGCAATCTCGTCTGCCTTGTCGATTTCAACGACCAGCAGGCCGACGGCAGGACCACCGACGCGTTGGCCCGCATGCCGGAAGAAGCGAAATGGGCGGCCTTCGGATGGCATGCGCAGCGGGTCGACGGCAACGATCTGGACGCCGTCGTGGCTGCCTTCGACGCGGCGCGCGATCACCCCGGGCCGCAGCCGCGCGTCATCATCTTCGACACGACCATGTGCAAGGGCGTCGATTTCCTCGAAGCGCGCGAGATTACCCATTTCGTGCGCGTCGAGCCCGATGAATGGGCCAGGGCGCTGGCCGTCCTGGAAGAGGAAAAGCCGTCATGACGCTTGCCTCGATGAAGCGGAAACACGAGCCGCGCAAGCCGCCCGCTACAAAGGCAGCCACCTCCGCGATGATCGCGTCGCTGGCGGCGGAGGGCTATGAAACGGTTTCCGCGCCCTTCGGCCACGCGCTGGTCGAGCTTGCCCGCAAGGACGAGCGGGTCGTCGGGCTGACAGCCGACCTGGGCAAGTATACCGACCTGCACATCCTCGCCGAAGCCCTGCCCGACCGCTTCTACCAGATGGGCATGGCCGAGCAGCTTCTGATGTCGGCGGCCGCCGGCCTTGCGCGCGAGGGTTTCCTGCCGTTTGCCACCACCTACGCGGTGTTCGCCGCGCGGCGCGCCTACGACTTCATTGCCATGGCGATCGCGGAGGAGAACCTGCCGGTGAAGATCGCCTGCGCCCTGCCCGGCCTGACCACCGGCTACGGCCCGAGCCACCAGGCGACCGAGGACCTGGCGATCTTCCGCGGCCTGCCGAACATGACGATCATCGACCCGTGCGATGCCGACGACATCATTGGCATGGTGCCGCAGATCGCCGCGCATGACGGGCCTGTCTACACCCGGCTGCTGCGCGGCAAGGTCCCCTCGGTGCTGACCCGCCACAAGCCGGACTACCGCTTCCAGCTTGGCAAGGCCCAGATGATCCGCGAGGGCCGGGACGTGCTCGTCGTCTCCACGGGCATCATGACCATGCGCGCGCTCGATGCCGCGGTGCTGCTGGCCGGACAGGGCATCGAGGTGGCGGTGCTGCATGTGCCGACCATCAAGCCGCTGGATACGCCGACCATCGTGGGCGAGGCGGCGAAAGGCACGCGGCTGGTGGTGACGGCGGAAAACCATACGGTCAATGGCGGACTGGGCGAGGCCGTGGCGCGCGCCCTGCTCGTCAGCGGCGTAACGCCGACCTTCCGCATGATCGGCCTGCCCGACGCATTCCTGGAGGCCGGGGCTCTGCCGACGCTGCACGAGATGTACGGAATTTCCACCGCCAGGGTGGCGGAACAGATCAGGGGCTGGCTCTGAGCCACGCTCCACGACCAGACGCATCGAAACAGGAGACAAGGGCCATGGGCCTGCTTGAAGGAAAGTTCGCGATCGTCACCGGCGCGGCCAGCCCGCGCGGCCTTGGCAAGGCGACGGCGAAGCTGTTCGCCGAACACGGCGCGACGGTCGCCATTCTCGATCTCGACGCCGACGCGGCGAAGGCCGCGGCAGCCGACCTGCCGGGCGGAGGCCATGCGGGCCTGGCCTGCGACGTGACCGACAAGGCGGCCTGCGAGGCCGCCGTTGCGGAACTGGAAAGGCTCCGGGGGCGGATCGACATCCTGATCAACAATGCCGGCATCACCCAGCCGCTGAAGATCATGGACATCCAGCCGGAAAACTACGACGCGGTTCTCGACGTGAACCTGCGCGGCACGCTCTACATGAGCCAGGCCGTCATTCCGGGGATGCGCCGTGCCGGGTCCGGCTCCATCGTCAACCTTTCATCGGTTTCGGCACAGCGCGGCGGCGGCATATTCGGCGGACCGCACTATTCCGCGGCCAAGGCCGGCATCCTCGGCCTGACCAAGGCCATGGCGCGCGAACTGGCGCCGGCGGGCGTGCGCGTCAACGCCATCTGCCCCGGCTTCATCGCCACCGACATCACCGCCGGCAAGCTAACGCCGGAAATGAAGGAGCAGATCCTGGAAGGCATCCCCATGGGGCGTGCCGGTGAGGCCTCCGACGTGGCCGGCTGCGCCCTGTTCCTTGCTTCGGACCTGTCGGCCTACTGCACCGGAACGGAAGTCGACGTGAATGGCGGGTCGCTGATCCACTGACCGGCCTTGCAAGCCGGTCCGGACCTTGCCGGGCCGGTCCCGCCGCCCGGCGGTGTCCGAAAAGCCGTTTCCCCTTTTCTCCGGACATGCTTAAACGCATGAGGTCAATTCGTGGACCGGCCGTGACCCGAGAGCGGGACGGCCGGCCCGTACCGTTCGCGTCCCGGAGCCCATGCGCGCCTATCCCGCCCTGATCCTGCGCTATCTCACATCGCCCGGCGGCCAGGCGCTCGTGGCGGCCAATCTCCTGTTCGCCGTTTTCGTTGCCGGCGGCGTGCCGCTGGCCGGCAGCGGTGTCGTCGTGGCGATTGCCATCACCATGGGCTGGGGCGCGCTGCTGCTGCTGGCGCACCGAATCGCGCTTCCGGCGCACCGGCAGGCGTGGCTGGCGGCGGGCGCTTTCGCGCTTTTCTTCTTCACCGAGGCCTTCACCACGGTACTGGCAGGGCTGGGCGAAGACGGGCTCAAGGAGATCGGCGAAAACCTTCCCTTCCTGGGCGCTCTGCCGCTTTTCGCGCTCCTTGCCGTTTCTGGCCGGCGTCTCCTGGCAGCACTCCCGCCCGGCGCAGCCGCAGGCGCGATCGCCGGCCTGGCCGCGGTGCCGCTGTTCCCGTTTCACGCCGGCATGCGGATCGAACTGATGGCCGGAAATCCGCTGGTGCTCGGGCTTGCCGCAGCGGTCATGTACGGTCTGGCCGTCGATGGCGTGATCCGCCTGACCGGGCGGTTGCGCTGGTTCTGCCTGGCGGGCGCGCTGGCCGCGGCGGCGCTGGTGATCCTGAGCGGCAGCCGCACGTTCTGGATCGCGCTGGTCATGTCTCCCGCCGTGCTGGCCGCCATCCACCTTCGCCCCGGCAAACGCTCCGCCCTGCCGCTGGCCGGGGCACTGATCCTGATGGGCGCGGCCGGTCTTGGCGCCTACGCTTTTCTTCCACCCGTTCACGAACGCTTGCAAGCGGTCGTCGCCGACGTCGAAAAGGCCCGGCAGGGCGATCTGAACACCTCGTTCGGCCAGCGCCTCATCCTGTGGCGGTCCGCCGTGAGTCTCATCGCGGAAAAGCCGCTCGTCGGCCATGGCGGCGGCGACATTCCGGCGCTGATGGCCGAACGCAATGCGGAACTGAGCCGCTACGACTTCGCCATGACCCATTTCCACAACGGCCTGCTGAACGTCATGGTGCGTGGCGGGGCCGTCAACCTCATCGGTTTCCTGGCCGCCTTTCTCGCACCGCTCGTCCTGCTCTGGATGAACCGGAACCATGCAGACGGAAGGAACGCCCTGGCGGCCGGATGCGCGCTCTACATACCCTACGTGCTGAGCGGGACGACCGGCATCGCCTTCGGGCACGACATCCACGATTCGCTGTTCATCGGGCTTTGCGTGCTCTGCCTGCACGCTTCTTTCGGCAGCGGTGCGACGTCGCCGGCTAGAGATCCTTCATGAAGCGCAGGCCGTCATAGATGGCCGCATGGATGTTGCGCGAGGCGACGGCATCGCCGATGCGCACGAGATCGAATGCGGCGCCTGGCCTGCCTTGGGGGAAAATCGCTCCGCTTCCCGCGACGAGTTCACCATAGTCCACGGCTCCCAGGTTGCGCGACAGCGGCTTGAGCGCATGGTAAAGTTCGTCCAGCGGTGCGGTGCCGTGCTCGACCACGACCATGTCGGCGAGCCTTTCCTCGGCATGGGCTTCGTCATAGGGAGAGCCCAGTGTGGCCACGAGCCTGTTGCCCTGCCGATGCACACCCGTCAGCTTCGTCGCAATGGTGATGCGTGCCCCGCCCTTCTGCAGTGCCTTCATGTAGGGGACAAGGTTCATGCCGCCGACATCGGGCGCAAAGAAGCGTTCCGGCGAAACCAGTTCGAGCTTCGCCCCGGCGGCCAGGACAGCCTCTGCCGCGCCCATGGCCTGATGGCCGCCATGGTCATCATAGACCAGCACCTCGCCCTGCGGCTTCACCGCGGCTGAAAGGATGTCCCAACTGGAAACAACGAGATCGGCACCTTCCTTCATGGGCGGATTCTGCGGCACCCCGCCGGTGGCGATCACCACGAGATCGGGCTCGAGTGACAGGACATCCGCCTCCTCCGCCCAAGTGTCGTAGCGGATGGCAACGCCGAGGCGCTCCAGTTCGGACAGCCGCCAGTCGATGATGCCGAGGAATTCGCGACGGCGCGGGTTCTGAGCGGCGAGGCGCACCTGGCCGCCCGCCTGTCCGGACGCCTCCAGCACCGTGACGTCATGGCCGCGTTCGCCCAGCACGCGCGCGGCTTCCAGTCCGGCCGGACCGGCACCCACCACGACGGCGCGGCGCCTCAGCCCTGCCGCCGGCGCGATGACATGGGGCATGGACGCCTCGCGGCCGGTGGCGGCGTTGTGGATGCACAGCGCCTCGCCACCCTCGTAGATGCGGTCCAGGCAATAGGTCGCGCCGACGCAGGGGCGGATGCGGTGCTCCTCGCCGCTTATCACCTTGCGCACGATATGCGGCTCGGCGATATGCGGCCGGGTCATCCCCACCATGTCCAGCTTGCCCTCCGCGATGGCATGGCGGGCGGTGGCGACATCGGCGATGCGGGCGGCATGGAAGACAGGGAATTTCGTTGCGGCGCGCACCTCGCCGGCGAAATCCAGATGCGGGGCGGAACGCATCCCCGACACCGGAATGACATCGGTCAGCGGCGCGTCGTGGTCGATATGCCCGCGGATGAGATTGATGAAGTCGAGCTTGCCAGAGGCGGCGATGCGGCGCGCGATTTCCATGCCCTCGGCCTTTGTCAGCCCGCCTTCCCGGTCTTCGTCGGCCACCATGCGCGTGCCGACGATGAAATCCGGCCCGACCTCGGCGCGGATGGCATCGGCGACCGCCCAGAAGAAGCGCAGCCGGTTGTCCAGCGAACCGCCCCATTCATCCTCGCGGCGATTGGTGGCGGGCGACCAGAAGGCGTCCACCAGATGGCCGTAGGCCTCGATCTCGATGCCGTCGAGGCCGGCTGCCTTCATACGGGCCGCGGCGGCTGCGAAATCGGCGATGATGCGCGCGATGTCCCAGTCCTCGATCTGCTTGGGAAAGGCGCGGTGGGCCGGTTCGCGCACCGGCGACGGCGAGACGACGGGTAGCCAGTCACCCTTGTTCCAGTTGGTGCGCCGGCCCAGATGGGTCATCTGGATCATGACCGCGCAGCCGTGTTCGTGGCACTCGTCGGCAAGGCGCTTCAGCCAGGGCACGATCTCGTCCTTGTAGGCGAAGAGGTTGCCGAAGGCCGGCGGGCTGTCGGGCGAGACGATGGCCGAGCCGGCGGTCATGGTCAGCGCGATGCCGCCCTTCGCCTTCTCGACATGGTAGAGACGATAGCGGTCCTTCGGCATCCCGTCCTCCGAATAGGACGGTTCATGCGCGGTCGACATGAGGCGGTTCTTCAGCGTCAGGTGACGAAGCTGGAAGGGCTGGAGGATGGGATCGCTGGACATGGTCAGGCCGTCAATCGGGTTTCTTCGGTCAGGGCGGGCCATTGGCGGACGATGAAACCGTGCCCGCCGCGGCAGCGCGGATCAATACCACGCGTCATCCATGGAGGCCTTGCGGCGGGCGATGAAGTCGCGCAGGGCCTCGCCGATTGCCTCGTCGAGCGGCGGCACCTCGAATTCGGCCAGGCGTTTCTTCCACAAAAGGTTGGCGCGCGTCATCGCATCGACCGAGCCGCCGAGTTCCCATTTCTCGAACGGATCGTTGTCGGCGATCTCGCTGTCCCAGAAGGCCGACTGGTAATTGCCCATGGTATGGGCGCAGCCGAAGAAATGATTGCCGGGGCCGACCTCGCGGAAGGCCTCGAAGGCCAGTTCGTTGTCATCCACCTTCACGCCATCGAGATAGGAATGCAGCGCGCCGCAAAGGTCCGCATCCATCATGAACTTCTCGTAGGACATGGACAGCAGGCCGTCGAGGAACCCGGCCGAATGAAGGATGAAATTCGCGCCGCAATGAATGGCGGCGAGCATGGACATGGTGCCCTCGTTCATCGCCTGGGCGTCAGGCAGTTTCGAGGTGGTGAAGTTGCCGGAGCAGCGCAGCGGCAGGTTCAGCCGGCGGGCAAGCTGGCCGACGACCATGGAGCCGATGGCCGGTTCCGGCGTCCCGAAGGTGGGCGAGCCCGAGCGCAGCGACATGGAGGACAGGAAGTTGCCATAGACGACCGGCGCGCCGGGGCGTTCCAGTTGGGTCAGCGCGCATCCTGCCATGGTTTCGGCATGGGCCTGCGCGATGGCGCCGGCATTGGTGACCGGCCCCATGGCGCCGCCCAGGATGAATGGCACGACGACGCTGCCCTGGTTGGCGCGGGCATAGGCGCGCAGCACCGTCGTCATCGTCGCATCCCAGACCAGCGGCGAGTTGACGTTCATATTGCCGAGAATGACGCAATTGTCCTCGACGAACCCGGCCCCGAAGACGATCCGGGCCATGGCGATGGAATCCTCGGCGCGTTCCTCGGCCGTGATGGAGCCCATGAACGGACGGTCCGAAAAGCGCAGATGCGCATCGATCATATCGAGATGGCGCTTGTTGACCGGCACGTCCACCGGTTCGCAAATGGTGCCGCCGGAATGGTGGAGCCATGGCGAGGACTGGGCAAGCCTGATGAAATTGCGAAAGTCCTCGATGGTGCCGTAGCGCCGCCCCTTGTCGAGATCCATGACGAAGGGCGAGCCATAGGCCGGTGCGAAGACCACGTTGCGGCCACCGATGCGGACGGAGTTGGCCGGGTTGCGGGCGTGCTGGGTGAACTCGGCCGGTGCGGTCTTCAGGATTTCGCGCAACATGCCAACGGGGAATTTCACCAGTTCGCCAGAGACTTCCGCGCCGGCCTTGCGCCAGAGATCGAGCGCCTCCGGGTCGCCCCGGAACTCGATGCCGATCTCGGCGAGAATCCGGTCGGCGGTTTCCTCGATGCGCACGAGGCTTTCCTCGCCAAGGATGTCGTAGGTGGGGATGTTGCGCACGACATAGGGCCGGCCGATGCCCTGTGGCCCGTGCGAGCGGGCTTCCACGCGGGCATTGCGGCCCCGGCGTTCGCGGCGCAAAGGCGCGGCGGCAGCGACCGTTTCGATCATGATGTCTTCTCCCATGCCCGCTTCCATGATCTCCCCCTCCGATACACGCTTCGAATGCATTCACGGTAACCGCTCGGCGGGTGCCCGTGACGCTGGAAAATCTTCATCATTTGTATAAGCTGGGTTTATGCAAAGCCTGCGCCACCTGCTGCCCTCCGCGGGCGCCCTCATCGTCTTCGAAGCTGCCGGGCGGCTTTCATCCTTCACGCGCGCGGCGCGGGAACTGGGCATGAGCCAGGCGGCTGTCTCCTATGCCATTCGCGGCCTGGAAGACCAGTTGGGCGTGCCGCTGTTCCTGCGCGAGCACCGCAAGGTGCGGCTTTCCGAGGCCGGTGAACGCTTCTTCACCGACGTGACGCTGGGGCTGAACCACATCCGCAAGTCGGCGGAGGAATTGCGCTCGCTGGGGACGGGCAGGAACGTCACCGTGCTGGCATCAACGGCCTTCGCCTCCTTCTGGCTGATGCCGCGCCTGCAGGATTTCCGCGAGGCCCTGCCCGACATCGACATCCGCATCCAGACGTCGGATCGCGACATCGATTTCCAGAGGGAAAACATTCCGCTCGGCGTGCGCGGCGGCGTCCCGGCCCAATGGCCGGCCTATGACAGCATGCTGCTGGCGGCGGAGGAAATCTATGCCGTCGCCAGTCCGCTCTATGCGCAACGCCACGGGCTGCCGGAAACGCCGCAGGATCTCGTCCACCATCGCCTCATTCACCTGGAAGAGCCTTACCGGGATGCAACGGACTGGAAGGACTGGCTGAAAAGCGCCGGCGTGGCGGCGGAGGTGGCGCCGCGCGCCCTGCTCATCAACGATTACGTCCTCGTCATCCAGGCGGTGATGGAGGGCCAGGGCATCGCGCTCGGCTGGCGCCACCTGGTACAGCGCCTTGTCGATACCGGCCTGCTGGTCCGGGTGACGGGGCACGCGTTGTCGACCGCCTACGGTTTCCACATCCTGTGGCCGAAGGGGCGGGACCTGTCGCCGCAGGCAGGGCGCGTGCGCGACTGGATGGCGGCGGAAGCGGCGAAGGCTCAGGCCGAGACGGCGCGTTCGATCCCGCCTGAGCAGAAGTCGATCAGCGTCTGACGGTGGCGGGCCAGCCTGTCGCCGGTATCGGCGGCGGGCAGGACATCGCCATGGGCAGCGAGAGCGGCCATGCGCGTGGTGGACGCCACGGTGGAAAGCATGGCGGCCACCGACATGACGAAGGCTGCGGCCAACCTTTCACGCGGGGCCCCCGGATAAAGCGCGGCGATCTCGTCGAGGAAGACCAGCGCCATGGGATCATAGAGATCCTTGACGGCCGGATACCAGCGGCTGTCGCCCGCGGTATGCGCGATCAGGCGCGCATAGGCCAGCCATTGCGGGTCTCCGGCGCTAGCGCAATCGATATAGGGGTCGATGTAAGCTGCCATGAGGTCGCGCAGCGTGATCGCACCCCTGCCCTTTTCGGCAAGCAGCCGGTCAAGCGCCGCCCTGCGGCCAGCGGAAAGCATGTCGACGCGCCGCTTCAGGATGGTTGAGAACAGCGCTTCCTTCGATCCCGAATGGAAGCCGACGACGCCCAGCGTCACCTCCGCCTCCTGCGCGATCTGCCGGATCGAGACGGCGTCGAAGCCATGGTCGGCGAAGAGGCGCTCGGCGGCATCGAGCACGCGCTCGCGCGTCGCCTCGCCGCGCAGCACCCGGCCATCCTCACGCTGTCTTCCGCCTGCCTTCACGCCGGCCTCCATGATCCCTTGACAATTAATACATACGTACAGATAGTTTTCCAGTCCCTGCGCACGGCGGATGCCACGCGGGACGACGTCCGGGTTGGGAGGCCCGGCATCACACCAGGTCATTTGGGAGGACCGTCATGCTTCGCAGAACCATCATGGCCGCGGGCCTGCTCGCCGCCAGCTTCCTGTCTTCGCCAGCCGCACATGCCGACGAGATCGACATCACGACCGTCGCCGGCCATCCGCCGGTCTTCCTGTGGGTGAAGCTCATTCCGGAAGCCTTCATCCCGGCGGTCAACAAGGCACTGGAAGGCTCCGGCCACACGGTGAACTGGACGGAAGCCTATGGCGGCACGCTGGCCAAGGTGGGCGGCGAACTGGAGGCCATGGAAGAGGGACTGGCGCAGATCGGCGTCGTCTCCAGCCTGTTCGAGGCCTCGCTGCTGCCGCTGCAGAACGTCTCCTATGTCACGCCGTTCCATTCGCCCGATGCGGCCGTCGTCTTCGATGCCATCGAGGAGATGCACGAGGAAATTCCCGACATGCGCAAGCTGTGGGAAGACAAGGACCTGGAATACCTCTCCGGCGGCTTCGGGCTGGAGGATTATTTCCTGATCACGAAATTCCCGGTCAAGTCCATCGACGACCTGAAGGGCAGGAAGATCGGTGCGCCCGGACCGGCGGTCAACTGGCTCAAGGAAACGGGCGCCGTCGGCGTTTCGGGCAACCTGACCACCTATTACAACGACCTGCAGACCGGCGTGATCGAGGGCGTCGTCGTGTTCCCCACGGCAGCCGCGCCGGCCAAGCTGGTCGAACAGGCGAAATACATCACGAAGGTGCATTTCGGCGCTCAATATGCCGGCGCGCTGGTCGCCAAGAAAAGCTGGTTCGAGGAACAGCCCGAAGCCGTGCAGGATGCCATCCGGGCGGGCGTCGCCGCCTATGCCAAGGCCTACCGTTCGGGCCTGGAAGAGCGGGTGGCCGGGGCCTATGCGGCGCTTGAAGCCGCCGGCGCCGAAATCTCGGAGATGGACCCGGCGGAGCGCAAGCGCTGGGCCGACACGCTGCCCAACATCGCCATGGAATGGGCCAAGGCGCAGGATGCAGCGGGACTGGCCGGGACGGAAGTCCTCAAGGCCTTCATGGCCAAGCAGGAAGCGGCTGGCGAGACGCTGATCCGCGACTGGTCGAAGGAATGATGCGGCCCGCCTGAGCCCCTCACCGGGGGCGCGGCAACGGCCCGCGTCCCCGCCCTGCCCCACAGTCATTGCCAGCCGCACCAGGCCTGCCATGCCCAGACACCCGACCAATGCCCTTGCGCGCCTGTTTTCCGGCGTCACCGTGCTGGCCAATGTGGCGGCGACAGCCTGGATCATCCTGCTGATGGTGCTGATCGTCGCCGATGTGCTGGGCCGCAACGTCCTTGCCGCGCCGATCGCAGGCGTGCCGGAAATGGTGAAGTTCTCCATCGTGGGCATCGTCTTCCTGCAGATCACGCATACCCACGTGAGCGGCCAGATGATCCGGTCCGACGGATTGCTGAACGCCCTGATACGACGCCGCCCGCGCCTCGGCCATGCACTCGACGCGCTGGCGCAGGCGACCGGCGCGGCGCTGACGGCAGCGCTTGCCTGGACGGTCTGGCCGCGTCTGATCAAGGCATATGATCGCGGCGAGTTCGAGGGTGCGGTCGGCCATTTCGTGCTACCTGTCTGGCCGTTCCTCGCCATCATCGTCGGCGGATCGGCGCTGCTGTCGCTCTCATACCTCATCCAGTGCTGGCAGGCGGCGCAGCGGGCACGGGCCGGCACGGGCATGGCGGAGGAAGGCTGATGGAGCCGCTGACCATCGGCATGGTGTCGCTGGCCGCCATCCTCATCCTCATCTGGGGCGGCATGCATGTGGCCATCGCGCTGTCCACCGTTTCGCTGTTCGGTGTCTGGGCGATCACCGGCAAGCTCAATCTCGCGCTGAACTTCGTGGCGCTGGCGGCCACCGATTCCATCGCCGACTATGCCTTCGGCGTGGTTCCGCTCTTCGTGCTGATGGGCATTGCCGTGTCGGAAACCGGGCTTGGCCGCGACACCTTCGCCGTCATCGCCCGCATGATGCGCGGCCTGACGGGCGGGCTCGGCATTGCCACGGTCTTTTCCAACGCCGTCTTCGCCGCCATCACCGGCATTTCGATAGCCTCGGCGGCCGTCTTCGCGAGGGTCTCGGTGCCGGAGATGATCCGGGCAGGCTATGACAAGCGCCTCGCCGCGGGCGTCGTCGCCGGATCGTCGGTGCTCGGCATGCTGATCCCGCCAAGCCTGCTGCTCATCCTGTTTGCCGTGCTGACCGACAGTTCCATCGGCGAATTGTTCCTGGGCGGCATCGGCCCCGGCCTGCTGCTGACCGCCGGCTTCGCGGCCTGGATCGTCTTCATCGGGATGACCCGGCCAGAGCGGGTCGGCAAGGGCGCGCTTGCCGGCGAAGGTGAAGGCGAACACGTGCGCCGGCGCATGCTGCTGCCGGTCGTCTTCCTGGCGGCCATCGTTCTGGGTGGCATCTATCTGGGTTTCTTCACGCCGACGGAGGCCGGCGCTGTCGGCGCCTTCGCCGCGCTTGCCATCGCATTCGCCATGCGCCGCCTGGATGCCGCGCGCGCCTGGCGGATCACGGTGCAGACCGGGCATATCACCGCGGCGGTGTGCTTCCTCATCATCGGCGCGGCCATTTACGGGCGGATGCTGGCCTTTTCCGGCGTGCCCGGTGCTGTGACCAACTGGGCGACGCAGGCCGGCCTCGGGCCGTTCGGCTTCCTGCTCCTGTTCAGCGCCATCCTCGTCGTGCTCGGCACCATTCTCGACAGCGCCTCGATCATGCTGGTCACTGTGCCGCTGGCCTTCCCCATCGCGCAGGGGCTGGGCATCGATCCGGTGCATTTCGGCCTTATCACCGTCATGGCCATCGAGATCGGCCTGCTGACGCCGCCGCTCGGCATTTCCGTCTTCGTCGTCACGTCCACCCTCAAGGGCACGGGCGTGGAACTGAAGGACGTTTTCATCGGGGCGGCGCCCTTCGCGCTGGTCATGGCGGTTACGCTCGTCGCCGTCATCGCGTTTCCCACCATCGTCACCTTCATCCTGGGGCGGTAGACATGCGCCCTCCCCGCCACCCGGACGGGCTCGCGCGGCCCGGCAACCACGGAGCAAGACCATGAGAATCGTCGACCTCTCCAACCCGCTGGAAAACACCGACTATGCCGATCCGCCGGGGCTGGGCCCGAAGATCGCCTATTTCGGGCATAACGACACGGCGGAACAGCTTCTTTCCTTCTTTCCCGGTGTCACCCGCGACCAGCTTCCCGGCGGCGAGGGCTGGGCGGTGGAACAGGTGACGCTGTCCACGCATAACGGGACCCACATCGACGCGCCCTACCACTACCATTCCACGATGGACGGCGGGAAACGCGCCATCACCATCGACGAGGTGCCGCTGGAGTGGTGCTGGGGGCGCGGGGTGAAGCTGGATTTCCGCCATTTCGCCGACGGTCACGTGGTGACGGCGGACGAGATCGATGCGGCCTTCAAGGCGATCGGCCATGACCTTGCCGCAGGCGACATCGTGCTCGTCAACACCGCCGCCGGGGCGGCCTACGGCCAGCCGCATTACGTGGCGACGGGGTGCGGCATGGGCCGGGAAGCCACGCTTTATCTCACCGACCGGGGCGTGCGCGTCTGCGGCACGGATGCGTGGAGCTGGGACGCGCCCTTTGTCCATACGGCGAAACGGGTGGCGGAGACGGGCGACGCCTCCCTGATATGGGAAGGCCATCGTGCCGGCATGGTGCACGGCTACTGCCATATCGAGAAACTGGCCAATCTCGACAGCCTGCCTGCAACCGGTTTCGAGGTCGCGTGTTTTCCCGTGAAGGTGAAGGCGGCGAGCGCGGGCTGGTGCCGGCCGGTCGCCATCTTCCGGGATTGAGGAAAAGCACCATGAAACTTGCCACCTACGAGAAAGACCTGCAGCAGAGAATCGGCGCCGTGGTGGACGATGGCGCCGCGCTCATCGACCTGAAGGCAGCCGCCGGGGCCGAGGCGCGCGGCTATCTGGACACCATGGTGAGCCTGATCGAGGCGGGGGCGGACGGCATGGCCATCGCCCGCATGGCGCTGGAAAGGGCAGGCCCGCAGCACCGCATCGCCATGGGCGACGTGAAGCTGCTCGCACCCCTGCCCGTGCCGCCGCAGATGCGCGATGCCTCGGTCTACCCGCTGCATGTGCGCCAGGCACCGGCGGGCATGCAGAAGCTGGCGGCAAAGCTGCAAGGCCAGCCCGAGCCTGAGACCAGACTGCCCGACGACGTGCCCGCGGTCTATCGCGACCTGCCGATCTACTACATCACCAACCGCTTCTCGGTGATCGGGCCGGAGGCGACGGTGACCTGGCCGCGCTATTCGAAATTCATGGATTTCGAGCTGGAATTCGCCGCCGTCATCGGTTCGCGCGGCAAGAACATTTCCAGGGAAGACGCCTTCGACCACATCTTCGGCTACACGATCTTCAACGATTTTTCGGCGCGTGACGCACAGTTGAAGGAAATGCAGGGCATGCTCGGTCCGGCCAAGGGCAAGAGCTTCGACAGCGGCAATGCGCTCGGCCCGTGGATCGTCACGCGCGACGAGATCCCCGATCCGCAGGCGCTCAAGGTGGAGGTGCGCGTCAACGGCACGCCGTGGATGACGTCCGACACGTCGGGCATGCTGCACGGCTTCGACGCCATCATCGCCCATGTCAGCGCCGACGAGACGCTGCATCCCGGCGAGGTGATCGGCTCGGGCACGGTCGGCAATTGCTGCGGACTGGAGCAGAACCGCTACCTGCAATCCGGCGACATCGTGGAACTGGAGGTGGAGGGCATCGGCGTCTTGCGCAACATGGTCGTCGCGCAAGGATAAGGCCGGGGGCGTGCGCGGATGCGCCAACCGGTTTGCACCGCCTGCCCTTTTCCTTGCGCGCCCGGCAGTCCATCATGGCGTGGCAGGAGGATGCCGCGCGGTTCCCGCGGCGGCAACAGGGGGAGGCCATGGCAGCCATCGGTGAGTTCGACTATGTGATCGTGGGCGCGGGTACGGCGGGCTGCGCGCTGGCCAACCGGCTGTCGGAGGACGCCTCCCGGCGCGTGCTGCTGCTGGAGGCCGGCGGCAAGGACGACTACATCTGGGTGCATGTCCCGGTCGGCTATCTCTACTGCATCGGCAATCCGCGTACCGACTGGGGCTACAGC
This sequence comes from Zhengella sedimenti, assembly GCF_046506625.1. Classification (NCBI taxonomy): domain Bacteria; kingdom Pseudomonadati; phylum Pseudomonadota; class Alphaproteobacteria; order Hyphomicrobiales; family Notoacmeibacteraceae; genus Zhengella; species Zhengella sedimenti. The sequence continues at coordinate 488,766 of NZ_JBKFFP010000002.1, forward strand.
ACGGAAGCGGAAAAGGGCCTGAACGGGCGCTCGCTGCTCTATCCGCGCGGGCGCGTGCTCGGCGGCTGCTCCTCCATCAACGGCATGATCTACATGCGCGGCCAGAAGGGCGACTACGACCACTGGCGCCAACTGGGCAACACGGGCTGGGGCTGGGACGATGTGCTGCCCTACTTCAAGAAATCGGAGGACTATTACGCCGGACCGGACGAGATGCACGGCGCTGGCGGCGAATGGCGGGTGGAGGAACAGCGGCTGCGCTGGGACATTCTCGACGCCTTCCGCGATGCCTGCGTGGCCGCCGGCATTCCGGCAACCGACGACTTCAACCGCGGCACCAACGAGGGCGTCTCCTATTTCCGGGTCAACCAGCGCAATGGCTGGCGCTGGAACACCGCCAAGGCCTTCCTGCGCCCGGCCATGAACCGGCCGAACCTGACGGTGATGACGAATGCACAGGTCAGCCGCCTCATCCTTGACGGCAAGCGCGTGACCGGCGTTGCCTTCACCCGGAACGGCCAGGCCATGGAAGCAAAGGCGCGCGGCGAGGTGATCCTGTCGGCAGGGTCGCTCGGCAGCGTACAGATCCTGCAATTGTCCGGCATCGGCCCTGCCGGCGTCCTGCAACAACACGGCATCGAGGTGCTGCACGCGATGGACGGCGTCGGCGAGAACCTGCAGGACCATCTGCAACTGCGGATGGCCTTCAAGGTGAGCGGCGTCGACACGCTGAACCAGCGCGCCGCCTCGCTGTTCGGCAAGGCGAAGATCGGGCTGGAATACATGCTGAAGCGCACTGGACCGATGTCGATGGCGCCCTCGCAGCTTGGCGCGTTCACGAAATCCGATCCGTCGCTGGACTATCCGGACCTGCAATACCACGTGCAGCCGCTGTCGCTGAACAAGTTCGGCGAGCCGCTGCACCCATTCCCTGCCTTCACCGCCTCGGTGTGCAACCTGCGTCCGCACAGCCGCGGCCATGTGCGCATCCGCTCGGCCGATCCGGCGGCCCATCCGGTCATCCAGCCCAATTACCTTTCCACCACCCACGACCAGCAGGTCGCAGTGCGCGCCATCCGCATCACGCGCGGGATCGTCTCGCAGGAACCGGTGCAGCGCTACAACCCGGAGGAATTCATGCCGGGGCCGCAATACCAGAGCGACGAGGAACTGGTGGAGGCCGCAGGCGCCATCGGCACGACCATCTTCCACCCGGTCGGCACGGCCAGGATGGGGTCCGATCCGATGGCGGTGGTCGACGAACGCCTGAAGGTGCACGGGCTCGACGGCCTGCGCGTGGCTGACGCCTCCATCATGCCGACCATCACGTCCGGAAACACCAATTCGCCGGTGCTGATGATCGCGGAGAAGGCCGCCGACATGATCCGCGCGGATGCAAGGGCGGCCTGAGCGCGCTCAGTTGACCTTTCGCGCCAGGACGAGATGGCCCGGAATGGGCTGGCCCTCGTCCATGCGCACGGTCACCGGCTCGATCTGCGTGATGGTGAAGCCGTGACGCGACAACACCGCCTTGAGATAGGCGGGACTATGGGCGAAGCGGTGCTTCGGCGTGACCTTCCAGCCCTTCCCGCCGATTGCCTCGTCCGGCATGGTCTCGGTGGAAAAGGCGAAGAGCGCGCCCGGATTGGTCCGCTGCGCCACGCCCGCGACCAGGCGCTCCAGGTCGCCCAGATAGGGCATGACATCGGTGGCGGCGACGAGATCCCAGGGCGCCTCGTCCTCGACATTCTCTACGAAATCGACCGCCTCGGCGACATAGAGCCCGTCATAGACGTCGCGCTCGTCGGCCATCTCGACCATCCGTTCGGAAATGTCGACGCCGATGAAGTCGGCGACCATGCCATCCAGCGCGCTGCCGGTCAGTCCCGTCCCGCAGCCCAGATCCAGGCCGCGCTGATGCGGTCCCGGCGCATGGTCCAGCAGCATCTGGCGCAATTGCAACGGTATGGCGTAGCCAAGCTGTTCGACGAGGATCTCGTCGAAGGCGGCGGCGTGCTGGTCGAACAGCGTCTCGACATAGGCGTCGGGTGCCTTGTCCGGATCGGGCGCCCGGCCCAGGGCGGCAAGGCGCACGGAAGCGCCGCAATGATCGGCCGGATCGAGGGCGAGCACCTCGCGCCAGGCGGCCTCGGCGCCATCGACGTCACCGGCCTTCTCCAGCTTCAGCGCCCGCTCATAGGCTTCCGCCAGCCTGTCCTCGTCAAAATCGGTCATGTCGCGGACCCCGTTTCATTTCAGCCTTGCGCCGGCCTCCGGCCGGCATAAATTGTCCCCCTCAAGGCTTTAGCCCGGCCGCCACGGGACGGAAAGCCCGAAACGACATGGCGGAACAGAGGTGAGGATGCGTTCCTGGTTTTCCGCCGAGCCCGGTTCGGGTGACGATATTGACGGGCCCTATGCCTGGACGCGCATGGGCGCGTGCCTTGCCTACGGAACGGTCGGGGGCGCGGGCATGTGGTCCGTGGTCGTGGTGCTGCCGGCCATGGAAGCGGAGTTCGGGCTCGACCGGTCTCAAACCTCGCTGGCCTATACGCTGACCATGATCGGTTTCGCGCTCGGCAACCTGTTCGGCGGACGGCTGATCGACCGGCACGGTTCGGCGCTGCCGCTGGCGCTCGCCGCCACGCTGCTCGGCGCGGGTTTCCTGCTTTGCGCGGCGGCGCCCGCCTTCTGGCTGGTCGTGGCGCTGCAGGGCCTGATCGGGCTTGGCGCGGGCGCGGCCTTCGCGCCGCTGCTGGCCGACATCTCGCACTGGTTCGTGCGCCGGCGCGGCATCGCCATCGCGGTCGTCGCCTGCGGCAACTATCTGGCCGGCACGTTCTGGCCGCTGGTCATGCAGCCGCTGATGGCCGCTGGCGGCTGGCGGCTGACCTATGCGGTGATCGGCGTGACCTGCCTGGCGCTGATGATCCCGCTCACGGCCATGATGCGCCGGGCCTCGCCGCGCGGCCTGCCACCGGCCGCCGGGGCAAAGCCGGCCGGTTTCCAGCCGATGGATGCGGGCCTTTCGCCCGCGTCACTCCAGGCCATGCTGTTCATCGCCGGGCTGGCCTGCTGCATCGCCATGTCGATGCCGCAGGTCCATATCGTGGCACTGTGCGCGGACCTCGGCTACGGCGTGGCGCGGGGTGCCGACATGCTGGCGCTGATGCTCGGCGCGGGCATCTTCTCGCGGCTTGCCTCGGGTTGGCTCGCAGACCGGATCGGCGGCGTGCGCACCCTGCTGATCGGCTCGCTCGGCCAGGGTCTTGCGCTGGTGCTCTACCTGCCCTCCGACGGGCTGACCTCGCTCTATGTGGTCTCCTTCATCTTCGGCCTTTCGCAGGGCGGCATCGTGCCGAGCTACGCCATCATCGTGCGCGAATACATGCCGGCCGCGGAGGCGGGCCAGCGCACGGGGCTGGTCATCATGGCGACCATCATGGGCATGGCGATCGGCGGCTGGATGTCGGGGGCCATCTACGACATGACCGGCTCATACCAGGCGGCCTTCATCAACGGCATCGCCTGGAACGCGGTCAACATCGCGGTGATGGGCTTCCTGCTGTGGCGCGGGCGTCCGCGCCGCGGCAGGGCCGTACCGGCCTGAGCCGGACGGCACAACCGGTTTCAGGCGAGCGCCTCGGCGAGCGTATCGGCGATGCGGTCCTGCGTTTCCTCGTCGAGATAGGCGTGCATAGGCAGGCTCAGCACCTCCTCGGCGGCGAGATCGGTCGCCTTCATGCCGGCCGGGTCGGACGGGAATGTTTCGTAGGCGGTCTGGCGATGCAGCGGGATCGGATAATAGACCGCCGTGGGAATGCCGTTCCTTGCCAAATGGGTCTGGGCCTCGCTGCGCGTGCGGGCATCGGGCAGGCGGACCGTGTATTGCGCCCAGACCGACTCGTAGCCGTCGGGCACGGCCGGGACGATGACGTGATCCTTCAGGAGCCTGTTGTAGCGCGCGGCAATGCGGTTGCGCGCCTCGATCTCATGCGCATAGATCGACAGCTTCACCGACAGGATGGCCGCCTGGATGGAATCAAGGCGTGAATTCATGCCGATGCGCACGTTGTCGTACTTGTCGGTGCCCTTGCCGTGGATGCGGTAGCTGTCGATCAGCGCGGCGAGCTCGTCGTCGTCGGTGAAGACCGCGCCACCGTCGCCATAGCAACCGAGCGGCTTGGCCGGGAAGAAGGACGTGGTCGTCAGCTTGCCGAAGGTGCCGGTCATGCGGTTGCCGATGCGCCCGCCGAAGCCCTGCGCGCTGTCGCACATGACGACGAGGCCGGCCTCGTCGGCGACCGGCTGGATGGCGCCCATGTCGGCGGGCAGGCCGAACAGGTCGACCGGCACGACCATGCGCGGATTGAGCCCCATGTCACGGGCAGCCACGATGCAGCGCTTGAGGCTCTGCGGGTCCATGTTGAAGGTGCCGGGCAGGATATCGACGAAGAAGGGAACCGCGCCCATGCAGGGAACGACCTCGGCGGTGGCGGCAAAGGTGAATGACGGCACGAAGACCGCATCGCCGGCGCGGACGCCGAACGCCATCAGGCCCAGCATCAGCGCATCCGTTCCATTGGCGCAGGAAAGGGCATGTTTCGCGCCGCAGAACGCCGCAAGTTCCTTTTCGAAGGCGGCGACCGCCGGCCCCATCACATAGGCACCGCTGTCGAGAACCCCGGCAACCGCCGCGTCGATGCGCTCGCGGATCCCAGCCTGCTGCGCGCCCAGATCGATGAAGGGAATACCCATTGACTGCCCTGCCCCGTTTTATCATCCCGTTCGCCGGAAGCGGCCCCGCCCGGCGCCGCCCGTGGCGGTCGGGTGCCGGTTTAACCGATCCGCTCAAAACAGGAACACACGATTCATTGCAACCGGAAAAAAACTTTTTGGGTTTAGCAAGGAGGGCAACAGCACGCCCCGGGCGTGTGACCCGTGTCACGGGAAACGAGGGTTCTCAATGATATTCCTACTTATGGAAGCACTTGAAAGTTGTTGCCTCCGGCGCGTATGATGATTTGATTGCCCTTTCAAAACACAAACTTCGCAGAAAGCGGGCGGGATGACCCTCAAAAGCATTTTTGGTCGAGCGGTCCTCGAGATCGGGCTTTTTTCGCTTGTCGTGAATATCCTGCTCCTGGTCCAGCCGCTGTATCTCCTGCAAATCTATGACCGTGTGCTGACATCGGGCAGCATGAGCACACTGCTCTACATCACCGTGATCTTCATGGCCGCCTTCATGCTGATGGGCTTCCTGGAGGCGGTGCGGTCCATTTATGCATCAAGGGTTGCCAACCGTCTCGACAGCGCGCTGGCCAGCAATGCCATGCATGTGGCCATGTACGGGCCCAAGGCCGCATCGGGCGAGGTGCCCGTCATCCAGGATTTGTCGACAGTGCGCAATTTCGTCACCTCGCGCACGCTTTTCTTCCTGTTCGACCTGCCCTTCGCGCCTCTTTTCCTTGTGCTGCTCTATTTCATCCATCCGGCGCTGTTCTACATGACCCTGGCCGGTGTCGTCGTGCTCATAGCGATCACCGTCGCCAACCAGCTGATGACCAAGGGCCAGCTCTCGCGCCACGCCAAGGCGAATGCGGAGAGCAACGCGCTGGCCCAGACCTTCGCCCGCAACAGCGAGACGATCCGCGCCATGGGCATGACGTTCAACGTCATCGAGCAATGGGGCGGCAAGATGAGCGAGGTCGTCCGCGAGAACGACGGCTACCAGTGGATCAACTCGCTGTTCACCGGCATATCGCGCTTCATCCGCATGGGGCTCCAGATCGCCATCCTGTGTGTCGGTGCCTATTACGTGCTGGCCGGCGAGATGACGGCAGGCATGATCTTCGCATCCTCGATCATCGCCGGACGCGCCCTGCAGCCGCTGGACCAGATCATCGGCGCATGGCGGCATGTACAGACGGCATGGTCGGCCTTCCGCCGCATCCTTCCCCTGGCAAAGCTGAAGGCCGAGCAGCAGGAAGGATCGGTGCTTCTTCCCGACCCGACCGGCGCGATCACGGCGGAAAACCTCACCTACTTCCTGCCCAATGCCATGCCGGGCAGCGAAGCGGTGATCAAGCGCATGAATTTCGACATCAAGGCTGGCGAATGCCTGGGCATTGTCGGCCCCAGCGGCGCGGGGAAATCCACGCTGGCGCGGCTGCTGGTCGGCGCGATCCGGCCCAGCCAGGGCAGCGTCGCCTATGACAGCGCCGACATCGGCCAGTGGCTCGACGCCGACCGTGGCCGGCATGTCGGCTATCTCGGCCAGGAAATCGAGTTCTTTCCCGGCACCATCGCGCAGAACATCGCCCGGTTCGAGCCCGGCTTCAGCGACGAGGACGTGATCCGGGCAGCCCAGAAGGCCGGCGCGCACGATCTCATCGTCGGGCGCATCAAGGGCTATTCCACGGAACTCGGCCCCAACGGCGAACGGCTTTCCGGCGGGGAACGCCAGCGCCTGGCGCTGGCGCGCGCCTTCTACGGCAAACCGGCCATCCTCGTTCTGGACGAGCCGAATTCCAACCTCGACAAGGAAGGCGAGACGGCGCTGGAAACCGCGATCCGCGGCGCCAAGGCCGATGGCCGGACCGTCATCATCATCACGCACCGACCGTCGATCGCGCCGCTGTGCGACCGCCTCATGGTGATGCGCCAGGGCATGATCGACATGCTGGGCCCGACACAGGCGGTGCTCGAGGCGCTGGCCAAGGGTGACCGCGGCCGCCCTGCCGCCGCACCGGCCGCCGGTCCGGCCAACACCCGGTCCCCGCAGGCCGCGGCCCAGACGGGACCGGCCGCCGCGGGCCCTTCGCAACCCGCCCAGCCCACTCCGGCGGCCGTGCCGGCCAATGTCAACAAGGCCATCAATGGCGCAGCAGGGGAGATCGCGCCCGTCAAGGCCAAGACCCTTGCCGACCGGATCTCGGAAATGTCCATCTCCAACAACGGCAAGGCCACCATCCGTCCAAGGACGGATGAGGCCGCCGCGCAGCCTGGCACCGCCGACCAGCCGGCTCCCCTGCCCAAGACAGCAGGAAACCCGTCATGAACGCGCATCCGGGGACCATCACAGCCGCCGCCGGCCAGGAACAGAGCGAACGGGGAACGGCCTGGACGCGTGCGGTCAACCGGTCGAGCGGATCGCTCGTGCATGCCGGTTACATTGCCATCGCGGTGCTGGCGGGCACATTCGGGGTATGGGCCGTGACCGCACCGCTGAGTGGTGCCGTCATCGCACCCGGCGTGGTCGCGGCAGCCGGCCAGAACGTCGTCATCCAGCACCTTGAAGGTGGCATTGTCAGCGAAATCGCGGTGAAGGAAGGCGACCGGGTCTCGGCCGGCCAGCCCCTCATCCGGCTCGACGACACGCTGGCAAAGGTGAGCCTGAACAGGCTGGAAAAACAATCGGCCGGACTGCACGCGCAAATCCTGAGGCTGGAAGCCGAGCGCGACAACAGGATCCAGGTCCTGGTTCCCGAAGACCACCCGCTGGCCGGGAACGAGAATTTCGAACAGGCGATGCGCGAACAGCGGAGCCAGTTCGAGGCCAGGCTCGGCCGGCACCACACCGAACTCAACATCATCCGGCAGCGCAAGATCGCGCTCGAAGCCAATGAGACCGGCCTCAATGCACAGAAAAAGGCGCTGGCCGACCAGACAGCCGTCGTTTCGGACGAAATGGAGCGCAAGAAACGCCTGCTTGACCGCGGGCTGACCAACCGCTCCGAATATACCGCGCTGCTCAGAACCGAGGCCGACCTCGCAGGGCGCCAGGGCGACATGGAATCGCAGCTCGCCAGAACCCGTATCCAGGTGGTGGAAGCGCAGGAACAGCTCGAACGGTTGAACAGCCAGCGCGTGGAAACGGCCGTCACGGAACTCACGGAGGCGCGCCTGAAGCTCGGCGACATCCTGGAGCAGATCCTTGCGGCCCGCGACGTTCTGCAACGCACGACCATCCGCTCCAATGTCGACGGCATCGTCGTGCGCAAGCTGGTCAATGCTCCCGGCACTGTCATCGCACCCGGGAATCCGATCATGGAAATCCTGCCGACGACAGAAGAACTGATCGTCGAGACCCAGATCAACCCGCGCGACATCGACAACCTGCATATCGGCCAGGAGGCGGTACTGCGCTTCTCGGGGCTGAATTCACGCACGACACCGGAATATCCGGCGAAGGTCGTCTATCTTTCGGCCGACCGCATCACCGACAAGGCGCAGGAAGTTTCCTTCTTCGTGGCCAGGCTGAAGATCGATGACGAGGCCGCCGACGACCTCTACCAGGAGCAGGTCTATCCGGGCATGCCGGTGGAAGCCTTCATAGGAACCGATTCCCGGACATTCGCGGAATATCTCGTCAAGCCCTTGCTCGACTCCATCAACCGCGCCTTCAGGGAAGAGTAAGCCGGTCGCGGGCCTGTGCGGACGCGGCGATGAAGTGCGGGTTTGCGAAGTCGGTGTCGTCCGCCTGATTGCGCTTGCCATAGGTGAGCGGTGTGCCATCGGGGCGCAGGACCGTCCCGCCGGCGGCGCGCAGCACCGCGTCGCCTGCCGCCGTGTCCCATTCCATCGTGCGGCCGAAACGCGGATAGATGTCCGCGGAGCCATCGGCCAGCAGGCAGAACTTCAGGGACGAACCGACAGAGACCGTCTCGCAATCGCCGTGGCGGGCGATGAAGGCATCGGTTTCGGCTGTGCGGTGGGACTTGGAAGCGACCATGCGAACCCGGTCCGGACAGGACGCGCCTGAAATCGCGCGCCGCGCGCCGGTCCTTCCCCCTTCGACGGTTGCGGTTTCCGCAAGGCCGGGCCTGCCCGTCCACATGCGGCCGCGCGCCGGGGCATAGACCACGCCGACCAGCGGCACGCCACCGGCGACCAGGGCGATATTGACCGTGAAATCGGTCTTTCCGCCGACGAATTCCTTCGTGCCGTCAAGCGGATCGACCAGGATGAAAGGGCCGTCGCCGATTGCCGGCACCCGCCCGGCGGAAACCTCCTCCTCGGCAACGACAGGGATGTGCGGAGAGGATTGCGCCAGCCCCTTGAGGATCACGGCCTCGGCCCGCCTGTCGGCTTCGGTGACCGGAGACGCGTCGGCCTTGGTCTCGGCCGTGACGCCCTTGCCGCGAACATCCATGATCTCGGCCCCGGCGGCCAGCGCCAATGCCTCGAACACCGAAAGCATGGCTGCCGGATCGGCGATCCCCGCGGTCTTCAGGTCATTCAGCAATAGCCACGCTCCTTCAGCCAGCTTTCGATCTCGTCGGCGAGTTCCTCGGGCGTCAGGCCGACGGTCTTGAGATGGATGTCGGCGTTTTGCGGTTCCTCGTACGGGGAATCGACGCCGGTGAAGTTCTTGATCTCACCCTTGAGCGCCTTGGCGTAGAGGCCCTTGGGATCGCGGCGGGCGCATTCCTCGAAAGGCGTGTCGACGAAGATCTCGACGAACTCGCCCTCGCCCATCATCTCGCGCACCATGCGGCGCTCTGCCCGGAAGGGCGAGATGAAGGAGACGAGCACGATGAGGCCCGCATCCACCATCAGCCTGGCCACCTCGCCGACGCGGCGAATGTTCTCCACGCGGTCGTCCTCGGTAAAGCCGAGATCGCGGTTGAGGCCGTGGCGGACATTGTCGCCATCCAGGATGTAGGTATGGCGGCCTTCGGCATGCAGGCGCTTTTCCAGAAGGTTCGCCACGGTGGACTTGCCCGAACCCGAAAGGCCGGTGAACCAGAGCACGGCCGGCTTCTGGTGCTTCTGCTCGGCGCGTGCCTTCTTGTTCACGTCCAGCGCCTGCCAGTGCACGTTCATGGCGCGGCGCAAGGGATGCGTGATCATGCCGGCGCCGACCGTGGCGTTGCTCAGCCGGTCGATCAGCACGAAGGCGCCCGTCACCCGGTTGGCCGCATAGGCATCGAAGGCGAAAGGCGCCTGGGCGGAGATGTTCACAACGCCGACCTCGTTCAGGTCGAGGTGCTTGGCCGCCTCATGTGCGAAGGTGTTGACATCGATGCGGTGCTTGAGCGCCGTGATCGTGGCGGGCGCTTGGTCGCATTCGGTGCGCAGGACATAGGACCGGCCGGGGATCATCGCATTGTCGTCGAACCAGACCAGCCGGGCCTCGAACTGGTCGGCGACATCCGGGCGGTGTTCGGGGGCCACGAGCATGTTGCCCCGTGACACCTCGATCTCGTCCTCGAGCACGAGCGTGACCGCCTGGCCGGCCTGGGCTTCCTCCAGGTCGCCGGTCATGGTGACGATGCGCTTGACCCTGGAAGGCTTGCCGGACTTGGCGACCACCACGGGATCGCCCTTCCTGACAAGGCCGGAGGCCACGGTGCCGCAGAAGCCGCGGAAGTCGAGATTGGGCCGGTTGACATACTGGACCGGGAACCGGAACGGCTTTTCGGACAGGCCGTCATCCACCTTCACGGTTTCCAGATACTCAAGCAGCGTCGGCCCGTCATACCAGGCCATGCGGTCGGACTTCATGGTGACGTTGTCGCCAAAGCGCGCCGACATGGGGATCGCCTGTATGCCCTCGAAACCGAGCGTGGCCGAAAAGGCGCGGTAGTCGGCAACGATCCGGTCGAACACCGCCTGGTCATGGTCCATCAGGTCGATCTTGTTGACCGCCAGCACGATCTGCCTGATGCCGAGCAGCGAGGCGATGAAGGAATGCCGGCGCGTCTGCTGGAGCACGCCCTTGCGCGCATCGATCAGCACGACGGCGACGTCGGCCGTCGAGGCGCCGGTGGCCATGTTGCGCGTATACTGCTCGTGGCCGGGCGTGTCGGCCACGATGAACTTGCGTTTCGACGTGGCGAAGAAACGGTAGGCGACATCGATGGTGATGCCCTGCTCGCGCTCGGCTTCCAGCCCGTCGACGAGCAGCGCGAAATCGATGTCCTCGCCCACCGTGCCGTGCTTGCGGGAATCGCGTTCCAGCGCGGCAAGCTGATCCTCGAAGATCAGCTTGGTGTCATAGAGAAGCCGGCCGATCAGCGTCGACTTGCCATCATCGACAGAACCGCAGGTCAGGAAGCGCAACAGCGACTTCTGCTCCTGCTCGGCCAGGAAGGTGCGCACATCCTCGGCAATCTGCTCGGGCGAAAGGGATTGGGAATTGACGGTCATCAGAAATAGCCTTCGCGCTTCTTCTTTTCCATCGAGCCGGATTCGTCATGGTCGATCAGGCGGCCCTGGCGTTCGGAGGTACGTGCGATCAGCATTTCCTTGATGATCGCCTCCAGCGTATCCGCGCCGGATTCCAGTGCGCCGGTCAGCGGATAGCATCCCAGCGTCCGGAACCTGACCAAACGGTCCTCCAGCGTCTCGTCCGGCCTCAGTTCCATGCGGTCGTCATCCTTCATGATGAGCATGCCGTCGCGTTCGACGACCGGCCGCCGGGCCGCGAAGTAAAGCGGAACGATGGGGATGTTTTCCTGGTAGATGTACTGCCAGATATCCAGTTCGGTCCAGTTGGACAACGGGAAGACGCGGATGGATTCGCCCTGCCCGACGCGCGTGTTGTAGATCTTCCACATTTCCGGGCGCTGGTTCTTCGGGTCCCAGCCATGGCTCGCATTGCGGAAGGAAAAGATCCGCTCCTTGGCGCGGGATTTCTCCTCGTCACGCCGGGCGCCGCCAAAGGCCGCATCGAAGCCGTACTTGTCCAGCGCCTGGCGCAGTGCGACGGTCTTCATGATGTGGGTATGGGCGCTGGAGCCGTGGGTGAACGGGCCGACGCCCTCGCGCACGCCATCCTGGTTGGTGTGAACCAGCAGGTCGAAGCCGAGTTCGCTGGCCATCCTGTCGCGAAAGGCGATCATTTCGCGGAACTTCCAGCCCGTATCGACATGCAGGAACGGGAATGGCGGCTTGGCGGGGTAGAAGGCCTTCATCGCGAGATGCAGCATCACGGATGAATCCTTGCCGATCGAATAGAGCATGACCGGCTTGGAGAAGGTCGCGGCGACCTCGCGGAAAATGTGGATGGCCTCGGCCTCCAGCTTCTCCAGATGGGTCATCGGTCTCGTCATGTTTTTTCCTGAGCAGATTTGTTCGGCATGATGGCGGCGCCAGGCCTTGGCCCGGATTGACCTCCATTTCGCAGTCCATGCTGCACTGCGCAAGAAATTCCCTTGCGCCAATACAGCCACGCCTGCGAAAAATTACCCTTCTATGGCAAAATTACCATTCGCTGATCCGCGCGCGCCCGCTGCCCGCATGGCAAAGGAGCGGACAAACGGCGGCGCTTCAAGCGACTTGCCTCTTAGCACCGGCGGCCCGGCAAGCAAACCCGTATCAGCATCTGCTTGCAAAGGAAGGAAAACGCGGCCTAGAGGATGAAGTCACCCGCGTCGATGCCGAGGCTCGTGCCCAGCAGTTCGATGCGGAAATCGGCATGGCCGTTGCCGTCGACATCGCCCTCGATGAAGGTCAGGCCGGCGGCTTCCCAGATGCGCAACTGGCCGGCCGCACCGGTAAACGCCCCGCCGACAAGCGTGAACGCCTGGTCGCCCGCCATTCCGGTATCGGCGTCGAGCGCCGACAGGTCGATGACATCCGTGCCCGAAAGGAAATCCTGGATGCGGTCGCGCTCAAAGTACATCAGTCCTGAATCGTTCAAGAATTGAAAAACAAATCTATCATTATCATTTCCGCCATACAATACATCCCGCCCTTCGCCTCCTATTAACGTATCACTTCCATTGTTTCCGCATATTATGTCGTCTTCACCCCGACCCTCTAATCTATTTACTTGAGCTGAACCAATTAAATAATCGCTGTATTCGGAACCAAATACGTTTTCGATTCCGGAAATTATATCCCCTTCGGCATCTCCTCCTGACACTCTATTAAGACCCAAGAAAACATATACTCCAGCCGAAGAGTCTGAATAACTCAATGTATCAAATCCGGCACCGCCATCTATGACATCCCCACCGTCACCACCGATAAAGCCATCGTTTCCGTTTCCCCCAAAAAGATAATCATCTCCGGACCCACCCTCCAGACGATCATGCCCGTCGTTACCATACAGCCTATCCGAACCCGCATTGCCAACCAACCAGTTTACTTGTGCATTACCAATTACAATATCATTATACATAGACCCTACAATATTTTCTATTGTTTGAATGGAATCTCCCTCTGCGTCTCCACCCACTCCAGTCCCTTGACCCAAATTCACTATAACAGAAGCGAAAGATTCTTCGTAATTTATTGTATCGTAACCCGTTCCTCCAACCAGTATATCGGCACCGGCGCCACCTATAAGAAAATCATTACCGGCATCGCCATTCAAAACATCATCACCATCTCCACCATAGAAACGATCGCTCCCTGCGCCACCGTAAAAAACATCATCAAATTCTCCACCACCTATGTAATCATCACCAGACCCTCCTACAAATTCAATTATTTCAAATCCTTCAATATATGTCCCATCTACCAATGTCGATCCACTGCTGTTTTCTAAATTGAATATAAAATCATTACTATATGTTCTTCTGTCCAAAAATATCGTATCTATATCAGATCCTCCATATAACTCGTCCTGATCTATGCTAAAAATATTATCGTTCCCTGCACCACCATGTAATACGTCACGTCCCGAACCTCCAAATATTTGATCATTTCCCCAATCTCCGAGGATTGTATCACTGTCCTCGCCACCCTCCAGCCAATCATCACCTACACCGCCATATAGACTATCATTTCCTACACCACCGTATACATAATCATTTCCGTCTTCCCCATATACGCTATCATTATCATCCCCACCAAATAGACGATCCTGTCCGTTATTTCCTTTAAGTAGATCTCTTCCATTTCCTCCAATCAAGACATCATCGCCCAATCCCGAAAAAATGTAATCATCGCGCTCCGTTCCTGTAATATTATCATCACCCGATCCACTCCATATTCTCAATATTTCTATCCCAATAACACTCGATCCATCAGCGAATTGAGTTGCTATATTCGGATCTGAAAAGTCTAAAGTCTCATTCGTGGAGCTATTATATCTGTATATCCATAAAGTATCGGTTCCATCTCCACCATCTATATTATCAATTCCATTGTAAGAATAAATTGTATCTTGATCAGCCCCACCATTTAGTGTATCGTCGTTCTCACTATCGTAAATAACGTCAAGCCCACCGTTTCCGAAAAAACTTTGTCCAAGCCGTTGCCCCCCATAAAAAACGTCATTTCCATTACCTGCATAGACTACCTCGATATCGGCAAAGTCGGTCGTCACCCAAACTCCGCCGATTATTGATCGAATTGTGTTGTTTTGGATATAGAAATATCCGGCACTCCCAAAGAAATACGCCTCATCTTCGCCCGATCCCCCATAATACCCATCTAGAACATTAATGTTTCCGTATGTATAAAAAATATCGTTACCTTCATCTCCATAAGATAATTCATTAATATTTCCACTGTACATAAAAAAATGATCGTCATCCAAACCGCCATACATAATTGCGCCGTCTGCACCTCCGTAAAAATAGTCGTTTCCGCCATAACCGTAGAATGTATCTAGTCCACCACCGCCAAAAAATTCATCGCTACTAGATGTTCCGTAAAAAATGTCAGAAAGCGAGCCACCAATAAATACCGTCATTTTGGGATTTCCCTTTTTCGGTCGGGATTGAGAATATATAAATTATTACCTTCTCATCTAAAACGCCATCCGTTTTTTCCAACGAGAAAGTATCTCATCAAAGTACGAAGTCACCTGCGTCGATGCCGAGGCCCGTGCCCAGCAGTTCGATGCGGAAATCAGCATGGCCGTTGCCGTCGACATCGCCCTCGATGAAGGTCAGGCCGGCGGCTTCCCAGATGCGCAACTGGCCGGCCGCACCGGTAAACGCCCCGCCGACAAGCGTGAACGCCTGGTCGCCCGCCGTTCCGGTATCGGCGTCGAGGGCCGACAGGTCGATGACATCCGTGCCCGAAAGGAAATCCTGAATGCGGTCTCGGCCGGCATAGAGCACGCCTGAATCGGACAGCGCGCGATAGACGAACGTGTCGGCATGGTTGCCGCCATGCAGGACGTCACGACCCTGCCCGCCGATCAGCGTGTCATTGCCGTTGTTTCCGAGGAGGAGATCGTCTCCCGCATCGCCGATGAGCGTGTCGTTTCCCGCTCCGCCCGCGACCGTGTCATCCCCCGCCCGCCCGTTGATGTGATTGGCGCCGCCGCTTCCGACGAGGAAATCGGCGTGGCCCGACCCGACCAGGTTTTCAAATCCCGAGAAGGTGTCGCCTGCCGCATCGCCACCGGCCGCCGTGTTGGTGGCCAGGGACACCTGCACACCGGCTGTGGAATCCACGTAGGACAGCAGATCGTAACCGTCGCCGCCGAACAGCGCGTCGGCGCCCGCCCCGCCCTGGATGACGTCATTTCCACCGGAAACCATGCCGCCCGATATTCCGACATCGCCGTAAATGGTGTCGTTGCCGTCGCCGCCGTACAGGATGTCGTTTCCGCAATCGACGGATGAACCGGAACCGGAACTCGAGCGGGCATCGCCGTAAATCACATCGTCCCCACCATGGCCGCGGATGGTGTCGTTCCCGCCAATCAGCGTGGCGGAATTGCTCCCTGCATCGCCAACCAGATCGTCGTTGCCGCCTGAACCCGTGATCTCGTCGTCGCCGCCGCGCGCGGTCCCGGTTCCCTCCACCGTGCCGAAATCCCCGACCATTTCGCATGTCACGGCGGTCTCTTCCGTGGCTCCATGAAGAATATCGTCGCCGCCGGTCGCATCGCTGTCGGAGACCGTGCCAAAGTCACCTGTCCAGTCCACATGGTCGGCATAGGTGTAGAAGGTGTAGGCGGTGAACGTGTCGGCGCCGCCATAGGCTTGCGACCCATTGGCGACCGTTCCACCGTCGCCCCACACCACGCTGCCCTTCGACGTGATGATGTCCGCTCCGCCATAGACCACGGCCCCGGACGCTTCGATGAAGTCGCCGTAGAACGACCCTTCCTGACTTTGCGCGCTGGCCACGTCATCCGCGCAGGTCACCGTTTCACCGGCACCGATATAGGCCCGGTCACCGTAACCATTGAAATAGTCGGCCCAGTGCATCAGCCGGAAGGACGTCTCGCCGTCGAACACGGCATCCCAGAACCGGACGGACTGATTGGGCGCGTCCGGGTCGAACAGATCCGTTATGCTGACATCGAGCGTGACGATGATGTCCGGAAGCATCATGTTCCCGGGCACCAGGATTTCGATCCGGCTTACGGTCCCGGATACCGGGTTTCCATCGGCGTCATAGACGAACCCCTCGCCATAAAGGTAGATCTCGCTGCCACCGGCGCTGTTCCAGCTGAACCGGTCGGTAGCCCTCGTGGTCACAGTCGACACGCCGATGAAACCGGGGTCTATGAAATCGAGGACCCCGTCGTTGAGTTGGGCGCTAACGGACGTCATGGCGGTCTCCTGCCGTAAAATGTCTGGTCAAAGTACGAAGTCGCTCGCGTCGATACCGAGACCCGTGCCCAGCAGTTCGATGCGGAAATCGGCGTAGCCGTTGCCGTCGACATCGCCCTCGATGAAGGTCAGGCCGCCGAATTCCCACGAGCGCAACTGGCCGGCCACGCCGGTGAAGGTTCCACCGGCATAGGTGAAGGCCTGGTTGCCCGCGACATTCGTGTTGGCATCGAGCGCAGAAAGGTCGAAGCGGTCGAGACCATTCTGGAAGTCCTGGATCCGATCGCGGTCGGCGAACAGCAGGCCTGAATCGGACAGCGCGAGATAGACGAAGGTGTCGGCGTGGTTGCCGCCATAGATGATGTCTCGGCCCTCGCGCCCGCGCAGGGTATCGTTGCCGTTGTTGCCGAGAATGATGTCGCTGCCCGCGCCGCCATCGATCAGGTTGACCTGGGCGGAACCATACAGCCGGTCGTTGTGGGCGGAGCCGAAGACGTTCTCGAAGCCGGCAATGGTGTCGCCCGTCGCGTCGCCGCCGGTGGCCGTGTTGCCGCCGAGGAAGACCTGGACGCCGGCGCTGGAGCCTTCATAACTCAGCGTGTCGAAGCCGGTGCCTCCGTCGAGGGTATCGGCGCCCGCACCGCCATTGATCGTGTCGTTTCCGGCATAGCCTGTGATGGTGTCATTGCCGCCACCGCCGTTGAGCACGTCGTTTCCGCTGGAGCCGTTGACGGTGTCCGCGCCGCTGCCGAGATAGACCACGACATTCTCGACATACTGGAAGTCCACGCTGCGGGTGGAATCGGTGAAGTTGGTGTTGGTGTTCACATAGGCATAGCTGGAATAGACGAATATCTCGTCGGTGGCGTCGGACCAGTCGATGACCAGCGTATCCGTGCCATTGCCGCCGTCGATGAAATCGACGCCGTTGGAGGAACCGAGATTGTCGTTGCCATCTCCCCCGTAGATGGTGTCGTCATGGGCGCCATGGTCGCGGAAGATGTCGTTGCCCTGGGACAGCGTGAGCTGGGCCCGCTCGATGTTGCGGACCTGCGATCCGTCGGCGAGATACTGGCCTGCCGATGAAGAGGCATTGGCCATGTAGACGGATATGCCGGACGTCAGGCTGGAGAATGAGTCGCGCCACAGGTCCACGCCGGCGCCCCCGTCGATCCTGTCAAAGGCGTTGTAGACGCCCTCGATCAGGTCGTTGCCGGAGCCGGTGGTGACATCGAGATGCTCGACATACTGGAAGTCGACGCGCCGGGTGGAGTCGGTGAAATTGGTGTTGGTGTTCACATAGCCGTAGGACGCGTTGTAGGCGTAGACATAGGCCGATTGCGTCGCGTCCGACCAGTCGATGGTCAGCGTGTCCTCGCCATTGCCGCCGTCCACGAAATCCCGGCCGTTCGACGTGCCGATATTGTCGCTGCCATCGATGGCGAAGATGACATCGTCATGGGCGCCATGATCGGTGAAAACGTCATTGCCCTGTGTCAGCGTCAGGCGGGCGACCTCCAGGTTGCGCACCGTGGTGCCATCGGCATAGCTCTGGCCGCCGGCGGAGGACACGCTCGACATGTTGATCGTCAGGCCGGCCGTCCGGCTGTGGAAGGAATCGCGCCAGATATCCGTTCCGGCGCCGCCATCAAGGATGTCCCAGGCGTTGTAGACCCCCTCGATATCGTCGTCGGCCGATCCCGCCGTCACCACGAGATGCTCGATATACTGGAAGTCGACGCGCCGGGTGGAGTCGGTGAAATTGGTGTTGGTGTTCACATAGGCGGACGAGCCGCTATAGGCATCGACATAGATCTGCTGTGTCGCATCCGACCAGTTGATGACAAGCGTGTCGGTGCCGTTGCCGCCGTCGATGAAGTCACGGCCGTTGGTGGTGCCGAGATTGTCGTTGCCGTTGTAGCCGAAGATGATGTCGTCGCGCGGGCCGTAGTCGCGGAAGATGTCGTTGCCCTGGGACAGTGTCAGTTCCGCGCGTTCGATATTGCTGATGTGCGATCCGTCGACGAGCGTCTGCCCGGCGCCTGTTGCCGTCGATGACATGAAGACCGTGACGGCGGTGGTGAGGCTGCTGAAGGAATCGCGCCAGAGATCGACGCCGGCGCCGCCATCGATCATGTCCCATGCGTTGTGGACACCCTCTATGATGTCACTCCCGGAACCGGTGGTGACATCGAGATGCTCGATATACTGGAAATCCACGCTTCGGGTGGAATCGGTGAAATTGGTGTTGGTGTTCACATAGCCGTAGGACGCATTGTAGGCATAGACATAGGCCGATTGCGTCGCATCGGACCAGTCGATGGTCAGCGTGTCCTCGCCATTGCCGCCGTCGACGAAATCCACGCCTCCGGACGTGCCGATGTCATCGTCGCCACTATAGCCGAAGATGGTATCGTCATAGGCACCGTCATCGCGGAAGACGTCATTGCCCTGGGTGAGGGTCAGCGATGCGATTTCAAGATTGCGCACCGTGGTGCCGTCGCCATAGCTCTGCCCGCCCGAGGAGGAAACGAGCGCCATGTCGATGGACAGGCCGGTCGTGAGGCTGGAGAAGGAGTCGCGCCATTCATCGGCCCCTGCACCGCCGTTCAGGATGTCCCAGGCATTGTGGATGCCTTCCAGGACATCGTTGCCCGACCCCGTGGTCACATTGAGATGCTCGAAATACTGGTAGTCAACGCTCCGGGTCGAATCCGTGAAATTGGTGTTGGTGTTCACATAGGCGTAGGTACCGCCGTAGCTGTAGACATAGGTCGCCTGCCACGCACCGGACCAGTTGATCACAAGGGTATCGACGCCGTTTCCGCCATCGGCGAAATCCACGCCATTGGTGACCGTGACCGTGTCGTTTCCGCCATAGGCGAAGATGGTGTCGTTGCCCGCCGTATCGCTGAGGACGTTGGCGCTGTCATTGCCTTCGATCAGTGGCATGGAAACCTCCCTTGCCTATCCAGTACGATTACCCGGCGCGCCACGATTCCCGCGCCCGGTATTGCCGAAAGGGTGGCTGATGCGGTGCGGCTGCGATCGTTCACGCCGCGCCCCGGCTTGCCCGCCCCATCGAAGCGGCATCGTCAGATGTCAAACGAAACAGTCAGGGTCCGCATTGTCAGGCATCAACGCGAGCGGTGATTTTCCGGCAATATGGATGCTGTCGATGACCTTGAGGGGTCCGACCCTTGCCGAGGACGGACACCATATCGCCTCGTGTCTTGACACAAGACATGCCAGACCTTGAGGATGTTCAAATTGACTTCCTCATTTATTACCATAAACTACTGAATTAGTCAGGTGGGCCCCGACGAAACACAACATGTTGCACTAGGAGGCCTGCATGGCTGTCGTAACGACCTTGACCGGGGGAACGATTCCCGGCCTTTCCACCAGTTCTGTCGGTTGGGGCCTTACCGGACTGGGTAGCGGAACCATCCTCATTTCCAACGCAAGCATATTCTCCTGGCAGGGGTCGGACGGTCATATCGTCACGCTGATCGGTTCCTTCACCTATTCGGGCGGCCCCGGCACCGAACCGGACATCACAAGCACCATAACCCAGGCCCGCTTCGACACGGGCGGCGACGGCTCCGCCGACATGACGGTCGACTACAGCGCCGCACCGATCGCCTATTCGCCGCTCATGGCTTCCGGGACGACATCGCAATTCCTTCGCGGCTACTTCCTTGGCGCCGACACCATGACCTTTGCGTCATCCGACGTACTCGGCACGTTTTCAGCCGATGCGCATCGCGGCACGGGCGTCACCGCGCAGTCCGACACGATCACCATCACCGGTGCCGGCAGCTACAGCGGTGATTTCTTCTACCGCGAAACCGGCGACACAGCCTCAGACACCTTCATCATCGACAATGCGACCGGCCGGATCGATCTTACCGGCGACGCGGACCGCGAATTCATCACGGTGTCCGGCCAGACCGTCAACTACGCCGGCGACACCTTCACCGACAACACCACGACACGCAGCGACTACCTGTTCATCACCGGCGACATCGAATCCCCATATGGCGACCAGATGATTATGTACGGGGGGGACGACATCGTGGTGTCGCACTCCACGTCGACGTTCGCCACCTATGTGTATGGTGACAGCGGCAACGTCTATACCAACAACAGCACCTATCATGGCGGTGATGACGACATCACCGTGACCAACGGGACGGGCGCACAGATACACGGCGATTTCCGGCAGGTCCTCAATTTCACGACACAGGGCGTCAACAACCTGCTTTACGGCGGCGACGACACGATCGTGGCGGGCGACGGGGCGAACCGGATCTGGGGTGACATCGAAGAGATCGAAACCACGAACTCGCTCGCCGGCGGCAACGACACGATCACATCGGGCGACGGCGACGATTTCATCTACGGCGACTATGAAACCGCCGAAATCGGCGCCGTGATCATCTCCGGCGGCAATGACATCATTTACGCCGGCGGCGGCAATGACACCATCCACGGCAATGAGGGCAACGACACCATCGACGCGGGCGACGACGACGATTTCATTGTCGGCGGAGCGGGTGACGACACGATCATCGGCGGCGGCGGCAACGACACGGTGAGCTTTGCGGGAAGCTTCTCCGGCGTGACGCTGACGCTCAATGGCGCCACCGATGCCACTGCCACCGGCGACGGGACCGACATCATCAACTCGGTGGAGAACATCATCGGGTCCGCCCATGCCGACACCCTGACCGGCGACGGCCTGAACAACACGATCGAAGGCGGCGGCGGCAACGACGTGCTGAACGGCGCGGGCGGTTCGCAGGACATCGTCTCCTATGTAAGTGCTGGCAGCGGGGTCAGCGTCGACCTGCGCCTGACAACGGCACAGGACACCCTCGGCGCCGGCATCGACACCATCATCGGCTTCGAGGGCATCATCGGCTCCGACCACGACGACACGCTGATCGGCAACAATGCGTCGAACCGGATCGAGGGCGGCAACGGCGACGACATCATCCTTGTCGGCTCGACCGGCACGGTGACCGGATCCGACCAGTTCTTCGGCGGCGAAGGCAGCGACATCATCGGCTTCGGATACGGCGCGGAGGGCGTGAGCGTACCGACCGCCGGACACGTCTTCGATGGCGGCGACGTTTACGACATCAGCTACGGCTATGCCGACACCTTCGTGTTCGAGCTGTTCACCACCGGCTTCGAGGCCGATCTTGCCGCCGAGACCTTCACGCGGATCTCGGACGGGGCGCTCGGTGCCGAAATCCTGAATTTCGAGAATGTCTATGCGGGATCCGGCGACGACCGCCTCTACGGGTCGAACGAGGACAACCACCTGGCCGGCGGCGGCGGCAACGACACGCTGCGCGGCGGGCGGGGTGATGATATCCTCGACGGTGGCGAGGGCACCGGCGACTGGGCCGACTTCTCCGACCTGTTCACGGGCGTCACCCTGACGCTGGCGGGATCGAGCGATGCCTCTGCGGTCGCCAGTTTCGAGACGGACACGGTGCGCAACATCGAGAACGTCCTGGGCACCGCCTATGGCGACACGCTGACCGGCGACAGCGGTCACAACATGTTCTTCGGCGGCGATGGCGACGACACGCTTTCGGGCGAAGGCGGCAATGACACGATCCGCGGCGGCGCGGGGGCGGACACGCTTTCGGGCGGGGCGGGTTTCGACACGTTGAACTATGCCGACTCGGATGGCGCGGTGCAGGTCTTCCTCGGCGGCAACACGGCAACCGGGGGGCATGCCACCGGCGACACGATCTCCGGCTTCGAGAACGTGGTCGGTTCCAATTACGATGACCGCCTTTTCGGTTCGGCGCAGGTCAACCTGCTCGACGGCGGCGCGGGCAGCGACATCCTGCTCGGAAACAACGGCAACGACACCCTGCGCGGGCGTGCCGGGCGCGACATCATCTATGGCGGCAATGACGACGATGTCTTTGTCTACCTGTCGCTGTCGGACACCGGCCTCCTGTTCGCCGACCGTGACCGCATCCAGGACTTTACAGACGGCGACGACGTCTTCGACCTGTCCCTTCTCGATGCCGACACCGGCACGGCCGGCGACCAGGCCTTCACCTATGTGGGATCGTTCTTCTCGGGGACGGCCGGGGAGATCCGTTCCTATGAAAATGTCGGCCTGACCTTCATCGAGGGCGATATCGACGGCGACGGCGCGGCCGACTTCCGGATCGAACTGCTCGGGACGGGACTGGGCATCGACGCCTCGGACTTCATCCTTTAAGCTTGGTGTTTGCGACGGCAGATGATGCCCGTCCGGCCACGCGGCCGGGCGGGCAAGTCTTTCTGCCACGACAGTGCGGGCGCCAGTCAGGGCGCCGGGGGCGGAGTGGACATGACCCGGAAACGTTTCATCCTTCACATGGGGTTGCCGAAGTGCGCCTCGACATCGCTGCAGGACACGCTGGTCCATGCAAGACACATCGGCTACCTCGGCAAGACCACGGGTGGCGCCTTTGCCGATCCGCTGATCGCGGAGTTCACCCGCGTCATCGCGGTTTTCGGCGATGTCCGGCTGCGCAATTGCGCGCCGCACCGGGCCGCGTTGCAAGAGGCCTTCGAGGAATGCCCGCACGACACGGTCTGGCTCAGCGACGAAGTTCTGTCGTCGGCCGGCTTCGTCGCCTTTGGCCAGTCCAACTCGCTGCCGCAAATCCTGGAGAACTTCAAGCGTATCGCGCCCGCCGAGGTCGAGCCGGTGATCGTCGTGCGCAACCAGCACAGCCTTCTGCGGTCCTATTTCCGGCAATGGGTCCAGTGGGGATCGGCCGAAACCTTCGAGGACTTCATCCGCCTGATCTTCCTGCGGCGGGACCGTTTCCTGTTTCCCATTCTCAACTACGTGAACCTCGTGCGCGCCCTGCAAGGGATCGTGCCCGCCGTTCACGTGCTGTGCTTCGAGGCGCCGACAAAGGACAGCGACTATCGCGGCGAACGCCTTGCTGCACTTAGCGTCGGCGATATCGCCGATCTTCTCGGGCAGACGCACAGCCGGCCAGCAATGGACGACGCGGAGATCGCGCGGCGGCTGCGGGGGCGCCACCCCGTCCATTTCGCCTCGCAATGGGACTGGCTGGCGCAGTCCCAATATCCCGATATCTATGCCTATCGCCCGGTGACAACACCCTTCGGGCGCAGCGTCATGCAGGCGCTGACCGCCATGGAACAGCGCATGCAGGCGCCAGGGGCCATCGAGAAACGCCGCGCGGGCATCGACGAGAACAATCTTCATGCCCTGCCCGAACCGCTGCAACGCATGCTCGACGCGCATGTTTCCCGGATCAACGAGGAAATCGCGACGCTGGACCCGCAGGTTGACTGGCGCGCCCACGGCTATTGACAGGTGACCGAACAGCGGGCGCACCTTTCCTGCTCGCCGCAAGCAAAGCTGAATGAAAAAGGCGGGGCATGGAACAGAACCGGAAAATATTGGAGAACGCGTCCTGTGACGGCGCGCACAGCCCTAAAAGGTGTATTTCTTAAATTAGTTGCATTCACTCAATGAGATGCTAACGTCACGTCATGGGGCCACTTGAAGCGGAAAGACAGGTTCGGTGGAACGGTCTTGCCGCGGTGCTGGGCATACATGCCGACAGCGTCATTTTGGCGATGATCGGGCCTGTTTACCTGCGTCGTGGCTGAAATCGGGGGGCGGCAACGCCTGACCGAGAAAAAGCCCGGATTCCCGACCTGGAACGATAACTTCGCGACTGCGATGCAATCGGGTTGGGAGACTTGACCATGACAATCTTCTATGGCGGCGTCAGCGCCGACACCTATTACGGCACATCGTCCACAGACACCTTCTATGGCGCCGGCGCCTACGACAACCTCTACGGCAATGACGGCGCGGACTATTTCTATGCCGGTCCGGACGGCGCCGGCATGTATGGCGGCAACGGCGGCGATTACCTCTACCTGTATGGCGGCTACGACGCCGAGGACGCCTATGGCGGTAACGACAACGACACCTTCTACACCTATGGCGCCGTCGACGAATTCGACGACTACTACGGTGGCGCGGGAACCGACTACGCCTATTTCTACGGCTCGACGGCGATGACCTTCACCATCGGGGCGAGCGGGACGGTGAACCAGCGCTATGGCGGCCACACGACCGCTCCGGACTTCCAGGACATCGAGCGCGTCTATGCCGGTTCCGGCAACGACCTGTTCTACGGCGATGCCTCGAACAACTATCTCTACGGCAATGACGGCAGCGACTCGCTGTATGGTGCTGCCGGCTACGACTATCTCTATGGCGGCGACGACGACGACTATCTTTATGCCAGCACCGATGGCGGCAACATGTATGGCGGCAATGATAACGACCGCATGTATTTCTATTCGGGAACGGACAACGAAAACGGTTACGGCGGCGCCGGCAACGACTATTTCTACACCTACGGCGGCCTCGACATCAACGACGACTACTATGGCAGCACGGGTACCGACGCCGCTTATTTCTACGGGTCGTATGCAGTCAACGTCAACCTGGCCAACGAGACGCTGAACCTGCGTTACGGCGGTTTTGCCAGCACGCTCGACTTCCAGGACATCGAGAATGTCTATGGCGGTTCCAGCGCGGACCTGATGTATGGCGCCAGCACGGCCGACAACGTGCTGAGCGGCAACAGTGGTTCGGATACCCTGTATGGCGTCGGCGGCACGAATTATCTCTATGGCGGCGACGGCTATGACGCGTTCTACGGCGGCACCGGCACGGATTACCTCTACGCCGGAGCCGATGGTGCCTACATGTCGGGCGGCAGCGGCAACGACATGATCTATTTCTACGGTTCCTATGGGAGCGAATACGGCTATGGCGGTCTCGACAACGACACGTTCACGACCTATGGCGGGCTGAACGAGACCGACGACTACTATGGAAGCTCGGGCACCGACACCGCCTATTTCTACGGGTCGACGGCCATGATCTTCAACAGCGACACCGCCACTGTCGATCACCGTTATGGCGGCTTCGCCACCGACCCGAACTTCTCGAGCATCGAGAATGTCTATGCCGGTTCCGGCGACGACATCCTTTATGGCGGCGCGGTCTCGGACAATTTCTATGGCAATGACGGCGTCGACCAGATGTATTCGGGTGACGGCTACGACTATCTCTACGGCGGCTCGGGCACTGACTACTTCGGCGTCGGCGCGGGCGGCGGCGCTGCCTATGGCGGAGATGACGGCGACGCATTCTATTCCGGCGGAACCCAGGACAACGAAGACCTCTATGGCGATGCCGGCAACGACTTCTTCTATGTCTATGGCGGCCTGAACACGTTTGACGACTTCTATGGCGGCGGCGACACCGACAGCATCTATTTCTACGGTTCGACGGCAATCGAGGCCTCCGTCGCCGACGGCTACATGCAGAACCGCTACGGCGGCGCGGCCGGCGACTTCTACGGCTTCGAGAACATTTATGGCGGAACCGGCAACGACCTGTTCGAGGGTGGCACCACCGCCAATACCATCTATGGCGGGTCCGGCAATGACGGCGTCTATGGCGGCGAAGGCGACGACATCCTGTATGGCGGCGACAACAACGACACCATGGGCGGCGGCGCCGGTGCCGACGATCTCTATGGCGGCGCAGGCTATGACACGCTCTACTACACCGACTCCAATGCCGGCGTTGACATCTTCCTTGGCGGCAACACCGCCAATGGCGGCTATGCCACGGGCGACACCATCAACGGGTTCGAGAACGTCCTGGGATCCAATTACGATGACTTCCTGATCGGATCGGCCCAGGTGAACCTGCTCGACGGGGCGGATGGCGACGACATCCTGCTCGGCAACAACGGCAACGACACGCTGCGTGGCCGGGAAGGCAGGGACATCATCTATGGCGGCAACGACAGCGACACGTTCGTCTACCTGTCCATGTCGGATACCGGCCTGCTGTTTGCCGACCGCGACCGCATCCAGGACTTCCAGAACGGACTCGACCGCTTCAACCTCGCGGCGCTCGACGCCGATACCGGAACGGTCGGCGACCAGGCATTCACCTATGTCGGCGGCTCGTTCTCCGGCACCGCGGGCGAATTGCGGTCCTACGAGTTCTCCGGCCTGACCTTCATCGAGGGGGATGTGGACGGGGATGGTGCCGCCGACTTCCGCATCGAACTGCTGGGAACCGGACTGGGCATTTCGGCCGGCGACTTCATCCTGTAATCCCGGACCGAAAGGCCGCCCACCATCGTCGTGAACAGTGCCCGCCCGGGATGACCGGGCGGGCATTTTCGCAGGGCATCCGGCGTCGTTTGAAATTTCCGTGATTTATGGTATGATAATTAAAGGGGCTATCCACGCAGCGACCGGCAGGTGCGAAATGCCAAGCAGCCCCGCCACGACATCAGGATAGAATTGGAACACACGCAAGCCGTACCGGACAAGCGTCCGGTACCGGTAAATGCTTTTTTCCAGGCTTCTTGAGCATTCGCCTACTGGACTGAAGGACCTGTCGGTTCGCCACACCTCCCCCGCGCCCAACGCAGAAACGGCGGGACGGGATGACAGGAAAGGCGACCATCATGACCAATTTCTATTACTACGGCGGCACCAACAACGAAGACGGATTTGGCGGTGCATCGACCGACTACTTCTACACCTATGGCGGAATCGACGAGTTCGATGACTACTATGGTTCCGGGGGCACGGACTATGCCTACTTCTATGGCAGTTCGTCGCTGACATTCGTTGCCGGCTCGCTTGGAACCCTGAACTACCGCTATGGCGGCTACTCGACGGCACTCGACTTCTGGAACATCGAGGTCATCTATGCCGGATCGGGTGATGACCTGTTCTACGGGGATTCCAACAGCAACACCTTTACCGGCAATGGCGGCTCCGATTCCGCCTATGGCGGCGGCGGCTTCGACTACCTCTACGGCAGCGCAGGCAACGACACGCTCGCTGCGGGCGCCGATGGCGGCAGCATGTATGGTGGCGATGACGGCGACACCATGTACTTCTATTCCGGCTACAACAACGAGAACGCCTATGGCGGCACCGGGAACGACTCGTTCCGCACCTATGGCGGGCTGGATATCGACGACGACTACTATGGCGGAGGGGGCACCGATTATGCCTATTTCTTCGGCTCAACCGCCGTCCTCATCGACATGAATAACAACACGCTCAACCACCGCTACGGGGGCTTCGCCTCCGACCTGCAATTCTATGACATCGAAACCGTTTTCGGCGGCAGCGGCGGGGATGCCGTCTACGGCGATACCGGCGCCTCCAATTCACTCTACGGCAATGACGGCGGCGATCTCCTCTATGGCGGTGGCAATACCAACTATCTTTATGGCGGCTCCGGCTATGACGGTCTCTATGGCGGCACCGGCACCGACTACCTCTATGGCGGCAGTGACGGCGCCTATATGTCCGGCAATAGCGGTTCCGACTATTTCTATCTCTATGGCAGTACCGACAGCGAATACGTGTATGGCGGTGCGGACAACGACACCGTCTACACCTATGGCGGCATCAACCAGTACGACGATTATTATGGCGGAACCGGAACGGATACCGCCTATTTCTATGGATCGACGCCGCTCTATTTCAACGGCACCAGCGGGACAGTCGACAACCGGTATGGCGGTTTCGCCACGGACCTGGCATTCCAGGACTTCGAGAACATCTATGCGGGTTCCGGAAACGATCTGTTCTATGGCGGCACCGGTTCAGAGAACTTCTACGGCAACAGCGGTTCCGACACGCTCTATTCTGGCGGCGGATTTGACTATATCTACGGCGGAGCCGATACCGATTTCCTCGCCGTCGGCGACGGTGGCGGCGTTGCCTATGGCGGCGATGCAGCGGACTACTTCTACTCCGGCGGCACCCAGGACAGCGAAGATTTCCATGGCGATGCCGGGAACGACCTTGTCTATGTCTATGGCGGCCTGAACACGTTCGACGACTTCTATGGCGGCAATGACACCGACAGCATCTACTTCTACGGTTCGACTGCGATCGAGGCCTCCATCACCGACGGCTACATGCAGAACCGCTATGGCGGTGCGGCCGGCGACTTCTACGGCTTCGAGAACATCTACGGCAATTCGGGCAATGACCTGTTCGAGGGCGGCTCGACCGCCAATACCATCTATGGCGGCGACGGCAATGACGGCGTCTATGGCGGCGGCGGTGACGACAGCCTCTACGGCGGCAACAACAACGACACCATGGGCGGCGGCGCGGGTGCCGACGA
This sequence comes from Zhengella sedimenti, assembly GCF_046506625.1. Taxonomy (NCBI): domain Bacteria; kingdom Pseudomonadati; phylum Pseudomonadota; class Alphaproteobacteria; order Hyphomicrobiales; family Notoacmeibacteraceae; genus Zhengella; species Zhengella sedimenti. The sequence goes on from NZ_JBKFFP010000002.1 coordinate 517,509, forward strand.
CCTCTATGGCGGCGCCGGTTTCGACACGCTCTACTACACCGACTCCAATGCCGGCGTTGACATCTTCCTGGGCGGCAACACTGCCAATGGCGGCTATGCCACCGGGGACACGATCAGCGGCTTCGAGAACGTGCTCGGGTCCAATCATGACGACTGGCTGATCGGCTCGGCGCAGGTGAACCTGCTCGACGGGGCGGATGGCGACGACATCCTGCTCGGCAACAACGGCAACGACACGCTACGCGGCCGCGAAGGCAGGGACGTCATCTATGGCGGCAACCACAGTGACCGGTTCACATACCTTGCGATACAGGATTCCGGCTTGCTCTATGCGGATCGAGACCGGATCCAGGACTTCCAGAACGGGCTTGATCTCTTCGATGTTTCGGCCATCGACGCGAATACCGGGTTGGCCGGAAACCAGGCCTTCACCTATGTCGGCAGCTTCTTCACAGGTTCCGCCGGGCAGTTGCGGTCATTCGAGTATCTTGGCCTGACATTCATCGAAGGCGATGTGAACGGGGACGGACTGGCCGACTTCCGCATTGAACTGCTGGGCACCAGCCTCGGCATTTCATCCGGCGACTTCGTCCTGTAGGTCGGGGTAAACGGATGCGGTCGAATCGAGGCTCCCGTCCGGGCAACCGGGCGGGAGTTTTTTGCGCACCGTGGAACCGCATGGCGAAAGGCCAGGCAGACACCATTGTGTTGCAGTGCAACAACATGGCCCCAGCCAAATTGTGCCAGTCATCACACGTGCGTCTGCGGTTTTGTTCACAAAGACCTGCCCTTGGGTTAAGCAATTATTGAATTAGGCATTCACGCACAAACCATCCGAAGAAGAAGGAAGCAGAATTCCATGGTTACCGTCGTCATCGTATTCAAGAGCGGAGCGGTCCTCGAACTGCCCGCAGACGAGAGAAAGGCCGGCATCCTGCTGGGCGACTTCACCAACAACTGGGACCAGAAGGGCGTCAACCTGATGGGCGACCTCTCAGCCAATGGCCAGGCGATATACCGCTTTGCTGCGGCTGAAATCGCGGGCATGTCTCTCAAGGCCAAGTAAAGGGACGGCCGCCAGGGCGAGATCCGGCCAGGAGCAGAAGAAACGAAATCCGGCGCACAGGGGCAAGGGTTGAGACGCGCGCCGGGTTCATCTATCCAGAGCGCGGGCCAAAGAAAGCCGGGGCTTTCCACTATTCCTGTCCAGGGTGCACGAGAGGCAATGCGGCGCAACCGGGCAGGCCAAAAAGAAAGAGCGTTTTCCCATGAAGGGTATCATTCTGGCAGGCGGCAGCGGCACCCGCCTGTTTCCCATGACAATCGCGGCTTCGAAGCAGATCCTGCCGGTTTATGACAAGCCGATGATCTACTATCCGATGTCGGTTCTCATGCTGGCCGGCATCCGCGAAATCCTGGTGATTTCCACCGAGCGGGACAAGCCGGTGTTCCAGGAACTGCTTGGCGACGGTTCTGCCTTCGGCGTGGAACTGAGCTATGCCGTCCAGCCCGCCCCGGAAGGCCTGGCTCAGGCCTTCATCATCGGCAGGGATTTCATCGGCAAGGACAATTGCACGCTGGTTCTCGGCGACAACATCTTTCATGGCGCGGGTTTGTCGACGCTCTGCCGCCAGGCGGCAGCCAAGCCCAAGGGTGCGACCGTGTTCGCCTATTATGTCAACGATCCGGAACGCTACGGCGTGGTGCAGTTCGATGCGACCACCGGGACGGCACTCGACATCGAGGAAAAACCGAAGGAACCCAAATCCAACTGGGCGGTCACGGGGCTTTACTTCTACGACAACGACGTCGTGGACATCGCCGCCGAGGTCAAGCCGTCGGCCCGCGGCGAACTGGAAATCACGGATGTCAACCGCGCCTACCTGGCGCGCGGCGACCTGACCGTGGCGCGGATGGGCCGGGGCTATGCATGGCTCGACACCGGCACGCCGGATTCGCTGCACGAGGCGGCGGCCTTCGTGCGCACGATCGAGCATCGCCAGGGCTACAAGATCGCCTGCCTGGAAGAGATCGGGTTCGAGAACAAGTGGCTTGACGCGGAACAAATGCTCCGGCGGGCCAACGAGCTTGGCAAGGGCGACTATGCGGAATACCTGCGCCGCCGCGTGAAGGAGATGACCTGATGCCGACCTTCAATCCGCTCGCCATCGATGGCGTCATCGAGGTCGTTCCCGACAAGTTCGGTGACGATCGCGGCTGGTTCTCCGAGGTTTACAACGCCACTGTCTACAAGGCGAACGGCATCGATGCCGATTTCGTGCAGGACAACCATTCCTTCTCCAGGCAGGTCGGCGTCCTGCGCGGCCTTCACTACCAGTTGCCACCCTTCGACCAGGCAAAGCTGGTGCGGGTGGTTTCCGGCTCGGTCTTCGACGTCGCCGTGGACATCCGCAAGGGGTCGCCGACCTACGGCAAATGGGTCGGCATCGAACTGTCCGCGGAAAAGTGGAACCAGCTCTACCTGCCCGCCGGCTTTGCCCACGGCTTCGTGACGCTGGAACCCGATACCCAGTTCCTCTACAAGGTCTCCGCTCTCTATTCGCGCGATCATGACCGGTCGATCCGGTTCGACGATCCCGACATCGGCATCGAGTGGCCCGTCGACATCGCCTCCGTCATCCTGTCCCAGAAAGACAAGGACGCGGCCCTGCTGGCCGATACGGATACCGGATTCACCTATTCCAAGGATTGAGCCATGAATTTCCTGATCACCGGCGGTGCCGGTTTCATCGGCTCGGCGGTCTGCCGGCGCCTGGCCGCCAACCCGGACAACCGGGTCGTCAATGTCGACAAGCTGACCTATGCGGGCAACCTGGCATCGCTGAAATCCATCGAGGCGCAGGACAATTACCGCTTCGTGGAAGCCGACATCTGCGACGAGGCGAAGATCCGCGACCTGCTGCGCGAGGAAGCGATCGACGTGCTGATGCACCTGGCCGCGGAAAGCCACGTCGACCGTTCCATCGACGGGCCGGAAGTCTTCATCGAGACCAATATCGTCGGGACGTTCCGCCTGCTCAAGGCCGCCCGGGCGCACTGGGAGGACCTCACGGGGGAAAAGAAGGAGCGGTTCCGCTTCCATCACATCTCCACCGACGAGGTGTTCGGCGACCTGCCCTTCGACAGCGGCATCTTCACCGAGGAAACGCCCTACGCGCCCTCCTCGCCCTATTCCGCTTCCAAGGCGGCATCGGACCACCTGGTCAGGGCCTGGAACCACACCTACGGCCTGCCGGTGGTGATGACGAACTGCTCGAACAATTACGGTCCGTTCCACTTCCCCGAAAAGCTCATTCCTCTCGTCATCCTCAATGCCCTCGACGAGAAGCCGCTGCCCGTCTACGGCAAGGGCGAGAACATCCGCGACTGGCTTTACGTGGACGATCATGCCGCGGCGCTGGAATGCGTGGCGACACGCGGCCGGATTGGCGAAAGCTACAATATCGGCGGCCGGGCCGAGCGCCAGAACATCGAGGTCGTGCGCGCGATCTGCGCCATCCTGGACGAGAAGAAGCCGAGGACCGGCGGAAAGAGCTATGGCGACCTGATCACCATGGTCACGGACCGGCCGGGCCATGACCGGCGCTATGCCATCGACCCGACCAAGATCGAGACCGAACTGGGATGGAAGGCGGCGCATACGTTCGAAAGCGGGCTGGCCGACACGATCGACTGGTATCTGGGCAATGAATGGTGGTGGCGACCTTTGCACAACAAGCTTGGCGGCGAGCGCCTGGGAACGGGCAAGGCAAGACCATGAAGGTTCTCGTGACAGGGCGCGAGGGACAGGTCGCGCAATCGATCGCGGAACGCTGGGCAGGCTCGCGCGATATCGAGCTGGTCTTCGCCGGCCGGCCGCAGTTCGACCTTGCCGATCCGGACACCATTCGCAAGACGCTGAGGAGCGCCGCGCCGGATGTCGTCGTCAGCGCGGCGGCCTATACGGCCGTCGATCTTGCGGAGGACGAGCCGGACCTGGCCGCCCGCTGCAACGGCGTGGCACCCGGCGTGATCGCCGAAACCTGCCGTGAACTCGACGCCCGGCTGATCCACCTGTCAACCGACTATGTCTTCCCCGGTACCGGCGACGCACCGCTGACGGAAACGGACCCGACCGGTCCGACCGGCGTCTACGGCCAGACGAAGCTGGACGGGGAAAACGCGATCAGGGACGCCTGGGACAAGCATGTCATCGCGCGCACGGCCTGGGTCTACAGCCCGTTCGGCAAGAACTTCGTCAAGACGATGCTGCGCCTTGCCGAGGGGCGCGACGAACTGACCGTGGTGGCCGACCAGTTCGGCAACCCGACCAACGCGCTCGACATTGCCGACGGGCTTCTTTCCTGCATTGCCGCCTGGCGGGCCGAACCTGGCAAGGGCCTCGGCGAAACCTATCACCTGGCGGGAACCGGCCATTGCAGCTGGTGCGACTTCGCCACCCACATCATGGCCGTCAGCGCAGACCACGGCGGCCCGACAGCCACCGTGAGGCCGATCACCACGGCCGACTTCCCGACCAAGGCCCGGCGTCCGTCCAATTCGCGGCTCGATTGCAGCAAGTTCGAGGCGACATTCGGCTACCGTGCCCCCGAATGGCGGACCTCCAGCGCCGCCGTTGTTGAACGGCTCTTGTCCGCAGCCTGATCCGGCAGCGTTCGCCTGCCTTTCGGCCACGCGCCAATTTACGGCGCGTGGTTTTCTCGTTTCAGGCCGCCAGAATGACGCCCCCTGCGCGATGTTCCCGCCTAGCGAAGCAACCGCCGGCGCACGCCTTGGGCGAAGGGGCGGACAATGCGCAGCAGGCCCGGCCGCGTCATGACGTGCTTCTGGTAGAGCGGGGTCAGGAATTCCAGCCAGGTGCGTGTTCCCGGTCTCTGTGAATTCTGCAGGTAGACAAACTGCTCGTGGACATTGGCCGTCGGGATCTGCGAGGCGAGGCGCTGAAGCTTGTATTCAAGCTTGGCGTAGTTGCGCGCCGCGGCGTGGCGATTCATGATGGAAACGACCCGGTATCCGGCGTTCTGGACGACATAAGGGATCAGACGCTCCTGCACGTGGGCCAGGCCGCCATCGACATGCATCGGTTCGGGATTGTACTGCTCCCATTTCCAGCGCCATTCGAACATGCGGCGCAGCGCCTTTGACCGGAACCAGTACATGGTGCCGTAGGGCGCAAGCGGTGTGTGGCTGTCGAAGGGCACGTTCAGCCCCATGTCCCGGGCCAGGCTGAAGAAGGGATCGCGGTTGTTGAACCAGGCATGGCCGAGCGTGCCGAACCCGATATGAATGGTGGGCGGCATGATCAGGCCGAGATCGGGCTGTTCCTCGATCATGTCGTAGAGATTGCGGATATAGCCGTTCGTATAGACGAGGTTGTCGAACAGGTGCGCCTTGAAGGATTCGCCGATCTGGCGGGCGACCTGCGGTGTGCGCTTGGAATGCAGGCGCAGGCAGAGTTCGTGGCGGTTCTCCATGATGACATCACGGAAGGAGATGAACAACGAGCCCATGTCGCGGCCGCGATTCTGTTCCACGACGCGCACATCGCGGCGATCGGCGGGAAAACCCTTTTCATCGAGGAAGGCTTCGATGAGAACCTTGTTCTCATCCGTTGCCGTCGTGATGTAGAGATGGAAATTGTCCGGCAGGCGCTCGATCAGTGCCCAGAACTCGGGCATCATGTTGGCATAGAAGGCGTGGATGAAGACGCCGACCGTGCCGAATTTCCACTTCTTCTTGCGCGGGTGGCGGGCCACCTCGTCCAGCACCTCGACCTGGTCGGCCGTGGCGTGAAGATCGCGCAGTTCACGGTTCTTGACCAGGAAACGGGAAATCGCGGTGTATTCCCGGGGAAAACGCTGGCGCAACGTATCGAGCGCGGCCCGCTGGTTGAGCGTATAGAGATCAGACAGGAGCGGATCGATCAGGAAGCCGTGGTTCGGAATGATGGCCAGCAGGTCCTCGCGGGCCAGCTTCTCCATTTCGTAAAGGCCGGGCTCGGAGGTCTCGTAGCGGCTGATATCGAAGGGATAGGCGACCTCGATGCCGTTGTCGTCGAGCCAGCGGGCGAAATCCGCATAGTTGTCCAGCAACTCGCGCTGATAATCGCCGTTCGGCGTATGGTTTTCCCAGAATTGGCGGAAATCAGGGCGCTTCCACAGCGAATCCGACAGCACCGCGAAATCCAGCAGCGGAATGCGCTGCGGCAAATCCATGTTCGCATAGCGCACGTCCAGCTTCGGCGCGATGTAGTTGGCGGCCATCAGGCCGGTCTTGTCATCCACCAGGGAAGCGAAGTCGGCCGGATCGCTGAACGGCCCGAAGGCTAGCCCCTCGGCCAGGACCAAGGGGCCGCTGTCATCCCCATGGCGGTCGAGAAAATAGGAGAGACCGGCCTTGTAACCGTTGAAGACGCTGCGCGCGCCCTCGCCGAAGGGAACCAGCGCATCAGGCTCGATGCCCGCGAGCGCCTCCCATTCCGGCGTTCCCTGATAGGTGTCCGTGACGACGATCAGGACGCGCGATGCCGCGCGCAGCTTTTCCAGCGCCAGCTGCATGTACTCGTGGACGGACGTCATGCTGGGGATGACGTAGATGGTGGCCAGCATTGGTTTTCCCTGCTTCTAGCCGCGGAATGCCCCGTCCGCGTTTGCATGCGCCCCAGTGTATATTAGAGCTTGAGGCGCTGTTCCGTCTCAAGAACAATCTGCGCGATCTCCGGAATATTCATCATTTCGCCGATATCCATGAAGGTCCAGACAGCCGGTTCGGACGGCAGTCCCTCGTAGCCGGCTTCCGGCAGATGGCGATGGACCGGAACCTCGGCGAGTTCATGCTTCAGGTTTTCATAGAAGGGCGTGGCGCGCGGCAGGGTCAGCGAACGGAAGCACTCCTGGCCATGCGCATTCACGATGGCCTGGATCCGCTCGACCTCCTCGCGGGGAATTTCACGGACGAAGGCATTGCGCAGCGCCGGGCCACAATGGCGCTTGGTCTTGTAGTGCCGCGCGGTCAGCAGACGGAGGAATTCCGTCAGTTCGATCGAGAAACTCTCGTTGACGCGCTCGCGTTTGAGTTCCGGCAGGACGCCCAAGCGCAGGATCTCGCCCGTGATGACATCGCAAATGTCGAACCTGGCTGCCTTGAGCGCGTCGTAGTACATGAGCGTCATGGAGATGCGGTCCGAGGCTGCCATGCGCCTTATGTCGATCATCGGATTGAGGAGAAACGACCGTTCCGGCGCGATGAACGACGACATCATGCGGGCGGGAAGCGAATTGCCATATCCCTGCTTGACCTCCTCGGCCCAATAGGACCGGTAGACCGAATAGGGGTCCCGGATCACGTAGAGAAGTTCGACCGTTTCAAAACCCAGCGCATCGGCAAGATGCAGCAGGCGCTCGGCATCCCAGACGCGGAATCCTTCCGCGGACAGGATCAGGTTGGCACCTTCACCCTTGCAGATTTCGCCAAGCTCCAGGATTTCCAGGTTCGGCGGCCAGTCAAGGTCAAGCTTCGTACCGGCCTTTTGGGCGATGACATGCTGTCCCTCGGTGCCCATCGTTCCGATGGAGGGATAGATCCAGCCGGACTGGCGCAGGAAATCACGGTTGTCGGTGAGGCGCTGCTGTATGTAGGAGGTTCCGGTCTTGTGTGGACCGGCATGGATAACCAATCGCATTCGGGACGTTTTCTCTTCTTTTTATGGTACTCAGCGCCGGCCGGCCTGACAGCCGGACGGTTCAGTGTCCCCGTCTATCGTCAGAATCCGACTGCTTTTAGCCTTTCCTCGTATTTCTCCACAAGCGCCATGATCTCGGGCACCGCCGCCATCATGCCGAGATCGCCGAAGCGCCACTTGAGCACCGTGTCCGGCAGATCCTGTTCGCCGCCCTCCGGCAGCTTTCGTGTATAAGGCTTGGCCGCGAATCGCTGCTTGAGTTCGTTGTAGAACATGTTGTCGCGCGGAAGCTGGAAGACGCGGAAGGCGTCGCCGGCCTTCGTCTTGACCGTCTGGATGATCTCGGCGCGTTCTTCCGGCGTGGTGTGCTGCATGAAGGCCAGCCGGTAGCGCGAATTGGTGAAGCGCTTGGTCTTCGTGTGGCGGAATGTGATGAGACGCAGGAATTCGGTCAGTTCGATGGGGAAACTCTCGTTGACGGTCTCGCGCGCCGGCGGCGGCAGGACACCGCAGCCCATGATGCCGTCGGTCAGCAGGTCGCAGATGTCGATCTTGTGCTTCCGCGCCGCATCGAAATAGAGAATGTTGATGTCGAAACGGGCATTGTCCTCGAAGCGCTTCAGGTCGAAGAAGGGATTGAGGATCTGCGAGTTTTCCCAGTCGATGAAATTCTGCATGAAGCGGAAGGCGAGGCTTCCTGAAAAGCCCTGCTTCACCTCTTCCGCCCAGTAGGAATAGAAGACCGAGAAGGGACAGCGGAAGGCGAAGACCAGTTCGGCCTTCTCGGCGCCGACCAGATCCGTCAGCCGCAGCATCTTCTCCGCATCCCAGGTGCGGAAGCCTTCGGCCGACAGGAGCAGGTTCTTGCCCTCGTCATGGCAGCGCTGGATGATGTCGCGGAAATCCTTGGCATATTCGCCCTCGGGCTCGATGAAAAGCGCCGGATTGTGAGCCACGTCGTGCTGGGCTTCCATGCCATAGGTGCCGATGTCGGGATAAACCCAGCCGCGGTTCTCCAGTTCCTCGCGCCCCTGGAAGAGCCGCATCTGCATGTAGGAGGTGCCGGTCTTGTGCGGCCCGATGTGAACGACAAAACGCATGCTGTCTCTCAATCCTTCATCGTCGTGGTGGCGCGGCCCAGTTCGTGCATCAGGCGAAGGCGCTCGTCGTGGAGCGCCTGGGTCTCGCGGCGCAATTCGCCGAGGCGTTGCTGGATGTAGTAAAGGCGAAGTTCCTTCTGGCGCCTTTCCATGGGCTCAAGCGGTTTCTGCTCCATGATTCAATGCCCCCGCAAGTCTTGGCCGCCAGTGCGGTGTCAGCCGGCCGATTCCCCCTGGTCGAGCAGTTCCTCGTCGCAGATGACGCCGATGTTCTCGGCCATCTTCTCGGCGAAGGCATCGCCCGAATCGTCATCCCTGGCCGGAAGCGGCCGCGGCGCGCCGGTCTCAATGCCACAATAGTGCTTCATGAACAAGCGCATGACGTGCGCCACGCCCGCAGGATGCACTTCCCGCAGGTCCTCCTCGAAATACCGGCCCATGGCATGATTGCCGGTGATGACCTCGTAGGAGGGAAAATAGAAGGCCTCCTCGTATTTCGCCGCCAGCATCTCGGTGGCGACGCGCAGCACCGCCTTGGAATAGGCGGTCGAGACGATGACACTGGTATCGGCGCGCGCGGTCGCCATGAGCGGCACCGGCGAGACCGTCATCAGGATGTTCACGTCGGGATTGACCTCCAGCAGGAAATCCGTGAAGGCGGAGAAATCGGCGACCACCTCGTCGACAGTGAAATTGACGAATTCATGCCGCCCGGGATCGAAGGTCCCGCCGGCCGTGCCGGGGCAGAGCGGAAAGACCGCCCCGTCGACTTTCGACCGCCAGGCCTCGGTGAGGCCGAAGGTGAAGACGAAGACGTCGCATTCCTCCAGCATGGTGCGCACCGCGGCGAAATGCTGCGCACGGTCGGCGTGCAATTCCTCCAGCGTGACGAAGCCGCCGGGCTGGATGTTGGGCCGGTAAGGGTCCAGCCAGCCGCCCTCATGCTCCCAGGCATCCTCGTGCGGCGTGAACCTGCCATAGGCGCGCTGCGCAAGCTGCCAGAGTTGGCGCGTGGTGTAGAGATTGCCGAACCGGGCGGAGAAGGTGCCGTAGTTCATGCGGCGCGCGACCTCGGCCCGGATCAGCGGGTGGGCGCGCTCGGCGACGAAGTAGTTGAAGCCCGATTTGCTCAGTTGACGCGCGATATGCTGGGCGAAGCAGCTGCCGGCGGTGGCGATCTTCATGTCCGGCGTGATGTGGAAGCCCGCCTGGACGACCGGGTCGACGGCGCCCTCCTTGGCACCCCGGTTCGCGCGGCGCCAGAAGCAGTGATCGGGAAGCGTCGAATAGGGTGATTTTCCCATGGACTTCATCCTTTGACCAGTTCGGGGAAGGCGCGGCGCGTGACCATGTCGAAGACTGCGTGTCCGTATTTCAGGTTTCCGTGGATCGGGTCCTTCGGCCAGTAGTCGGGCGCGAGATAGTCATCCTCCATCGACACGCGCGGCGGATCGAGCACGATCGCACCGCTCTTTCTTCCCTCCTGGCGGAGGATGTCGCGATAGAGCCGCCACATCTTGCGCCGGAAGGGCGCTGGCGAGATGCCGAACGTTTTCGCCTGCTCGGCAAAGGGGCCGGGATAGGCAAGGATGTGGTTTTCATCCGGAATCGGCGGCGGTGGCGTGACCAGATAGAGGGGGCAATCGGTCAGGCGCCTGAGTTCATCCAGGAAGATCGTCACCGCCAGTTGCGTGAGCCGGGTGAGTTCCGCCCGAATGACGGCATGGGGAACGAGTTCGGCTGTGTCGTCGAACCATTCGTCGCCGCCCGGCAGAGGAAAGTCGTAGCGGACCGGGTGATTGACGATGGATATGACCTGGTATTCCTGGCCGTTGATCATGCCCAGGATCGCATCCGGCCTGAACTGCGTGAGGCTCTCGGCAAGCGCGCCTGAACAGCGGGGCGCGATGCGCCGTTCGCCATCCACCTGGACGAAGTTGGGATGAAAAGGATCGCGGCGCAATTGCAGCACTTCGATGTCGTAGCGGTCGTCAAAACCGGGCACATGCTTGCGCCTGCCTTCAATGGAATTGGCAACGCAGTTCAGGTGGCTGTGCCCGATACAGAGCAGTTTGGGCTTGGACATCGATCGTCTCCTGCTTGCGGAACGGCGCAATACCGCCGGGAACTTCTAGCGCTCAGGCGGCCGACCAGGCAAGAAACGCGCGCAGGCCACGGTCGAGATCGTAGTCCGGCTGCCAGCCCAGCTTTTCCCTTGCCATGGAAATGTCGGCGACGGCGTAACGGATATCGCCTGCGCGGAAATCGCCGGTGATCCTCACCCTTTCTGGATCATGGCCCATCAGCGACAGCAGGGTCTTCGCCATGTGCAGGATGGTCGTCGCTTCGCCCGAGCCGATATCGACGATATCGCGCGGGCATTCGGCGACCAGGCCGATGGCCTTGAATGCGGCAACCACATCGTCCACGAAAACGAAATCGCGGGTAATCACGCCATCCTCGAAGATGTTGAGGGTTTTCCCCTCCTCGATCTGGCGGCGGAAAATGGAAATGACGCCGGTATAGGGATTGTTGAGCGACTGGCCGGGACCATAGACATTCTGCAGGCGCAAGATGCCGATTTGCACCGGCGTTCCCCAGAACGCCTGCTTGAGCAGGTATTCCTGCATCAGCTTGGTGGAGGCGTCGATGGAGGCCGGCTCGACCGGGCAATTGAGCGAACTGGTCGGCACCGGCGTCAGCTTGCGGCCCGCCGCGTCGCGCGGCTCGAAATCGCCGGCAGCCATGTGTTCCGGCTTGCGCTCGACGGCGACGGCCGGCCGGCCGTCGGCATCGACGCAGGCCCCTTCCCCGTAGACGGAGCGGGAGCCGGCCAGCACGATGCGCTTCAGGTTGGGCGCATGGGCGCGCACGGCCTCGATCAGGTTCGCCGTACCCATGATGTTGACGCCGTTGTAGCGCACCGGTTCGTCGAAGGACTGACCCGTGCCGGTCTCGGCGGCCAGGTGATAGACGATCTCAGGATCCGCGGCGGCAATGGCCTGCTTGAGGGCGTCCGCGTCACGGACATCGGCCCGGACGATTGTCACGCCGTCGAGCCAATCGGCGGGCGCCTCGTTGCCGGCATGAACCTGCGGCAGATAGTTGTCATAGACGGTGACGGCATGCTCGCCGCGCAGGGCGCGGGCCAGCCTGCTGCCGATGAAGCCGGCGCCGCCGGTAATGAAGATTCGTGCCATGATGTCCGAACTCTGTCCTTGCCTAGCCCCGCCCGGTTCTTAACCTTTGTTTCGCAGTTGCACAATGACATGGCGATGATAACCGTCTTCACCGGTTGCCCATGGTTGCGTCCGCGTCACAGTCTCAGCTTGAGACGCTCGATCAGGATCGAGGTGTAGCGCTCGCGGCCGATGGAATTGGCATGCGACGGGCCGTTGGCCAGTTCCTCGTCGGCCAGCAGCGTCTCGTAGGGTTCGTTGAGTTGCGGCAGTTTCCAGGCTTCGGCGAAACGGGCGTAACGGCGCATTTTTGCCTTCTCGGCGGGCGTATGGAACTCCGGCCGGTCGCGGGGCGCCATCCAGTAAACAAACAGGCGGATACCACGCCGCTGCCAATTGTTGCGATAGGCCGCCAGCTTGCGCATGCCGAAGGGCGTTTCCTCAAGATAGGGCACGAGTTTCACATTGCCTGGAGGCGGGGTACGTTTTTCATCCGCCCGGACGATATATTGCGCCTCATCCCCGAAGCCATTCTGCTTCACAGCATTGGCGGATGCCGTGCGCATAGTGAAAGCCGACGGTGCGGCGCGCAGAAACTGGTCGAAGATACCGTAGCCGAAATAGGCGGGCCAGTCGGTGACGGGACGCTGAAGGAACGCAAGCGGCATGTTGCGCCGCATGAAAAGGGCGTGAAGCTGGGACGGTGTCTCGTCGTCAATCGAATAGTAGTTGGCGGAATAGATGACGATGTCGTCCGGGCGCAGGTACCGGTTGACCATCATGAGGTGCCCGTCCCAGCCAAGCCCCGCATGGGTGGCGAAATTGACTGCCGGGATGCCAGTCTCGCGTTCGATCTGCTCGGCGGAAATGGAGAAATGCGCCTCCGAGCCGCCGACAACGAAAATGCGCGGGCCCTCCTCCGGCATGTTCGCCACGCGCCATTGCTTCATCGCATAGAGGTTTTCCACCCAGGCCACGTCGCTGGTGGGCGGCAGGATGTAGGCAGAGGCGAAAAACAGGAACACGACGGACAGCACTGTGGCCGAGACGACCTGAAAGACGTGGCGCATGACGTTGTCTCCTCCTCCGCGTTTCCCGCTAGAACCGGAAATACAGGAATTCCGACGGGGCGGCACTGAAGACGCTCATGAAGGCAAGCGCCAGCAGGAAACCCGTCAGCACGGCCCACAGAACCGTCGGCGACCATTGCACGGCCCCCGGCCTTTCGATCCAGGCACCGGCATCGACAAGCGGGTCGCGATTGGCGGTCATTTCATAGACATTGGGCCATTTCGCGGCAGCCCAGATGGCGATGGCGGCAAGCAGGAAACCGGCCACCATGTCCTCGAAGGCAACCGCCGATCCGGAGATATAGGGCCGCAGGCTCGCATAGTCCGCGCCGATGCGCGCCATGATCGTGGCCAGCGTCGGGCTGATCTCGACGCCGTTCATGCCGGCCATGCCCTTCAGGATGGCAATGGCGGCAGGGAAGCTCTCGGCGCGGAAGAAGACCCAGGCGACGATGACGGCGAGCATGGTGACCGTCCAGCAGAAGAAACGGTAGAGGCCGGAGCCTGCCAGTTGCTCCTGGCGTCCGGAGCGCACCATCAATGCCGTCCAGGCATGGTTGACGACCAGATAGGCACCATGCAGGAAACCCCAGAAGACGAAGGTCCAGCCGGCGCCATGCCACAGGCCGCCGAGCAGCATGGTCGTCATCAGGTTGGAGTAACGCCGGACCCTGCCACGGCGGTTTCCGCCCAGCGGTATGTAGAGATAATCGCGCAGGAACCGCGACAGCGTGATGTGCCATCGCCGCCAGAACTCGACGATGGACAGCGACTTGTAGGGCGAGAAGAAATTGGCCGGGAGCTTGATGCCGAACATGCGGGCCGCGCCCGTCGCCATGTCGCAATAGCCGGAGAAATCGAAATAGATCTGCACCGTGTAGCCAAGCGCGGCCAGCCAGGCGGCGAAGAAATCCGGCTGCACGCCGTTCAGCGCCTGGCTGTAGATGGGCGAGGAGAACTGCGCGATCGTGTCGGCGATCAGCACCTTCTTGAACAGGCCGATGGCGAAGATGAACAGGCCGAGCTGGAAATCGGACAGCCGGTCGCGGCCATGCTGCACCTCCTCGCGGAACTGCGGCATCATTTCCGAATGGTGGACGATCGGGCCGGCGATCAGCTGCGGGAAGAAGGTGACAAAGAGCGCGTAGCGGACCGGATCATGATCCTGGATCTTCCCCTGGTAGGTATCCACCTGGTAGGCGACCTGCTGGAAGGTGAAGAAGGAAATGGCCAGCGGCAGCAGCACGTTGATGTGGCCGAAGCCGGAAACGCCGAGCGCCGTCAGCGTATCGAGGAAGAAATTGGCGTATTTGAAATAGCCGAGCAGGCCGAGATTGAAGGTGATGGCGATGAGAAGCAGCGAGCGTGCGGCGGCCCGGCGCCGGCCCTTGTCGGCGCCGTCGCCCGAACGCAGATTGCCGATAACTCGGGCCATGGCCAGGTTGACCACGATCGACAGCAGCAGCAGAAGGAGATATTTCGGGTTCCACCAGGCGTAGAAAACGAAGGAAGCCAGAACGAGCGCCGCCTGCGCCGTCCGAACCAGCCGGAACCGGCGCAAGAGCAGGAACACTGCCAGTGCCGCCGGCAGGAAGACGAACATGAACACCGGCGAATTGAAAAGCATGGCCGCTCCGGAAGTTGCGGCAACGGCGTATGATAATTTATTTAATTAGGCAATTCGTATTGTCTGTTGGATAGAGCACGTGTAGTGCGTCTCGGCCGAACTGGTGCAGTTTGGAAACAGCCCGGCCTTTGACCAGCATGTACCGAGTACCTGGTGGCGGTATTCTCAAAGCCTCACGAGCGAGAGTTCGGTATAGTCCTTCAGGAAGACGCAGCGTGCGGACCCGATGAATTCCAGCGCCAGTCGATCGTCCCCGGCAAGGTCGGTCATGAAGACGGCATTGGCGGAATAGGACCGCTGGGCAGAGCCGTCCGAGATCATGAAGCCGAGCAGGTCGCGGGTATCGTTGCGCACCAGGTTCACCCGGAAGAAATTGCTTGCGAAGACGTTGAGCCGGATCAGGTAGAAGCCGGCATGGGGAACGGTCAGCCAGCGCCCCTCCCCGTTCGCGATGGCAGAGCCCAGCGAAACGCCGCCATTCGACTGGAACAGCGTGTTGAAACCGGCCAGCGTGCTGTCGGCGATGTCGCGCCAGCCGCCGCCGAGGGTTGCCCGGGCAAGGGGCCGCTCCGGCAGGGTGACGAGACCGCCGGGTTCCGCGACCAGCGCATCGGCCCAGTTTCCCGCCGTATCCGCCACCTTGAGCGCGAGATTGCCGGAGCCCGCCAGGCCGATTTCCGCGCCGCCGGCAAATCCGGTCTGGAAGACCACCGATGCCGTGGCGCCGGAGTCCGCCCGGTTGATGACAAGGCGGTGGTCATCGCCTGCATGGTTGAACAGGCTGGCCTTGCCGGCAACAGCCAAGCGGTTGTCTCCGTCAGCCTGCGCGCCGACGCCAAGCGACGTGCTAAAATACCCTTCATCCGGCAGTTCGCCGCGGTGCGGGCGCCATGCCCCGCCGTCGAACACCACCATCCGGTCGCTGGTCACGTCATAGCCAAGCCAGCCGCGGAGCGGTTCGACAAAGTCCCAGGCGCCGGCGGTCCTGACGGCAACCTGACCGTCCCGTCCGGTCCACTCATTGACCGCACCTTCGCCCAGCGCCCAGCACCGGCCCTCCTGCGGCGAGGACGGCGGCTCGGTGGCCGCGAGGGATTCGAGACGCAGGTTGACCACCGCGTCGAGCCGCATCAGCGCCTCATTGTGGGTCACGTGCTTCTGCGCCTGGGACGGCTGGATCAGGGGCAGTGCGAGCGTCGGGGTCGTTTCCATGGCGGCATCCTTTCCGTTTCGCCCATCCTATGCGGCGGGCGGAACGGCGTGGACAAAACGTCATGGCTGCAGGCTGGTTCAGCTCCGGTCGTAAAAGGCCAGCGCTTCCTCCACCGGGCCGAAGAACTTCATCTCGCCCGCGTCGATCACCAGGCCCAGATTGCAGCTTTCGCGCAGCAGGCCGGGATTGTGGGAGGCCAGAACGAGGATGTTGGCGTCACTGACGAAGCTCCTCATCCGCTCCGTCGCCTTGGCATGGAATGACCGGTCGCCGACCCCGATCCATTCGTCGAGCAGGAGAACGTCGTGCCGAAGGGCGGTGATCAGCCCGAAGGCGAGGCGCGCGCGCATGCCGGCGGAATAGGTGCGCATCGGCGCGTCCATGAAATCGCCGAGTTCGGAGAACTCCTCGATATCGGCCATGATTGCAGCCATGTCCTCGCTGCGGCGTCCCGCCATCAGGCTCTTCAGGACGACATTGCGCCGCCCCGTGGCTTCAGGCCGGAAACCGATGGACAGGTCCAGCGCGCTGCCAACCGTGCCGTCACATTCGACGCTGCCGGTCGTCGGCATGTAGATCCCGGCCATGACGCGCAGCAGCGTGGACTTGCCCGCCCCGTTGGGACCGATCAGCGCCAGCCGGTCGCCAGCCTTCAAGCTGAAGCTCACCGCGTGCAAGGCGCGCAGATAGGCCTTGCCGTTCTCCCTGACGATGCGCCCGCCCGGCTGGTTGCCGCGCCGGCGCGACGCGCCGAGGCGGAAGATCCACCGGTCACGGAAATATACGGAAACGTTCTCGACCTTGAATTCCATGGCGCAGCCTCAGATCAGGTAGGCGATCGAGCGCCGGCTGTTGGAGAAGACGAAAAGGCCAGCCAGGAGCAGGAATCCGGTGCCGGCCGCGCAGACCACAAGGCTGGTCGCGGCGACAGGCTCGCCCAGCAACGGGCCGCGCAGAAGCGCGATATAGTGGGTGAAGGGATTGTAGAGCGCCACTGTTTCCAGGACCGTGCCTTCCACAGGCACCCAGATGATCGGGGTGGCGAAGAACATGACTCGCATGACCGAGCGGACCGCGTGCACGACATCGGGAAACAGCACGGCCAACGGCGCCAGCAGCATGATCGCACCGACCGCGGTCAGCATGTAGAAGGCCAGGACAGGAACGAACCAGGCAAGGCCGGCAAGCTCGATCCTGCCGATCAGAAGACATGCGGCCAGTGCGGTGACCATGACGAGCAGGAACTCGATTGCGGCGCGGTAGATGTACCGGCAGATATAGAGGAAGTAGGGCAGATTCGTTCCCAGGATCCAGAAACGCGACAGGTTGTAGCAATTGCTGCCTTCCGTCAGCACCGACTGCATGAAGGTCCAGATGGCGAAACCGGCGGTCATGTAGGTGAAGAAATAAGCAGGATCGCGATCGCTCAGCGTCGAGAAGACGATGTTTTTGACCAGAATAAAGAGCAGGAAACTCAAGCAGATCCAGAGAAAACCGAATATCGTCCGCCGGTAACGATCACGCAGATCCTCCAGCGCCAGTTCATAACATAGCCGTTGGCGCAGCAGTGCATGGCCGATATCGTTCAATCCGGCGATCATCGAAAGGTTGTTCATCGATCCAAGGTCTCGCGCGCCGGGCGGGAAGCCGGTCCGAATTGAGCCCATAGCATGAATTGGCGAGCAGGCGTCAACCCACATTCGCCGGACGGGACGGGCCGTGCCGCCTTGCGCGCGAACCGCGCGTGTGGCCCGAGGCATTTGTTGCAGATGCACAACGACCCGCAACAAACCGTACGGCCCGGCCCCTTTCCTCTCGCGGGAATCGTGTATTCATCATGGCCAACAGCGCATGAATGATGAATAAAGTACGCGCTAATACGTGGTCGGACGGCCTGGTGGCGAAGAGGGACAAGCATTCGGATGCAACTCAGGTTCGAGAAGCTGCTCCATGAGAGGATCATGCGGCTGGAGGCAGAGGATCCCGACGCAAGGCAGTCCGTCTATTCCGAGATCGAAAGACACGTTCGGGAGTCCGCCAACAGGCAGGGCCTGGACCACGCGCATCCGAAGGTGCAGCGCGCGCTGGAGGAACTGCGCAAGGCGATCGTCCGTGTGGAAAGCGACTATTCGGCCAACATGCCAATTCCGGAGCCCGCACCGGCACCGGAGGCCGTGGCCGCACCAGGCGGGAAGCGCGCGCGCGGCCGGAGCCTTGTCTGGGCCGGCGGGATCGCGGTCGCCGTCCTGCTCGCCGCGGCTGCGGGAATGGTTTACCTCTCGCCCGGCGACCCGCCGCAGCCATCCGCTGCCGGTCGGGCGGCAGTGCCCGCTCCGGCAGCCGTGCCCGAGGCGGCAGCCGTGTCCGAACCGGCCGTCAGTGCCATGATCGCGCCGGACGCCGTCTTCTCCGCCCTGCCGGCCGACGCGCAGCTTTTCAGGGCCCAGGACGGCAATACGATGGACGTATCCGGCGATGTGCTGCGCATGAGCAGCACATTGGAGGATGCCGTTTCCGGGGGTGCGACCGGCGGCGTTTTCCTGATCGTTCCCGGGGAAATCGAGCAGCGGGTTGGGGGAAAGACGATCACGGTCACGGTCTGGGCAAAGGCTGCGGCGAGCGATCCCTCTCCGTCCTTCGCCGTGGCCTACTCGACCGCCGCGGTCGGCAATTCCGGCTGGCATGTCTTCGAGCCCGGAAAGGTTCTGAATGCCTATCGTTTCGACTACGACGTTCCAGCGCCGAAGGGTGCTCCGGGACGCGACTTCATCGGCATCTGGGCGGACACGGACGGCAAGGGACGCGCCATCGATGTCGCGGGCGTGGACGTGGTCATCAAGGGTGAACCCTGAAGGCTGTCCCGGCTGGCGGTTTCGGGCTCGAAGGTCATATCCGGATCGTCTGAAAAAGCTGGATTATTCGCTTGTGATCACCTAGGCTTGCCAGGGGTCAGAAAACCAGACGGAACCGGCAGGATCATGCCGGAAATACAGGTTTGAATGAACTCGATTACACCGATCTCAGTCGATACACGGGCGTCAAGGCTGGTGGATATGCCCGCCCTGGCGGACGATACCCGCGTGACGCAAACCGAATCGCCCCTTGCCGACGCGACAGGGCTTGCCACACCGGCAAGGCGCGTCGCCGTGTTGATGGCAACGTTCAATGGCGAGAACTATCTGATCGAGCAACTTGAATCGCTGGCACAGCAAACATGGCCACGGATAAACGTGGTCGTGTCAGACGATCGCTCGACGGACCGGACCCAGCGGCAACTGGCGCGCTATGCGAGCGGCTGGTCGAAGGGGTCCTTCGAGATCACGGCCGGACCGGGGCGCGGATTCGCGGCGAATTTCCGTTCGCTGATCCTGGCACATGACGCGGAAAAGGCGGATTACGTTGCATTCTGCGACCAGGATGACATCTGGGATCCGGCGAAACTGGAAAAGGCCATCGGCTGGCTGGAGACACTGCCCGCCGGGACGCCCGGTCTGCATTGTGGCAGGACCCGCAATTTTCCGGCATCGGCGAGCAGCGAGTTTTCCCCGCTTTTCTCCCGGCCGCCCTGTTTCCGCAACGCCATCGTCCAGTCGATCGCCGGGGCGAACACGATGGTGATGAACCGGCAGGCCTTCCGCCTCGTGCAGGAAGCGGCCCGCCGCACCGATTTCGTCAGCCACGACTGGTGGAGCTACATGATCGTGGCAGGCGCCGGCGGCACGGTACGCTACAATCCGGACCCCGACATCCTCTACCGGCAGCACGAAGGCAATCTTGTCGGCGCCAACAACACCTGGGCTGCCCGTTTCACGCGTCTGCAATTCATCTTCAGCGGCCGCTTCCGGCAATGGAGCGATCTCAACATTGCCGGCCTGGACAAGTGCCGCGACCTGCTGACAGACGACGCCTGCCAGGTACTCGACGCATTCAAGGCCGCCCGGACCGGACGACCCGCCGCCCGTTTGAAAGCGCTGAAACGCTCCGGCGTTTTCCGCCAGACCCGCAAGGGTCAGGCGGGCCTCGTGCTGGCCTGCATGCTCGGCCTGATCTGATTCCGCACAAACGGATCCGGATGCCCCGGCGGATCGGCGATAGCCGACGGCGGCATCCGATGAATGCGGTATCGGGTATTCGGGGTTGGTTTTTCCGGGTTCTCCCCGCGATCCTGCAAAGAACCCGGCGCGCCATACCGGCTCGTGCAACCGGTCAGGCTGGTGGATTCTTCTGCCGGCTTACCGCCACCCGGGCTGTCACCCGCCCGCCGCAAGGATATCATGACATTACCGGTCTCTGGCGCTCACAGCAGGAAGTCGGAGGCGTCGAGGCCAAGGCCGGTGCCGGCCAGTTCGATGCGGAAGTCTGCCGCCCTGTCGCCGTCCACGTCGCCCTCGATGAAGGTCAGGCCGACCCACTCATAGGCGCGCACCTGACCGGCCTCGCCCGTGAAGAAACGCCCGGTGAAGGCGAAGGCCTGGTCGCCGCCCGCGCCGGTGTCGGCATCCAGGGCCGACAGGTCGATCCTGTCCTCGCCATGGACAAAGTCCTGGATGCGGTCGCGCTCGGCGAACAGCAGGCCATTGTCGGCGAGGCTTTCGTAAACGAAGACGTCATTCTCCGCGCCGCCATAAAGGATGTCGCGCCCCGCCCCGCCGGTCAGCCGGTCGTTCTGGTTGTTGCCATAGATGATGTCGTTCCCGTCGCCGCCGATCAGCGTGTCGTTGCCGTTGTAGCCGGCCAGCACATCGTTACCGGCCCCGCCCTCGATGCGGTTGACCTGGAAGGAGCCGATCAGCCGGTCGTCATGGTTTGAGCCCATGACGTTCTCGAAATTGGCGATGGTGTCGCCCTCGGCATATCCGCCTGAAACCTCGTTACCGCCGAGCCAGACGCGCACGCCGGCATCGGAATCCATGTAGAAGAGCGTGTCGTAGCCGTCGCCGCCGTCCAGCGTGTCCGCGCCTGCCCTGCCGCCGATCAGGTCGCCGCGCGCGCCGCCGTCAATCGTGTCGTCGCCCGCGCCGCCGTAAAGCCCGTCGAAGCCCTCGCCGCCGGACAGGGTGTCGTTTCCGGCACTGCCAAAGATGCGGTCATTGCCAGACCCGCCGGACAGCAGATTGGCGGCAGTGTCGCCGCTCAGCGTATCGGCGTGAGCCGAGCCGATCACGTTTTCGAAACCCGTGGCGGAATCGCCGCTGGCGTGTCCACCCGAAACGCTTGCGGCGCCGCCATGATTCAGCGTGACCGTGACGCCTTCGTTCGAGGATGCATAGAGCAGCGTGTCGAAGCCCGCGCCGCCATCCAGCATATCGCCACCCGCGCCACCTTCGATCACATCATTGCCGTCGCCGCCGGACATGGTGTCGTTGCCGGCATTGCCGGACAGCCGGTTGTGCGCGGCACTGCCGGTGATGGTGTCATTGCCGCTGCCCCCGGACGCGTTCTCGATGACGACGCCATTGGCGATGGAATACCCGCCCTGGATTTCTCCGGCATATGACATGAAACCGCCGCCGCCGGTGGCGTTCTGCAACGTCGCGGCATTCAGGTTGATCACCGCGTCATCGCTGCCGCCATAGGTGATTTCATCCACGCCGCCGGTGTCCCAGATCGTGCTGTAGTAGGTGCCGATCTGGTTGGCCTCCGGCAGGGCATAGGTATTGTTGCCGCTGTTGGTGGTGGTGTTGGCACCGTAGATCATCTGCAGCATGGCGATGTCGAGCGCCATGAGCGAACCGGATGTGCCGAATTCATGGCTGATCGGCTCGTCCCTTTCATGCCAGCCGGAATTGTAGGTCATCACGGTATAGATGCCCTGGTTCAGGCCATTGGTTCCGTAGTCGAAGAAGTCGCTTTCCACCCCGTCCATGACCGTGGAAATGCCGCCCCGGTCATGGGGGTGCGCCAGGCCCATGCCATGGCCGAACTCGTGCAGCAGGAGTTCATACCCGCTTCCGCCGATCGTCGTGCCGAGCGATTCAAGGACCAGGGACGAAAAATTGCCGACGCCGTCGACGGTCTGCGTCACGCCATCGATGGTGATCTCCCGCACGCCAGCCAGAAAAATCCCGGCATAGTCGTTGACTGCCGACTTCGTCATGACGAAATCGGCTTGCGAAAGATCCGTGACAAGATTGAACGAGACATTGGCGACAGCCGCGAAATTGGCAAAGGCACTCATTGCCATCGACTGCTCGGCGGCAGTCCAGCCGATGGCCTGCACATTGAACAGCCCCGCGACCTCCGCTCCGTCCGGGACAAAGAAGACATTGATGACGGAGGGCGCCCTGTAGCCCCAGTAGAGTGACGTGAGCAGGTCGCCCGGTTCCAGATCCGTGAAATTGAGACTCGGATCGGGGGTGTTGTTCTCGACCGTGGTCGAGAGCAGGTAGTTTCCTGTGGCGGCGGGGTCCGCGCCGCTCACCGACACGTAGACGGGCGTATTCGACGTCGCCTCGTAGCGGATCGTGTTGGTGCCCGTGATGCCAAGCGAATTGCCATCGCCGTCAAACAGTTCGAGCGTGATGTCCTGGTTCGCTCCGCCGCTCAGGCCATAACCGGTGACGGTGAAGGTGTAGGCGAAATCCGGCTGCACGAAGGTGAGATACCAGTCGTCGTCGCCGCCGGGCATGCCGGCTTCGAGCGTACCGCCTATCGTGAACCCGTCATAGAGAAACGCCGGATCGGCTCCCGAATCGCCGATTTCCGTGCCGCGCACTTCAAAGTAATAGTTTCCGCCAACCGTCTGCTGGTCGGCGCTGCCAAGCTCGAAATAATAGGTGCCGGAGGTTTCCGCCGTGAAGGTCGTGAAGGCCGTGTTGCTGATCGTCTCACCGTTGGAGACAACATTGTCCACCGTGGCGATCGGCTCCCGGCCGGGACCATGGATCACCAGGCGCGGATCGCCATGGGCAAGGTCCGGAGTCCCCAGGCCGGCATAATTGATCGTGTATGTCTCACCTGCCGTGAGGACGACGGCAAACATGTCGATGTCGCCGCGACCGGCCTGTCCGATCGCATGATCGTCCAGCGTCAGCGTTGTCGCGGTGGCAAAGGTGGCGCCTGTATCGCCGTTCTCCGCTTCCCAGATCACGGACCGTGTCGGGTCAACGATGCCAACGCAGGTCGGTGCTGCCGGAATACCGGCGCAGACAGAACACATGGAAACCCCCGGTTACATGATCGAGCACACCGGACCAGCTTACGGAAACCGGCTTAAGGTCCGGTGAAAATCTATCAGTTACGACTTGAATATCAGTTGCTTGGCCTCACATCACGAAGTCGGAGGCGTCGAGGCCGAGGCCGGTGCCGGCCAGTTCGATGCGGAAGTCGGCGGACCTGTCGCCGTTCACGTCGCCCTCGATGAAGGTCAGGCCGCCCCACTCATAGGCGCGCACCTGACCGGCCTCGCCCGTGAAGAAACGCCCGGTGAAGGCGAAGGCCTGGTCGCCGCCCGCGCCGGTGTCGGCATCCAGGGCCGACAGGTCGATCTTGTCCTCGCCATGGACAAAGTCCTGGATACGGTCGCGCTCGGCGAACAAAAGGCCGTTGTCCGACAGGTCCTCATAGGCGAAGACGTCGTTGTGCGCGCCGCCATAAAGGATGTCGCGCCCCGCCCCGCCGGTCAGCCGGTCGTTCTGGTTGTTGCCATAGATGATGTCGTTCCCGTCGCCGCCGATCAGCGTGTCGTTGCCGTTGTAGCCGGCCAGCACATCGTTGCCGGCCCCGCCCTCGATGCGGTTGACCTGGAAGGAACCGATCAGCCGGTCGTCATGGTTTGAGCCCATGACGTTCTCGAAATTGGCGATGGTGTCGCCCTCGGCATATCCGCCTGAAACCTCGTTACCGCCGAGCCAGACCCGCACGCCGGCATCGGAATCCATGTAGAACAGCGTGTCGTAGCCGTCGCCGCCGTCCAGCGTGTCCGCGCCTGCCCCGCCGCCGATCAGGTCGCCGCGCGCGCCGCCGTCAATCGTGTCGTCGCCGTCACCGCCATAAAGCCTGTCGAAGCCGTCGCCGCCGGACAGGATGTTGGCGCCTGCGTCACCGATCAGCAGGTCGAAACCATCCCCGCCATAAACGTTGGCAAAGCCGGACAGCGTGCCCTGGCCGCCGCCGCCATAACGGTTCTGCATGGTGCCGCCGGCCAGCGAGACAATGACCGCCCCCGCATCCGAGAAATAGGCGCTGTTCGTACCCGCGCCGCCATACCAGGCGTCGCCGCCGTCCACTCCGGCGCCGGCATTGAACCGGTCATCGCCGTCATTGCCATGGAACTGATCGGCTTCCGAACTGCCCACGAACACGTCATCGCCCGAGCCGGCATGGACGATCTCGATATTGCGGAAGTCGAGCACGCCGTCGAAATCGAACTCGACATGGCGGACCGTGCCTTGCGCACCGGTCATGAAGACCATGGCCACATCGCCGTAGAAATAGGCCGTGTCGACGCCCGCGCCACCATCGTAGCTGTCGTTCAGCGTCAGGCCTTCGGTCGTGTGAAAGGTGTCGTTTCCGTCGCCGCCAAAGGCGGATTCACTGGCAATCCCGCCGACCATGTGGAAGACGTCATCGCCGCCATGGCCTTCCATGCGGGCACCGTGATCGCCGGTGCCGCTGCCATTGCGGTCATACGCGTGGAAATGATCGGTCCCGGATCCGCCTACAAGGAAATCCAGTCCCGCGCCGCCTTGCAGGATGTTGGTGCCGCTGACACCATAGATGATGTCGTCACCGGCACCGCCATCGAGGACGTCATCTCCATCGCCGCCATAGAGCATGTCGCGGCCCGCTCCGCCGCTCAGTTCATTGGACCCACTGTCGCCGGTGAGCGTGTCGTCGAAGGCCGAGCCGGTCACGTTCTCGAATCCGGTCGCCGAGTCACCCTCAGCATCACCACCGGAAACACTGGCCGCCGCCGATCCGTTCAATGTCACGGTCACGCCGGCCGCAGAGGACGCGTAGGACAGCGTGTCCGTGCCGTCACCGCCCAAAAGCAAGTCACTGCCCGAACCGCCCTCCATCGTGTCGTCGCCACCATTCCCGGCAAGCGTGTCATTTCCAGCGCTCCCGAAGATGACATCGTCACCCCCGCCGCCCTCGATGTCGTTGATGCCATCGTCGCCGGTGAGAATATCGTTGAAAGCAGAGCCTCTGATGGCCTCGAAGCCGGTTGCCGTGTCGCCCTCGGCATGTCCGCCCGAAACCGTGGCTGCAGCCGAACCGTTCAGCGTGACTTCAACGGAATCGTTCGAAGCGGCATAGCTTAGTATGTCAAACCCGTCGCCGCCTTCCAGCGTATCGGCACCGGCACCCCCCTCGATCAGGTCACCGCCGGCACCGCCGTCGATCGTGTCGTCGCCGTCCATCCCTTTCAGCCAGTCTTCACCGCCGTCACCGAGAATCACATTCGCGCCGGCGTCCCCTGTGAGCGTGTCGTTAAAGGCCGAGCCCTCGACGTTCTCGAAACCGGTGGCCGTGTCGCCTTCCGCATCGCCGCCGGAAACCGTGGCCGCCGCCGATCCGTTCAGCGTCACGGTCACACCTTGAGCCGAGGATGCATAGGACAGCGTGTCTTCACCCTCGCCGCCATCGAGCGTGTCCGCGCCCGCGTTGCCGGAAATCCAGTCATTGCCTTCACCGCCAATGAGCCTGTCCGCACCCAGGCCGCCTGCTATGCGGTCATCGCCCGCGCCCCCGTCGATCGCGTTCGATCCGTCATCGCCGAGGATCCGGTCGGCATGAGCCGAACCGGTCACGTTCTCGAAGCCGGTCGCCGTCGTCCCTTGCGTGTCGTTGCCTGAAATGAAGGCCGCCGCACCGGTACGCAAGGCGACGGTCAATCCGCTCACCGAACCCGTGAAGCTCAGTGTGTCCTCGCCCTCGCCGCCATCCAGCGTATCGGCGCCTCCGCCGCCATCGATCACATCGTCGCCCGCGCCGCCTTCAATGACATTGGCGCCGGTGTCCCCTGTGAGCGTGTCGTCAAAGGCCGAGCCTGCGATATTCTCGAAGCCGGTCGCGGTATCGCCCTGCGCATCGCCACCGGAAACGGTGGCCGCAGGCGATCCGTTCAGCGTTACGGTCACGCCTTGCGCGGAGAATGCGTATGACAGTGTGTCCTCGCCCGTACCGCCATCCAGCGTATCGGCACCACCTCCGCCATCGATCACATCGTCGCCGGCGCCACCTTCGATGACATTGGCGCCGGTGTCGCCGGTGAGCGTATCATCGAAGGCCGAGCCGGTAATGTTCTCGAAGCCGGTGGCGGTATCGCCCTCCGCATCGCCACCGGAAACGGTGGCTGCCGCCGATCCGTTCAGCGTCACGGTCACGCCGGTCGCAGAGGACGCGTAGGACAGCGTGTCCAGGCCATCGCCGCCGTCGAGCACATCCGCGCCCGCGCCGCCTTCGATCACGTCGTCGCCCGCGCCGCCTTCGAGCGTGTCGTCACCCGAGCCGCCCGCGAGCGTGTTTGCCGCCGCATTGCCGGTGATGGTGTCGGGCCCGGTGCCGCCGATGGCGCTTTCGATCACGGTGCCACGCGAGATCGACATGTTGTAGGTGCCGCCCAGGACGCTGGAGAGCGTGCCATCGTTCAGGTCGATGGTCTGGCTCTGGAATGCGCGCGACATGTCGATGGTATCGGTGCCGCCGTCGTCATGCACCATGAAGTTCGGCCTGGAATAGTTCGTTGCCAGATCGAGGACGGTGTCGCCGGTGTTGGAATTGAAGCCGTAAATGGTGTCGCCGGTGCGCGTGTCAGTGCTGCGGCCATAGAAATTCGTTGCCGCGATGTAGTCTGCGAGGACCGGTGTGAGCATGCTGTAGAAACTGCCCCCGACATAGGTGTTCCCGGAGGGCTGGAAATAGGACATGACCGAATAGACATTGGAGTCATTCAGATAGAAATTGCTGGAGCCGTAGACGGCCGAGCCGTTGTAGTCGCCGGCATGATCCAGGCCCAGCGCATGTCCGATCTCGTGGATATAGGTCTGGAAGGAGTAGCTGCCGTAGCCGGTACCGTAGGCATCGAGCCAATCGGCCGTCACCATGATGTTGGCCCGGGAGACGTACCAGTCCCCGTCCACCACGCTGTATTGGCGCCGGGCATAGGCGGAGTAACCGGATTCGGAATCGTCGAAGATGATTTCGCCGCCTTCCGTGACCTCCACGAACCCGATCCCCGTCAGGTCCGACCATTGCTGCAAGGCGGCGCGTGCCAGCCTCTGGCCGGCCTCTGTCAGTGCCGTGATGTCGACGTTGACCTGGCCGTCATCGCCAACGTCGAAGGGCGCCGGAAAACCATCCTGGTTGTTGAGCTGCCAGGCAATCTCGTCCAGCGTGAAATCCATTCCGGCGTCATTGGCTTCGACGGCTGTCAGGATGTAGTCACCGGATCTGAAGTCGGACGAGTCCGCCTCGATGTAGAAAGTGCCCGAGGTTCCGGCCGTGAACGAGATCCAGGGATCCTTCATCCCGGTTCCGTCATAGACGGATATGCCGGCATCGTCGTTTTCCGCCAGGACGGCCCCTGAACTGTCGCGAACGCGCAATAGCGAATCGTAGACGCCATCATGGCCGA
Organism: Zhengella sedimenti; assembly: GCF_046506625.1. Taxonomy (NCBI): domain Bacteria; kingdom Pseudomonadati; phylum Pseudomonadota; class Alphaproteobacteria; order Hyphomicrobiales; family Notoacmeibacteraceae; genus Zhengella; species Zhengella sedimenti. Next base: position 544,981 of record NZ_JBKFFP010000002.1, read on the forward strand.
CGCCGTGCAGCCGGAACTCGTAGGTCTGGCCGGCCACGAGATCGATGGCATACCAGTCGGAATCCTCATAGGTGTCGAGGGTTCCGTAAAGGGTCACGCCCAGTTCCAGGCTGCCTGCCGTTGCCGCGGTTTCGCCGCTGTCACCAGCTTCGACGGCATGGCCGGAACCACTGGCCGCGATGCCACCGGCCATTCCGGTCTGCTCCACGGCCTCTCCGGGCGCATATTGCCCGGTGCCCGGAACGCCGATACAGGTCGGAGCCGCCGGAATGTTGGCGCATAACGTACACATTCGAGATTACCCCCGCTTTCGGTCCACCCGCTGCCTCTGAACGGCGCAGGCCGCACATCCCGCACCTATCAACACCTTCTGATATACTATTTTTACGTTTATTGGTTCATTGAACCCATTCTGGATTGCAGACAGTTGCAAAGTGGTTATCGCGGGAGCCTGCCTTTGATCAAATCACCGGTTTCCGCCGCGTTGGCGGACAATCTGCCACGGCCGGTCCGCCCGGCCGTGCGCATCCTGTTCACGTAAGCCTGCGCTCAGAGCACGAAGTCGGAAGCCTCGACGCCAAGGCCGGTGCCGGCCAGTTCGATGCGGAAGTCAGCGGACCTGTCGCCGTCCACGTCTCCCTCGATGAAGGTCAGGCCGCCCCACTCATAGGCGCGCACCTGACCGGCCTCGCCGGTGAAGAAACGACCGGAGAAAGCGAAGGCCTGGTCGCCGCCTGCGCCGGTGTCGGCATCCAGCGCCGACAGGTCGATCCTGTCCTCGCCATGGACAAAGTCCTGGATCCGGTCGCGGTCGGCGAACAGCAGGCCGTTGTCGGACAGTTCGATGTAGGCGAAGACATCGTCTCCGTCGCCGCCATAGAGAATATCGCGGCCCACACCGCCCACCAGCCGGTCGTCATCGTTGTTGCCATAAATGATGTCGCGGCCGTCGCCGCCGATCAGCGTGTCGTTGCCGTTGTAACCGGCGATGACGTCGTCGCCCGCCCCGCCATCGATGCGGTTGACCTGGAAGGAGCCGATCAGCCGGTCGTCCAAGCCTGAGCCGATGACATTCTCGAAATTGGCAATCGTGTCACCCTCGGCATGGCCGCCCGACACCTCGTTGCCGCCGAGCCAGACTTGCACGCCGGCATCGGAGTCCATGTAGAACAGCGTGTCGTAGCCGTCGCCGCCGTCGAGCGTATCTGCGCCTGCCCCGCCGCCGATCAGGTCGCCGCGCGCGCCGCCATCAATCGTGTCGTCGCCTTCCCCGCCATAAAGACCGTCGAAGCCCTCGCCGCCGGCGATCGCGTCATCGCCGACACCGCCGATCAACCGGTCATTGCCATTCGTTCCCGTCAGCGAATCATCTGCCTCCGATCCGGTGGCGATCATGATCACGCCGTCATTGTTGGTCACGCCGGACAAGTCGAGCGCTGTTGCGCCTTCCATGTCGACCATGACCGACCCTGATCCGGTTACGGCATCAAAGCCCGTTATCTGGTCCGCGGAGAGCCGCACCGAACCGGAACCGCCATTGTCGAACAGTTCCAGTGTCTCCAGGGCGCTCAGGCTGACGTCGCGAAGATTGACGTCCTCATCGCGGGTGAACACGACACGCAATGAGTCGGTATCGGCTCCACCATCGAGAAGGCTTCCGGCCGCGATGTGTTGCACATTGTTGACGCTCAGCCGGTCGTTTCCGCCGCCGCCATAAAGTTCATCGGCCCCACCGAAACCGAACATGCTATCATTGCCATTGCCGCCGGTCAGCCGGTCATTGCCATTCGTTCCCGTCAGCGAATCATCTGCCTCCGATCCGGTGGCGATCATGATCACGCCGTCATTGTTGGTCACGCCGGACAAGTCGAGCGCTGTTGCGCCTTCCATGTCGACCATGACCGACCCGGATCCGGTTACGGCATCAAAGCCCGTTATCTGGTCCGCGGAGAGCCGCACCGAACCGGAACCGCCATTGTCGAACAGTTCCAGTGTCTCCAGGGCGCTCAGGCTGACGTCGCGAAGATTGACGTCCTCATCGCGGGTGAACACGACCCGCAATGAGTCGGTATCGGCTCCACCATCGAGAAGGCTTCCGGCCGCGATGTGTTGCACATTGTTGACGCTCAGCCGGTCGTTTCCGCCGCCGCCATAAAGTTCATCGGCCCCACCGAAACCGAACATGCTATCATTACCATTGCCGCCGTAGATGACGTCGTTCAACGCGGAACCGGTAATCGATTCGGCATCGTCGTCCCCGGTTACAAACACGGTTGCCCCGGACGCTCGCCCTCCATTATATGCAAAGTCTATTCTTGACAGATCAATGTCATTCCGCGACTCCATATCAATATGAAGCTTTGTTGCATACGTCATTTGAATTCTGGAAACCGAACTTCCATTTCCAGAAATTTGCCCAGCATTCATGTAAATCGGCGCATCGGTCAAATTCGAGTTCCAACCCCGAAGATCGCGCAGAACTATTTCCTCAAAATTTCTAATCGTATACTGCCGAAGATCCACTCCCGCAGCGATATCCTCTATCCACAGCCTGTCGTAGTCATATCCTCCATCAATAATGCTGCCAGCAGATGGCAATGTATTCGGAGCACGAAGAATGATATAATCCCTTCCTCCGCCTCCATACAGTTGATCCACTCCACCATATGCTAATATTGTATCATCGCCGAGATATCCATAAATAATATCGTTACCACCACTCCCTTCGAGCATATTGTTCGAATCGGTTCCGTTGATTACTGGCATGTCCGCCTCCAATGCTTTTTGCACACTGGGACAATTCTATCCCAACAGGATTGAAGTCTGCGTTATGACGCTCGTTAAAATTGTATTTATGCCCGGCATACGCATCTGTGATTGAAGCAGAAGGCGTTTTCGGAGGGGCAAGCCTGCCCGGCTCTCCTGAGCCGGACAAGCTCGTTGCGGTGAATACGCCTTGTGATGCTTCCGCTCACATCACGAAGTCGGATGCGTCGAGGCCGAGGCCGGTGCCGGCCAGTTCGATGCGGAAGTCTGCCGCCCTGTCGCCGTCCACGTCTCCCTCGATGAAGGTCAGCCCGCCCCACTCATAGGCGCGCACCTGACCGGCCTCGCCGGTGAAGAAACGACCGGAGAAAGCGAAGGCCTGGTCGCCCGCCGTGCCGGTGTCGGCATCCAGGGCGGACAGGTCGATCCTGTCCTCGCCATGGACAAAGTCCTGGATGCGGTCGCGGTCGGCGAACAGCAGGCCGTTGTCGGACAGTTCCATGTAGGCGAAGACATCGTTTCCGTCGCCGCCGAACAGAACGTCCCGGCCGGCGCCGCCCGCAAGGCGGTCGTCATCATTGTTGCCGTAGATGATGTCGCGGCCATCCCCGCCGATGAGCGTGTCGTTGCCATTGTAGCCGGCGATCACGTCGTCGCCCGCCCCGCCCTCGATGCGGTTGACCTGGTAGGAGCCGATCAGCCGGTCGTCATGGTTTGAGCCCATGACGTTCTCAAAACTGGCGATTGTGTCGCCCTCGGCATAGCCGCCGGAGGCCTCGTTGCCGCCGAGCCAGACGCGCACGCCGGCATCGGAATCCATGTAGAAGAGCGTGTCGTAGCCGTCGCCGCCGTCGAGCGTGTCCGCGCCTGCCCCGCCGCCGATCAGGTCGCCGCGCGCGCCGCCATAAATCGTGTCGTCGCCGGCCCCGCCATAAAGCCCGTCAAAGCCGTCGCCGCCGGAGAGGATGTTGGCGCCTGCGTCACCGATCAGCAGGTCATTGCCCTCGCCGCCATAGGCGTTCTCGATGCCGGAGACCGTGCCCTCGCCGCCACCGCCATAGCGGTTCTGCATCGTGCCGCCGGCCATGGAGAATACAACGGCCGTCGCGCCGGTGAAGAAGGCGCTGTCGTTGCCGGCGCCACCATGCCAGACCTCGCCGGTATCCACGCCATGGGCGGAATTGAAACGGTCGTCGCCATTGTCACCGTGCAGGGTGTCGGCGCCCCCGCCGCCCTCCATGATGTCATTTCCGGCCCTGCCATAGATCGCGTTCGCTCCTGCGTCACCGGTGAGCGTATCGCTGAATGCCGAGCCGGTGACGTTCTCGAAGCCGGTTGCCGTGTCGCCCTCGGCATCGCCGCCGGAAACGGTGGAGACTCCCGCTCCGGCCAATCTTACCACAACGCTGGCCGAGGATGTGGAGTAGTCGAGGGTATCGTTTCCGTCGCCACCATGGAGTAAATCGGCCCCGGCGCCGCCCAAGATGATGTCGTCGCCCGCCCCGCCTTCAATCCTGTTCGCGCCTGCATCGCCAAGCAGCCTGTCGGCAAAGGCCGAGCCCATGATATTCTCGAAACCCTCCGCATAGTCGCCTTCCGCATCGCCGCCAGAAACCACAGCGGCTTGGAACTGGTGCAACCTCACATCCACACCGGCCGAAGAGATGGAATAATCAAGGGTGTCGTTCCCGACGCCGCCATAGAGTGAGTCGGCACCGGCACCGCCCTCGACACTGTCGTCGCCCTCACCCCCGTAAATCCGGTCGTTGCCATTGCCGCCGTCGAGGACGTCGTTGTCTTCGCCGCCATACAGTTCGTCATCGCCACCCATTCCCCAGAACAGGTCATTACCGGCGCCACCAGTGAACACATTGCCCACTTGCGAGCCCTGGAACTGGTCGTTGAATGCAGAGCCAATCGCATTCTCGATCGAATTGAGCCGATCGCCCGCGGCGGCGCCCAATACGCTACTTGTCCACTCGGTGGTGAGGGAAAACTGGACACCGCCAGCCGCTGTCTCATAACTCACGGTGTCAATGCCATCGCCGCCGGAGAGGTAATCGTTGCCGGCTCCGCCGATCAGGAAATCGTCGCCCGCTCCGCCTTCGAGATGGTCGTCGCCGTCACCGCCTTCGAGCCGGTCATTGCCATCGCGCCCGAGCAGCACGTCATTGCCCGCGCCACCAGACATCCGTTCCGACAGGGACGATCCGGTGATCGTCTCGCTCCCATCCGTGCCCTCGATCACCACGGACGAACCCTGGCCGCCGAACCCGAAGGAGGTGATGCCGGAGAGATCGAGTGCGCTGGCACCATCCATGGACACGGTCAGCGTGGCCGCATCGCCCTCGCGGGTGCTGGCGCCGATCTGTGTCACGCCGTCCAGTTGCGCGGCGTTGACACGCAGGTTGAAATCGCCCGCCACGTCGAGGTCGATCCGCTCGATGCCCGAAACCGTGTGGGCGCGCAGGTCATAGTCGGCGCCGAAGCCGGACAGGCTGAGTGTGTCGGTTCCGTCGCCGCCGTCAAATGTGCTGCCCGCACCGTCAATGCCACCAAAGAGGCGGTCGTCGCCCGCGCCGCCATGAAGCGCATTGACGCCCGCCTGGCCGATCAGGCGGTCGTCGCCATCCCCGCCGTAAATCGTGTCGTCGCCCAGTCCGCCATCGATCACGTCATTGCCGAGTCCGCCCGACAGGGTATCGCCGCCATCGCCGCCATAAATCGAATCGGCGATGGATGAACCGGCAATGGTCTCGGCGTCGGCGTCGCCGGTGATGGTGATGGAGGAGCCCTCGATGCCGAAGCCGGAAAGCGTCAGGCCGGAGAGATCCGCCTGTGTCGCGCCGTCCATCATGACGAAAAGGCCGGCTGCCGCATTGTAGGGATTGTATGCGGCCAGCGTGGTGACGCCACTGGCCAGTTGGCTGGCCCCGACTGTCAAGGTCGTTCCGCCGCCGATCCAGAATTCCAGAACCTCGACGCTGCTCAGCGTAAAGGTACGCAAGTCAATCGTTGTGTATAGCCTGAGTTTGTCTGTCCCCGTACCGCCATCGACAATGCCGCTGCCACCGTAATTGTAGGTCAGGTCGATCCGGTCATCGCCGTCACCACCATAGAACTCATCGTTACCGCCGCTACCGTCAACAAGGATATCGTTGCCCGCACCGCCGATGAGAATATTGTCGGATGAATTGCCCGTGATTACATCAACGAAGGCCGACCCGATCACGTTCTCGATATTGGTGAGCGTGTCGCCACCATATCCTCGGCCCGTGGAAAGGTCTACAGACAGGAATGGGCCGGAGAAATTGGCATAGCTGACCGTGTCCACGCCGTCGCCGCCGTCGATGATGTCGTCGCCAGCGCCGCCATCGATCCAGTCGTCGCCCGCGCCGCCATTGATCGTGTCGGCCCCGTCGCCGCCGTAAATCGTGTCATTGCCCCTGTTGCCGGTGATGGTGTCATTGCCGTCGCCGCCAAGGGTCGTGGTGTCGCCATCACTGTAGAGGGTGATCGTGTCGTTGCCGGCGCCACCATCGACGGTCAGATCATCGACGAAGGAAAAGCCGACAAACTGGCCATTCACGTCCCAATCGCCAAAACCCTCATCATTATTGACTTCGATAACATCATCGGAACCGGTCCCGTTGACCGTCGCGCTGCCGGAGTCAGTTTCCACGACCAGCGCCCAGCCACCCAGGGAACCGGTGTTTCCGGCCGTGTCGTCATGGATGGAAAGCGTCCATTCGCCACCCGCCGCCGCGCCTGTGAAGGCGGTCCGGAAGGGCGTGGAGCCCGACGGCGTGGTGATGCCGCCGGTCGTCCCGTAGTCGGCGGCCGTTTCCGTTTCACCGTAATCGGCCGCGCCATAGTCGCCGCTCGATCCCAACGTGCCTTGCGGCAGAAGCGAACCGCCAAAGCCGGAATAGTCGTCGCGGATGACGGCATCAATGCCGGTCACGGCGCCATCGCCCGCATCCGACCAGAATTGCAGGTTATGGCTCCCGTCCGGCGCGGTCAGCAGCATGTCCAGGTCCTGGACATTGGTGTGGCTCAGATCATCGATCTGGACGCGCAAGCCGGTCACATTGCCGCCGATTCCCGTCGTGTCGATTGTCTGCGTGGTCACGCCGTCATCTGCCAGCGTCATGCCATCGCGATTGCGAAAGAAGAAGATTGCCATCGGATCCCGCCCCCGGTTGAAATGTTGAACAACGGCTTCGCACGCCCCGCACAAGGCGCGTCCACCGCTCCACAAGCACCCCGCACAAGGCGCTCATGGGACGTCTGAAGCATAGATTACGGGTGCCGGGTTAAGATCGGGTCATTTGTGATTGTAAAAGTGTTTTAAAGCTACTTCTGATATTCATTCCACGCCTTCGCGCATGAAAAACCCGCCGGCTTGCGGGAAGCCGGCGGGTCGAATGATGGAACGGCGCGGCCGTTCAGGTCACAGGATGAAGTCGGCGGCGTTGATGCCGAGATTCGTTCCGAGCAGTTCGATGCGGAAATCGGCAACGCCGTCGCCGTTCACGTCTCCCTCGATGAAGGTCAGGCCGGCATTCTCGAAGGAGCGCAACTGGCCTGCGGTGCCGGAGAAGAAGGAGCCGACATAGGTGAAGGCCTGGTTGCCGGCGAGCGTCGTGTTGGCATCGATGGCCGACAGGTCGAACCGGTCGAGACCGTTCTGGAAGTCCTGGATGCGGTCACGGTCGGCGAACAGCATGCCGCTGTCGCTCAAGGCGAAATAGACGAACGTATCGCTGTGATTGCCGCCATAGATGATGTCGCGGCCCTCGCGTCCACGCAGCGTATCGTTGCCGTTGTTGCCCAAGATGATGTCGTCGCCATTGCCGCCGTCGATCAGGTTGACCTGAGCGGAACCGAAAAGCCGGTCATTGAAGTTCGATCCGACAAGGTTCTCGAAGCCGGAAATCGTGTCGCCGGTGGCATGACCGCCGGTCGCCGTGTTCCCGCCAAGGAACACCTGCACCGCGGCATTGGACGATGCATAGCTCAGCGTGTCGAAACCGGCCCCGCCGTTCAGGGTATCGTTGCCCAGGCTGCCGAAAATGGTGTCGTTGCCGGCATTGCCGGTCTGGGTGTTGTTGACCGAGTTGCCGAAAATCCGGTCGTGACCGGACCCGCCGATGGCGTTCTCGATCACCGTTCCGCGCGAGATGGACATGTTGAAGATGCCGCCAAGCACGCTGGAGAGCGAATCGGCCTCAAGCGAAATCGACTGGTTGGCCGAGGATTGCGAGAAGTTCAGCGTGTCGATGCCGCCATCGTCATGAACCATGAAGTTGACGTCCGAACCGTAGTTGACGGCGTTGTCGAGCTGCGCATTCCCGGTGTTTGAACCGTAGCCATAGGTCGTGTTGCCGGTGCGGGTATTGGTGCTGCGCCCGTAGAGCATCTCGATGGCGATGTAGTCGGAAAGGACCGGCGTCAGCATGTAGCGGAAATCCGCCCCCACATAGGTGTTCCAGCCAAAGGATGTCGAGCTGAACTCGTCCCCGTTGGCCTGCATGTAGGACATGATCGTGTAAGCGACCGAATCGTTGATGTAATAGTTGTCGGTGCCGTAGCTCGCCGAGCCGTTGTAGTTGCCGCCATGGAACAGGCCGAGTGCGTGGCCGATCTCGTGGACGTAGGTCTCGTAGGAATAGCTGTTGAAACCGGTGCCGAACTGGTTCAGCCAGCCGGTCGTGACCATGACCGTGGCAGACGTGATCGTGGTGCCCGATACCACGGTGTTGGCGTAGGCGTTGGTTCCGGAATCGCTGTCGTCAAAGGTGATCTCGGCGGTGCCCGTCGTTTCGACGAACTGGATGCCGGTGAGATCGGACCACTGCCGCAGCGCCGCGCGCGCAAGCGCCTGGCCGTCAGCGGTCAGCGCGGTGATGTTGACGGTCAACTGGCCATCGATGCCGACGTCGAATGCCTGCACGTCATCGCCAAAAAGGAAGCCGCCATTGTTGGTCAGCTGCCAGGCGATCTCGTCAACCGTGAAGTCCATGCCGCTGGAATTGTAGGTGACCGCGGTCAGCATGTAGTCGCCGAAATAGTTTTGGTATGAATCAGCGGAAACGTAATAGGTGCCCGATGTCGTGGGCGTGAAGACCACGCGCGAATCGCGCGAGTCGCCATTGCCCCAGACGGCGGAGCCGGCATCGTCATTCTGTGCGACGATCGTATTACCTGTCCCGTCGCGGACATAGAGATAAGGGTCGGGGTTCTGGTTCAGCCCGACACCGTGGAGGCGGAATTCATAGGTCTGCCCCGCGACCAGGTCGATGGCATACCAGTCCTCGTCGCCGCTGGCCGAGATCGTTCCATAGTGGGTGACGCCGAGTTCAAGCGTGCCGGTCGTCGCCGTGGAACCGGCGAAATCGCCGGTCTCGACCTCATAGGTCGGCTGAAACACGGGGGGAACGGCGAAAGCCCCGGTATCGCCTGTTCCCTGTGTTACGGATGTCTGCCCCTCTCCCGCGCCCACTTCAATACAAGTCGGCGCGCTGAAGATGTTCGAGCACAAAGCGCACATGCTGGATACTCCCTGTTCTGGATGTACCGAGCCAGTAACGCCCCAAGGCCCGTCGTTCTACATTAGCAGAATCTTAACCTTGGGGCAATGTGCGCCGCCAGAACAGGGCTAGTCCGCTTCCAGCATCTGCACGATGGGAAAAGCAAGGGACTGGGCCATGGAGGGCCGCAATTCGGAATCGCGGATGGAAAGGGTGAGCACCCGGTTTTTCCGGCCAGCGCCCTGACGCTCTGTCGTGATTGCCGCCGAAATCGCATAGCGGGATGTTCTCGTCAGCACCACGCCGACACTGCCGCCTCCGGGGCCTGCGCCTTGCAACGACGTGCGCAATTGCCGGCAGAAATCCTCCAGGAAGCCGGAGGGCAGTGCCTCGCCGGCATCCTCCTGACTGCAGGTGACCGCGATTTCCCCGGCGCTCGAACGCGTCATGTCCGTCATGATGATTCCTCCGGCCAACACCATTGCGGCGCACAGGACACCTGTCATGCGCCAGTTCCATCTGTCCGGCCATAGGCCCGCCTGCGCCATGTCGATTCTCCTTCAAGCCCTTGCTGAAAAAGCACAGTCCGAACTTCTTCAGGCGAAATGAGGGCAGCGCGTAACATGGCTGACCGCAACGCCCCACAGCCAGGCGGCGTGGCCAAAAATGCGGCGGCGGCGGCGCGCCGGGGCGTTGCAACCGCTCCGGCTTTGGGTTACACCGCCTGCCGTCGACGCGATGGGGCGTAGCCAAGCGGTAAGGCAGCGGTTTTTGGTACCGCCATGCGCTGGTTCGAATCCAGCCGCCCCAGCCATTCCTCCTCCGGCCACCGGCCATGAAGGAGGGTTATTTCTTCCTTTCAACCGGAACGACGAGCTTGGCTGGCCTGCGTTCCTCGGCGGCCTTGAACAGGCTGAACGTCTGGTTCACGTAGTTCACCGCGCCGCCGATCATGTCGGTATATTCCTTCAGTTCCGGCGTCATCTGGCACTCGACAACCTGAACCGCCCGTTCCGGCGGGGTCGTCTCGAACAGGGCATAGAAAAGCGGTTCGCCACGCCGCAGGATGAGCGGCTTCTTGATGTCATGCCATTCGAAGGCCCACATCAGCGGGCGCGGCCAGACATTGATGGGGAAACGCCCGCCGAAAATCGTGCCGGGAATCGGATCGCGGCTGTAGTGCATGAACGGCGCGACCTGCGAAATGTAGACCGGTTCGTCGGAGATGAAGACATAGGGCAGCGCAAGCTGGATCGTCGGGCGGTCCTTGTAGCGCCATTCCTGTTCGGGCACGACGAGCAGATGCTGGCGCAGTTTCTTGGAGCGGACGGGGCTTGCCTCGCCGAGCATGTCCTTCAAGCCCGGCTGTCCCTGCTGGTTGCGCACGAACTCCATGTGGATGTCGAACGGGCACTTGATCTCCCAGTAACGGCTTTCCAGGTTGATCACCGCCGGGCAGCGCGAGGCGGACTTGGCGTGCTTGCGGTTGACCTCGACGGAACGGACGCGGGTCGGCGGATCGAAGACGATCGAACTCTTGTAATCCGTCATGAACCAGCCGATCGTCACCGGTCCGCTCGATGCCTCAGTGTCACGCGTATTCTCGAAAGTTACCGACAGTTGCATCGTCAAATCCTTGCCTGACCGGGCCCCGTTTCCGTTGCTGAAAGTACCGACAACGCAAGGCGCGGCGACGGACAACCGTCCTGCCGGAATGCGTTGGACCTTCCGCGAAGCAGCGCCCCTGACGCCCCGAACAGGCATATCCTTGCCGCTTCGTGCCGAAGAAAACAGTTTCGGGGCCTTTCCGCAAGATTCAACCGTCACAAACGGTCGCCTGCACAGGAACCGCAGGACCCCGTGGAAACGCCGGGCGGCACTTCATTTTCGCCAAACGTTGCATTGCTGCGGGAAACCATGTCGCACTATGTCCCTTGCCGCTGATATATCCCGGTGCGATAAGATGAACGAAGCCGTTGACCGGAGTCCGTGGGGACCATGAAGATCCATCCGCGCATATTGCGATCCGGCGTCGTGGTTCACGACGCGCTTGCACTCGCCATCGCGTTCGCATCCGCGCATCTCGTGGTGTTTGGCGCGGACCGCATCATGTGGGTTCCCGGCATCCAGGAAAAGACGCTGGCCTATGTGCTGATCGGCGGCGCCTGTCTTTACGCCATGAAGCTGAACCGGGGCCTGTGGCGTTACGCGTCGATCCCGGACCTTGTCGCCATCGTCAAGGCGGTCACGCTGGCGGTGACGATCTTCACCATCGGCAACTTCATGCTCTCGCGCGCGGAGAACATATCCCGCCTCGCCGTCGTGCTCATATGGCTGTTCTCCGTCTTCGGACTGGGCGCCGGGCGCATGCTCTACCGTTTCATCAAGGAGACGCGCTTCTTCCCGCAGTTGCGCGACACCGGCGACCTGACCGAGCATTACCTGCTCTATCCGTTCTCCGACACCAGCGAGAACTACATCCGCGCCATCCGCCGCCTCAATCCCGCAGGGTTCCGTCTCGCCGGCATCATCGACCCGCGCATATCCTTCGTGCGCAACGGCATGCACTCGCTACAGGTGCTCGGTACACCTGAACACATCGCCACGATCGTGGCACAGAAACATGCCCGCGGCATCGCGATCAACGGCCTGATCGTCACCGACCCGACGATCTCGGGAACGGAGATGACCAACCTGCTGGAGGCCTGCAATGCCGCCGGCATCGGCATCTCCCGGCTGCCGGACATGATGGATTTTCCGAAAGCGGGCGATTCGAACCTCCTGTCACCCAAGCCGGTGCGCCTGCAGGACCTGCTCGGCCGGCCGCAAGTGACCGTCGAGAACCTCGAAATTTCCGCCTTCCTGAAAAACAACACGGTGCTGGTCACCGGCGCGGGCGGCTCGATCGGCTCGGAGCTTTGCCGGCAGATCGCCGCCTTCAAGCCCGACAAGCTGATCTTCCTGGATTCCTGCGAGCGCAACCTCTACGACATAACGCAGGAATTCTCGTCACGCTTCCCGGACATTTCCGTCGCGCCCGTGATCGCGGATATCCGTGACCGGACCCGCGTCGACGAGGTGGTGAATTTCTTCGCCCCCGATGTCGTCTTCCATGCCGCGGCGCTGAAGCATGTGCCGCTGGTGGAGGCCAATCCGATCGAAGCGATCAAGACGAATGTGCTGGGCACCGCCAATGTCGCCGAAAGCGCCGTGGCGGCTGGCGCAAAGGCCTTCGTCCTCATCTCCACCGACAAGGCGGTGAACCCGTCCAGTGTCATGGGTGCCTCCAAGCGGGCGGCCGAACTCTATTGCCAGGCCCTCGATCTCGACGACGCGCCGACCAGCTTCCGCATCGTGCGGTTCGGCAACGTGCTCGGTTCGGCGGGCTCCGTGGTGCCGCTGTTCCAGAAGCAGATCGCCCAGGGCGGTCCGGTCACCGTGACCGATCCCGACATGACGCGCTATTTCATGACCATTCCGGAAGCGGTGCACCTGATCCTGCAGGCGACGTCGCACGGCATGAACGGCGCCATGCAGCCGCCCGAGACGCGCGGCGCCATTCTCGTGCTCAACATGGGCCAGCCGATCAAGATCGCCGACCTGGCGCGCCGCCTCATCCAGCTTGCCGGTTTCCGGCCCGACAAGGACATCCGCATCGAGTATACGGGACGGCGGCCGGGCGAGAAGCTGGAAGAGGAACTGCTGAGCCGCCTGGAAGACAAGATCGTGCAGAAGCATGAGAGCTTCATCGTGGCGCGCACGCGCACGGTGGAACGCGAAGCCATGGTCGACTGGCTCCAGGACATGAAGCAGATCAGCCGCCGCGAGGACCAGGAGGCGGCCATCGTCCTGCTCAAGGACATCGTGCAAAGCTACACGCCATGGTCGGCTGCCGATGCCGAGAACGAGGCGATTTCCGAATAAGGCCCACGGCTTCAACACGCTTCAGCGGCGGCTGGCCGCTTCCGGCCTGCGAAGCTGGCGGCAAGCCCGGCGGCCAGCGTGACAGGCGGGGTCCAGCCCGTTGCCGCCGCGAACCGCGCGGTATCGACCACGCAGGGCCGGCGCGCATGGGCAAGAGCGGCGCCGGCGAACGGCAATGCATCGAGAAGCGCACCGGGCAGGCCGGGCAGAGCGCTCATCCGGGCATGACCGGCCGCCTGGCCAGCCAGACGGCCTATCCCTTCCAGCGACGTGACGCCATCGTCGGCCAGGTTGAATATTCCGTTCACAGCCGGCGCGTCGTTCCGCATCAGCACGGAAAGGGCAGCGGCGAGGTTGTCCCGGTTAAGAACCGATTTGGGCGCCTGGCCCAGCACCGGGGGAAACAGCCAGCCGTGCTGTCCCAGACGCGCGGCAAGGCCGAGCCAGCCGCCGCGTCCGGGTCCGTGGATGACCGGCAGGCGCAGGATCGCCAGCGCGCGGCCCGGGCCATGAAGGATCTCCCGGAGGGAAGCCTCGGCCGCCGCCTTGGAGCGCGCATAGGGATCGTCCGGGGAGAGCGGATCGCCTTCGCGAAAGGGGGCCGTGTTGCCAATTCCATAAACGCGTACCGAACTGGCGAAGACGAAGCGCGGCACGCCCGCCGCGACAGCCACGCGGGCCAGCGCCACGGAGGCTTCCACATTGACCGCCGTCATGGCCGCTTCGTCGCGGGCGGCACGCGACAAGCGCGGCGGGTTGAACGCGGCCAGGTGGATGACAGCATCCTGGCCGTCAAGGGCGGCGCGCCATTCGTCCGGCCGGGTCAGGTCGCCCAAGACCGTGCGCGCTGCCATACCGGGGCGCGGCGCCCGCAGGAGCGCGGTGACATCATGGCCGGCACGCGCCAGCGCCGTGGCCACCGCGCCGCCTGAAAAGCCCGCCATCCCTGTCAGGAAAACCCGCATGGCCTGTCCGTTCTGTCTGAGCGCCGGTCAGGCGGCGCAATCCCGGATACCACATCGCGCCGCAGCCGTGGTAAGGGAATGACGACAGGAACCGAGGATCGGACCACCGGAAGCCGCATGCCAGAGATCACCACCGCGCTTTCCGCCGCAAGCCTCGCCTCCCTTGCCTGCTTCGCCATGCTGGCGGTCCTGCGCCGCGTCCTTCCCGCCGCGTTTCTCGCCGCCGGGCGCTCGGAGCGGTCGAACCATGCCGGAGCGGCGCGCCAGATCGGCGGTCTGGCCGCCGTGCCCGCCGCGCTGTTCGCCGTGACCGTCGTTCATGGCGGGGATGCCTGGATCGTCCTGCCCTTCCTGGCGCTGTGGCTGGCGGGCCTGGCCGACGATCATCGCCCGCTCGGCGTCGCCCTGCGTCTCGGCGTGCAGGTCGCCGCTGCGGCGGCGCTTGTCGCGCTGGTGCGCCCCGCCCTGCCCCTGCCGGACATCGTGCCACCATTGGCGGGCGATGCCGCTGCCGTGCTGTTCCTCGTCTGGACGATCAACATGGTCAATTTCATGGACGGGCTGGACCTGATGACGGCTGCGGGCGCCGGCATCCCGCTCGCCTTTTGCGGGTGTCTGCTGCTGGTCGCAGGCGGCTCGGACGATGCGGCGGTCGCGGCGCTCGCGGGTGCGGGCGCGCTGGCCGGGTTCGCGCTGCACAACCGCCCGCCGGCGAAGGTGTTCCTCGGCGACAGCGGCAGCCTGCCGCTCGGCCTGCTCGCCGGATGGGCACTGCTGGCGCTGGCCGAACAGGCCCCGGCGGCCGCGCTGGCCCCCTTCGGCTATCATTTCGCCGATTCCGTCTGGACGCTTTTGCAGCGGCTGGCGGAGGGCAAGAACATCCTGAAATCCCATTCCGAACATGCCTATCAGCGTGCGTTCCGGGCGGGGATGACCGTGACGGCCATCGTCGGCCGCGTGGCGCTGTGCGCGCTCGCCTGCGGCCTTGCGGGATATGCGGCGATCGCGACGGGCGGGCTTGCCGCGGCAGTCATCGGCCTTGCCGGGCTTGGCGCGGGCGTGGTGCTGGCCGCGCATCTGCGCAAGCGGGCGAAACAGGCCGCCCCGGCCTGACGGAGCGCCGCCCGTGCACTTCGTGTCGCACTCATACAGATAACACTTATAAATTGTATTTCCGCTTGCGACTCGCCCTCTTCTACTGCTACGCCTGACCGCAACCGGAGGGCGCAATGGCGGACAAGGCGGCAAGGCTGTGGTGGCGGAAGAAACGCTGGTGGGCGGTGGGTGTTGTGCTGCTTGGTGTGCTCTCGCAGGCCGTGCCCTATGTCGTGACGGGTGGCCTGCACGTGGCGGACAAGCCGGGACAGGCGCCGCTCTCCGAATCGTTCCATGGCCCCCTGCACATGACTCTTGCACAGGGCTGGCAGGACTATTTTCTGCTTGAGAAATGGTTGACCTGGCGCGCCTTGCGCAAGTTTCCCACGCTCGAGTCGTGCCTGACCCCGGACGGGCGCAACCCTGTCAACATGACGCGCTTCAACTGGACGGCGTTGCGCACTGAAACACAGGCCTATCTTTGCCTGCACCATGCAGCTGCCCATCTGCGCGACCCGCAGGCGATCAAGGAATGGCTAACGGGCGAAGGTTTCCGTATCTCTAGCGTGACTAAAAAGGAGCAGTCCTGGCCGCCCCATCATGTGATTTCCATTCGCGGATATCTAAATGTGCCATTGCTTTTCTTCTTGAATCCGGAGCCATTCAGCCCTTTCTCGTTTTTTCTTCTCAACATGCTGGCGGATCCGTTCTTTTACTTTTTGGAAGTTCCGCCACCGCCCCTGGTTATAGAAGTCATTGTCACAACCGAGGGCAAGCCGATCCACGTCAGCTTCTCACGATCTCTAGCTCTCATGTAGGCGCTCTTTCATCGGCTGCCGCGCGAACGAAAAAGCCGCGCTCCTTGCCGGAACGCGGCCCTTGTCCGTTTGCCGGTCAGGCCGGCGCGCGGTCAGCGAAAGCGGGCGAGCAGCGCGCCCAGCGCCGGCACGAGGGCGGCGGCCAGCGCAGCCTTGACCACGTCGGCGACGATGAAGGGGCCGACGCCGAAGGCCAGCGCCTTTTCAGCACCGAACAACACGGCGAGCCAGGCTGCGCCCAGCGCCAGGATCACCACCTCGCCGGCCAGCATGGCGCCGAACAGGGCGACCGGGCGGGCTGTCCAGCCACGGTCTGCGGCAGCGCCGATCATCGCGGCTGCGACGAGGAAGCCGGCCAGATAGCCGCCGGTGGGGCCGGCCATGTAGGCGAGGCCCGCGCCGCCGGTGAAGACGGGCATGCCGACGGCGCCCTGCGCCAGGTAGGCGAGCAGCGTGGCAACGGCCAGGTTGCGGCCATAGGCGGCGGCGATGGCGAAGATGGCCAGCGTCTGCAGCGTCATCGGCACGGGCCAGAAGGGAACCTTGACATGGGCGGCGGCCGCGATGAGCAGCGAACCGGCGACAACGAGCCCGGCCTGGGCGGCGAGACGGGACGCGCCGGCGCCGGGAAGCGCGGCTGCGGCCAGGGAGCGGTCGGACAGGGATGCGGACATCGATTTTCCTTTTCGGCATTGCGGGGACAGCGAAGCGATGAACCTCGCATGTTTGCGTATAGAATCCTACGTGCTATGCGGCAATGCACAAGGGGGTTTCTCCCCCGCGCCATTTCCGGAGGACGCGCACGCATGGAACTGGACCTGAACCGGGAGTTCGAACCGGCCCATGGCGCGGCCGTGCCCGTGGCGGAACACGTGCTGCGCGTGACCGTCAACAATCCCGGCCCGTTCACCTTCCATGGCACCAACAGCTACATTGTCGGCCGCGATACGCTGGCCGTCATCGATCCCGGCCCGCAGGACGAGGCGCATTTCCATGCGCTCATGCAGGCCATTGGCGGGCGGCCGGTCAGCCACATCCTCGTCAGCCATACCCACAAGGACCATTCGCCGCTGGCCCGCCGCCTGGCCGCCGCGACCGGCGCCACGATTGCCGCCGAAGGGCCGCACCGCCCTGCCCGCCCGCTCAATATCGGCGAGGTCAATCCCCTGGACGCCAGCGCCGACACGGACTTCGACCCTGACATCCGCATGGCCGACGGCGCGGTGATCGAGGGCGACGGCTGGGCCATCCGTGCCATTCACACGCCCGGCCACACGGCCAATCACGTGGCCTTCGCACTGGAGGGGACCGGCATCCTGTTTTCGGCCGATCACGTCATGGCCTGGGCGACGACCATCGTCGCGCCGCCCGATGGCGCCATGGCGGATTTCATGACATCTCTCGACGCGCTGATGCAGCGCGACGACACGCTCTACCTGCCCGGCCATGGCGGTCCGGTCACGCGGCCGGCGCAATTCCTGCGCGGCTTGCGCACCCACCGGCGCATGCGCGAGCGCGCCATCCTGGAACGGCTGAAGGCCGGAGACCGCACCATTCCGGAGATGGTCGCCAAGATCTACCGCGACACCGATCCGCGCCTGCATGGGGCGGCCGGCCTGTCGGTGCTGGCCCATCTGGAAGACCTGGTGGCGCGCGGCGCGGTGGAGACGGACGGCCCGGCGGCGATCAACGGCGTCTTCGTGCCCGCCTGAGCGGGGTCAGGTTCCCGCCAGCGCCAGCATTTCCGCGTCGAGCGCTTCCATGAAGGCCTCGATTCGGCGGGCATTGTCGCCCAGGTCGTGGCGGGCGAAGACCGAGGCCGACCGCATGTCCACATAGGTCGATTCGTTTTCGTCCGAAATGCGCACGACCACGTCGACCGGGAAGGCGAAGATGAAGGTCCAGGCCCGCGCCTCCACCACGATCTCGGACGTTTCCTGCGGCGCGCCCGTGCGCGAGACGACGCGCCAGCCATAGGCTTCGACGACGTTGTTCACCGCGCGCAGCACCCGGTCCGGCGCGGCATCGTAACGGCGCCCGGTTGCCGCCGGATAGGCTTGCGCGGCGGTTTCCAGATCGGCGTCGGACGGCATGGACAGTGCATTCTCGCCCAGCCGGCGAAGGCCGGGCGCGAGGAAGAAGGCCGGCGGATCGCGGCGGTCGGTCGAAACGTCGTTGAGCGCCGGCAGGGCCATGGCACGCCAGGCCGAGACGGCAAAGGGCGCCAGCACGGCAAGCGAAAGCACGAGACCTGCCGCGGCCGCACGGCCGCCACGCGCGCCGGCGCGCCAGAGCCGCCGGAACCCCAGAAGCGAGAGCACCAGCGCGGCAATGGCCAGAAGGCAGATGACGCCGAGCACCCAGAAGAAGCCGGTCGTCTCCATCAGGCCATAGCGATGGGACAGCCCGGCAATGAGGAACATCATCACGGCAAGCCGGGCCAGGAAGCGGGACCACTCGCCCAGGGGCGACGCCGGCCGGTCATAATAGCCTGTCATGTCCGCTGCCTCGTGCCGCGCCGCGCCCCATGGCCTCCCCGCCGCCCGGCGGCGCGGCACTCAACGGCCGCGCCGGCGGAGGTCTCCCGGTCAGGCGGGAAGCTTGTATGCGGCAAACTGGTCGCGCAGGGTGGTCTTCTGGATCTTGCCCGTCGCCGTATGCGGGATCTCGTCGACGAAAGCCACGTCGTCGGGCATCCACCACTTGGCGATCTTGCCGTCCATGAAGCCCAGAATGTCCTCCTTCGTCGGCGAACGGCCGGCCTTCGGTACGATCACGAGCAGCGGGCGCTCGTCCCATTTGGGATGCGCGATGCCGATGACGGCGGCCTCGGCGACATCCGGATGGCCGACAGCCAGGTTCTCCAGGTCGATGGAGGAGATCCACTCGCCGCCCGACTTGATGACATCCTTGGATCGGTCGGTGATCTGCATGTAGCCGTCGGCATCGATATGGGCGACGTCGCCCGTGTCGAACCAGCCGTCCTCGTCGAACTGGTCGGCACCCGCGCCGCCGTAATAGCCCTTGGCAACCGCCGGTCCGCGCACCTTCAGGCGGCCGAAGGTCTTGCCGTCCCAGGGCAGTTCCCTGTTGTCGTCGTCGGTGATCTTCATCTCGACGCCGAAGGGCGCGTAGCCCTGCTTGGCCTTGAGATCGAGCAGGGCTTCGCCCTTCAGGCCGGAGAATTGCGGCTTGAGCGAGCCCAGCGAGCCCAGCGGGCTCATCTCGGTCATGCCCCAGGCGTGGATGACGTCGACGCCGTAATTGTCCTGGAACTTCTGCGTCATGGCGCGCGGGCAGGCCGAACCGCCGATCACGACCCGGTTGAGGTGGGGCAGTTCCTTGCCCGTTTCCTCCAGGTATTGCAGCAACATGAGCCAGACCGTGGGCACGGCCGCCGACATGGTGACCTTGTGGGTGTCGAGCAGTTCGTAGATCGATTCGCCATCCATCTTGCCGCCGGGCATGACCAGCTTGGCGCCCACCATGGGCGCGGCATGGGCAATGCCCCAGGCATTGGCATGGAACATGGGCACGACGGGCAGCACCACCTCGCACGCACCAAGGTCGAGCGCATCCCGCTGGCAGGCGATCAGGGCGTGAAGCACGTTGGAACGGTGCGAATAGAGCACGCCCTTGGGGTCGCCGGTGGTGCCGGAGGTATAGCACATGCCCGAAGCGTCGGCCTCGGCGTTCTGATACCATTCGACCTGGCCGTCATGACCGGCGATCCAGTCCTCGTAGGCGACCGCGTTCTTCAGCGAGGTCTCGGGCATGTGCGCGGCATCGGTCATCACGATCACCTTGCCGAGGCTCGGCACCTCGCCGGCGATCTTCTCGACTATGGGCAGGAAGGTGAGGTCCGTGAACAGCATGCGGTCTTCGGCATGGTTCATGATCCAGGCGATCTGTTCGGGAAACAGGCGCGGATTGAGCGTGTGATAAACGCCGCCGGCGCCCATGATGCCGTACCAGGCCTCAAGGTGGCGGGCCGTGTTCCAGGCCAGGGTGCCCACCCGGTCGCCGGGCCTGATCCCCTCGGCCGTCAGCGCCTGGGCCACCTTGCGGGCGCGCGCATGGATATCGGCATAGGTCGTCGTGACGATGGGTCCCTCGATCGAGCGCGTCACGACTTCCTGCTTGCCATGCTGGCGCGCGGCCTGGTCCAGAATGCGGCTGCAGGTCAGCGGCCAGTCCTGCATCAGTCCCAACATATATTTACCTCCCTGATCGGTATGAGCGTGTTTTCAGCATCTTGTCCGTCTGATCCGGTTTGTCCAGAGCGCGCGGCGGGCCATGGCGGCATTTCTGCCGGTGACTGACACAAACCGGCCACGATCTGCCGCCACGATCATGGGGACGGGTCGGGGGGCGGTGTCGTATTGGAGTAGCAGGATGACCATGCTTCCCGTTTCCGTGACAATCCCATCCGCGCCGCCGCTCGCCGAAGTCGAGCTGGAAATGGCGCTGCAGATCCATGACATCCGCGCCCATGGTTTCGCCGCGGCCCTCGCGGAAGCGGCGGCGAACATCGAAGGCCATGTTCTCTTCGACCTGCCATGCCCGGCAGGCGAGGGGTGCCAGCGTGTCGCGGCCGTGGTCGCCGTACAGGACAACGAGGCACAGGTGCTGCTGGTCATCCTGGCGGCAGACGGTCTGTCGGTCCGGACCGAGAACGCCGCCGGCTCGGCCCACGCCTTTGCCGGCTTCGCGCTGAGTCACGCCGCGCTCAGCGACCAGTTGGCGGGGCTGGCGATCGGCGCGGCGGAGGACGCTTAGGCCCCCAGCGTTTTCCCGCAGCTACGCTGCGCCTTCCGGATTGATCCGGCCTAGCCTTCCTTGACGGCAATGGCCGCCTGCGCGGCGGCAAGGCGGGCGATGGGCACGCGGAAGGGCGAGCAGGAGACGTAGTCGAGGCCGGTTTCCTCGCAGAAGCGGATGGAGGCGGGATCGCCGCCATGCTCGCCGCAGATGCCGAGCTTGATTCCCTTGCGCGTCGCCCTGCCCTTCTCGGCGGCGATGCGCACCAGTTCACCCACGCCCTCCACGTCCAGCGAGACGAAGGGGTCCTGCTCGATGATGCCCTTCTGGCGATAGGTCTCCAGGAAGCCGGCGGAATCGTCGCGGCTGATGCCGAAGGTCGTCTGGGTCAGGTCGTTGGTTCCGAAAGAGAAGAACTCGGCCACCTCGGCAATGACATGGGCGCGGATCGCGGCGCGCGGCAGTTCGATCATGGTGCCGACGAGATAGTCGAAGCGCGTGCCGGATTCGGCCATCACGTCCTTCGCCACGGCGTCGATGCGCTCCTTGACGAACTCCAGTTCCTTCATCAGCCCGACAAGCGGCACCATGACCTCCGGCACGACCTGCGCGCCAGTGGCCTTGCCGGCCTCGATGGCGGCCTCGAAAATGGCGCGGGCCTGCATTTCGGCGATTTCCGGATAGGAGACGGCGAGACGGCAGCCGCGATGGCCGAGCATGGGGTTGAACTCGTGCAGCGCCTCGGTGCGCCGGCGCAGGAGATCGGGATTGACGTCCAGCGAAGCGGCAACCTCGGCGATTTCCTCCTCGGTCTTGGGCAGGAACTCGTGCAGCGGCGGATCGAGCAGGCGGATCGTCACCGGCAGGCCGGCCATGATCTCGAAAAGCTCGACGAAATCGGCCTTCTGCATGGGCAGCAGCTTGGCAAGCGCTGCCCGGCGGCCGCTCTCGGTGTCGGCCAGGATCATCTCGCGCATGGCGACGATCCGGTCGCCCTCGAAGAACATGTGCTCGGTGCGGCAAAGCCCGATGCCCTCGGCACCGAAGGAGCGGGCCATGCGCGCATCGGCCGGCGTCTCGGCATTGGTGCGCACCTTCATGCGCCGCCCGGCGTCAGCCCATTCCATGATGGCGGCGAAATCGCCGGACAGTTCCGGCTGCAGCATGGGCACTGCGCCCTTCAGCACCTGCCCCGACGAGCCGTCGATGGTGATGACGTCGCCCTTGCGGAAGGTCTGGCCCATGGCCATCATCACCTCGTTGCGGTAGTCGATGCGCACGGAACCGGCACCGGAAACGCAGGGCTTGCCCATGCCGCGCGCCACCACCGCGGCGTGGCTGGTCATGCCGCCGCGCGAGGTCAGGATGCCCTGGGCGGCATGCATGCCGTGAATGTCCTCCGGGCTGGTCTCGACGCGCACGAGGATGACGCGGCGGCCGGCCGAACTCATCTCCTCGGCCTCCTCGGAGTTGAACACGACTTCGCCCGTGGCCGCGCCCGGCGACGCCGGCAGGCCCATGGCGATCACGTCGCGTTTCGCCGACGGGTCGATGGTCGGGTGCAGAAGCTGGTCGAGCGAGGCAGGCTCGATGCGCTGCACCGCTTCCTCCTTCGAGATCAGCCCCTCGCCGGCCATGTCCACGGCAATCTTCATGGCGGCCTTGGCGGTGCGCTTGCCGTTACGGGTCTGCAGCATCCACAGCTTGCCGCGCTCGATGGTGAATTCCATGTCCTGCATGTCGCGGTAATGGGCTTCGAGCCTGCGGGCGAAGCCGGCGAACTCGGCGAACAGTTCCGGCATCAGCTTTTCCAGCGACGGCTTGTCGGAACCGCCGGCGATGCGTCCCTCCTCGGTGATTGCCTGGGGCGTGCGGATGCCCGCGACGACATCCTCGCCCTGCGCGTTGACCAGGAATTCCCCGTAGAGCTTGTTCTCGCCCGTCGACGGGTTGCGCGAGAAGGCAACGCCGGTGGCCGACGTCTCGCCCATGTTGCCGAAGACCATGGCCTGCACGTTGACCGCCGTCCCCCAGGCTTCCGGGATGTCATGCAGGCGGCGGTAGGTGATGGCGCGATGGTTCATCCAGCTTGAGAAAACCGCGCCGATGGCGCCCCAGAGCTGTTCGGCGGGGTCCTGCGGGAAGGGTTGCTCCAGTTCCTCCATCACGCGGGCCTTGTACAACTCGACGATGTGCTTCCACTGGTCGGCGGTGATCTCGGTGTCGAGATCGGCGCCGAGACGTCCCTTCTCCTCGTCGAGGATTTCCTCGAACACCTCGTGGTCGAGGCCCATCACCACGTCGGAATACATGGTGATGAAGCGCCGGTAGCTGTCCCAGGCAAAGCGTTCGTCGCCCGATTCGGCGGCGAGCGTTTCCACCGTCTCGTCGTTGAGGCCCAGATTGAGGACCGTGTCCATCATGCCGGGCATGGAGGCGCGGGCGCCGGAACGCACCGACAGGAGAAGCGCGTTGGACTTGTCGCCAAAGACACGCCCGGTGATGCGGCCGACATGGTCGAGTGCGGCGCGCACCTGGGCGTCGAGTTCGGCCGGATACTTGCGCCCATGGGCATAGAAGTGGTTGCAGGCTTCGGTGGTGATGGTGAAGCCGGGCGGCACCGGCAGGCCAAGCGCGCACATTTCCGCCAGGTTCGCACCCTTGCCGCCGAGCAGCGCCTTGTCGTCCGCCCTGCCTTCGGCGGCTCCGTCACCGAAGGTGTAGACCCACTTCGCCATCGCCTCGTCCCTTGCCGGCTTGTTGCAGTCGCGAAGGTGATAGCGATTCTGCCAGTCCATTGCCATGACCAATTTGGCGCAGGACAAGCATTTGTCTTTTCAAACGTTTCAGGTGGGACGCGGGAACCTGAAAACCGGCGGCCGGGACCTTGTCCAGATGTCTTTTCTACATGCTGGCGGTCAGGCGGGCGACGACCAGGTCGCGGAAAGGCGGCAGCGCATGGGCCAGGCGCAGACCTGCGGAGCGCAGCAGGCGGGCCGGCGCGGTCTCGTTGGCATAGAGGCTGGCAATGCCGTTGGTGGCATGGAAAAGCGGGAAGGTTTCACGGCGGTGGGCGCGCGCATAGCGGGCCAGGCCCTCCGTGGCGGCGATGTCGCGATCCTCGCGCAGCGCGGACAGGATCTCGCTTGCCAGCAGGTGCTGGCTCAGCAGGCCGAAATTGAAACCGTGGGCGGTGACCGGATGCATTCCGACGGCCGCGTCTCCGATCAGCGCGAAACGGTCGGCATGGAAGGCGTGGGCATAGACGGCGACGAGCGGATAGAGATGCGCGTCGGCCAATGGCGTGAGACGGCCGAGCCTGCCCTTCATCTCGCGCTCGGCCATGGCGGCGATCGCATCGGTTCCATCGGCCATGAGCGGCTCTGCCTCGTGCGAGGGCAGGGTCACGACGATGGAGGAGCGCCGGCCGGTCAGCGGAAGCGTCGCGATGGTGACGCCATGGAAGAAGCCTTCCAGCGCGGTGTCGCCATGTTCGGCCTCGTGGGCCATGTCGCAGACGATCATCGAGCGGCCGAAATCGTGCATGAAGGCGGAGATGCCCATCTGGCGGCGCAGGGCGGAGAAGCGCGTGTCGGCGGCCACCAGCAGCCGCGTCTCGACCACCGTTCCGTCCGACAGGGAAACGGCGACGCCATCCTCCACACGGCGCACAGCGCCAGCCTTCACGCCCGCCATGAGGCGCGCGCCGCCATGATGGGAAAAGGATTCGAAGACCGCCTTGCGGATGGCGTGGTTGGGCACAAGCCAGCCCAGCGTGGCGGCATTGCGGGCAGCGGCGTCGAAGACAAGGGCGAAGGGCGATGCGCCGTCCAGCACCTCGGCGCGGCGAAGGTAGGATCGATGCTCTGGCGCGAAGCGGCCGGCGACATCGAGCCGTTCCAGGATGCCCATCGAGCGGTGGTTGAGCGCGATGGCGCGCCCGTCGGGCGGCGGCGCCTTCAACGTGGCAAGCTCCGCCTGCTCCACGATCAGGATTTCCAGGCCGCTCTCGGCGAGCGAGCGGGCGAAGGCCAGCCCCACCGGGCCGGCTCCAACGATCATGACATCACAGGACATCGTCATTGCCGCGTCTCCTCACGTCTGTCGGCGGCAATGACCATAGCGCGGCGGGAGCGGCGGCATGTTGACGAAGGTCAAGCGCGAGGGCTTTCCCGCGACAGGACGCGCCGGCCGGGTTCGGCCTACACCGCCTCGCGCAACTGTTCGGCGGTTTCCAGGTCGACGCTGACCAGTGTCGAGACGCCCTGCTCGGCCATGGTGACGCCGAACAGCCGGTTCATGCGCGCCATGGTGATGGGGTTGTGGGTGATGATGACGAAGCGCGTGGCGGTGGACTTCGCCATTTCCTCCATCAGGTTGCAGAAGCGCTCGACATTGTGGTCGTCGAGCGGCGCATCCACCTCGTCCAGAACGCAGATCGGCGCGGGATTGGTCAGGAAGACGGCGAAGATCAGCGCCATGGCGGTCAGCGCCTGCTCGCCGCCCGAAAGCAGCGTCATGGTCTGCGGTTTCTTGCCGGGCGGACGGGCGAGGATTTCCAGTCCCGCGTCCAGCGGGTCCTCGCTCTCGACCAACTGCAATTCGGCCGTGCCGCCGCCGAAGAGATGGGTGAAGAGCCGCTGGAACTGGTCGTTCACCTTGTCGAAGGCGTCCAGCAGGCGCTCGCGCCCTTCCCTGTTGAGGCTCTGGATGGCGGCCCGCAATTTCTTGATGGCCTCGATCACGTCCTCGCGCTCGGTGACGATGGTTTCCAGCCTTTCGGCCAGTTCGCGGCTTTCCTCCTCGGCACGCAGGTTGACCGCGCCAAGGCGCTCGCGCTCGATCTTCAGGCGCTCGAGCCGGCGTTCGGTGTCGCCCATGTCCGGCATCGGCGCATCGGCGGCCAGGCCGGTATGGCGGATGACCAGGTGCGGGGGGCAGTTCAGCGCCTCGCGGATGCGCGCCTCGGCTTCCTCGCGCCGCTCCTGCGCGGCGGTCATGCGCTCCTCGGCGCGGGCGCGCGCCTCGCGGCCCTGGGCCAGCGCGGTGATGGCGTCGGTCGCCGCCTTGTCGAGGTCGCGCTGACGGTTTTCCGATGCCTGCAACTTGTCGGCGGCCTGCTTGCGCAAGGCCTCGGCCTCCTCGATCTGGCGGACAAGCTGGCGGCGGCGGCCTTCCATCTCTTCCGGCCCGCCCTCGATCGTCTCGCGCTCGGCGCGCGCCTCGGCCTCGCGTTCGGCGAGCGCGGCGATCTGCCGTTCGGCATTGCCGGCGCGTTCGATCCAGCCCTTGCGCTCCACCGCGATGGCCTGCAAGCGGCGGGCGCGGGCCTCGGCCTCACGCTTCATCCCGTCATGGGCGGCGCGGGTTTCGGCCAGCCGGGTCCGCCCGGCAGCAACGTCGCGGGAAAGGCGGTCAAGACGCATCTGGAGATCGGAAAGATCGGGCGCCTCGCCCATTTGCGTTTCCGCTTCAGCGATCATCGCCTCGGCTTCGGCCAGGGCCTCGGCCAGGCGGGCACGCGCCTCCTCCTGCGCGGCCTTGCGCGTGGCGACCTCGCCGGCGGCCTTGCGGGCCTTGTCGAGCGCGGCGCGCGCCTCGCCGACCGCCTGAACCCTGACGCGCACGGCTTCACGGGCGGACTTCGCGGCGTCGATGGCGTCCCGCAGGCGCGCCTCGGCGGCCTTGAACGCCTCCTCGGCGGCACGCACCGCCTTCGTGGCCGCCAGCGCCTCCGCGTCCAGTTCGGCCAGCCGGTTCTTCTGTTCCAGCCGGATGGCGGCCGCGGTGGGCGCATCGGCGGAAGCCACGAAACCGTCCCAGCGCCACAGCGCGCCGGCCTTCGAGACGAGCCGCTGGCCGGGATTCAACAGGGCTTGCAGGCGCGGACCATCCGCCTGCTCCACGATGCCGGTCTGGGCAAGCCTGCGGGCCAGTTGCGGCGGGGCATCCACCACGTCCGACAACGGGCGCGCACCGTCCGGCAGGGCGGGATCGCCAGTCCCGTCGATCGCCGCGCCCCAATGGGCAGGCGCTGCCGCATCCAGCGGCGCATCGAGGTCCTCGCCGAGCGCCGCCCCGAGCGCTGTCTCGAAGCCGCGTTCGACCTTCATCTTCTCCACGACGGCCGGAAACAGGCCGGAGCCGCCGGCATTGATGATCTTGCGCAGCGTCCGGGCCTCGGTGTCGATCCGGTTCAATTCGGACCGTGCGGCATTCAGCGGCGTGCGGGCCGCGGCCTCGGCCTCGCGGGCGGTCTCGACAGCCTCTTCGGCCGCCTGGCTTGCCGTTTCCGCCTCGGCGCGCGCTGATTCGGCACTGTCGAGCGCAGCCTGGCAGGCGGCCGGATCGGGCAGCGCGGCCAGCTTGCTGGCGATCCCGGCCAGTTCCTGGTCCACGCCGGCGATCTGGCGGGCGATCCTTTCGCGCCGTTCGCGGCCCTCGCGCAGGCGCCGTTCGATCGCCTGACGGGCAGCGGAAGCATCGGCCTTCTCGGTGGTCAGCGCGGTCAGCGCCGCCTCGCTTTCCTTCAGCCGGGCAGCCGCTTCCTCATGGGCAGCATGGGCCTCGATCTCGCGTTCATGTGCGCTTGCCGTCTCGGCATTGAGGCGCCGCTCCTCCTCGTCAAGGCGGGCAAGAACCTCGGCATTGTCGGAAACCATGCGCCGTTCGCGCTCGATATCGGCGGCAAGCTGCGCCAGCCGCTTGTCCAGTTCCGCCTGCCGGTTCTTCAGCCGTCCGGCTTCCTCGTCCAGTTGCGTGCGGGCGATGGTCAGGCGTTGCAGCGCGGCAGCGGCGCCCGCCTCGGCCTCGCGCAGCGCCGGAAGGGCGGACGCGCCGACGGCCTGATCCTTGGCGGCGTTCATCTGGCGGGCGGCCAATTCGCCCACGGCGGCCGTGGCGGTGGAAAGCTGGCTCTGGGCTTCCGCTTCCTGGGACTTGGCCTGGCTCCAGCGCAGGTGCAGGAGAATGGCCTCGGCGGCGCGGATGTCGGCCGACAGCGACTTGAAGCGGTTGGCCTGGCGGGCCTGGCGTTTCAGGCTCTCGATCTGGCTTTCCAGTTCGCCGACCACATCGTCGAGCCGTTCCAGATTGCCCTCCGCGGCGCGCAGGCGCAGTTCGGCCTCGTGGCGGCGGGTATGCAGGCCGGAAATGCCGGCCGCCTCTTCCAGCAATTGCCGCCGGGCCTGCGGCTTGGCCTGGATCAGTTCGCCGATGCGGCCCTGCCCGACCATGGATGGCGAGCGCGCGCCGGTGGACTGGTCGGCAAAGAGAAGCTGCACGTCCCGGGCGCGGGCTTCCTTGCCGTTGATGCGATAGACGGAACCCGCCTCGCGCTCGATGCGGCGCGACACCTGGATTTCCTCCTGGTCATTCCATTGCGGCGGCGCGGTGCGGTCGCGATTGTCGAGGAAGAGCGTGACTTCGGCGGTGTTGCGCGAGGGCCGGGTGGACGAGCCGGAGAAGATGACATCGTCCATGCCGGATGCGCGCATGTTCTTGTAGGAGTTCTCGCCCATGACCCAGCGAAGGGCCTCGACGAGATTGGACTTGCCGCAACCATTGGGGCCGACCACGCCGGTCAGTCCGCCTTCTATCAGGAATTCGGCCGGCTCGACGAAGGACTTGAAGCCCAGGACACGCAAACGGGAGAAGCGCATCAGGACGCCTCCCCCGCCAAACGCATCGCCGAACGGCACCGGGCGCGCAGCGGAATGACCGGTGCGCGCAGGCCCGGTTTACTCCATGCTGTCGATGATCGCCGCGAATTGCTCAATCGGCATGGCTCCCGCGTATTTCTTGCCGTTGATGAGGAACGTGGGCGTCGCCTGCACCCCATATTCATCAGCCGCCCGGTTTCTCACCGCATTCACCTTGTCGAGAAGTTCCTGATCCCGCAAGCAAGCGTTAAAGTCTTCCTGTGAAAAACCGGCAATCTTGACGGTATTGTACAGCGTCGCGAGGAATTGGTCTCCAGGCGCGCCGGCCCAGTTGCGCTGCGTCTTGAAGAGAACGTCGATCAGCGGATGGTAATTGTCGCCGGAACAGCGGGCCAGCATGAAGGCCGCCGTCGCACGCGGATCGAAGGGGAATTCGCGCAGCACGAAACGCACCTTGCCGGTCTCGACATAGCGCTTCTTCAGTTCCGGCCATGTGTCGTTGTGGAAGGTCGCGCAATGGCCGCAAGTCGCTGATGCATATTCGACAATCGTGACCGGCGCATTTTCGTCGCCAAGCCACAGGTCCGGCAGCGCGCCCTCTTCGGCCACCTTGGCGGCATCATATGAGCCGTCCGGATCGGGCACCTTCACTTCCGCCGCGGATGTGGTGGTCATGTCGATGGCCGGTGACGCGTCCCCGGCCGCGACAGCCTGCGGGGCAGCGCCGGACGATGAGGTCCGGTTGCCGTCACCGCTGTCCGAACAGGCAGAAAGCGTCAGGGCCAGAGCCGGAACGGCCACGAGGCTTGCGAGGGTGCGGATGGAGATGGATTTCATGCGAATCACCTGTCGGGCGGTCGTTGCGGTTTATAGGGCGAGCCTGTCATGCCACTAAACGCGGCGAAGGGGCAAATTATGGCAAGGACCGCGCATGTGCACCCCGAAACGAGAGGCGGCGTGTTCACAATCGCGTTTGCCGCCCTCGCTCACCTGCCCGCTGTCACCGCCGGTCGCCGATGACGCCCCGGCCGAGGCGCTCGAGCGCGGCGCGCAGTCCCTCGTCCTCGATGCGCGCCGTCGTGCCTTTCAGCCGCGCCTCTTCCGCGCCGGTCAGCTTGCGCGGCCCGCGCGGCCGCTCGGGCTCCATGCGCAGCACCGGCTTCTGGACGATCCTGATACGGCCAATGGCGGCAAAGCCCAGAAAGGCGTTGATGCGGGCGATGACCTCGGATGTCTCATGCTGAAGCGCCAGGGCGGCGAAGCCTTCGCAGGCGACGAGCAGTGTCGCGGGTTCGAAGGGATCGTCCTCGCTCATGCGGCGCGGCCAGACGATCTTCTCGGGCCGGGACCCGGCGGCAAGACGCGCGCCGGCGATTTCCTCCCAGCTCTGGATCAGGCCGAGCGAAATGCCGGCGCGGCGGCGCAGCACGGGATCGACGATGGCCGAAACGAGATCGGCCACCGGTTCGGCATTGCGCTGGCGCGGTCTGGCTGGCATGGCTTGGCGCCCTTCCGGCAGGTGACTTGACTCGACAGGAGCCGGCTGGCCACTGAACGATCCATGACCCATATCACCGACATGAATGTCTTGCCATCCATTGCTGCCGATACATCCTTCGCGCAGCGTCTGCTTGCCTGGTACGACCGGCATCACCGCGACCTGCCCTGGCGCGTGCCGCCTGGCCTTGCCGCGCAGGGTCAACGGCCAGATCCCTACCGGGTATGGCTGTCGGAAGTCATGCTGCAGCAGACGACCGTGCAGGCCGTCAAACCCTATTTCATGGCCTTCACCGCGCGCTGGCCCACGGTCACGGCGCTGGCCGCTGCGCAAAACGACGACATCATGAAGGCCTGGGCCGGGCTCGGCTATTATTCGCGGGCGCGCAACCTCAAGGCCTGCGCCGACCTCGTGGCGGAGCGCCATGACGGGGTTTTCCCCGACACCGCAGCCGCGCTTCGCGCCCTGCCCGGCATAGGCGACTACACCGCCGCGGCCATCGCGGCCATCGCCTTCAACCGCGCCGAACCGGTGGTCGACGGCAATGTGGAGCGGGTGATGACGCGCCACCGCGCCATCGCGACGGTCATGCCCGCGGCCAAGGCGGCGGTGAAGGCGGGGCTGGCGGACGATGTGCCGGGCGACCGGCCGGGCGATTTCGCGCAGGCGATGATGGATCTGGGCGCCACCGTCTGCACGCCCAGGCGGCCGGCCTGCGTGCTCTGTCCGGTCAGGGAGGACTGCATGGCGCTCATCCGGGGCGATGATCCCGAGTTCTACCCGGTCAAGGCGGCGAAGAAGGAACGGCCCGTGCGCCAGGGCGCCGCTTTCGTGGCGGTGCGGGCCGACGGCGCGGTTCTGCTGGAACAGCGGCCCGGCAGCGGCCTGCTCGGCGGCATGACCGGCCTGCCCACGACAGGCTGGACCGCGCGCATTAACGGGGAGACCGGCGCGCAGGCAGCGCCGTTCAAGGCGGACTGGAAGCCCGCCGGCACCATCACGCATGTGTTCACGCATTTCGAATTGCGGCTCAGCGTCTGGCGCGCCGATGGCGTGGACGAAGAGGCGAGCGAAGGGCAATGGTGGTCGTCGCCGCATGCGATTGCCGGCGAGGCCTTGCCGACCGTCATGAAAAAGGCACTGGAATCGGCGATACCCGGCCTCACGAAACGCAAGCAGTGAGACCCCTCATGCCCGACATCCGGCATATCGTCTTCGACATCGGCCGCGTGCTGATCCACTACGATCCCGACCTGCCCTACCGCACGATCATCCCCGACGCCGAGAGGCGCGCGTGGTTCTTCGACAATGTCTGCACCGGCGCATGGAACGTGGAGCAGGACCGCGGCCGCGGCTGGCGCGAAGCGGAAGACGAACTCATAGCGCTCCACCCGGAGTGGGAAGCGGAAATCCGCGCCTTCCGGGAAAACTGGAACGCCATGGTCCCGCATGCGTATGGCGACAGTGTCGAAATCCTGCGCGATCTTCTTTCCGCTGGACATGACGTGACCATGCTGACGAATTTCGCCGCCGACACCTTCGCCGAGGCAAGCCGCCGCTTCGACTTCCTGACCGAGACGCGCGGCGTCACCGTGTCGGGACTCATCGGCCTCATCAAGCCCGACCGCGAGATCTACGACCATCACGCGAATACCTTCGGCCTCGACCCTGCTGCCAGCCTGTTCATCGATGACAGCGAGAAGAACGTGGAGGGCGCCAGGACGGCCGGATGGCAGGCCCTGCATTTCACCGGCGCAGACCGCTTGCGCAACGACCTGCGGGCGCTTGGCATGATGCCCTGAAAAAATTCGCCCGGAGCAGGACGCTCCGGGCGAAGACGGTCCGCGCGCGACTGGAGGGTAACGGCGGATGTGTTCCGTTTTGCGCGTGGCGGACGTGTCAGGCGCCGGCAGCGGCCATCGCAGCGCGCACTTCCTCGCGCAGCGCATCGATGGGCTGAAGCTCTCCGTTCCTCTCGAAGTGCCAGAAAGTCCAGCCATTGCAGGCTTCGAAGCCTTGAACCAGTGCGCCGGTCCGGTGGATTGAACCCTCATGGGTGCCGCAGGACAGCGTTCCATCGGCACGGACCGTGGCGGTCCAGCGCCGCTTCTGGTCGGTCAAGGTCTGGCCGGGCGCGACAAGGCCCGATTCCAGCAGCGACAGGAAGGCAACGCGCGGCGCAGCGCGCTTCGGCTGAAGCTGCTTCAATTCGGCTCCATCGAGGCGGCGCACACCGGCGATGCGCGCGGATGCGGCGTCGATGTAATCCTGTTCCCGTTCGATGCCGACGAAATGGCGGCCGAGCATGCGGGCCACGGCGCCGGTGGTCCCCGTGCCGAAGAAGGGATCGAGCACCACGTCGCCGGGCTTGGTGGTGGCGCTGAGGATGCGCGCCAGCAAGGCCTCGGGCTTCTGCGTGGGGTGAACCTTGTTGCCGTCGCCGTCCTTCAGTCGTTCGCCGCCATTGCAGATGGGAAACAGCCAGTCGGAGCGCATCTGCACGTCGTCATTGGCCGCCTTCATGGCCTCGTAGTTGAAGGTATAGCCCTTTGCGTTCTGGTCGCGGGTCGCCCAGATCAGCGTCTCATGGGCATTCTGGAACCGCTTGCCGCGGAAATTCGGCATCGGGTTGGCCTTGCGCCAGATCACGTCGTTGAGAATCCAGAAGCCCAGATCCTGCAGCGTGGCGCCGACGCGGAAGATGTTGTGATAGGAGCCGATGACCCAGAGCGTGCCGCTGGGCTTGAGCACGCGGCGTGCGGCCAGCAGCCAGGCGCGGGTGAAGGCGTCATAGGCCTGGAAGCTGTCAAACTGGTCCCAATGGTCGTCCACGGCGTCGACGCGCGACTGGTCGGGGCGATGAAGCGCGCCTTCAAGCTGTAGGTTGTAGGGTGGATCGGCGAAGATCATGTCGACCGATTTTTCCGGCAGGCGGTCAAGCGCGGCCACGCAGTCGCCCTTCAGGATCGTGTCGATCCAGTCGGCTTTCTTGGAAGAGGAAGACAAGTCGTCGACAAGGCGAATAGCGGTCATGAACGCACCCGGTTACGCATTACGCAAGAACTGGCGCCATGGTTACCTGTCGTGGTGAACATCCGGTTAAGGCAAACGGTCAAACGCGATGGCACCGGACGCGCCGGCATGGCTGGCGGATGCTTGAACAAGGAAGGCGGGAACCCTATAACCCGCCCAAGTCCGGGCTGCCGCAGCGCCCGGACGATTGTTTTTGCGGAACCAGGAACGGACCTGCCATGCCTGCCCCCGATCTCGTGATCTTCGACTGCGACGGCGTGCTCGTCGATTCCGAAATCATCGCCGCGCGCGTCGATGCGCAATTGCTGACCGAAGCCGGCTATCCGATCGAGGCGGAGGCGATGGCCGAACGCTTCGCCGGGCTGACCTTCACCCAGACGCTGCAGGAGATCGAGCGCGAAACAGGCATCCCCTTCCAGCTTTCCATCGTCGCGCGCGCCGACAAGCTGATCGACGAGCGCCTGGCGCGCGAACTGAAGGCGGTGGAGGGCGCCCGCGAGGCCCTGCTGGCAGCCGGACCGAAACGCTGTCTTTGCTCCAATTCCAGCGAGGAGCGGTTGGCTTTGGCCCTGAAAAAGACCGGTCTCGCGCCCTTTGTCGGCGGACCGGTCTTCTCGGCCAAGAGCCTTGACGGGGTGCGCGAGAAGCCCGCGCCGGACGTCTATCTTCATGCCGCCCGGCAGGCCGGGGCCGACCCGGCGAACTGTTTCGTGCTCGAGGACAGCATCCACGGCGTTTCCGGCGCGCGCACGGCAGGCATGCGGGTGATCGGCTTCACCGGTGCGTCACACAGCTATCCCGGCCATGGCGACAAGCTGATCGAGGCAGGTGCCGAGACCGTGATCAACCGCCTGGCCGATTTCGCCGGCATCGTGGCCGCGCTCGGCGAATTCGGCATGCTGGAGTAAGCGCCGGGACCGCCATAAAGGCCCACCCGGCACCGTGGCCGGGCATCATTGCGTGTTGTAGGGACCCTCGTCATAGCCGACGAAGACGATGTAGTTGGGACCGGACGGCCTTGGCAGGTTGACGCCGGGATCGGTGAAGATGAACTGCGTGGCGCCGGTCTGGCCCACCTGGACCGTATGCTGGTGCAATTGCGAATAGAGCACCGTGTCGCCCTCGACGACGGCAACCCGGATCGGCATGGTGATCGTGCCCGCCGACCCCTTCGGCCCCAGCACCACGCGCCCGGCCGCGCCGACCGTCATAACGAGGCCCTGGTCGGCATAGTTGCACGAACGCGTGACGTTGTTGATGGACGCCTGGTAGCGCACCTTGTCCTGCTGGCCCTCGCCACCTTTCTCATAGGTGGAGAAATAGGCCGTGCCCTCGCGCAGCGAGACCCGCGGGCAATAGGCTTCCAGTTCCGCCTGGGTGACGGTCCCGGCGGGGGGCTGCCCTTGAGTGCCCGCAACGTCCATCGTGCCGGCCGTGTCGGAGGACTGGCAGGCCGAAAGGATGACGGCAGTCGCGAAAATGGCGGCCTGAGGGAGAAAACGCTTCAACATCACCGGCAAAAACCCTTCAATCACACTTCCATGTCGTGAACGACATGCTCTATACCAGCGCCGCAGCGAAAATGCGACAGGGCGCGGCGTCAAGTCCCTCGCCCCGTGGCAAGGCGCCCACAGGAAAGGACGACGGCGGTGACGATGCAATATGTCAGCACGCGGGGCAATGCGCCCGTTCTCGGTTTCAGCGACGCGCTGCTGGCGGGGCTCGCCCGTGACGGCGGGCTTTACGTGCCGCAAGACTGGCCGCAGTTTTCCGCCGACGACATCCGCGCCATGCGCGGCCTCTCCTATGCCGAACTCGCCATCCGGGTCTTGTGGCCGTTCACGGGCGGCGAGATCGACCGCGACGAGTTCGAGGCCATCGTGCGCGAAGCCTATGCGACCTTCCGCCACGAGGCCGTCTGCCCCATCGTGCAGACCGGCGGCAACGAGTTCGTGCTGGAACTCTTCCACGGGCCGACGCTGGCGTTCAAGGACGTGGCGATGCAATTGCTGGCGCGTCTGATGGACCATGTGCTGGCGAAGCGCGGCGAACGGGCGACCATCGTCGGCGCGACGTCGGGCGACACGGGCGGCGCGGCGATCGACGCCTTTGCCGGGCGGGAGCGCACCGACATCTTCATCCTCTTCCCCGACGGCCGGGTCTCGCCGGTGCAACAGCGGCAGATGACGACGTCGGCGGCCGCGAACGTCCATGCGCTGGCCATCCAGGGCAATTTCGACGATTGCCAGAACCAGGTGAAGGCGATGTTCAACCATCACGCCTTCCGCGATGCCATGCAGCTTTCGGGCGTCAACTCGATAAACTGGGCGCGCATCATGGCCCAGATCGTCTACTATTTCTCGTCGGCCATCTCGCTGGGCGCGCCCGACAGGCCGGTCAGCTTCACCGTTCCGACAGGCAATTTCGGCGACATCTTCGCCGGCTACGGCGCCAAGCGGATGGGCCTGCCGGTCGAGCGTCTCGTGATCGCCACCAATGACAACGACATCCTTGCGCGGGCGCTTGCCACCGGGCGCTACGAGATGCGCGGCGTCCACGCGACCACCTCGCCATCCATGGACATCCAGATCTCGTCGAACTTCGAGCGCCTGCTGTTCGAGGCCGGCGGCCGCGACGCGGGCGCCGTGCGGGCGGCCATGGACAGCCTCAAGCAGTCCGGCGCCTTCGACATCGCGCCCGCCACGCTGGCAGCGATCCGGCAGGACTTCTCGGCCGGACGGTCCGGCGAGTCGGAGACGGCGGCCACGATCGCCGGTGTGCTGGAACGGTCCGGCTACCTGCTCGATCCGCATTCGGCGGCGGGCATGAAGGTGGCGCGCGAGCATGGCGACCCGGCCGTGCCGATGGTGGTGCTCGCGACCGCCCATCCGGCCAAGTTTCCGGCCGCGGTGGAGGCCGCCTGCGGCGTGACACCGGCCCTGCCTGCGTGGCTTGCGGACCTGATGGACAGAAAAGAGACCTTCACCGTCCTTCCATCGGACCAGAAAATGTTGGAAGATCATGTCAGCCGCCACACCAGAGCGGCACATTAGCCGGTCCCGGCACAGGGAGAACAGGTTTCGTGTCCGGGATTGCGCGACAACAAACTGACGGAGCATTTGCGCGATAGATCATTTGCGCGAATGTCCCTGGGAGAAAGGTTTTTCATGGGTGTGGAAGTCAGCCGTCTGTCGAACGGCCTCGTCGTTGCCACCGAAACCATGCCGCATCTGGAAAGCGTCACGCTGGGTGTGTGGATCAAGTCGGGCTCGCGCAACGAGCGCGACGACGAACACGGCATCGCGCACCTCCTGGAGCACATGGCCTTCAAGGGAACGGGCAGCCGGACCGCCCGGCAGATCGCCACCGACATCGAGGATGTGGGCGGCGAGATCAACGCGGCGACCAGCGTGGAAACCACTTCCTTCTATGCCCGCGTTCTCAAGGACGACGTGCCGCTGGCCATCGACATCCTGGCCGACATCCTGACGGATTCGCGTTTCGACCCGCAGGAACTGGAGCGCGAGCAGCATGTCATCCTGCAGGAGATCGGCGCGGCGCACGACACGCCCGATGACATCGTGTTCGACCGTTTCACGGAGACGGCGTTCCGGCACCAGACCATCGGCCGCTCCATCCTGGGCACGCCGGAAACGGTGGAAAGCTTCACCTCGCAGCACCTGCGCGACTACATGGAGCGCCAGTATGGCGCAGACCGCATGATCCTGGTGGCGGCCGGCGGCCTGGACCACGAGAAGTTCGTGCGCGAGGCGGAAAGGAAATTCGGCCATTTCCGCGCCAAGGCCGCCGCACCCTTCCCGCCCTATGCCCATTACGTCGGCGGCGACTACCGCGAAAGCCGGAAGCTCATGGATGCGCAGATCCTGCTCGGCTTCGAGGGCCGCGCCTATCACGTGCGCGATTTCTACGCCTCGCAGATCCTGTCCTCCATCCTGGGCGGCGGCATGTCGTCGCGGCTGTTCCAGGAAGTGCGGGAGAATCGCGGCCTGTGCTATTCGGTCTACGCCTTCCACTGGGGCTTCTCGGACACCGGCGTCTTCGGCGTCCATGCCGCGACCGGGGCGGACGACATCGCCGAACTCGTGCCGGTTCTGCTGTCGGAACTGCGCAAGACGGGCGAACATATCGGCCAGGACGAGCTGGACCGGGCGCGGGCGCAATACCGGGCGGCGCTGGCGATGAGCCGGGAAAGCGCGACCAGCCGGGCCAGCCAGATCGCCCGCCAGATGCTGCTGTTCGGGCGCCCCATCGACAGCGAGGAACTGATGGACCGGCTGTCCAAGATCACCGTGGACCGGCTGACCGATCTCGCCCAGCGGCTGTTCGGCGGCCTCCAGCCGACGGTCGCGGCCATCGGTCCGATCGACACCTTGCCGCATTACGAGGCGGTCGCCAGCGCGCTCGGTTCGGGAACCGGCGAATTGCGGCGGCTTGCCGTCTGATCCCGGGGACCATGCTGACGCTGCCCGGATTGCGGCTTTACGGTCCTGTCCTTGTTCACCGGCGCGTGCTGCTTCGCCGGCCTGCCTTTTCCGATCACGCCGCCTGGGTGGCACTGAGGGCCGAAAGCCGGGCGTTCCTCGAACCCTGGGAGCCTGAATGGCCGCCCGACGACCTGACCCGGCCGGCCTGGAAGGAACGGATGCGGCGCTATCGCGCCGATGTGTCACAGGGAACCGGGATGCCCTTCTTCATCTTCATCGACGGCGGATCGGTGCTGGCCGGCGGCATCAGCATAGGCCACATCCGGCGCGGCGTCGCGCAATCGGGCCAGATCGGCTACTGGATGGGCGCACGCCATGCGGGGCAAGGGCTCATGAGCGAAGCGCTTGGCGCCCTCATTCCCCATGCCTTCGGCGAACTCGGCTTGCACCGGCTCGAGGCCGCCTGTATTCCGGACAACAAGCGGTCGGTCGGCGTGCTTGAAAAAGCCGGATTTCAGCGCGAAGGACTGCTTCGGTCCTATCTCAAGATTGCCGGCGAATGGCGGGACCATCTTCTCTATGCGCGCATCAACGATGGCGCAAAAACCAGCGGGGCTTGGGACGGGTGAACGGGGCAAGAGCCATCTTCGTGCATGTGGTCATGGCGCTGGCCATGGTGCTGGCGCTTGCGGTTCCCGGCGCCAACGCCTTCGAGGCGATCAAGATCAGCCGCGACGACGTGGCGCTCGACCTGTCGCGCGCGGTCGACATCTATCGCGGCCGCGGGGCCAATTTCCAGACATCGACGGCGCCCGGCGCCGACGGCATCGTGCGGCGCATCGAGGTGGAGGCGCTGGAGCCGGAAACCAGCAATGACTGGGCCGTGTTCGCCATCGCCAACCCGACCGACCAGCAGCTTGACCGGATCATCGTGGCGCCGCATTACCGGCTGCCCGGTTCGGGGCTGTTCTGGCCGGATCTCGGGTCGCGGCGCATCGTCAACATCACGCCGTCGGAAGGCTTCGCGCTCGACCGGGAGGAAGCCCCCGACGCCGATGTGTTCCGCGTGACCATCAATCCCGGCGCGGTGGTGACCTTCGTGGCGGAACTGGCATCGGCGCGCCTGCCGCAGGTCTATCTTTGGGAACCCGAGGCGTACAAGGACACCGTCAATTCGTTCACGCTGTTCCGCGGCATCGTCATCGGCATCGCCGGCCTGCTGGCGCTGTTTCTCACCATCCTGTTCGTGGTCAAGGGCACCACACTCTTTCCCGCCACGGCGGCGCTGGCATGGGCGGTGCTTGCCTATGTCTCGATCGACTTCGGCTTCCTGAACCGGGTCATCGAGATATCGCCCGGCAGCGAGCAGGTATGGAGGGCCGGATCGGAGGTGGCGCTTGCGCTGACGCTGGTGCTCTTCCTGTTCAGCTATCTGAACCTCAACCGGTGGCACATGCATTTCGCCTATGGCGCGGTCCTGTGGGTGCTGCTGCTGATGGGCCTGGCGGGCGTGGCTGTGTTCGACCCGCCCGTGGCGGCGGGCATTTCGCGCTTCTCCTTCGCGCTCACGGCGGCTGTCGGACTGGGCCTCATCATCTACCTGTCGTTCCAGGCCTATGACCGCGCCATCATGCTGATCCCGAGCTGGCTGCTGACGCTGGCCTGGCTGGCGGGCGGCTGGATGACCGTGACCGGCATGATCGACAACGACATCATCCAGCCGGCGCTCGGCGGCGGGCTGATCCTGATCGTGCTGCTGATCGGCTTCACCGTCATGCAGCATGCCTTTGCCGGTGGCGCCCTGCACCAGGGGCTGTTTTCCGACATGGAAAGGCAGGCGCTGGCAATTTCGGGCTCGGGCTACATGGTCTTCGACTGGGATGTGGCGCGCGACCGTGTCGTGACCCGGCCGGACGTATGCAGGCAACTGGGCCTGGCCTCCGGCACGCTGCGCGGGCCGGCGCGCAACTGGCTGCCGGTGCTCCACCCGGATGACCGCGACCATTTCCGGACCACGCTCGACATGGTGCTCGAACACCGGCGCGGGCGCATCCACCAGGCGTTCCGCCTGCGCGGGGCCGACGGCCACTACCAGTATTTCGTGCTGCGCGCGCGCCCGGTCATCGGCTCCGACGGCGAGGTGATCCGCTGCGTCGGCACGCTTGCCGATGTCACGGAACAGAAGAAGGCCGAGGAACGGCTGCTGCACGACGCGGTGCATGACAACCTGACAGGACTGCCGACACGCGAACTCTTCATGAGCCGCCTGGAGGGGATCATCGCCATCGCCCAGACCGAGGAGAAGGTGAAGCCCACGATCTTCGTGATCGACGTGGACCGCTTCAAGCAGGTCAACGAGGGTCTCGGCATTTCGGCGGGAGACACCATCCTGCTGACGCTGGCGCGGCGGCTTTCGCGGCTGCTCAAGCAGAAGGACACGCTTGCGCGCTTTTCCGGCGACCAGTTCGCGCTGGCCCTGCTTTCCGAACAGAACCCGGCACGGATTGCCGCGTTCGCCGATGCCGTGCGCAAGGCGATCAGCGCGCCGATCACCTTCGCCAAGCGGGAGATCGTGCTGACCGCCTCCATGGGGCTCGTCACCTGGAACGGAACGCAGCAGACCGCGGAGGAACTGGTCAAGGACGCGGAATTGGCGCTGCACCAGGCCAAGCGCTTCGGCGGCGACCGGATCGAACCGTTCCGGCCGGCATTCCGCACCATCGGCACCGACAAGCTGACGCTGGAGGCCGACCTGCGGCGCGCCATCGAGCGACAGGAACTGGCGCTGGCCTATCAGCCGATCGTCAGCCTGAAGGACGGCGCCATTGCCGGCTTCGAGGCACTGGTGCGCTGGGAGCATCCCCGACGCGGCACGATCCCGCCCAGCGACTTCATTCCCATCGCCGAGACGTCCGGGCTCATCGTTCCCATCGGCCTGTTCGCCATGCAGGCGGCCGCGGGCGATCTCAAGGCATGGCTCGGCGAGACGGCGAAGGATGACCTTTTCGTCTCCGTCAACCTCTCCAGCCGCCAGCTTATGCGCCAGGATCTCGTCGCGGATGTGCGCTCGGTGCTGTCGCGCACCAATCTGCCGCCATCGAATTTCCGGTTGGAACTGACCGAATCCCTCGTCATGAGCAATCCGGAACAGGCGGCCTCGGT
Organism: Zhengella sedimenti; assembly: GCF_046506625.1. Lineage (NCBI taxonomy): Bacteria > Pseudomonadati > Pseudomonadota > Alphaproteobacteria > Hyphomicrobiales > Notoacmeibacteraceae > Zhengella > Zhengella sedimenti. The sequence continues at coordinate 585,642 of NZ_JBKFFP010000002.1, forward strand.
GCTCAAGCGGCTGCGCCAGACCGGCATCGGCCTTTCGCTCGACGACTTCGGCACCGGTTTCTCGTCGCTCTCCTACCTCACCCGCTTCCCCTTCGACACGCTGAAGATCGACAGAAGCTTCCTGGACTCCGATTCGCCGCAACGCATTGTCCTGTTGCGCTCCATCGTCAACATGGCCCGCGACCTCGGTCTCAAGGTCGTGGCGGAAGGCGTGTCAGACGCGCAGGTCGCCGAGGATCTCGCCGAGGCCGGCTGCGACTATGTGCAGAGCTTCATGTTCGGCGAACCGATGGAGCCCCAGGCCGCGCTCCAGGCGATCAAGGAACAGAACCCCCTCGTCGCGGCCTGACACGCGCAAGCGGTTGCCGGTGGCGTCGACCGGTGAAGGCATGGTCACGCGTGCCCGGCATCCATGCTGAGAAAGACCGGGTCAATGCCGAGACTGTCGAGGGCGAGTTCATAGAGCCGGTCGATATCCGCCTCGAAGACCAGATCGGCGGAGGCCGGACAGGTAAGCCATCCATTCGAGCCGATTTCCTGTTCAAGCTGGCCGGGCGCCCATCCCGCATAGCCCAGCGCCATGATGGCCTGTTGCGGACCGTAGCCCCTGGAAATGGCGCGAAGAACATCAATGGTGGCCGTCAGGCAGAGGCCCGTGCCGATTTCCATTGATGAATCGGCTGCGTAATCGCCGGTATGAAGCACGAAGCCGCGGCTTCGCTCGACCGGTCCGCCGTCGCGTACGATCATGTCGCGGGCCGAGGGCGGCAGCCGGATCGCGTCGGCCTCGCCGATGATGCCGAGTTGTACCAGCAGATCGGGAAAAACCATGTCCTGGCGCTTGTTGATCACCAGCCCCATGGCGCCGTCGGCAGAATGCGCGCACATGTAGATCACGGTCTTTTCAAACCGCGTGTCCGCCATGCCCGGCATGGCGATCAGGAATTGTCCATCAAGCCAGTTTCCGCTCATTGCTTGCCTCCATCCCTTGAAACGTAGCGCCAAACCGGCCGGTCCGAAAGCCCCCGCCGACGATGACGGTAACAGATTTGCCGCCCATGCGCGGTGGCCTTCACGGCCGGCTCATCAATTCGTCATCAGGCGCGGCCTTGCATGTAAGCCTCCGGGCGGGCATCAAGTTCCGGACAGAAACGGAAAACCCTGATGCCGAAATGACCCGATCCGCGCTAGCCCTGGTCCTGATTGCCGCAACCCTCGCCATGGGCGGCCGCGCCGGCGCGGCCTCCACCGCGTGGCAGGACACCGAGGGGGCAAGGCTGCGTCTCGTTGTCGAAGACCGGCCAGATGCCGGCGGGACCCTGCGCGGGGCGCTGGAGATCCAGCTTGCACCAGGCTGGAAAACCTATTGGCGCGAACCCGGCGATGCCGGCGTTCCACCGCAACTGTCGCTCGAAGGCAGTTCGAACGTCGACGGCGTCGCGATGCGCTTTCCCGCACCCGTGCGGTTCACCGACGAATGGTCGACCTGGGCGGGATACGATGTGTCGATGGCGATCGCGCTGGAATTTGCGACGCCGCGGCCATCCGAACCCGTGACGGTGAATGCGACGGCCTTCCTGGGGATCTGCGAGGATATATGCATCCCCGTCCAGATGTCGTTCATGCTGGAAACGGATCCTGCACGCACCGGCAGCGAACCGGCCGTCACAGATGCTTTTGCAGCGCTTCCAGACGCCGCCCATGAGGGTTTCTCACTCACGGAAGCCAGCATGGAAGAGGGAGCCGTGATCCTCGAGGCCACCGTGCCGGGCGATGGCGACGAGGCAGAACTTTTCCTGGCTCCGGCAGGCGGCTGGGCACTCGACGTCGCGGAGCGCGTCGAGGCTGGCAAAGGGGTTTCGGTGTTTCGTGCCGTCATCCTGTCCACACCCAAAGGCGCTGCGCCTCCTGACATCGACTACACACTCGTCCGCAAGGGTGAGGCGGTAAACGGCCAAATACAGGCGCAATAATCGCGCCACCCCTTTACTGGATCTGCAAGCGTCCTAAATGTCAGTCGGCCGCGCCTGTCCATGGCGGGTTTTTTCCAGCAAGGAGGTTCTTCATGACGATTTCGGTCGGCGAAAAACTGCCGGACGCCAAGTTTACCGTGTCCATGGCAGACGGCCCGGCCCAGCTGAGCACTGACGACGTGTTCGCGGGCAAGACGGTTGTGCTGTTCGGTGTTCCGGGCGCGTTCACGCCCACCTGTTCCATGAATCACTTGCCGGGTTTCATCGAACATCACGATGCGATCAAGGCCAAGGGCGTGGACACGATCGCCGTGGTGGCAGTCAATGATGTGTTCGTCATGAAGGCCTGGGAGAATGCGACCGGCGGCAAGGACAAGATCCTCTACCTCGCCGACGGCAGCGGCGCCTTTGCCAAGGCCACCGGCCTTGACATCGACCTCAGTGCGGCCGGCCTCGGCATTCGCTGCAAGCGCTTTTCCATGATCGTCGAGGACGGCAAGGTGAGCGCGCTCAACATCGAGGACACGCCGGGCAAGGCCGAAGCCTCCAGTGCGCTTGGCATCCTGGCCCAGCTTGGCGAGGAACGCGCTGCCTGATTGCAGTACAAAAAGCCCGCGGCGCCATGCTGCGGGCTTTTCCCTCTACAGGACGGAAAACCGGCTCCCACTTTTCCCGGGATTGGGTTTCCCGTGCACAATCCCGGACGGAAAACCGGCGACCACTTTTCCCGGGATCGGGTTTCCCCTGCGCAATCCCGGACGGAAAACCGGCGACCACTTTTACTGGGATTGCTTCTAGTCCCGATCCATTCCCGCGCGCGAACGGATGAAGCCGGCCAGCAGCCCGGCGATGGCGCCGCCGGCAAGGCCGGAGCCGAACGTGGCCAGCGAGAAGCTGTCTGCAACGAACCAGACCGTCGCCCCGCCGATCATCGCTCCGAGCAGGGCATAGGCCGCAAGGCGGGCGAGCGGATCGTCAGGCCGTCTTGCCATCGCCCTGTTCCCGCCGCGCGCCGGGCCGCTTTGTCTTGAACGGCTCCATCCCCTGGCGCGCCAGTTCGTCGGCACGTTCGTTTTCCGGGTGGCCGGCATGGCCCTTGATCCAGTGCCAGGTCACGTCATGGCGGTTGCGCGCCTCGTCCAGCGCCTGCCACAGTTCAGCGTTCTTCACGGGCTTCTTGGCCGCCGTCTTCCACCCGTTCTTCTTCCAGCCGTGAATCCAGCCCTTGATACCGTCGCGCACATAAACGCTGTCGGTATAGAGATCGACCTTGCAACGCTCTTTCAGGGCGCCCAGACCCGCAATGGCGGCCATGAGTTCCATGCGGTTGTTCGTCGTCTCGGGCTCGCCGCCATTCAGTTCCCTGACATGGCCATTGAACCGGAGAAGCGCGCCCCAGCCGCCGGGGCCGGGATTGCCGGAACAGGCGCCGTCAGTAAAGATCTCGACCGCCTTCATATCGCCTCCAGGCCATAGTCCCTGGCGTCGCGCACCTGGGCATGGAAGCGCAGGCGGCGCAGATATTCCTTCGGATCCTTCTTGGTGACCACCGCGCCTTCCGGCGTGTTCAGCCAGTCGTAAAGCCGTGTCAGCAGGAAGCGCAGCGCCGCGCCGCGCGCCAGCAGCGGTAGGGCATCGCGTTCGGCAGGCGAAAGCGCGCGCACCGTCTGGTAGCCGGCGAGCAGTGCCTGCCCCTTGGTGATGTTGAAGGAGAAATCGCGCTCGAAACACCAGGCGTTCAGGCAGATCGCCACGTCATAGGCGAGCAGATCGTTGCAGGCGAAATAGAAGTCGATCAGGCCGGAAAGTTCCGCACCGAGGAAAAAGACATTGTCCGGGAAAAGGTCCGCATGGATGACACCGGCTGGCAAGTCCTTCGGCCAGGTTGCTTCCAGGATATCGAGTTCGCCGGCAATTTCGGCATGCAGGCCCGGTTCCACCTCGTCGGCGCGCGCTGCGGCCAGGTCGAAGAGCGGGCGCCAGCCGTCAACGCCGAGCGCGTTCGCCCGGGCCAGGTCAAAGCCCTCGCCGGCCAGGTGCATGCGCGCCAGCGCCGCCCCCACGGCGCGGCAATGGCCGGCATTGGGCCGGCGCGGCCACATGCCTTCCAGGAAGGTGACGATTGCCGCGGGACGTCCGGCAAGCCTGCCGATGGCGCCGCCGTCGGCGCGCTTGACCGGCTGCGGACAGGTTACCCCGCCTGCCGCCAGATGCTCCATAAGGCCGATGAAGAAGGGCAGGTCGTCCGGGTTCACGCGCTTTTCGTAAAGGGTGAGAATGAAGTGGCCTTCGCTCGTGTGAAGGAGGAAGTTCGAATTCTCCACCCCCTCGGCAATGCCCTTGTAGGAGAGCAGGCCGCCGACCGGATAATCGGCGAGAAAGGCGGACAGCTCTTCCTCGGAAATGTCGGTGTAGACGGCCATTACCGGTCCCCGTTCACAAAGGCCATGTCGGCGGCGGTCAGTTCCACGTCGCGCAAGGTCCGCATGACCGGGAAGGTTTCGTTTTCCTCTGCCGTCAGCGCGATGTCGAGCGTGACGTCGAAACGCTGGCGGAAGGCGGCGATGATCTCGTCGACGATGATCTCCGGCGCCGAGGCGCCAGCCGATATGCCGACCGTCGCAACCCCTTCCAGCAAGGTCCAGTCGATCTCGGCGGCGCGCTGGACAAGCGTTGCACGGCTGGCGCCGGCCCGCTCTGCAACCTCCACCAGGCGGCGGGAATTGGACGAGTTGGGCGCGCCGACGACCAGGAACAGGCCGCAACCGGGCGCGGCCTGCTTGACCGCTTCCTGGCGGTTCGTCGTGGCATAGCAGATGCTCTCGGCCGCAGGTGCATGGATGCCGGGAAAGGTCTCTTCCAGGGCGGCGATGATGCCGGCGGTATCGTCCACCGAAAGCGTGGTCTGCGTGACGAAGCCGAGCGCGGTGCCTTCCGGAACACGGAAACCACGGGCATCGTCTTCCGTCTCGATCAGCGACACGGCGCCTTCGGGCAACTGGCCCATCGTGCCGATGACCTCCGGATGGCCGGCATGGCCGATGAGCAGGACGTGACGGCCAAGACGCTGGTGCCGCATGGCCTGCTTGTGCACCTTGGAGACCAGAGGGCATGTGGCATCGAGGTATAAAAGGTTGAGCGCCTCGGCATGGGCGGGCACGGATTTCGGAACGCCATGGGCGGAAAACACCACCGGCGCGTCGCGGTGATCCGCGGGGATTTCGTCCAGTTCCTCGATGAAGACCGCGCCGCGGGCGCGCAGGCCCTCGACCACGAACTTGTTGTGCACGATCTCGTGGCGGACATAGACGGGCGCGCCGTATTTCTTCAGCGCCAGGACGACGATCTGGATGGCCCGGTCGACGCCGGCGCAGAAGCCGCGCGGCTCGCACAGTCTCAGGGTCAATGGGGGCTTGGCAGGCATGGCTTCACCGGTTCGGGGACATGTCTGTCCAAGTGGCTGCCAGGGCCGCTCCTGTCAAGGGCGCCGCCTTATGGCAAAGGCGATCCACACGCCGGCAAGCGCGACGGCAAGCCCGTACCAGGTGATGGCGTATTGCAGATGGTTGTTGGGCAGGTTGACCAGTGTCACGCCTCCGACCGGCAGGCCGCCCGGATTGGCCGTGTCATCGGCATCGAGGAAGAAGGGCAGCACCTTGTCCGGGTCGAGCCCCGCACTGGCGGCCATCGCCTCCAGGTCCTTCCAGTAATAGATGTTCGCCGCGAGATCGTTTTCATAGACGCCTCCCGGCTTTTCGGCGAGCGGGTTGCGGGCAAGACCGGTGACGGTGACGACGCCGGCGGTCTGTCCCGCCTCGCGCGTTGCCGGATCCTTGCGGTCAAACGGCACGAATCCGCGATTGACGAACAAAACGCGGCCATCGGCAAGGCGCAACGGCGTATAGACATAGTAGCCGGAAGACCCCTGATGCGTGGCAAAGAAATGCTGCTCGCCGCCGTGCTCGAAAGTGCCGGTGGCCATGGCCGGAAGGTAGTCCACGTCTCCCGTCCCGGCGAAGAGCGTCTCGACTCCGGCGAGCGGCAGCGGCGCCGATGCCATGCGCTCGGCGATCCTGTCGATGAGCCCTTCCTTCCAGGCCAGCCGGCGGACCTGCCAGTTGCCGAGCCCGACAAGGATGACGAGCGCCACCAGCGCCAGCGCCGTGAGCAGCCAGAAGCCGCCACGACGATGGCGTCCTGCCACAGCCGGCTTTCCATCCGTCATTCGCGGCCCTCGATGCGCCCTTCGGCCGCCTTGTTGGCGTATTGGAGCGTGATCAGCACGCCCTTGATGACCCTGAGCGCCGTCAGGCAGAGGACAAGGGTTAGCGGGATCCACAACAGCATGTGGACCCAGATCGGCGGTCCGTAGTTCACCTCCATCCACAGGGCGAGACCGACGACGATGAAGCCGACAATCAGCATGACGAAGATGGCAGGTCCGTCTCCCGCGTCGGCGAAGGAATAGTCGAGCCCGCAAACGCCGCAGCGATCCTTGAGGTTCAGGTAGCCTGCGAAAAGCCTGCCCTCGCCGCAGCGCGGACAACGCGCGCGCACGCCCGCCTGGACCGGATCGACGGGCGGATAATGGGCCTGGTCGTCATTCATGACAGTTCCTTTTGCAATTCACGAACAGGGGGCGGCCATGATTGCCATGACCGCCCCCCATTTCCCAATGCGACAAGTGGCAGCGCGGCACTCCCGCGCCAGCGCGATCAGTGATGCGCGATCGGCGCTCCCCAGGATGCCCAGACATAGATGCAGAAGAAGAGGAAGAGCCACACCACGTCGACAAAGTGCCAGTACCAGGCAGCCGCCTCGAAACCGAAGTGCTGTTTTGGCGTGAAATCGCCCTTCAACGCCCGGATCAGGCAGACGAGCAGGAAGATCGTGCCGACGAACACGTGGAAGCCGTGAAAGCCGGTCGCCATGAAGAAGGTCGCGCCGTAAATGGAGTTCTTGAAGTCGAACGGCGCAACGGAATACTCGTAAACCTGCACGAAGGAGAACAGGACACCGAGGGCGACGGTCATCACCAGCCCCCAGACGAGGCCCTTGCGGTCATTGTGCAACAGCGCGTGGTGCGCCCAGGTCACCGTGGTGCCCGAAAGCAGCAGGATGATGGTGTTGTAGAGCGGCAGGTGCAGCGGATCGAGCACCTCGATGCCCTGCGGCGGCCACTGCCCCCCGGTATATTCGGCGCGCATGACCTGGCTCGCGTCGTTCGGATAGAGGCTGGCATCGAAGAAGGCCCAGAACCATGCAACGAAGAACATCACCTCCGAGGCGATGAACATGATCATGCCATAGCGCAGGTGAAGCGACACGACGCGGGTGTGGTGCCCCTCATGGGCTTCCTTGATCGTATCGGACCACCAGGCATACATCACATAGAGGATGATGAGCATGCCGACAGCGAAGAGACCCCAATTCAGGTTGGACAGGGTCAGGCCGAAGAGCGAGAACTCGGAATTGTTGATGGCCCGCATCCAGGCAATGGCGCCAAGGGCCGTGATGAAAGCGCCCAGCGAGGCGAGAGCCGGCCACGGGCTCGGGTCGATGATGTGGTAGTCGTGATGCTTTGCGTGTTGGTCCGCCATGTCGATCCCCGCGGTTGCTTATTCTTCAATGCTGTTGGTTGTGGTCGTGCTGTCAACCGGCGCTGACGCGACCGGAGACCCCTCGGCATCGACCGGGAAGAAGGTATAGGAAAGCGTGATGGTTCGTAAGTCCTTGAGTTCCTGCTGGTCGACGATGTCGGGATCGACATAGAAGACGACCGGCATGTCAAGCGACTCGCCCGGCTTGAGCGTGGTCTCGGTGAAGCAGAAACACTGCACCTTGTTGAAATAGGCACCTGCCAGCGACGGCGAGACGTTGAATGTGGCGGAACCCGTGACCGTTCGATCAGTGCGGTTGTGTGCCAGGTAACTGATCTGCGTGGTTTCACCGATCTTGAGCGTCACCGAGCGTTTCTGAGGTTGGAAATCCCAGGGTACACCGGAGGTGTTCGCATCGAAGCGCACGGTGATGTCACGGTCCAGAACGCGGTCGGAATAGGTATCCACCCGCTGGGTGGTGCCACCATAGCCGGTGACGCGGCAGAACAGGTCATAGAGCGGAACGGCGGCATAGGCGGCCCCGACCATCGTCAGGGCCATACCGGCCCCGAACATTGCCACTTTCACATTTGCCCGCTTGTTCCTGCTGTCCTGTTCCATGTCCTGCCTCACAACGGCCTGTTCACGATGGCGCCGCCCTTGATGAAGGTCACCACGTAAAAGACGATGACCAGCGCCCCCAATGCCAGAGCGATCGCAATCGAGCGGCTGCGGCGCGCCTTGCGTTGCTTTTCCGTCAGTTCCACGCCGTCATCCTTCATGCCATGCCCCCGGCGATCAGGCGGAGCATGTCGGCGGCCAGAACATCAACCAGGATGGCTGCGAACAAGGCAAAAAGATAAAGGATGGAAAAGCCGAACAGCTTCTTTGCCGGTATCATGCGCTCGTCGCCATCCTTCATGCGGAAAACGCCAAAGGCATACCAGACGAAGACGGCACCCATGACGGCCGCGAACAGGCCGTAGCCGGCGCTGGCGAAACCCAGGAGCCAGGGCGCCACGCCCACCGGAGCGAGGATGAGGCTGTAGACGAGGATCTGGCGACGTGTGGACCTTTCACCACGAACATTGGGAAGCATGGGAATGCCGGCGGCGCCATAGTCCTTGCACTTGAACAATGCGAGCGCCCAGAAATGCGGCGGGGTCCAAAGGAAGATGATGGAGAAGAGGACGACGCTTTCGATGCCGATTTCCCCGGTCGCGGCAGCCCAGCCGAGCATGGGCGGGAAGGCGCCAGCCGCGCCGCCGATGACGATGTTCTGCGGCGTCGAACGCTTCAGCCACATGGTGTAGACGACGACATAGAAGAAGATCGTGAAAGCGAGGATCGCCGCGGAAAGCCAGTTGACCAGGACGCCGAGCGTCAGGACCGACAGGAAGGAAAGGATCAGGCCGAAGCTCAGCGCCTCCTGCGGCCGGACACGGCCGGACGGCACGGGCCGCTTCGCCGTGCGGCTCATCACCGCGTCGATATCGGCGTCATACCACATGTTCAGCGCGCCCGAGGCGCCGGCGCCCACGGCAATGCAGAGGATCGCGACGATGGCGATGAAAGGATTCACGGCACCGGGCGCGGCCACGAGCCCGACAATCGCCGTGAAGACCACCAGCGACATGACGCGCGGCTTCAGCAGTTCGATGTAGTCGCCTGCCGTCGCCTCCGAGATGCGGTAGACGTCCCTGCCTGCGGTATCCTCGATGAGCGCCATTTCTTCCCGACCTGTCATTCCCGGCTTGCACGCCGTTGTCGTTGTGTTGTCTCAAGGCCTGCCGCCGGCGGGCGGCGGCAGGCCATTTCGTTGTTCAGGGCATCCGCCGTCACTTGATGCGCGGCAGTTGCTCCCACTGGTGGAAGGGCGGCGGCGAAGGCAGCTGCCATTCCAGCGTCGTGGCGCCCTCGCCCCACGGATTGGCGCCGGCCTCACGCTTGCGCGAGAAGGCTTCCCAAACGCCGTAGAGGAAGATCAGCACCGCAAAGGCGGAGAGGTAGGAGCCGATCGACGACACGTAGTTCCAGCCCGCGAAGGCATCCGGGTAGTCGATATAGCGGCGCGGCATGCCGGCCAGACCCAGGAAGTGCTGCGGGAAGAAGACAAGGTTCACGCCGATGAAGGTGACCCAGAAATGGGCGCGCGCCACGGTCGAGTTGTACATGTAGCCGGTCATCTTCGGGAACCAGTAGTACCAGGCGGCGAAGATGGCGAAGACGGCGCCCAGCGACAGGACGTAGTGGAAGTGTGCCACCACGTAGTAGGTGTCGTGCATGGCGCGGTCGAGGCCGGCATTGGCGAGCTGGACACCGGTGACACCGCCAACGGTGAACAGGAAGATGAAGCCGATCGCCCAGAGCATGGGCGTGCGGAAGGAAATGGACCCGCCCCACATGGTTGCGATCCACGAGAAGATCTTCACACCCGTCGGGACCGCGATCACCATCGTGGCGAACACGAAATAACGCTGCGCGTCCAGCGAGATGCCGGTCGTGTACATGTGGTGCGCCCAAACGATGAAGCCGACCACGCCGATGGCGACCATGGCATAGGCCATGCCGAGGTAGCCGAAGACGGGCTTGCGCGAGAAGGTCGACACGATGTGGCTGATGATGCCGAAGGCCGGCAGAATCAGGATGTAGACCTCCGGGTGACCGAAGAACCAGAACAGGTGCTGGAACAGGATCGGGTCGCCACCGCCTTCCGGAGAGAAGAAGGCCGTGCCGAAATTGCGGTCGGTGAGAAGCATCGTGATGGCGCCGGCGAGCACGGGCAGCGAGAGCAGCAGCAGGAAGGCCGTGATCAGCACCGACCAGGCAAACAGCGGCATCTTGTGCAGGGTCATGCCGGGCGCACGCATGTTGAAGATCGTGGTGATGAAGTTGATCGCACCCAGGATGGAGGATGCACCGGCGATGTGAAGGGCAAGGATCGCCAGATCAACGGCCGGCCCCGGCGTGCCCGAGGTCGACAGCGGCGGATAGATGGTCCAGCCGCCACCCACGCCATATCCGCCGGCAGGACCGGGAACGAACATGGAGAGGACCAGAAGGATGAAGGCCGGCGGAACGAGCCAGAAGGAGATGTTGTTCATGCGCGGGAAGGCCATGTCCGGCGCACCGATCATGATCGGCACCATCCAGTTGGCGAAACCGCCGATGAGCGCGGGCATGACCATGAAGAAGATCATGATGAGGCCGTGCGCCGTGGTGAACACGTTGTACATCTGCTTGCCGGCATCCAGCGCGGCAGCTTCCGGCGTGCCATAGACCATGGTGGCCAGGCCGTCGAAGAACTGGATGCCCGGCTCCTGAAGCTCGATGCGCATGCCGACGGACAGGAGCCCGCCGACGATGCCCGCGATGATCGCAAAGATCAGGTACAGCGTCCCGATATCCTTGTGATTGGTCGAATAAACCCACCGGACCCAGCCTGTCGGCTTGTGGTCGTGATGGGCGTCGTGCGCTGCAGATTCAGCCATGGATCCCACTCCGTTCCTTCAAATTCTTACTCGGCGGCCTCGGCCGCGCCGGCGTCGGCGACTTTCGTCCCGCCCGCCAAGGATGCCATCAGGGCGCGATTGGCGCCGGCCAGGTCGTTGGCGGCGGCGGTAATCCAGGTGTCGTATTGCTGCTGGCTGACGACCCGGATGGCGATCGGCATGTAGGCGTGGTCCTTGCCGCAAAGCTCGGAACACTGTCCGTAATAGACGCCTTCCTTCTCAGCCTTGAACCAGGTCTCGTTCACGCGGCCGGGCACGGCATCCACCTTGACGCCAAAAGACGGCATCGCAAAGGAATGAATGACGTCGGCAGCCGTGACGAGAAGACGCACGGTGGTGTCGACCGGCACGACAACATCGTTGTCGACGGCCAGAAGGCGCGGATAGGCCGCCACATCCTGCTTGCCGTACTGCTCCCTGTCGGCTTCCTGGAGCATGACCGAATCGAAGGTCACCGCCCCTTCCTCGTTCTGGTACTCATAACCCCAGTACCACTGGTAACCCGTCGCCTTGACGGTCAGCGCAGGCTCTTCCGGCGGCGTGTACTGCGCGGTCAGCAAGCTGAAGGACGGCACCGCGATGAACAGCAGGATGACGACCGGACCGACCGTCCAGATCACCTCGATCAGCGTGTTGTGGCTGGTGCGCGACGGGTTCGGGTTGGCGCTGGCGCGGTATTTCAGCGACACCCAGACAAGCAGCGCGAGCACCAGCAGCGTGATCGGAACAATGAACCAGAGCGTGTACTGCTCGAACCAGCGCACTTCCCGCATGATCGGGGTTGCGGCATCCTGGAGCGTCATCTGCCAGGGCCTGGGCTGGTCTGCAAATGCAGCCGTCGCGAAAAACGCGGCGGTTGCGGCGGCAAAGCTGGCGGCAATCCGTTTCATACCGTTCCTGTCTCCCCATCGGCCCGAAAGGCCGTACATTCTTGCACCAAGCGCGGCCCGTGCGGGCGCGGGCCGGTTTGATCTAGGTCAAACCATATTCCCCAGCCGCGCGCAAGGAATTGCCGCATCCGGCAGGGGTTCGTTTGATGTGCGCATTTTGTCGCACCCTTTCGCAAACCCCTGTTTTTCATGGCATTTGCATTTTGTCGCATAAGAGCCGGGTTTGACCTATGTCCGGGATGTGCGGGCGGCGGCCCCATTTCCGGCCAAATCGGACGGCATGGGCGGCAGGTGTCGCGGGCATGCGCAGTTGCAGCGGGTTTGCAATTGCCGCGCGCCGTCGCATTGTAGTCCCTCGTGATTCGCAGCGGAGCTTCAGCCTTGTTCCACTTGTCCAGAAAGTCGGCCGCATTGCTGGTCATGTTCGCCACCATGGCCGCCGGCAGCGGGCCGGCCGCAGCCCAGCAGACGGGAATCGTCCGGTCGACCCATGGCGCGTGGAAGATGATCTGCGACACGCCGCCCGGCGCGGCGACCGAACAATGCGCGCTTATCCAGAATGTGGTCGCGGAAGACAGGCCGGACCTGGGCCTTTCGGTCATCGTGCTGCGCACGGCCGACAAGAAGGCGGAAATCATGCGCGTGCTGGTGCCGCTCGGCGTTTTGCTCCCCAACGGGCTGGGTCTCTATGTGGATGGCAAGGACATCGGCAAGGCCTATTTCGCCAAGTGCTTCCAGGATGGCTGCTATGCCGAGGTCATCCTTGAGGAACCGCTGGTTTCCACGCTGAAGGAAGGCGAATCGGCGACCTTCATCGTGTTCCAGACGCCCGAGGAGGGCATCGGCATCCCCGTGGAACTTTCCGGTTTCACCGAAGGCTTCGCCGCCCTGCCCTGACGGGTGCAGGGCTCACGGCGCCCGTGACAGTGCCGCCGCCCTTTCCTATATGGTCGGCAGACCGCGCGGAAAGGACCATTGCATGACCGACAGCCTGATCAGCCGTTTCGACATCGACGAGGCCGCCGTCAGGCGGGTTGTATCGGACAGCCTCGCCCTGGCCGATGACGGTGAACTCTATCTCGAATATCGCGAAGGCGAGGCGCTCGTTTTCGACAACGGGCGGCTCAAGACGGGGAATTTCAACACCGAGACCGGGTTCGGCCTGCGCGCTGTTGCCGGTGAGGCAACCGGCTACGCCCATGCCTCGGAACTGACCGGCAAGGCGCTTTCCCATGCCGCCGATGCCGTTTCGGCGGTCACGCGGGGTTACCGCGGCACGGCGGACGTGGCGCCGGCCGGCACCAATGTGAAGCTCTACGGCGACCTCAATCCAATCGAATCCCCGGCGTTCGGCGAGAAGGCCCGCCTGCTTGAGACCATCGACGCCTGGCTGCGCGCGAAGGATCCGCGGGTGCGCCAGGTGACGGCTTCGCTGGCGGCGAGCTGGCAGCATGTGGAGATCCTGCGCGCCGACGGCCACCTGGTGCGCGACATCCGCCCGCTTGTGCGGCTCAGCATATCTGTCGTCGCCGGGGATGGCGACCGGCAGGAGACCGGCAGCCACGGCATGGGCGGCCGCAAGGGCTTCGGCGAATTCCTGGCCGAGGAATCCTGGCAGACGGCGGCCAGCGAGGCGCTGCGCCAGGCGCTTGTCAACCTGGAGGCGCGCCCTGCCCCGGCGGGCACGCTGGACGTGGTGCTGGGCAACGGATGGCCCGGCGTCATGCTGCACGAGGCGGTCGGCCACGGGCTGGAAGGCGATTTCAACCGCAAGCAGACCTCGGCGTTTTCGGGCCTCATGGGGCAGCAGGTGGCGGCAAAGGGCGTCACCGTGATCGATGACGGCACGATCGCCGAACGGCGCGGTTCGCTGACCGTTGATGACGAGGGCACGCCCTCGGGACACAACGTGCTGATCGAGGACGGCATCCTTGTCGGCTACATGCAGGACCGGCAGAACGCGCGCCTGATGGGCATGAAGCCGACGGGCAACGGGCGTCGCGAGAGCTATGCCCACCAGCCGATGCCGCGCATGACCAACACGTTCATGGCCGGCGGCGACAGGACGCCCGAGGAAATCATCGCGTCTGTGGACCGGGGCCTCTATGCCGTTTCCTTCGGCGGCGGGCAGGTCGACATCACATCGGGCAAGTTCGTGTTCGGCTGCACAGAGGCCTACATGATCGAGAACGGCAAGGTGACCTATCCGGTCAAGGGCGCGATGCTGATCGGCAACGGGCCGGAGGCGATGAAGCGCATCACCATGATCGGCAACGACCCCGCGCTCGACACCGGTATCGGCATGTGCGGCAAGGCCGGACAGGGCGTGCCGGTGGGCGTCGGACAGCCGCACCTGCGCATGAACGCGATGACGGTGGGTGGCACCGAACACTGAACGGGCAGATGCCCCGCGGGAACCGCCATTGCGGTTCATGTATTCACGGGGTGATGCAATCCTGAGAGGAGCTTTCCATGGCCTATACGATCGACCGCACCTTCACCGGCAGCGACTTTGACGCCATTGTCGAGCGCACGAGGTCGGCGCTGGCGGATGCCGGCTTCGGCGTCCTGACGGAGATCGACGTCAAGGCGACGATGAAGAAGAAGATAGACGTCGACATGCCGGACTACCTGATCCTCGGCGCCTGCAATCCCGGCATGGCCAACGAGGCGATCAAGCTGGAGCCGAGGATCGGCGCCATGCTCCCGTGCAATGTCATCGTCCGCGCCACGGATGAGGGGGTGACGGTGAGCGCCGTCGATCCGGTCGCCTCCATGCAGGCGGTCGGGAACGAGGGCCTTTCGGCGGTGGCGGGGACCGTGCGCACCATGCTCGCCAAGGCCGTCGAGGCGATCTGAGGTGGGCCACGCATGACGCCATCGTCCATCGTCATCCTGACCGGGGCCGGAATCTCGGCGGAAAGCGGCGTCGACACGTTTCGCGACAAGGACGGTATCTGGTCGAAATACGACCTGAACGATGTCGCCACGCCGGAGGGCTTTGCCCGCAATCCCGCCCTTGTGCATGACTTCTACAACCAGCGCCGGGCGGGCCTGGCCACGGTGAAGCCGAACCCGGCGCATGAGGCCCTTGCGCGGCTGGAGCGGGAATTCGGTGGCGATTTCCTGCTGGTAACGCAGAATATCGACGACCTCCACGAGCGGGCGGGGTCGAAAAAGCTCATCCACATGCATGGCGAACTGACGCGCGCCTTCTGCGCCAATTGCAACATCCGCTGCGACGCGGGAGACGCGCTTTCCGCCGTTTCGGTCTGCGGCGCTTGCGGCTCGAGGGGCTTCATGCGGCCCGATGTCGTGTGGTTCGGCGAAATGCCCTACCAGATGGAGCGGATCTACGCGGCGCTGAATGCCTGCGACCTGTTCGTTTCCATCGGCACCAGCGGCAATGTCTATCCGGCGGCGCAATTCGTGCAGGAAGCCGGGCGGGCCGGCGCCCATACGCTGGAACTCAATCTTGAGCCCTCGCTCGGCTTTTCCGATTTCGCCGAAGCCGAGCATGGGCCGGCCGGCACCATCGTGCCGCGGTGGGTCGACCGGCTGCTGGCGGGCTGACCCTGCTCAGCGCCGCCTGACCGGCTTTTCTAGCAATGCGACCGCCTCGACATGGGCGGTATACAGGAACTGGTCATAGGGCGTGACCGAGAGAAGCCGGTAGCCCCCGGAGATCAGGATCTCCAGGTCGCGCGCCAGCGTGACCGGATTGCAGGACACGGCGGCGACCTTGCGGACATCGGCCTTGGCCAGATGGCGTGCCTGGGCTTCCGCGCCGGCGCGCGGCGGATCGAAGACCAGCGCGTCAATACCGATGAGTTCGCGCGGCAGGAGCGGGCGCTGGAACAGGTCGCGCCGCTCGACCGTCACCTTTTTCAGGCCGGCCGTCGAACGGAAACCGCCATCGAGGGCGGCCAGCGCCGGGCCGTCGCCTTCAACGGCGTGGACCTGCATCCGTTCCGCCATGCGCAGGGCAAAGGCCCCTGCCCCGGCAAACAGGTCGGCGGCCTGTTTCGCCTTGCCAAGATGGGCGATCACTTCACCGGCCATGGCCGCCTCGATGGCCGGCACGGCCTGCAGGAAGCCGCCGGGCGGCGGCACGACCGTGGCCGTGGCGAAGCGGATCTGCGGCTTGACCGGTTCCAGCACGATCTCGCCATCGACGGACAGGCGCGCCCAGCCGTTTTCCAGCACGAGTTGGGCGGCGCGCTTGCGCTCGGCTTCCGGCAGCTTGCCGGACTTGCGGATGGCGATGTCGAGGCCGGTGTCCGTCACCGTCACGATCATGTGGAAGGGTTTGGACAGGCCCGCAATGACAGCCGCCAAGCGGCGCAATTGCGGCAGGGCGGAGACGATGCGCGGGTCGGTGACCGGGCACTCCTCCACCTGGAACAGGCTGTAGGAATAGGGGCCGTGAAAGCCGAGCACGGCGCCGCCCTCGCCATGCTTGGCCGACAATTGCACGCGGCGGCGCTCGCCCGGACCGCAGGTCACGAGGTCGCCGACCGGCGCCTCGATGCCGCGCGCCTTCAGCGCATCGGTGACGAGGGCGCGCTTCCACGCGCGATAGGGTTCTGCCTGCCAGTGCTGGAACTGGCAGCCGCCGCAAGCGGTGAAATGACGGCAGACCGGATCGATGCGTTCGGGCGAAGCCTCAAGCACAGCCAGCACCTCGTGCTTCTTGCCGGCCGGCTGGGCATTGACCGTTTCGCCGGGCAGGGTGAAGGGCACGAAGACCTGTCCTTGCGGCGTGTTGGCGATGCCGTCGCCCTGGGCGCCGAGATGGTCGATGGTTGCCTTGATGGTCATGCGCGGTCCCTGATGCCGGCGAGGAGGAATTCGCGATTGCCGTCCGCGCCCTCGATGGCGGAGGGCGCGATGCCGAGGGCGCGCCATCCGGGCTGGCCGTCAAGCCAGCGGCGGAGGTCTTCGGCAATCGCCGGTCCCTGCGCGGGGTCTTTCAGAAGGCCGCCCTTGCCGATGGCCTGGCGGCCGGCCTCGAATTGCGGCTTGACGAGCAGCAGGCAGCGCGCGCCCGGCGCGGCCAGTGCCAGCGCCGGCGGCATGGCCAGCTTCAGCGAGATGAAGGAAACGTCGCAGACGATCAGGTCGGGCGCGTCATGGGAAAGATGGTCGGCGGTGAGGTCGCGCGCGTTCAGCCCCTCGATTGAGGTCACGCGCGGATCGGCCGCGATATCGGGGTGAAGCTGGCCGTGGCCGACATCGATGGCGGTGACACGGGCAGCGCCGCGTTCCAGCAGGACCTGCGTGAAGCCGCCGGTCGAGGCGCCCACATCGAGCGCATGGGCGCCCCTTGCGTCGAAGCCGAAATGATCGAGCGCCGGCGCCAGCTTCAGGGCTGCGCGCGAGACATAGGCCCGTGCCGGGTCGGTGACGGTTATGGCGGCACCGGCCTCGACCATCTGGCCGGGCTTGGCGGCGGTCACGCCGTCGACCGCCACGGTGCCGCGCGCAATGGCGTCGCGGGCGCGCGAGCGCGAGGCAAACAGGCCACGCTCGGCCAGAAGCTGGTCGAGGCGGATCCGTTCGGAAGTGGTGACGGCAGCATTCATGCGCCCTGATAGGCGCATGTCAGCGGCATTGGCAAGGCTTGGGCTTCAGTCTTGCGGAATGACCGAACCTGTCAGGATCACCCGGTCCACCGAAACCTGCCCGGACCGAAGGGGCCTGGCAGCAGGGGGAAGACCACGGACCGGGCGGAACGAAGGCCCGTGCCGCAATTCCGGCCGGGGTTGCGGCAGGGAGTATTCCGGCTTCTGCCCCGTATCGAATGTGCCGCGCAGGACGGCGGCGACATCGCCGATGCGCTCGGCCACCATCCGCTTCGCGGCTTCCTCCAGGTTGCGGTCATAAACCGGCGCGGCGTTGCCATGGGCAAGCCAGGCGCATTGCATGGCCAAGACTGCGATCAGTGTTCTTTTCATTTTTTGGCTCCCTGTCCTTGCAGGGAACCTAACCGGTCCGGGCTAATATTCAGGGAACAGACAAAGTGTGTAAAATACGAAATTCATTGGTGAATTTCGCGTCAACCAAGACAGTAAAGAAGGCCTGAAGGCAGTACGGCCGGCCCGTCAGGCGTCCGGCAGCGGTATGAAGTCTTCCTCGTCGCCCGGAACGATGTCGAACCGGCCGGTCTTCCACTCTTCCTTGGCCTGTTCGATCCGCTCCTTGGAGGACGAAACGAAGTTCCACCAGATATAGCGCCGCGATCCCATGGAGGCGCCGCCGAAGAGCATGAATCGCGCGCCGCGCGCGGCGTGCACGTCGATCACGTCGCCAGGACGCAACACCAACAGGCGGTCGGGCGGGAATGTGTCACCGGCAATCGTGATCTCGCCTTCCAGCGTATAGAGGGCGCGTTCCTCGGCCTCTGCCGGAATGGTCACCGTCGCGCCCGGTTCCAGCCGCAGATCCGCGTAGAGCGTTTCGTGATGCTGGCGCACCGGCGATGTGGCGCCGTAGAAGGTCCCCATGACGACGCGGGCATGGGCGCCCTCGCCGTCGAGTTCAGGCAGGTCGGCGGCGGTGGTATGCGCGAAGGCCGGATCCGTTTCCTCCAGTCCCTCGGGCAGGGCGAGCCAGGTCTGCAAGCCGTGCATGTCCATGGTGGATGTGCGCATTTCCTCCGGCGTGCGCTCGGAATGCACGATACCGCGCCCGGCGGTCATCAGGTTCACGTCGCCCGGCACGATCACCATTTCCGTGCCCAGCGAATCGCGATGGCGGATCTGGCCGTCAAACAGATAGGTGACCGTGGAAAGCCCGATATGGGGATGCGGGCGCACATCCATGGCGATGCCGTCGCGCAGGACCGCCGGCCCCATGCGGTCGAAGAAGATGAAGGGGCCGACCATCCGGCGGCGCGCCGACGGCAGCGCGCGGCGCACCTCGAATCCGCCAATATCCTTCGCATTCGGCACGACCATCAGTTCAATCGCGTCGATGGCCGCGACATCACGCGGGTTTGGGTCCTTGCCGGGGAAAAAGCTCATGGCGATGCTCCCTTCTGGTTTCCGTCACCGACAGATAAGGCCAGGGAACCGGATGGCGCAGCCCCTCCAGGCGGGATGGACTGTCAACCAGACAGAGACAAGGAGGAAGCTGACGTTCACTCGGTATCGAGCGGTTCGGTGCCTGCCGGTTCACCATCCCGCGTGAGGCGGATCTTCTCCACCTTGTCCTCCGCAGCCTTGAGCAGTTCGGCGCAGTGCTTTTTCAGAGCCTCGCCGCGTTCGTAAATGGCAATCGACTGGTCGAGCGGCACGTCGCCACGCTCCAGGTTTTCCACGATCCTCTCCAGTTCGGCCAGCGCCGCCTCGAAGTTCATCGCCCGGATATCGGCATTGTCCCCTGTGGCAGACATGATCATCCCCTCATCAGGCGTCGAACGTGGGCGGCGGTGGAATCGGCCAGTCCCCTGAGATCGTAGCCGCCTTCCAGAAGGCTGACGAGACGGTTCTCGGCGTAGCGCCCTGCCCTGTCCATCAGCTTGCCCGTCGCCCAGTCGAAATCGTCCTCGGTCAGTTCCACTTCAGCCAGAGGATCGCGCCAATGGGCGTCGAAACCGGCCGAAATGATGATCAGATCGGGGCGGAAATTGTCGATGGCGGGAAGGACGCGGCTCTGGAAAGCCTCGCGGAAGTCCGCCCCCTGGGCACCCGCCGAAAGCGGCGCGTTGACGATATTGCCGGCACCGGTCTCGTCGCGCGCGCCGGTGCCGGGATAGAGCGGCATCTGGTGGGTGGAGCAGTAGAGCACCGTCGGGTCCGACCAGAAGATGTCCTGGGTCCCGTTGCCGTGATGGACATCCCAGTCGACGATGGCGACGCGTTCGACGCCATGCACCTTCTGGGCATGACGCGCGGCGATGGCGGCATTGTTGAACAGGCAGAAGCCCATCGCCTTGTTTTTCTCCGCATGGTGACCGGGGGGACGGGCGGCGACGAAGGCGTTGTCCGCCGCACCTGTCATCACCGCATCGACCGCGGCGGTGGCGCCGCCGAAGGCGGTGAGCGCGGCTTCCCAGCTCCTGGGACTGGCCGCCGTGTCGGCGTCGATGCGCACGATGCCTTCCTCGGGCATGGCGTATTCGACGCGGCGAAGATAGTCCTCCGGATGGGCGAGCAGGATATCCTCCTCGCGGCCGAGCGGCGATTCGACGCGATCAAGCGCGGCGAAATCCTCGCCTGCAAGGGCTTCGGCGACCGCCTTCATGCGGTCGGGCCGTTCGGGATGGCCGGCCGGCACGAGGTGCTCGGCATGGACGGGATGGGAATAAAGGCGCGTTGTCATGGGCTCACTCTAGGCGTCCGGCGCCCGCTTGGCTACGGGGTCGGTGGGGATGATCCGCGGCCATCCCCAGCATCAGCGGCGGATGGCGAGCAGGCGTCCGTTCTCCGTGGCCGTGATTAGCCAGCCATCCTTGCTCACGATCGCCTTGTCGATGGCGCCGGGAAGGCGGATATCGGCGTGGCTGGCAAGGGCGAAGCGCAGCCGCCGGCGATCCTGCGACGGCAGGACAAGGACGCCGGGCCGCCCGGCTTCGAGGATGCCTGCCCAGGACAGGTCCAGTTCGCGCGAGCCGATGACGTGGTTGGAGACATCGGTGGCCACATCATCGATCATCCGCAACCGCTTGCCATCCCATGCCACGGAGAAGAGCGTGCCGCGCAGATGCGGCGTGCGAACTGCATGAATGACCTTGCCGCCCCGGTCGCCCGGGACGATTGCCGCGATGTTGAGCCAGCGGTTCGGCGTTCCGATCTCCGGCGTCGCGGCCAGTTCGACGAGCTGCCCGTCGCGCAAGCCGTAGATCGCGATGGCCGCGCCGGCATCCAGCGCGGCGCGGATCGTGACGACATCGTTGGTGCCGTCGCCGTCAAGGTCCGCGATGCGCGGCGTGATGTCCTCGAAGACATGGGTTTGCGGCAGACGGAAATAATGCGGATTGCCGGCGGCATCGCTGACCGCCAGTGCACCGCCCTCGATCCGGTCGCCCAGCACGCCATGGCGGTAGCGTCCGGTCGGTTCGGCATACCAGGCGCGGCGAATGTCACCCGATGGCACGGCAGCAACACGCCCGTCCGGCAGCGCGCCGTGGGGAGCCGGCGCGAGCCGGCCGCTCACCGGCGCAGGCGCAAGGCAGAAAGGCACCGCGCCGCCGCAGGCATCGAGCCGGAACGACGCGGCGCGCGTGGTCACGAAAACGCCGTCAGCCGTCTGCTCGATCGCCGTCACCGGCGTCTGCGTTTCGATGGTCACGATGTCGGCCGCCGCCACATTTGCGGCCATTGTAAAAAATGCAAGAAGCGCCCCCGCTGTCCGCATCAGATTCTCCCTGTCTGTCCCCTGTGCCTGAGATAATGATCGGCTATGGCGCAGGCCATCATCGCCTCCCCGATGGGCACGGCGCGGATACCCACGCAGGGGTCGTGCCGGCCCTTGGTGCGCACCTCCACCTCGTTGCCGTCAGCATCGACCGACTGGCGCGGGGTGAGGATCGACGATGTCGGCTTGACGGCGAAGCGGGCGATGACCGGCTGGCCGGTCGAAATGCCGCCGAGGATGCCGCCGGCCTGGTTGGACAGGAAATGCGGCTTGCCGTCCGGCCCGATGCGCATCTGGTCGGCATTGTCCTCGCCGGTCAGGCGGGCAGCCTGGAAGCCGTTGCCGATTTCCACGCCCTTGACGGCGTTGATCGACATGAGGTTGGAGGCGATGTCCTGGTCGAGCTTGGCATAGATCGGCGCGCCAAGGCCGGCCGGCACGCCTTCGGCCACGATCTCGATGATGGCGCCGACCGACGATCCCGCCTTGTGGATGGCGCCGAGATAGTCGGAGAAGACGGGAATCGACGTCTCGTCCGGGGTGAAGAACGGGTTGTCCTCGCGGCCGATCACATCCCAGTCCCAGCGGGTGCGGTCGATCGCCTTCTCGCCCATTGCGACGAGTGCGCCGCGCACCTTCAGGCCCGGAACGACCAGGCGCGCCAGCGCGCCGGCGGCCACGCGCGCGGCTGTTTCGCGGGCCGACGACCGGCCGCCGCCGCGGTAGTCGCGGATGCCGTATTTCACGTCATAGGTATAGTCGGCATGGCCGGGCCGGTAGCGCCGGGCAATCTCGGAATAGTCCTTCGAGCGCTGGTCGGTGTTCTCGATCATCATGGAGACCGGCGTGCCCGTGGTGACCAAGGTTTCGCCGTCCTCATCGGTCATCACGCCGGACAGGATCCGCACCTGGTCTGGCTCCTGGCGCTGGGTCACAAAGCGCGACGTGCCGGGCCGGCGCTTGTCCAGTTCGGCCTGGATCTGGCCGCGGGTGAAGCGGATGCCGGGCGGGCAGCCGTCGATCACGCAGCCGAGCGCGGGCCCGTGGCTCTCACCCCAGGTGGTCACGCGAAAAAGATGTCCGAACGTGTTGTGCGACATGTGCCTCGTTCCGTTGACGCCAAGCCTGACCCGCCTCTTAGTGCAAACCGCCGCAAGACAGAAGCCCCGGTTTCGTGATCGCCACGCTTGATGCGGTATCGCGAATGTGAAATTTCTTCTGGCGCGGCGACGGCGGGGACATAATAATGCCGCTTCCCGGGATCAGGGACATGGCCGGCAACCGGTATGCCCGGCCGTTCAGTCAAGGAACACACATGATGACCACCATTTCGCGGATCGCCGCTGTCCTGCTCGCCACATCGCTTCTTGCGACGCCGGCACTCGCCGAGGTTACAGGCGGCACGATCGTCTCCGTCGATCCCGAAGCGATGACGCTGACGCTCGATGACGGCGCGTCCTACAAGCTCAATTCCGAGATCAACGTGTCGGCCCTCAAGGAAGGCATGGAAGTCTACCTGTCCTACAACGAGATCAATGGCGAGAACATCGTCACCGACATGGACATCGAGGAGTGAACCTAGCGCACCGGGCGGCGTGTCCGCCCGGCTTCCTCAACAGGCAATCCCACGGGCCGAAAGATCAGATCCAGTCGATCCGGCGGCCTTCGAGTTTCAGGAGGCGGCCCTGGTGGACCTCCATCTCGGCGGCCTTGTCGCCCGGCAGTCCGTTGACGAGATGAAACAAGGCGCGGATCGTGCCGCCATGGGCGACGCAGACGGTGGGACGGTCCAGCGTTTCCAGCCAGCGGGCGACCCGCGACGCCAGGATCTCGTAGCTTTCGGCCCCTTCACCTGGCGGGACGAATGTCCACTTGCGGCCGGCCCGCTCCAGTGACGTGCCGGGATTGAGCGCGTCGAGTTCCTCGAACGTGTGCCGCTCCCAATCGCCGAAGGACAGTTCCTTGAGAAGCGGATCGGTGTCGTAGCCGTCCGCGTCAAGACCCAGCGCCATGCGCATCCGCTCCATCGTCTCGCGGGCACGGCGCATCGGGCTGGAAACAAAGCGGAACGCGCCATGGCCGCCGCCGATCAGGCCTGCCAGAAGCCGGCCGTTATGGTCGGCCTGCCGGCGGCCAGTGTCATTGAGAAGGGTATCGGTCTGCCCCTGGAGCCGCTTCTCGGCATTCCAGTCCGTCTGCCCGTGCCGGGCGATATAGGTCAGCGGATACATGATCCTTGTCTTTCACTGCCTGACACGACAGGCGCATGACGGCCCGGAAGTCCAACTGAGACCGGTTACACGGTCGAGATGTCCGGGGCGTCCACCGCCTTCATGCCGACGACATGGTAACCGGAATCGACATGCAGCACTTCGCCGGTCGTGCCCCGGCCGAGATCGGAAATCAGGTAGAGCGCGGAATCGCCCACCTCGTCGATCGTCGTGGTGCGCTTGAGCGGCGAATTGTACTCGTTCCATTTCAGGATGTAGCGGAAATCGCCGATGCCGGAAGCCGCGAGCGTCTTGATCGGCCCGGCGGAAATGGCGTTGCAGCGGATGCCGCGTGCGCCCAGGTCGACGGCCAGATAGCGCACCGAAGCCTCCAGCGCGGCCTTGGCCACACCCATGACGTTGTAATGCGGCATGACCTTCTCGGCGCCGTAGTAGGTCAGCGTCAGCATCGAGCCGCCATCGTTCATGATGGCTTCGGCAGCCTTGGCGACGGCGGTGAACGAATAGACCGAAATGTCCATCGTCATCAGGAAATTGTCGCGCGTGGTCTCGATGTAGCGTCCGTCGAGTTCATCCTTGTTGGAGAAACCGATGGCATGGACGATGAAATCGATCTTGCCCCACCTGGCCTCGATGGCATCGAAGGTAGCGGCGATGCTCGCGGGGTCGGAGACGTCGCAATGGCCGACCGTCCAGGCGCCCAGTTCGTTGCCCAGCGGCTCGACACGCTTCTTCATGGCGTCGCCCTGATAGGTCAGGGCGATCTCGGCGCCTGCATTGCTCAGCGAACGCGCGATGCCCCACGCGATCGAACGGTTGTTGGCAAGGCCCATGATGAGGCCGCGCTTGCCAGCCATCAATCCATTGGTCGCGGTCATGCTGTCTGGTCTCCTGCAAAGCCTCAGCAAACGGGAGCCTGCCTATCGCACAGGCACCCGGAGGCTTCAAGCCAAAGTTCCACGCAAAAAGGGCGTGTTTCACGCCTTTTCGCGGGTCAGGAAGGCTTCCAGTTCCGCATCGCCGCCTTCGGGCAGCATGATGCGCACATGGGCGAACAGATCGCCATGCCCGCCGCCCTTGACCGGCAGGCCGCGCCCCTTCAGGCGCAGAACCTTGTCGGAACTCGACCAGGGCGGAACCGTGACGGCGATCCGGCCGGACAGCGTCTGGAGCGCCACCTTGGCGCCCTTGACGGCGTCGCGCAGGCTGACAGGCAGATCGGCATGGATATCGGCACCCTCAACCCTGAAGAGGGGATGCGGCTTGAACTTCACCGTGACCAGCGCATCGCCGGGCTGGCCGAACGGGCTGTCGGCGCCCTGGCCCTTGAGGCGGATCACCTGGCCGTTTTCCACGCCCTGCGGCAGCTTGATCGCCAGTTTGCGGCCATCGGGGAAGACCGCATTGACCTTCGCGGCGGCGGCCACGTCCTCCAGCGAAACGGCAAGCGTCGCCTTCAGGTCCTCTCCCTTCTGCGCCGCCGGCCCGCGCGGCCGCGTGCGCCCGCCGGAGGAAAAGGCATGGCCGAAAATGTCGGAGAAAATGTCGCCGGCCTCGAAGCCGCCCGGACCGCCAGGACCTGCGGAACGGAATTCGAAGCGCGCGCCATGCGGGCCGCGGGCGCCGCCGCCTCCGGCAAAGGGGCCGCCTGGTCCGAACGGATCGCCACCCTCGAATCCGGCGAAACGCGGCTTGCCGTCGGCGTCGATCTCGCCGGAATCGAACTGCTTGCGCTTCGTCTCGTCGCCGACAATGTCATAGGCAGCCGAGGCCTCGGCAAAACGCTCCTTGGCCTTCGGGTCGTCCGGATTCTGGTCCGGGTGGTATTTCTTGGCCAGCTTGCGGTAAGCCGACTTTATGTCCTTGGCGGACGCGGACCTCGCCACGCCCAGCACATCATAGGGATCGCGCGTCATGGGTCTTCCATCACGGTTTCGTGAACAGTTGTCCTCAATATGGGGGCGAAGCGGGCGCTCTGCCAGTCCCTGCGGCGTCCGGCCTCAACTGCGCTCGAAGGTGCGCATGAACCAGCCGCCGTCATCGCCGAGGCAGGCCTCGCCGCGGATCGCCGAAACTCCGTCGAAGCGCTCCATCGTGCCGGCGAAGCGGCGGCAGACGACGCCGCGCGTCTTGACCTCGGTGACGGCGGTGATCAGCCCGCTGGCGCCGGTGTCGAGATTGGCGAAGGGAATGGGCTTGCCGGCCAGGCCTTCGATGTCCGTCGAGGTCACGGCATTGCGAACGGTCATCTCGTCGGTGTTGACCACGTCGGCGCGGCCCACCGACGATGTCAGGATCGAGCGGTCGACCTCGGCTTCGGCGACGATGTTGCTGGAGGCGCAGCCCGTCACGAGCACGGCCAGAAGCGGAATGAACGCAAGCGTCTGGCCAAGCCGGGCGAACCGCACTATCCCTTCACACAGGCAAGACACCACACGGTGCAAGACGCATCCCTCCCTCGGGACCAATCAGGAATTACACGCATGACTATTGGCGAAACAGGGTTAACAAGCAGTGACTTCACGCTGGCCGGCGAACCGCTGAAGCTGTTTTCGGAATGGCTGGAGGATGCCACCAAATCGGAGATCAACGACCCGAACGCCATGGCGCTTGCCACGGTGGACGAGGACGGCCTGCCCGATGTGCGCATGGTCCTGCTCAAGGGGTTCGACGCGGACGGCTTCGTCTTCTACACGAACTTCGAGAGCGCCAAGGGCCGCGAGATCCTGACGACCCGCAAGGCGGCGCTCTGCTTTCACTGGAAGAGCCTGCGCCGGCAGGTGCGTGTGCGCGGACCGGTGGAGATCGTTTCCGACTCGGAAGCCGACGAATACTACGCATCGCGGCCGCGCGGCAGCCGGATCGGCGCCTGGGCATCGAAGCAGTCGCGGCCGCTGGAAAGCCGTTTCGCGCTGGAGAAGGCGGTTGCGGAACAGACCGCGCGCCATGCCGTCGGCGACATTCCGCGACCGCCCTACTGGTCCGGTTTCCGCATCCGCCCGCAGCAGATCGAGTTCTGGCACGACCGGCCTTTCCGCCTGCACGACCGGGTGGTCTTCACGCCCGACGGCCATGGCGGATGGGACAAGACGCGGCTTTATCCCTGAACGGGAAAGGGCGCGGGGGCGGCCCTTCGCGTGAAAAGTTTTTGAAATGCCTTGCATTTGCCGCGATCCGGTGCCATCTGGATCACGTCTCCTGCCGCGCGTAGATGGCCTCACCGGCCAGCGGCAGTGATCGATCTCGCAATTGTCCCACAAGATCGTTGCCAGCACGCCGCGCCATGAGGCGCCATAAACAGGGCTGCCGATCTACGCTGGTTTCTCTCCCGAACTCGAAGGAAGTGCCGCGCTTGCCATGTCGGAAGACTGGGCGCGGCCGGAAACGACATAAGTTGACAACATTCAAAGACCTTGGCCTGGCCAGTTCCATTCTCGATGCCCTTCTGGCCGAAGGCTATGAAACACCCACCCCGATCCAGGTGGAAACCATCCCCGTCACGATGAGCGGACGCGATGTGCTCGGCATTGCCCAGACCGGCACCGGCAAGACCGCCGCCTTCGTGCTGCCGCAACTCAACGCCATTGCGGCCGGCCGGAAAAACGCGCCGGCGCGCAGCGCCACGGTGCTCATCCTGGCACCGACGCGCGAACTGGCCGCGCAGATCGCCGAAGCGATCGAGACCTATGGCCGTGCGCTCAAACCCTCTGTCGTCACCGTGATCGGCGGCGTGAAGGCGGGGCCGCAGGTCCGCGCCATGGCGCGCGGCGCAGACTTCCTGGTGGCGACACCCGGGCGCCTGCTCGACCACATGCAGACCGGCGCCATCACGCTTTCGGGCGTGAAGACGGTGGTCCTCGACGAAGCCGACCAGATGCTGGATCTCGGCTTCATGCCGGCCCTGCGCAAGATCCTGGAAAAGCTGCCCGCCCAGCGCCAGATGCTGCTCTTCTCGGCCACCATGCCGAAGCTCATTCGCAAGCTGGCGAGCGAATTCCTGCGCAATCCGGCGGAAATCTCGGTCGCGCCGGTCTCCAAGCCGATCGAGCGCATCGAGCAATCGGTCGTGTTCGTCGACAAGACGGCCAAGCCGCGCCTGCTGGCGAAGCTGCTGAAGGACGGCGGCGAGAAGCGCGCCATCGTCTTCACCCGCACCAAGCATGGCGCCAACCGGCTGTGCCAGCAGCTCGACCGGTCGGGCATCGCGGCGCAGCCGATCCACGGCAACAAGAGCCAGAACCAGCGCGAGAAGACGCTTGCCGCCTTCCGGGACGGTTCGCTCTCCGTGCTCGTGGCAACCGATATCGCCGCGCGCGGCATCGACATCGACGACGTCTCGCATGTCTACAATTACGACCTGCCGAATGTGGCAGAGGTGTATGTCCACCGGATCGGCCGAACGGCCCGCGCCGGGCGCAGCGGCCAGGCCGTCGCCTTCTGCGATACCAGCGAACGCCCGCTGCTGCGTGACATCGAGAAGCTGACCGGCCTCAAGCTGCCGGTCGCCGCGCACGACCTGGGCGCACCGGCGCCCGGCGACGAGGCGGAGGCGAATGCCGGACGGCGTGAAGGCCGGCCGCAGAATGCAGGCAGGCCGGGTTCGAACGGGGAAGGCCGCCAGCGCCGGCGCAACCGGACCAACGCGCGCCCGGCAGGCGAAGGGCGGAACGCGACGGCGGACCGTGCGCCAGGCGCCAAGCCTGCTCCGGCCAAGACCGCAGGCGAGGCGGGCGCCAAGAGCCGCAAGCGGCGCCGGCGCAAGCCGGCCGCCAGCACGCAGGCCCACGAGGCCGGCCTGCAGCGCATGCTGGGCAATATCGGTATCGGCGCCTGAACAGGCCGACAAACGAAGAACGGGGCCGGCACAATCTGCCGGCCCCGATCCGTTTCAGGCCTTCTTGCGGTTCATGAAGGCCATGAAGGCGGCCTTTGCCTCGTCGGATTTCAGGCGGGCGCGGAACAGCTTGCCCTCCTCGCGGATGCGTTCGACGAGCGCGGTGCGGTCGCCCAGCATCAGGTCACGGGCGATCCTGAGGGCTTCCGGCGGTCTGGCCGCGATGTCGGCTGCCGCCTCCATGACGCGCGCTTCCAGTTCATCCTCGCCGGTCACGGACCAGATCATGCCGGCATCCCTTGCTTCCTCGGCCTTGAAGCCGCGGCTCATGCCCAGCATGGCGAAGGCGCGCTGGCGGCCCATGATCTCGGGACCCAGCAGGCTGGAGCCAGCTTCCGGGACAAGGCCGAGGCTGACGAAGGGCGTGTGAAAGACCGTGCGCGGCGTGGCAAATGTCAGGTCGCAATGGAAATGAATGGTCGTGCCGATGCCGACCGCGATCCCGTCCGCGGCCGAGAGGACGGGCTTCTTCGCCGTCGCCAGCGCCATCAGGAAATCATAGACCTCCATGCCGCCTTCCCCGCCCATGGAAATGGCGAGGAAATCGGCGAGATCGTTGCCCGATGTGAAAGCGCCCGGAACGCCCAGGATGACGCGGCAGCGGATTTCCGGATCGTCGTCGGATTCGGTGAGCGCGGATGCCATCGTGGCATACATGGCGCGCGTCAGCGCGTTCTTCTTGTCCGGACGGTTCATCCGGATGGTCATGACCGGGCCGTCCCGCCCGACAATCACGTGATCGCTCATTCCGTTTCCTCCCTGGCGTGCCGGGCGATCATTGCGTCAGGCCCGGCGCGAGCGCAAGGATTATTTCCGTTTACGTAAGGGGAAATCCGTCATGAGGCGAGCAAGGCGGCGGAAGCGGCTTCCAGGCTGGCCGCGCCCGCCATGACGCGGTCCTTGAGCGCCGATGTTTCGCCGACGAGATTCTCGGCGAAGAAGCGGGCCAGAGCGGCGCGGCCCTCGCCTTCCCCGGTTGCCGCCGCGCGGGCCAGGTAGCAGCCGCCAGCGGCCAGCGCGAACAGGCGCAGATAGGGCGTGGCACCGGCCAGCGCCTCCTCCATGCGCCCGCCGGACAAGGCATCCTGCAGGAAGCGGGTCGCGGCGTCGAGGTCGTCGAGCGCGGCGTCAAGGCGTGCGCCGGTCTCGCCGAGCGCCGGATCGTTGGACGTCCGCGCGGTTTCGGCATCGCCGCGCAGTTCCGCGATGTAGCCGTGCACCTGTTCGCCGCCGCCTAGCGGCAGCTTGCGGGTGACGAGGTCGATGGCCTGGATGCCGTTGGTGCCCTCGTAGATGGGGGCGATGCGGGCATCGCGCAGATAGGCGGCCGCGCCCGTCTCCTCGATGAATCCCATGCCGCCATGCACCTGGATGCCCATGGAGGCGACATCGACGCCGATATCGGTGGAGAAGGCCTTGGCGACGGGGGTCAGCAGGCCGGCGCGGTCGCGCCAGTGCGCGGCCCCCTCCCCGCCTGCGCGGCCCATGTCAATGGCATGGGCGCAATTGTAGCAGATGGCGCGCGCGGCCTGGGTCAGCGCCTTCATGGTCAGCAGGGTGCGGCGGATATCAGCAT
The DNA here is from genome assembly GCF_046506625.1 of Zhengella sedimenti. NCBI lineage: Bacteria > Pseudomonadati > Pseudomonadota > Alphaproteobacteria > Hyphomicrobiales > Notoacmeibacteraceae > Zhengella > Zhengella sedimenti. Next base: position 615,678 of record NZ_JBKFFP010000002.1, read on the forward strand.
GGTGGACGATGGGCGCCATGCCCTCGCCGTCATGGCCGGGCGCCTTGCCCTGCCGGCGGTCCAGCGCATAGGCGAGCGCATGCTGGTAGGCGGCCTCGGCCACGGAGACGCCCTGGATGCCGACGTTCAGGCGGGCATTGTTCATCATGGTGAACATGCAGGCCAGACCGCGATTTTCCTCGCCGATCAGGTAGCCGATGGCGCCGGGCGCATCGCCGTGCTTGCCGTCGCCATAGATCATGGTGCAGGTGGGCGAGCCATGGATGCCGAGCTTGTGCTCGATGGAGTGGCAGACGGCGTCATTTCGCGCGCCGAGGCTGCCATCGTCGTTGACGAGGAATTTCGGCACGAGGAAGAGCGAAATGCCGCGCGTGCCGGCCGGTGCGTCGGGCAGGCGCGCCAGAACAAGGTGGATGATGTTGTCGGCGGCGTCATGCTCGCCCCAGGTGATGAAGATCTTCTGGCCGAAGATGCGGTAGGTGCCATCGCCAGCCGGTTCGGCACGGGCGCGCAACGCATTGAGATCGGAACCGGCCTGCGGCTCGGTCAGGTTCATGGTGCCGGTCCATTCGCCTGACACCAGCTTTTCGAGGAACTTCGCCTTGAGGCTGTCGGAGCCGTGGGCCTCCAGCGCCTCGATGGCCCCCATGGTCAGCATCGGCCCGAGCGCGAAGCCCATGGAGGCGGAGTTCCACATTTCCTGGGTGGCCGTGTTGAGCGAGACCGGCAGGCCCTGCCCGCCGAAATCGACGGGGCCGGAAATGGCGTTCCAGCCGCCGGCCGCCCAGCGCCGGTAGAGATCGGCCCAGCCGTCGGGCAGCGTCACCTTGCCGTCGGCATGGGTGCAGCCCTGGGTGTCACCCACCTTGTAAAGCGGCGCGATCTCCTCGGAGGCGAACTTGCCCGCCTCTTCAAGGATCGCGTCCAGCAGATCCTCCGACAGGTCGCCGAGCAGGCCCTCGTCCATGGCCTTGCCGACACCGGCGACATGCTTGAGCGTGAAGGCGATCTCCGCGACGGGGCTGCGATACATGGGGTCTCTCCGGATCGTGCGTTGGAAGCGATTTCTTGACTTTCCTGCCCGGTTTTTCAAGCCCGCACTGTTTTCCAGATGACATTTGAGAGGAAAAGCTGCCGTGCAATTGCCTCCTTCGCGCCGCACGGCGGGCACGACCGGGCCATGATCGGATGGCATCCGGCCATGGGGCCAGACCCCGTTCAACCTTCGTTAAACATGAAACGGCACCCTGACCGGATGCCGGGGGATCCGGGAGCAGACGATGCGGGCACACATCTCATGGTTTGGAGGCGCGGCGCTGGCCGCCGCGATGGCCCTTGCCGTGCCGGCCCAGGCGGCCGGTTTCACGCGGCCCTGGGAAAACCCGGCCAATGCGCTGGTCATCGACGCCTACGAATACAACCCGATCGACTGGCATGAACTGGCCAGGGACAAACGGATCGCTGGTTTCATCAACAAGGCCTCCGACGGCCTGCCGCCGAAATACCGTTGCTCCGGCGGCGAGACGGAAAAGCGGCTGTGCAGCGCGCTGTGGAAGCGCTATTCGGTGGCAAAGGAACTCTACCACACGCGCCGGATGATGGCGAAGTCGCTCGGCATGCTGTGGGGCGCCTATCATCTCGGCCGGCCGGGCAATCCGATCGACCAGGCCAACCACTTCATCGATTTTGCCCAGCCCGGTCCGGACGACCTGATCGCGCTCGACATCGAGGACAATTCGGACGAGTGGATGTCGCTGGAGGACGCGGAAATCTTCGTCCGCCACATTCATGCCCGGCTCGGACGCTGGCCGGTGCTCTACACCAACGGCAACACCTCCCGGCATATCGCGGACAACCGGGACGCCTACCCGGTGCTGTCGCGGCTGAACCTCTGGTATGCGCGCTACAAGCCGGCCATCGGCGATCATTTTCCGAAAGGGAACTGGACCGGCTATGCGCTGTGGCAGTTCGCCACCCAGGTCAATTGCTCGCGCCGGTCGTGCCCCTACCGGCCGCCCGGCACGCCCGACGACATCGACGTCAACGTCGCCGCCATGACGCGCGGTGAACTGGAAAGGGCGTGGCCATTCCCGGGGCTCGTTCCGGTGCAGGATCCGCCATCCGGCGAGGATGGCGTGCGGGTTTCGGCCACCGTGCCTCCGCCCGCCGGCGAGCGCGTGCCGCTGCCGCTGTCGCGGGCGAGCGCGCTGAACGAGGGCGCGCGGGTGCGTTTTGCCCGTGCGGTGCTGGCGCCGCTGAAGGACCGGCTCGCCGCCTCCTACAGGATGGTGGCCGCCGCAGCGCTCCCGCTGCGTTCCGCCGACAGCGCCCCGCCCGCCGGACCCTCCATACTGGCCGCCTACGCGCCGATGGGCAGCCGCGACAAGGCGCGTGAAATGCTCGACATGATGGCGACCGGCTCCACTTCCGCAATGCTGGCCGCGGGAACGGCGCAGCGCTTCGCGCCCGGCCGGTCCGCGACCGCACAGCGTCCGCTGGCCTTCCTCGGCCGTGTTCCGGCGCATCTGCGGCCAAGGGGCATCGTTTTCCGGCCGGCAATGGCAGGCGGCCTGCCGCTCGTGGATGTCAGCCTCGCCGAGCATGCCTTGCAGGGACCGGAACGGCCGGAGACGGCCGCGAAGCGGACCGGCACCGGCGGGCCCGCGAAGCTGGCGCCTTGACCGCGCTCCGCTGCCGGGTCTAAGCAGCGGCATCGACCGTTTCCAGACGAGCAAGGCCGCCATGACCGCCGATCACATGAGCCCGAAGCGTTCCTTCCAGGGGCTGATCCTCGCCCTGCACAACTACTGGGCCGATTACGGCTGCGCCATCCTGCAGCCCTATGACATGGAAGTGGGTGCCGGCACGTTCCATCCGGCCACGACGCTGCGCTCGCTGGGGCCGAAGCCGTGGAACGCGGCCTATGTGCAGCCGTCGCGGCGGCCGAAGGACGGGCGCTATGGCGAAAACCCGAACCGGCTGCAGCACTATTACCAGTACCAGGTTATCCTGAAGCCCAATCCGTCCAACCTGCAGGAACTTTACCTCGGATCGCTGGAGGCCATCGGGCTCGACCCGCTCGTCCATGACATCCGCTTCGTCGAGGACGACTGGGAAAGCCCGACACTGGGCGCCTGGGGGCTTGGCTGGGAATGCTGGTGCGACGGCATGGAGGTTTCGCAGTTCACCTATTTCCAGCAGGTCTGCGGCATCGAGTGCGCACCGGTTTCCGGGGAACTGACCTACGGGCTGGAGCGCATCGCCATGTATGTGCAGGGCGTGGACAATGTCTATGACCTGAACTTCAACGGGCGCGAGGGCGCCGAAAAGGTGACCTATGGCGACGTCTTCCTGCAGGCCGAGCAGGAATATTCACGGCACAATTTCGAATATGCCAACACCGCCATGCTGCACCAGCACTTCATCGACGCCGAAAAGGAATGCGCCGCGCTCCTGGCCGCCGGCGCGCCGGACCAGCCGGGCCACCTGCACAAATGCGTGCTGCCGGCCTATGACCAGTGCATCAAGGCCTCGCACGTGTTCAACCTGCTGGATGCGCGCGGCGTGATCTCGGTCACCGAGCGCCAGAGCTACATCCTGCGGGTGCGCAACCTTGCACGCCAGTGCGGCGAGGCCTTCCTGCTGACGGAAGCCGGCGGCGCTTCGATGGCGGCAGAAACCGCCTGAGAACATTCTGCAGGGTGGACTGACAAGGCGGCCGGCGCGTCCCATTTCCAAAATCATGACCGGGCGACCATGATCCCCCGCGCCAGCCGCGGCGGCTTGTGCGGCTCCTTGGCGGTTGCTTCCACGGCACGGCGCATTCCGGCCATGTGAAACACATCGGCCTGCACATGGCTGGCGAGACAGGCCATCAGCAGGATCGAATGAAGCATGGCGGAGATGGACATGGCGGCCTCGCTTGAAGGGCATTCCAGGCAGCCTGCCCCGCCGCGCTTGAACCGGTGCTGACGGGGCCGTTCAGCCGGCGTTCACCCGGACGGGACAGGCATGTCCCTTTGTGTCGCCAGAGGCCGTCGAGGTTCACGCCCACCGGTTTTTTTCTGGCGAAGCCGATTGTGGCGAAGCGTTGCCGGATCACCGGTTTCACGCAGGCGTGATGGAAAACTGGCGGGCCGGTTTTGACTGAACCGGCAGCCGGGAGCCGGCGTGTAAGCGGGGGACAGGGCGCAAACAGAACCTGTCGCCGGCCAGCCCGCCCCCGCTGAAAGACAAGGGCTGCCGATCAGTCATTCACCATCGGGAGAAGTATACATGCGCATTCATGCCTTTGCCTCCGCCATCGCGATTGGCGCCGCCGCCGCCACGCCGGCTGCCGCCGCCAACATCGTCGAGACGGCCCAGTCGGCCGGTTCCTTCACCACGCTGCTGGCTGCTGCCCAGGCCGCGGGCCTTGCCGATGCGCTGGCCACCGGCGAAAACCTCACCGTCTTCGCGCCGACCGACGAAGCCTTCGCCAAGCTGCCCGCTGGCACGGTGGAGGACCTGCTGAAGCCGGAGAACAAGGACAAGCTCGTCGCGATCCTGCAGTATCACGTCGTCCCCTCCAAGATCATGGCCGGCGACATCGCCGACGGAACCACCGAGGTCACCACGCTGAAGACCGCCGGCGACACCACGATCGAAGTGACCAAGGGCGCCGACGGCGTCATGGTTGACGGCGCCAAGGTGGTGACCGCCGATGTCGCCGCCGACAATGGCGTCATCCACGTGATCGACACTGTCATTCTGCCGCAGGACTGACCCGAACCCTCTCCTCTGACTGTCCGTGGCAGGACGGGGCGCGCCTTTTCCGGGCGCGCCCTTTTTCATTGGCGCGGCGGGTGACAAGACGTGCGGGGTGATGCAATCATCGCGCGCATGAAGCGCTTTCGCATCCAATCCGCCCGGACACTGAGAAACGGCATGCAGGACATGGAGGCCCGGCTCTGGCGGCACCTCTGGCGAATCCCGCTTGAAGGAACCCATTTCCGGCGTCAGGTGCCGATAGGGCCCGACTGCGCGGACTTTGCCTGCCACAAATTGCGGATCATCGTCGAGATAGACGGAAGGCAGCACGGCGAAGAAATGCAGATGCGGCACGATGCCCGCAGGGATGCCTGGCTCAGCAGCCAAGGGTACCGTGTTTTGCGATTTTGGACCGATGACGTCAAATATGAACTGGATTCCGTGCTCGATACGATTTATTGCGCCGTCGAGGACGCGCGCTCCCACCTCCCCCTCAATGGGGGAGGTCGCGCCGACGGCGCGGGTGGGGGTGAGCAGGAAGCAACACCCCACCCCGGCGCTGACGCGCCGACCCTCCCCATCAAGGGGAGGGCGAGGAGCCCTTGATGCCCGATCTTCTGCTTGAACTCCGCTCCGAGGAAATCCCGGCCCGCATGCAGCGCAAGGCTGCCGGCGATCTGAAGAAGCTGGTGACCGACGGCCTTGTCGAGGCGGGCCTGACCTACGAGGCAGCGCGGGAATACTGGACGCCGCGCCGGCTGGCACTCGACATCCGGGGCCTGACGGCCCGCTCGAAGGATGTTCGCGAGGAACGCAAGGGTCCGCGCACCGATGCCCCGGAAAAGGCCATCGAGGGCTTCCTGCGCGGCGCGGGCCTTGCCTCCATCGACCAGGCGGAGATCCGTTCCGACCCCAAGAAGGGCGATTTCTACGTCGCCGTGATCCAGACGCCCGGCCGCGATGCGGAGGCCATCATCGCCGACATCATGCCGGGAATCATCCGCGGCTTCCCGTGGCCGAAATCGATGCGCTGGGGCGCGGCATCCGCCGAATCCGGTTCGCTGCGCTGGGTGCGTCCGCTGCAATCCATCCTGTGCACCTTCGGACCGGAGACCGAGGAAACAAGGGTCGTGGATTTCGAGGTCGACGGCATCCGCGCCGGCAACCAGACGCGCGGCCACCGCTTCCATGCGCCCGATGCCTTCACGGTGCGCCGTTTCGACGACTACGTGGCAAGCCTCGAAAAGGCGAAGGTGATCCTCGACGCCGAACGGCGCAAGCGGATCATCCTGGAGGACGCGCGCAACCTGGCTTTCGCCAACGGGCTGGAACTGGTGGAGGACGAGGGTCTGGCCGAAGAGGTCTCGGGCCTTGTCGAATGGCCGGTGGTGCTGATGGGCGAATTCGAGGAAGCGTTCCTTGAAATCCCGGACGAGGTCACCCGGCTGACCATCAAGACCAACCAGAAATGCTTCGTCACCCGAAAGGATGGCGCGCTTTCCAACCGCTTCATCCTCGTCGCCAACATCGAGGCGCGCGATGGCGGCAGGGAAATCGCCTATGGCAACGGCAAGGTGGTGCGCGCACGCCTCTCCGACGCCCTCTATTTCTGGCATACCGACCAGGCCGACCTGCCCGATCTCGACACATTGAAGGGCAGCGCGGCGACGTTCGGGCTCGATCTCGCCAAGCCGCTGGACCAGCGCATGGCCCGCCTCGATCATCTCGGTGTGACCTTCCACGCGAAGCTCGGCACACAGGGCGAACGGGTGGAGCGCATTGCCAAGCTGGCGGAGACGCTGGCGCCGATCATTGACGCCGATGCCGCGCTGGCACGGCGCGCGGCGCTGCTGGCCAAGGCCGACCTGCAAACGGAAGTGGTGCAGGAATTCCCGGAAGTGCAAGGCGCCATGGGGCGCACCTACGCGGCCCTGCAAGGCGAGGACAGCGCCGTGGCCGCGGCCATCGAGGAGCATTACAAGCCGCAGGGTCCGTCCGACGCGGTGCCCGCCGCTCCCGTTTCAATCGCTGTGGCGCTGGCCGACAAGCTGGACACGCTGACAGGTTTCTGGGCCATCGACGAGAAGCCGACCGGCTCCAAGGACCCCTACGCGCTGCGCCGCGCCGCGCTCGGCGTGATCCGCATCGTGGCGGAGAACGGCGTGCGCATGGGGCTCGCCCAGGTGGCCGCAGACCATCTTCAACACACCCTGGAAGACCGTGCCTTCGGGGACGAAGCCTTCCGCGACCACCTCATCGAGACCCATGTGCCGCATGAACAGCGCGTGGCGGAAAACTTCGAGCACCAGTGGGTCAATGACCTCGCGCATGTGGCCGCCGCCAACGATGCGCGGGGGATCGCCGCCGACCTGCTGTCCTTCTTCCATGACCGGCTGAAGGTCTATCTGAAGGATTCAGGCGCGCGCCACGATCTCATCGACGCGGTCATCTCGCCGGACAGTGACGATATCCTGCTCATCATCCGCCGCGTGGAGGCGCTGGGCGCCTTTCTCGGCACCGAGGACGGCACGAACCTGCTGGCCGGCACCAAGCGGGCGGCCAATATCCTGGCCGCGGAGGAAAAGAAGGGCACCGCCATCGCTTCCGCCATCGATTCGTCGCTGTTCGGGACGGACGAGGAACGCGCGCTCTTCGACAGCCTGGAAGAAGCCGAACGCCTGGCCGCGCAAGCCATCGCGGCGGAGGACTACGAGACGGCGCTGGGTGCCATGGCGCGCCTGCGTCAACCGGTCGATGCTTTCTTCGAAGCCGTCCTTGTGAATGCCGAGGATGACAAGGTGCGCGCCAACCGGCTGGCGCTGCTGGCGCGCATCCGCGCGGCGACCGGCCAGGTGGCCGACTTCTCGCGCATCGCGGGCTGATTGAAAAAGGAGAAGGCAGACGGCCTCACCGACCATCCGCCTCCCGAACGTGCCAGCGGGCCGAGGTCAGGACCCGCCGCACGGCACTTACTCGCGGCGCAGTTCCATGCCCGGGAATTCGGGCGCGGCCGGCGGATTGACGGCGGCTGTGCGGCCGGTGTCGATTTCGGCGGGACGCGTTTCGGGCACAGCCGCACCGCCTGCGGCGGCGGCAGCGGCAATGTCCGCACCATCACCCGGGAACCCGTCCTGTCCGCCCGGCGCCCCGATATCGGCGAGGCTGCGCGGCTGGTTCATGATTTCGGGGCGTTCGCCGATGATCTCGTCAAGCGTCATGTCCACTGTGGGAACAGCGGCCACCTTGACCGTTTCGGCGGACGAGGCCAGCGGGGCGGGTTCCGCCTCCGGCTCTGCCGGCGCGCCCAAAAGGAAGACCGATGCCGAGATCTGCTGGATCGGGGTCCCGTTCGGCAGCGTTTCGGCCTGCACACCCGTTGCCGCCAGCAGCAATCCGCCTGTCAGAAAGAGAATTTTCATTTCACAAACCCCATTCCTACCCGTATTTCGACCCGAACCTAGCAAAGGCGGTTGAAAATGCCGTTTTGGAAAAAGATCAAATTTGACGGATCGTGCCAGTGCTTGCGGAGCATGCCGCCAAAGGCTAGGGAACGGGGCTTCTTGGACGGAAAAGGCCCGTGGCGCAGATCCTGAACGCTGACGATCCGGAGACATTGCGGCTGGCTGCGGCGGCGCTCGACGCGGGCCAGCTCGTCGCCATTCCCACCGAGACCGTCTATGGCCTCGCCGCAGACGCGACGAACGGTGAAGCCGTGGCCGCGATCTTCGCCGCCAAGGGCAGGCCGCGATTCAACCCGCTCATCGCGCATGTGGCATCGCTCGCGATGGCGCGCGAAACCGGCATGTTCGACGCCATTTCGCTGGCGCTGGCCAAACGGTTCTGGCCCGGTCCGTTGACAATCGTGGTGCCGCTCGCCCCGCAATCCTTCGTCCATCCGCTGGTCACGGCCGGGCAGCAAACGGTGGCGCTGCGGATGCCGCGCGGTTTTGGCGCGGATGTCGTCGCCCTGCTCGGGCGGCCCGTTGCCGCGCCATCGGCCAATCGCTCGGGCCGCATTTCGCCAACCAGCGCGGCCAATGTCGCAGCCGATCTCGGCGAGCGGGTTCCGCTCATCGTTGATGCGGGACCGGCGCCAGTGGGCGTGGAATCGACCATCGTGAAGGTGGAGGATGGCGTGGTGCGCCTGCTCAGGCCCGGCGGCGTCACGGCAGACGATATCGAAGCCATGGGGCTGTCCGTCATTCGCAACCGGCCCGGCGTGGCGGTGGAAGCGCCCGGCATGCTGGCCTCGCATTACGCACCGCGCGCGACGATGCGTCTCAATGCCGAAAGCGTGGAACCGGGCGAAGCGCTGCTGGCCTTCGGACCGGACCGCATCGCCGGCCACGAGGCGGCTGCCGCCCTCCTCAACCTTTCGCCCGCGGGCGACCTCGGGCAAGCGGCCGCAAATCTCTTTGCCCACATGCATGCGCTGGACGCCACCGGCGTGGCGCGGATCGCGGTAGAACCCGTGCCCATGACGGGGCTTGGCGAGGCGATCAACGACCGGCTGGCCCGCGCGGCGGCGCCGCGTAAAGGCGCGGGATCGCGTGACGACAAGGACTGAGACATCATGGACAACACGCTCAGGAACCGCTTCGCGAGCATCGTCGGCGCCGCCCACGCGCTGACCGGCGACGATGCCATGGCGCCGCACCTGAAGGAGCCGCGCGGGCTCTGGGGCGGCAAGGCGGCCATGGTGCTCAAGCCGGGCAGCGTGGAGGAGGTTTCCGCCATCATGGCACTTGCCAGCGAGACCGGCACCCCTGTCGTGCCGCAGGGCGGCAATACGGGCCTCGTCGGCGGCCAGATGCCCGACCCGAGCGGCAAGGCCATCATCCTGTCGCTGTCGCGCCTGAACCGCATTCGCGAACTGGACCGCGACAGCGCCACCATCACCGTGGAGGCAGGCACGGTGTTGCAGACCATCCAGGAAGCCGCCGATGCGGCCGGGCTGCTGTTCCCGCTTTCGCTGGGCAGCCAGGGTTCCTGCCAGATCGGCGGCAACCTTTCCTCCAATGCCGGCGGCACCGGCGTGCTCGCCTATGGCAATGCGCGCGAACTTTGCCTCGGGGTGGAGGTGGTTCTGCCGACCGGCGAGGTGCTGGACGACCTGCGCAAGCTGAAAAAGGACAATACCGGCTACGACCTGAAGAATCTCTTCGTCGGGGCGGAAGGTACGCTGGGCGTCATCACCGCCGCGGTGATGAAGCTGTTTCCCAAACCCAGGGGGCAGGAGGTTGCCTGGATCGGGCTCGACAGTCCCGAGTCGGCGCTGGCGCTCTTCAACCTCGCCACGGCGCGGGCCGGCAGCGGGCTGACCGCGTTTGAACTCGTGCGCGACATGGCCATGGATTTCGCCGTCACCAACATTCCTGGCAACATGGCGCCGCTCGAAGGTCATCACCCCTGGCTGGTGCTCATGGAGGTCTCGTCGGGACGTTCGCCGGAGGATGCGCGGACGGTGACCGAATCCATCCTCGAAACCGCGTACGAACAGGGCCTGGTGCAGGACGCCGTGCTGGCCGCGTCGCTGGCCCAGGCGCAAGCCTTCTGGCGTCTGCGCGAGACCCTGTCGGATGCGCAGAAGCCGGCCGGCGCCTCCATCAAGCACGACATTTCGGTGCCCGTCGCGGCAATTCCGGCCTTCATCCGCGAGGCCGAGAAGGCGGTCAGGAGCGTCAGCCCGAAGGCGCGGGTTGTCTGCTTCGGCCACATGGGCGACGGCAACCTGCATTACAACATCTCCGAACCGGCCGACGGCGATCCGGATTTCCTCAGCCTTTACAAACCGATGAACAAGGCTGTTCACGATGTCGTGCGGACCATGGACGGCTCCATATCGGCCGAGCACGGCATCGGCCAGATGAAGCGCGCCGAGCTTCTTGAAACCGCGCCGCCGGTCGGCATCGACCTCATGCGCCGCATCAAGGCCGCTTTCGATCCGGCCGGAATCATGAATCCCGGCAAGGTGATATGAGCCTTTGCTCATTCTATTATCAAGGGACTGGAAAGATTTCCTGAGACTTCGTTACACCGGGTGACGAAGCGCTAACCCTCCGTCGCAGCGAGTAAAATTTAACCGTCTTCCTTAAGCGGACCGGAAACAGCGGTCGCTAATATCCCCTTCCAACGAGACCGGAAAACCGGTCCGCCGGAGCCAGAAAGAAGCGGCCCGGGAAGTCTTACAGGAAGGCGTGAAATGCAGACCAACACCAAGCCCGCATGGGCCGGACGCGACATGCGTCTCGACCCGGCCCGATTGCCCCAGATCGCCAGCTATGCGGCGCCGGACGACAGTGATGTGACGTTCACGATCCATGCCACCGGCGTTTCGGTACGCAAGGTCCTTTCCCGGTCGGGGCTGCCGTGTTCGCTGGCCCTGCCCTACAAGGCCTATCGCGGGGTGGCGGCGCGGGCCATCGAGGACGAATATGGCGAAGTGACCGTGACGCTGGAACTGCTGCATGCGGACCCGGCGCTGTGCGTGCCGCTGCTGGTGGCCGGCGATCTCTACGACATCGCGGCTGACTGGCGGGCTTGGTCGGAGCGCTGCAAGCTGCCCATGCTGCTGTTCGAGGCCGACGGCGTGGCCCGTTCGCTGGAGGAAAGCCTCGGCGCGGTGAAAACCGGCGAACCGCAGGAACGGCGGCCACGCCGGACCCCGCGCCGGCCGCGCGCCCGGTTCCTGATGCGCAGGCAGGTCGGCGACAGCGCGCTCCGCCTCGTCATCGAGGGCGAGGAGATTATCGCCCGTTCGTGACAGGCCCGGCCCTCAGAACCCGGACGAGACACCCGCCCAGACAGCGCCGCCGAGCAGGCCGAGGAAAACAAGCCAGCCCAGATGGCTGTTCGACTTGAACAGCCGCAGGCACTGGTCGGGATCGTCGATGTCGAGCACGCGGATCTGGCGCACCATGTGAAAGGCAGCGGCGACGAGCCCCGCCAGCGCCGGAAACGGCACATCCGCCTCCATGAACGCCATGGCGAAGAACAGGAGAGCGCCCGAATAGAGCATGGTCAGCGCGAACTTCGTGCGGCTGCCGAACAGGCGCGCGGTGGACTTCACGCCGACCAGCGCGTCGTCCTCCTTGTCCTGGTGGGCATAGATGGTGTCGTAGCCGATGGTCCACAGGATCGCGCCGCAGTAGAGCAGCAAGGCGGGCGCGGCGAGCGAGCCGAATTCCACCGCCCAGCCCATCAGCGCACCCCAGGAAAAGGCAAGTCCCAGAAAGAATTGCGGCCAGTTGGTAAAGCGCTTGGCAAAGGGGTAGATGGCGACCACGGCCAGCGAGGCGATGCCGAGCAGGATGGCGAAGCCATTGAACTGGACAAGCACGAGAAGGCCCGCCAGCGCCTGGAGGGCGAGAAAGACCCAGGCCTGTTTCCGGCTCACCTGGCCGGAGGGCAAGGGCCGCGAGCGCGTGCGCGCCACCTGCTCGTCGATGCCCTGGTCCACCAGGTCGTTATAGGTGCAGCCCGCGCCGCGCATGGCCACCGCGCCGATGAGAAACAGCGCCAGCACGAGAGGCGACGGCAGCATGTCCATCAACGGCGCACCCAGCCTGCCGCCAGCCGACGCAGCCATCGCAGCCGACCACCAGCACGGCCACAGCAGCAGCCACCAGCCGATGGGTCTGTCCCACCGGGCCAGTTGCGCATAGGGCCACAGGCCGCGCGGAAGGATGCGATAGACCCAATGGCCCGACGGCGCGTCGGCCACCCTGCCCTGCTTGTCTCTTGACTGCACTGTTTCCATGCCCGCCTGAGTGACAGGCAGGCGGCGGCGCGTCAAGCAGGCGGGGCGGAATCCGGTTGATCGCGGGCGGGCGCGCTTGACGCGAACGCGTGCGGGGGGCAAACCCGCCGCACACGGCTTGCAACGGAGTGGACCGCATGAATGTGCTGCTGATCGGATCGGGCGGGCGCGAGCACGCCCTTGCATGGAAGATCGCGCAATCGCCGCATCTGGATGCGCTCTATGCCGCGCCGGGCAATCCGGGCATCGCACAGGAAGCGACCTGCGTCGCACTGGATGTCAGCGATCACGATGCGGTTGCCGCATTCTGCAAGGAGAAGGCTATCGCGCTGGTGGTTGTCGGGCCTGAAGCGCCGCTGGTGACCGGCCTGGCCGACGATCTCAAGGCGGCCGGGATCGCCGTGTTCGGCGCTTCCAAGGATGCCGCGCAACTGGAAGGCTCCAAGGAGTTCACCAAGGCGCTGTGCGACCGCAAGGCCATTCCCACGGCGGCCTGGGCCTCGTTCAACAATGCGCCCAAGGCCAAGGCTTACGTGCGGGCGCAGGGCGCGCCCATCGTCGTCAAGGCCGACGGGCTTGCCGCGGGCAAGGGCGTCACGGTCGCCGAAACGGTGGACGAGGCCTGCGCAGCCATCGACGACTGTTTCGAGGGCGCCTTCGGCGAGGCCGGCGCAAGTGTCGTCATCGAGGAATGCCTTATCGGCGAGGAAGCAAGCTTCTTCTGCCTGTGCGATGGCGCCACGGCGCTGCCGCTCACGACGGCGCAGGATCACAAGCGGGTGGGTGACGGCGACACAGGGCCGAACACGGGCGGCATGGGCGCCTATTCGCCGGCACCGGTGATGAGCGACGCGCTGGTCGCCGCCGTGATGGAAACCATCATCGCGCCGACAATGACCGGCATGGCGGAAGCGGGCATGCCGTTTGCCGGCGTGCTCTATGCCGGGCTGATGATCACGGATCAGGGGCCCAAGCTGATCGAATACAACGTGCGCTTCGGCGATCCGGAATGCCAGGTGCTGATGATGCGCATGGAAAGCGACCTGCTGCCGCTGCTGATGGCGGCCGCGACCGGCGATCTGGCCGGAAAGAGGATTGAATGGAAAGACGATGTGGCGCTGACGGTGGTGATGGCCGGGGCCGGCTATCCCGGGACACCGAAAAAGGGCGGCGTGATCGAAGGGCTGGAAGAGGCCGACGCGCTGGAGGAGGTCAAGGTCTTCCATGCCGGAACGGCGGAGAAGGACGGGCGGATCGTCGGCAATGGCGGACGCGTGCTGAACGTCACCGCCACGGGCGCGAGCGTGACAGAAGCGCGCGACAGGGCCTATGACGCTGTCAGCCGTATCCGCTGGGCGGACGGCTTCACACGTTCGGACATTGGCTGGCGGGCGATTGCGCGCGAACAGGCAAAGGTCTGACCACCATGGACGTGACGATCTACCACAATCCGCGCTGCTCCAAGTCGCGCCAGGCGCTGGCCCTGCTGCAGGAAAAGGGCATTGAGCCGCGTGTGGTCGAGTATCTGAAAACACCGCCGACACGCGACGAACTGGCCGCGCTGGTCAAGGCGACAGGCGAACCGGTGCGCGCGCTTCTGCGCAAGCAGGGTTCGCCCTACGAGGAACTCGGCCTCGACGATGAGAAATGGAGCGACGATGAGCTTCTCGACTTCATGGCCGGGCACCCTTCCCTCTTGAACCGGCCGGTCGTGGTGACGGAAAAGGGCGCACGGCTCGGCCGGCCCACGGAACGCATCCTCGAAATCCTCTGATTCAATCCGCCTGGCCAGCTGTTCACGGCAGACAGGGTGGCCTTGACTTTCATCCAGAAATGACACTGATATCAGTTTCATTTTTGAAGAGCGGACCGTGAATGGCGAAACAGGGTGCAAATGCCGTGGCGGATGACCGCCCTGATACCCGGGCGGCCAGCCCCGGTCCTCATCCGGTTGGCAAACGGCCGGCGGCCTATGCTGCCGTGCTGGACGCGGCGACCGGCGAAGGCGGCAAGGCGGAGCGGACGCGCGCGCGTCTGCTTGCCGCCTGTGCCCGGCTGATGGAGCGATCGGGCGCGCCGGTGCCGACCGTCGCGGCCATCTGCAAGGCGGCGGGCGTGGCCCATGGCACGTTCTACCTGCATTTCGCCGACCGGGCCGATTGCGCGGGCGCGGTGCTGAGCGGCTTTGCGGACTTCCTGAGAGAGCGCATGCATTCGGCATCCGCAGAGCCCGGCGGCGATCCGGTGAAGGGCGCCACCGCCGCCTATGTGCGCCTGTTCCGGAGCCATGCCGGGCTGATGCGCCACATGGCCGGCGGGCTCGACGCCATGCCGCAATGCCGCGCAGCGTTCCAGGCGCTCAACGCGCAGTGGGCGGCGACCGTGGCCGGAGCGATGCGCCGCAAGGCCGGTCCCCTCTCCCTGGCCCCGGACGAGATCACGCGGCGCGCCTATGCGCTGGGCGGCATGGTGGATCAATACCTTGTGCAATGGCTGCTGCTGGAGGACGCGGCGCTCGGGCGCCTTTCGACCGATGAGGAGACGGTCATCGAAACGCTGACCACGCTGTGGAAAAAGGGCATGGAGCCATGAGCCTGATCGAGAATGCCGAGCGGATGAGCGCGGCGGAACTTGCGCCGCACCAGCAGGCGGCCTGGGAGAAACAGCGCCGGCACGTGATGGCGCATTCCCCTTTCCTCAACGCACATTGGGCCGGCGCGTCGCCCCCTGAGAAACTGGCCGACCTTGCCGCCCTGCCCTTTTGCGACAAGGCAGGACTGCGCCTGTCGCAAGCTGCGCATCCGCCCTTCGGCGATTACCTTTCCACCGGGCTGGAAACGGTCAACCGACTGCACCGCACGTCCGGCACGACCGGCCAGGCGATGAACATCGCGCTTTCGGCGCTGGACGCCCATGTGACCGCGCAAGTGGGCGGGCGCAGCCACCGTGCGGCGGGGCTGACGCCGTCGCATATGGTCGTCCACTGCCTGAACTACCAGATGTGGATGGGCGGGGTTAGCGATCACATGACGCTGGAGGCGACGGGCGCCGCAGTGGTGCCCTTCGGCACCGGCTCCACCGATCTCCTGATCCGCACCATCCGCGAGACCGGCATCAACGCCATTTCCTGCACGCCGTCCTACCCTTCCGTCCTGGAAAAGGTGATCCGCGAGCGCCATCCCGGCCTTGACCCGCGTGACCTCGGCTTGAAGCTCGGCCTGTTCGGCGGCGAGCCGGGGCTGGACGATCCGGCCTTCCGCACCCGCGTCGAAAACACCTGGGGCATGGCGGCGCGCAATGCGAATTACGGCGTATCGGACGTGCTGTCGAATTTCGCGGCGCAATGCACCCATGACACGCGGCTGCATTTCATGGCCTCCGACATCCTGTTCCCCGAGATCATCGACCCGGAAAGCGGCGCAGCGCTCGCCTTCGAGCCGGGGGTGGAGGGCGAACTGGTGCTGACCCATCTGCTGAAGGAATGCCAGCCGCTGGTGCGCTTCCGCACCGGCGACATCATCGCCGTGGACGAGACCGCGCCGTGTGCCTGCGGGCGGCACGGCTTCCGGTTCCGCGTCGTCGGCCGGTCCGACGACATGGTGGTGGTGCGCGGGCTGAACATGTTTCCCACCATGGTTGCCGCGGTGATCGGCGGCTTCAGTGAATTGTCCGGCGATTACCGCATCGTGCTCGACACGCCGCCGCCCCACGACCACCTGCCTGTACAGGCGGAGATGAAACAGGGCGCCGACGTGGCCGATACCGGCGCACTGGCGCGGGCGGTGGAAGACGCCATCAAGCGCACACTCGGTGCGAGCGCGCGGGTGGAGATCGTGCCGCCAGGCCATTTCCCCGTCACCGAGGGCAAGACGAAACGCGTGATCAGGAGCCATTCATGAGCGATTTCACCTATGCCACGATCAACAGCCGCATGGGCAAGCATGACGGCGTGCGCATCATCGCGCTCAACCGCCCGGAGAGCCTGAACGCCATGAACCGGGCGCTGATCGACGACGTGGCGCGCGCCTTCGACGATGCCAATGCGGATCCCGGCACGCGGGCCATCGTTTTCACCGGCGAAGGCCGCGCCTTCTGCGCGGGCGACGACCGGCGCGACCACGTCCACCCGGAAAGCGCGGAACAGGCCCGCGACCTGGTGGACGCCATCCAGCGGGCAACGGTGGCCATCGTGTTCGGGGCCAAGCCCGTGGTGGGCGCCATCAAGGGCTGGGCTGTCGGCGGCGGGTTCGAGTGGGCGATCAATTGCGACTTCTCCGTCTGGGGCAAGAGCGCCAAGGGTTTCTTCCCCGAGGTCTCGCTGAACCTGTTCGTCACCGGCGCCGTCACGTCCATGCTGCCGGCACTGGTGGGACTGTCCAAGGCGCGCGAAATGCTGTTCCTCGGCGAGCGCTACGACGCCGAAACCCTGCATGGTCTCGGCCTTGCCAACAGGGTGGTGGGCGACGACGTGGTGATGGACGTGGCAGAGGAAATGGCGTCGAGGCTGGCGCAATTGCCGCCGCTTTCGGTGCGCGCCATGAAGCGGGTGCTGAACCAGTCGGCGATGGCCGATATCCGCCGGGCGCTGGACCTCGAAACGGAAGCCACCGTCGCGGGTTTCATGGACCCGGAGACGACGCGGCTGCTCAAGGCGTTCTGACCGGCCGATATTTGAAACATTCCCCGGCAGCCTTCCGTTATGCGGAAAACAGGAGGCACACATGCTGACAATCGAACGGGAAAACGGCGTCATGATCCTGGATGCTTCCGGCCAGATCTCCGCGGCCGACATCGAGGCGTTCGAACCGGTGTTCGAGCAATTCGCCGAGATGCAGGGCAAGGTGCCCATGGTCATCGACGCGACCAGGCTGGAGGGCTACGAACCGGCTGCCCTCTGGAGCGACATGAAATTCGACACGACCCATCGCGAGCAGATCGGCCCTGCGGCCATCATCAGCGATGGCGGCTGGAAGGAGTGGGCGACAAAGCTCTCCAAGGCGTTTTTCAAGGAGCCCATGCGCCATTTCGATGCCGGAGAGCGAGAAGAGGCAAAGCAATGGGTGCTTTCGCAGTCGTCGAAATGACGCCTCACCGCGGTTCCACCAGCACGCCGTCGGCCACCTGGTCGCCGGGATAGACGATGACGGTGTCGCCGGCCTGAAGGCCGGAAAGCACCTGCGCCTTCTCGTCATTCATCTGGCCGAGTTCCACCTTGCGCACCACGGCGCGGCCTTCCTCCACCACGAAGACGGTCCAGTCGCCGCCGGTGCGGAAGAGGGCCGCGATGGGCACGGCCAGCACGTCGGGCTCGCTCCAGGTTTCCAGCGCCACGCGGACGCGGAAGCCGTGACCAAGCGCCGGTTCCGGCCGGTCCAGGTCGAGCACGGCATTGACGCGCTTCTCCTCGATGCCGAGCGCGGAGACCTTGGTGAAGCCGGCCGGATCGACCCTGCGCAGCGTGGCCGGCACCGGGTCGCCGCCCCAGCCGCGAATGGTGGCGCGAACGCCGGGCTTCAGGCGGGTGGCGTCGGAGGACAGGAGTTCGGCCACCACTTCCAGCTTCGACGGATCGCCGACCGTGGCCAGTTCCATTCCGGCCTGCACCACCTGCTCGCTCTTCACGGCCAGCGACAGGATGACGCCATCGGCGGGCGAACGGACCCGGTAGCAGCAATTGTCGTCCGGCTCCTTCATTACCTCGTCACCGGGCTGGATGAGCGCGGCGCGGGCGCTGGCCAGTTCGCTTTTCCTGAGCACCACCTGGGCTTCGGCACTCTGCACGGCGGCCTTTTTCACATCCACGTCGATGCGCGCGCTTTCCAGCCGGCTTTCCGAAATCGTGCCCTGCCGGGCCAGCCGCATGGCGCGATCCTGCTCGGATGTCGCGAGGTCGAGCGCGGCGCGGGCGCTTTCGGCCTGCGCCTCGGCCACGGTGACGGCTGCCCGGGCGGCCTCCACCCGGGCGCGGGCTTCCGCGCGTGTGCGTTCGTCGATGATCGGCGGGGTGACCGGATTGATGGTTGCCACCACCGTTTGGCCCGCGACCACGGGGTCGCCCACTTCCAGGAGGGAGCGGCCGACATTGCCGGCGACGGGCGCGGAAATGCGGTAGATCTCGCGCACACGGGTCTCGCCGTCTTCCTCGACGGTCACGGTCATCGGGCCGCGCGCAACGGTCTCCATGTCGGCGGGCACCGGGCGGGGCTTGAAGGCCCACCAGAAACCGGCGCCCAGAGCGGCAAGGACGGCGAGGATGACGGCGTTGCGCAGCCAGTGACCGGACATGGGGACTACTCCCTGGTTTTCAGGACACGGATCATGTCCAGCCGGTTGACCCGGCGGCGCACGATCAGGGCCGATGCGCCGGCGGCCAGCAGGACCACCAGGCTCGCAAAGGCATAGGTTGAGGGATAGATGACGAAGGGCACGCGGAAAAGGTCGCTTGCAAAGCCTTCGATCACGGACAGCGAAAACCCGTAGCCGATCGCCCATCCGAGCGGCTGGGCGGCCAGCGCCACGATGACCATCTCGGTGAGCAGGACCCGGCTGACCTCGGCGCGGGTGAAACCCAGCACACGCAGGCTGGCCAGTTCGCGCGCCCTTTCGGACAACTGGATACGGGCCGAATTGTAGACCACGCCAAAGGCGACGATCACGGCAATGGACACGTAAACCGTCATCATGGTCAGGATATTGTCGCCGATGGTTTCGCGGAACTTCTCGCGCGAGACATTCTGGAGCGCGATGGAGCCCAGCGCGGGCAGCGTCTTGATCTTCTCGTAGAGGTCATCCAGCCGGGTTGCATCCACTTCCACCCATGCGCCCGAGACACGGGGACCGGGACCAGCCAGCCGGTCGAGCGCATCCAGATGCATATGGGCGCCGAGACCGACATAGCTTTCCACGATGGCCGTGACGGGAACCTCGGCCACCCGCCGGCCCTGGCCGATCAGTTCGACGGCGACCAGCGTTCCCGGCGGCGCCTGAAGCTGGCGGGCCAGCCGGTCCGTGAGCAGGAGCCCGCGATCCGGCATGGCGGCCGGACTGCCGTCGAGATCGAGCACCTGCGACAGCCGTGTTCCCGGCGCGATGCCGGTGATGGCGACGCGCTTTTCCGTGCCTGCATTGCGGATGATGACCGGGACGGAGCGGAACGTCTCGGCGCGCAGCACGCCCGGCAGGCGGGCGACATCGTGGATGATCCCGGGCGCCTGTTCCTGGCCGAAGGACAGGCGGGCATCGGCGCGTTCGGCCCGGAAGAAGACCGTATCGATCATCACCTCTATGGAATCGTTGGAAAACAGTGCGGTGACGAGGAGAGCCACGGAAAAGGACAGGCCGAGCGTCGTCAATGCCGTGCGCAGGGGGCGGTGCACCATCTGGCGCAGCGCCATCGTCGTCAGGCGCGACATCAATTGCGGCACGCCCTCGCGGCCCGCCAGGACGGAGCGGTAGCGCGCCGGCGCGGGCGGGCGCATGGCGACAGCCGGCGGCAGGCTGACCGCGGTCCAGATGGCCCTTGCGGCACCGGCCAGCGCGGCGGCGACGGAAACAATGGCCGCCAGCAGGTAAAGGTCGATGCTCTGGCGGAAGATGAGAAAGGGAAAGGAGAAGAAATCCGCGTAAAGGCGCGTCAGCGCCTGGCCGAGCCAGTTGCCGGCAATGCCGCCGATGGCCAGCCCGACAAGGGCGATGGCGATGACCAGCTTCGCATAATGCCAGGCGACGGAAGCGGATGAATAACCGCAGGCCTTCAGCAGGCCGATCTGCTCGCGCTCCAGCGCCACGAGGCGTGACAGGATCATGTTGACCAGGAACGCCGAGACGAAGAGAAAGACCGGCGGAATGACACGCGCCATGGCGTTCAGCTGGGTCAGTTCGGCCGACAGGAAGGCATTCGACGTCTGCTCCTCGCGGTCATAGGCCCCGCGCCCGCCATAGGGTTCGAGCAGGCGGTCCACCGCGTCGATCACGCGCGCTTCGGAAGCCCCGCGCAGCAGAATCACCGACAGGTCGTTGAAGGCACCGGCCATGTCGAACAGACCCTCCATGGCGGGGCGCGGCATCCAGAAAACGGCGAAACGGCGGTCATCGGGCACCATGTCACCGGGCCCGATGGCATAGACATATTCGGGCGAGAGAACGATGGCGGTGATCGTCAGCGTGAGCTTGTGACCGCCGAGGATGGCGGAAAAGCCGTCGCCCGGCTTGAAACCGTGGGCGCGGGCGAAGCGTTCGTCCACGGCGATCTCACGGGTGGAACCGGCGCGCGGCAGACGGCCTTCGCGCAGGTAGAGCGCATTGACCGGCGCTTCGCCCGACCGCGGCAGCGAAACCGCCAGGCCGGTCGCTGGCACCGCCATGCCGGGAATGTCGAGCACGGCGGGCTTGACGATGCGCATGCCGACGGCTGAAACGCCGTCGATACGCGCGATCTCGCGGCCGAGCGTGAGAGGCGCGCGGCTGGCCGCGGCAAAGACATGACCGAAACGGTAGCGGTCGTAATAGGCCTGGCGGGTCTCTTCCAGTGAACGCGCGGCGCCGACAGCCAGCACGATGGTCATCACGCCGCAGGCCATGACGAGGGCGATGGCCAGTGCCTGCGCCCAAAGGCGCGCGAGGTCGCGCAGCACCTTGCGGTCAAGCATGGCGAGCCTCACCATTCGACCTCCGCGGCGGCGAGGCGCGTTTCGTTCTCGTGTTCGGAGGCGATGCGCCCGTCATGGAAATTGAACACACGATGCGCCATGGCCTGAATGGCGGCATTGTGGGTGATGATGGCCGTGGTGGTGCCGAGATCGGCATTGATGCGCTGCAGCGCCTCGAGAACCTTGACCCCGGTTGCGGAATCGAGCGCGCCGGTGGGTTCATCGCACAGCAGGACATCGGGACGCTTGGCGATGGCGCGGGCAATGGCGACGCGCTGCTGTTCGCCGCCCGACAGTTCGGCCGGGAAATGGCGCTGGCGCTCGTGGAGCCCGACCATTTCAAGCGCCTCCGACGGGCTCATCGGATCGCGGGCTATCTCGGTGACCAGCGCGACATTCTCCCAGGCCGAGAGGCTCGGGATGAGGTTGTAGAACTGGAAGACGAAGCCGACATGGTCGCGCCGGTAGCGGGTCAGCTCCCGTTCGCTGCATTTCGTCAGCTCGGTGCCTCGAAACAGGACGCTGCCGGACGTGGCCGTATCCAGCCCGCCGAGGATATTGAGAAGCGTCGATTTTCCCGATCCGGACGGCCCCAGCAGAACGGCCATCTCGCCTTCATGGAGCTTCATGTCCACGCCGCGCAGGGCATGAACGGTCACGCTCTCGGTCCGGTAGACCTTTGTCACGTCATCGGCAATGAAGACCGGATCGGCCATGGTTCCTATCTGCCCTCGCCATTCCGTAAAGCCGGGCCAGCGTGCAGTTTTCTCCGCGAAACGGCCTTGACGAGGGTCAATCGGCGCGTGCCGTCAGCCCTTGTCGCCGTCTGGCATGGCCGTCGCCGGTTCGGCGATGCCTTCCTTCGTCTCGTCGGCCAGGCCACTGCGCAACTTGGCCTCGACCTTGGGACGAAGCTCCTCGTCCGGATCGAGGGAAAGCGCGTGCGACCACTGGAAGGTGGCCTCGAGGCGCCGGCCGACACGCCAGTAGGCATCGCCCAGATGGTCGTTGATGGTCGGGTCCTCCGGACGCAGGCGGACCGCCTTTTCCAGTTCCTCGACCGCCTCGTCGAACCGGCCCAGGCGATAATAGGCCCAGCCCAGCGAATCGACGATGTAACCGTCCTGCGGACGCAGATCGACGGCCTTGCGGATCATCTCGAGACCCTCCTCGAGGTTCCGGTTCATGTCGACCCAGGAATAGCCGAGATAGTTCAGCACCTGCGGCTGGTCCGGATGAAGCTCCAGCGCCTTGCGGAAATTCGGTTCGGCCTTGTCCCACTGCTTGGTGCGCTCATAGGCGATGCCGCGCCGGTAGAAGAGCGTCCAGTCCTCCGCTTCCGGTTCGCCGATCTTGGTGACCGCCTCGTCGAACAGGTTGGCGGCGGCGGCAAAATCCTCCTTCGCGGCATAGACGCCGCCCAGCGACAGCCAGGCACGCGTATCGGTCTCGTCGCTGGCAATGGCCGCCTTGAGATGGTCGACCGCCTCGTCGAAACGGTCGAGGTCGGCCAGGTTCAGGCCCATCTGCAATTCGGCCAGACGCCTGTACGGCGACGTGGCGGGCACTTTCGAATAGGTATCGATGGCGATCTGCGATTCGCCCAGCTTCTCGGCCACCGACCCCAGCGTCGCCAGCGCGAGATCGTTGTCGGGATCGAGCGCCAGCGCATATTGCAGGTAGAGCCTGACAAAGCTCTCGCCGCCGCTCCTGTTGAGGGCGGCCGCGACATTGAGCAGGACTTCCGCGCCACCCTCCTGCGGATTGCGGACAAGGGCGGGAACGGCCGTGCCATTTGCGATGGCCTGTTTCAGCGCAACGGTGGAAGGCCGGCCGGACGAGACTTCCAGGCCCAGTCCGGCGATTTCAAGCGCCTGCTGCTGGCGCCCGTTGCGGGCTGCCCAGGCGGCGTAAGCATCGACGGCGCGCAGCCATGTATCGGGTGCGGCGCCCGCCGAAGCGCGATCGTCGATCACTTTCTGGTAGCGTTCGCCCGCCGACGGATTTCCCGTCATGTCTGCGATCAGCGCGGCGTGGAAATTGCGGAACACCTCGAACCAGGGCGGGCCGTCGAGCCGGACGACATGGTCGATGGCGCCCTTGGCGTCCCCTGACCCGGCCATCGCCCAGCCCGTGAGAATTCCGGTGATCAGATTGTCGAGATCGGAAGACAGCGCCAGCTTGAAATAATTGGTCGCCGAACGGTACTGCTTCGAGCGGATGGCATCCACGCCAAGGGCAAGGCGCGAATAACGCTCGGCCTCGGCCACGGTCTTCAGTTTTTCGGCAACGGGCAGCGCATCGTTGAACCGTCCGGAGGCGACGAGGGCGAGCAACAGCGATTGCTGCATGGCTTCATTGGCGGGATCGAAGACCAGCGCCCGGCTGTAGAAGGCGATCGCGTCATCGAAGTCGTTGTCGGCTTCGGCCGTGCGGGCCGCCAGGAATGCACCGGCAAGCGAGGTTGCGAAGACGGGCTTTTCCGGCTGGATAGCCGATTCCTTCGTCATTGCCTGCGTCGATGCCAATGAAAGGCCCGCAAGGACCGACACGACCGACACCGCGGATTTCCAACCCAATCGCATGTTTTCCCTTCCCGCTGCACGAGTTCGCGACCGCGCCCTGCCCGGCGCGCCACGGAGCGTGACTCAATCCATCAAAGGATGGCCTTTTTACGGTCACGGCGCAATGCAGGGTGACACGTCCAGGTGACGCACCCGCCCCGCCAACCGCGCTCAGACGACGCGGGAGATGCAGAAGTCGATCACCTCAATCATCGCGTCCTTGTGGGCGCCTGCGGGCAGCGGTGCCAGCGCATCGCGGGCGATTTCGCCATAATGGCGGGCAC
Source organism: Zhengella sedimenti (assembly GCF_046506625.1). Lineage (NCBI taxonomy): Bacteria > Pseudomonadati > Pseudomonadota > Alphaproteobacteria > Hyphomicrobiales > Notoacmeibacteraceae > Zhengella > Zhengella sedimenti. Next base: position 639,682 of record NZ_JBKFFP010000002.1, read on the forward strand.
GCTGGATGGTGTCCGCGATGGCGCCGTGGCCCTGAAGGTGCGCAAGCGCGATTTCCAGGTTGGCGTCGGAGTTCTCCCCGGCCTCGATGGACCGCTTCCAGAAGGCGCGCTCGGCTTGCGTGCCGCGGCGATAGGCGAGGATGACGGGCAGCGTCACCTTGCCCTCGCGGAAATCGTCGCCGACGTTCTTGCCCAGGTCGGCGGACGAGCCGCCGTAGTCGAGCGCATCGTCGACAAGCTGGAAGGCAAGGCCGAGATTGGTGCCGTAGGACCTCAGGGCCGCGCGTTCGGCCTTGCCCTTGCCCGCGATGATCGGCCCGACTTCGGCGGCTGCGGAGAAGAGCGCCGCCGTCTTGGCATTGATGACGCCGAGATAATCGTCCTCGGTGGTTTCCAGATCCTTGGCCGCGGACAATTGCCAGACCTCGCCTTCAGCGATGACTGCTGCCGCAGACGAGAGCACGTCAAGCGCGGCCAGCGAGCCGACATCGACCATCATGCGGAAGGCCTGGCCGAGCAGGAAATCGCCGACGAGGACGGAGGCCTGGTTGCCCCAGATCACCCGCGCCGTCTCCGACCCGCGCCGCAGATTGCTCTCATCGACCACGTCGTCATGAAGAAGCGTGGCGGTGTGCATGAACTCGACCGCCGTGGCGAGCTTGACGTGGCCGTCGCCGGCATAGCCGAAGGCCTCCGCTGCCGCCAAGGTCAGCATGGGGCGAAGGCGCTTGCCGCCCGCCGCCACCAGATGGCGCGAGATCTCCGGGATCAGTTCCACGTCCGAGCCGGCCTTGGAAAGGATGAGCTCGTTGACGCGGGCCATGCCCGCAGTCGTCAGATCCATCAACGGCTTGACCGAGGCCGCCGTCCTCTTGCGCTCGTCAATCGACACCACTACTCCCACGGCGATACTCCGTTCATGCCTGTTGACGGTCTCCCGCACGATTTCCCGTCTGATAATCGCTTGTGAACCATGCCGCAAGGCTGGACCGGCAGCGCCGGCAAGCAAATCGTCGCGGGATAGCGGCGCGGCGAACCGCCGGCGTCTTTACGCCGGCATGGCAGGACGCCATAGTCACGGGCATGAAGGAACTCATCCGCACCAACGACCTCGTCGTCATTTCGTTCGCAGAATCCCTGATGCGCGATGCCGGAATCCGCTTCTTCGTGGCCGACGGCAACATGAGCATCATGGAAGGCTCGCTCGGCGTGCTGCCCCGGCGGCTGATGGTGGAGGACGACCGGATCGACGAGGCACGCCGCCTGCTGGCCGATGCGGGCATCGGAACCGAAGCGCGTGACGGCTAAGATTTCCGCGGCCGATTTCACCGTCGACGCCTTTCACCGGGGCGACTTCTGGCTGAAGCAGCCGGCGCGGCGCGGCCACCGGGCCGGCATGGACGCCATGATGCTGGCCGCTGCCCTGCCATCGGCTTTTGCCGGGCGGATCGCCGATCTGGGCGCGGGCGCCGGCGGGGCCGGCCTAGCTGCCATCGCGCGCTGCCGTTCCGCCAGCACCGTCCTGTTCGAACGCTCCGCCGACATGGCCAGTTTTGCCCGCCAGACGCTGGACCTGCCGCAAAACGCCTGGCTGGCGCAACGCGCCTGCGTGGTGGAGACGGACGTGACGCTGCGCGGAAGCGCGCGGGCACAAGCGGGGCTGAGCGACAACGGCTTCGACGCCACGCTGATGAACCCGCCCTTCAATGCCGGGCATGACCGCCAGACGCCCGACGGACTGAAGGCGGAAGCGCATGTGATGGAGGACGGCCTGCTGGAGGCATGGATCCGTACCGCCGCCGCGATCACCCGCTCGCGCGGTCTCGTCGCGCTGATCATCCGTCCCGAGGCGATCCGCGCGGCGCTGGACGCGCTGGAAGGGCGCTTCGGCGCCCTGGAGGTCAAGCCGATCCATCCGCGCGGCGATAGCGCGGCCATCCGCATCGTCATTCGCGGCGTGCGGGCCTCACGCAAGCGGCTTTCCTTCGCTCCGCCGCTCTTCCTGCACGAGGCTGGCAGCGACCTGTTCTCGCCGCCGGCCGATGCCATCAACAACGGCAGGGCGTCGCTTTTCGGCGACTGAGCGGCCATGGCCCATTGTGCGCTGCCCTTTCCTTCTTACATTGCATTCCAGACACGACACGACCGGAGAGACACGTGGCCAATGCGCTGACCCGCCTGCTTCCGAAGAAACTGCGCCCGGAAGGCAAGACCATCCCCGTCATCCGCCTGCATGGCGTGATCGCCTCGGGGGGATCGCTCGGCCGGCCCGCGCTCAACCTTGCCAGCGTGGCGGGCGTCCTGGAGAAGGCCTTCGCCTACCGCGATGCGCCCGCCATCGCCGTCTCGGTCAATTCGCCGGGCGGATCGCCGGTGCAGTCGCGCCTGATCTTCCGGCGCATTCGCGACCTGGCGAAGGAAAAGGACAAGAAGGTCATCGTTTTCGTCGAGGATGCGGCAGCGTCGGGCGGCTACATGATCGCCTGCGCCGGCGACGAGATCATCGCCGACCCGTCCTCCATCGTCGGGTCCATCGGCGTCATTTCGGCCGGTTTCGGATTTCCCGAACTCCTCAAGAAGATCGGCGTGGAACGCCGTGTCTACACCGCCGGAGAGAACAAGGCGGTGCTCGATCCCTTCCAGCCGGAAAAGGCAGATGACATCGAGCGGCTGAAACGCCTGCAACTGGACGTGCACAAGACCTTCATCGACCTGGTGAAAACACGGCGCGGCGACCGGCTGGCCGACGACCCGGAACTGTTCACCGGCGCCTTCTGGGCCGGCGAGGGCGCGCTGCAACGCGGCCTTGTCGACGGGCTGGGCGACATGCGCTCCTTCCTGAAGGATCGCTACGGCGAAAAGACCAGCCTCAAGCTCATCAGCCCTCCACGCGGACTTTTCGGACGGCGCGGCATGTTCGGTTTCGACGCCGGGCGCGGTGGCGAGATGGTGCATGCGCTTGCAGATGCGGCGGATGAACGCGCGTGGTGGGGCAGGTTGGGCCTTTGAGCGCGGCGCCAAGAGGGGTAGAATGGCGCTCATGAACAGCCGGCGAAGACCCATCCATCGCCGGAAGGAGGAAAAGATGGCCCAGATATTCCTGTTGGGCGCAGTCGGTCTCGTCGCCTGGTACGGCTACCGGTCCTTCGTCAGGGAGGCCGAACGCGTCTCTGCCAAGGTGCGCCGGGAGGAAGCGGAGCTCCGGAACCGCGCCCATGGCACGCTCGTCCAGGATCCCGAAACCGGCGAGTACCGCATCAAGAAGGACTGATCGCGCTTGCATCCTGTCCAGGACGCCGGCGGGCGCTGGCATGTCCGTGCTCCGGCGAAGGTCAACCTTGCGCTGCACGTCACCGGCCGGAGGCCCGACGGATACCACGATCTCGACACGCTGGCCGTGTTCACCGACTTCGGCGACCGGATCACGCTGGAACCGGCGGATGACGACCGTTTCACGATCTCCGGTCCGATGGCCGGCGGCCTCGACCCCCACGCGCCCAACCTGGTGACCGGCGCGCGCGACCTGCTGCGCAAGGCGCACGGTTTCGGGCCCGTCGCGATCCATCTGGAGAAGCATCTGCCGGTCTCTTCCGGGATCGGCGGGGGATCCTCCGACGCCGCGGCCACGCTGCGCGCGCTCAACGCCGCTTTCGGTCTCGGGCTGGACAGGCCGGCACTCGCCGCGCTGTCACTGCCGCTGGGCGCCGACCTGCCGATGTGCGTGCATGGCGTGCCGCTGCGCGCGCGCGGAATCGGCGAAGCGATCGAACCGCTCCCCGGCTTTGCGGGCCTCGCCATGGTGCTGGCCAATCCGGGCGAACAGGTGGCGACGCCGGCGGTCTTCAGGGCCCTGGCACGGCGCGACAACCCGCCCCTGCCCGCGCCGCCACGTGGCGGCGGCGCCGCGGCAATCGCAGGCTGGCTGGCACAGACGCGCAATGACATGCAGGACGCGGCCGCCAGCCTCTGCCCGGTCATCGGCGAAACCCTGACCGCACTGGCCGCCGAAAGGCCGCTGCTTGCCCGCATGTCGGGTTCCGGCGCAACCTGCTTCGCCCTGTTTTCGAGCCTGGCGGAGGCGCGACGCGCGGCCGGGCGAATAGCCACGGCGCATCCGGCATGGTTCGTCGTGGCGACCGGAACCCTTGCCAGCAACGGAGAAAGCCATGAGCCGGATTGACGAGACAAGGCCCTTCATTCCCGTCCGCTTCGCGGTGCTGACCGTTTCCGACACGCGCTCACTGGACGAAGACAGGTCCGGGCGGACGCTGGCGGAACGTATCGCCGAGGCCGGCCACCAGTTGGCGGACCGGGCCATCGTGACGGACGACGTCGACGCCATCCGTGCGCGCGTGAAGGCATGGACACAGGGCAGCACGGTGGACGCCGTGATCACCACCGGCGGCACGGGCTTCACCGGCCGCGACGTGACGCCGGAAGCCCTGGAACCGCTGTTCGACAAGCGGATGGACGGGTTTTCGGAGGTTTTCCACCGCATTTCCTTCGACAAGATCGGCACATCCACGATCCAGTCGCGGGCGACCGCCGGCGTTATCGACCAGACCTTCGTGTTCGTGCTGCCGGGATCGCCCGGTGCCTGCAAGGACGCGTGGGACGGTATCCTCAAGGCGCAGTTCGACTACCGGCACATGCCGTGCAACTTCGTGGAGATCATGCCGCGACTGGACGAGCACCTGAAACGCGGCGGTGGCGCCAAGAGCGCCTGATCCGCCGGGGTCAGTCAGCCGCCCGGCGCACCGGCGCGGGGCTGATCAGGCCGGACAGCCTGCGCGCCGACAGTCCGCGCGCCATGGCTTCGGCCGTCCGCGCCGACTTGCCGAGCGCCAGTGCCTGGCGCCGTGTCATGACCAGCCCGTCGGCAAGCGGGCGGCGGGCAGTAAAGACGCGGGTGAAGAAACCCGGCCGGTCCTCCTTCACGCGGGTGAAGCGGGCCGGCGACGCCAGTTTCCCGGTATGGGCGATGACCGGATCCATCCAGCCCTCAACCGGCCGGGCCCCCGGTTCCAGGAACAGGATCCATTCGCAGCGCGCCCGGCGCAGCGCCGCCTGAAGGTCCCCGCCCGCGACGAAGACACAACCGGCCTGGTCGGCGACCTTGTGGGTATGATCCACCGAATGCCGGTCACAGACGACCACATCGCGGACAACGCCTTCGACGGCCGCCGGAACAAGGGCGGCGAGCGTCCGCGCAAGGGGCTCCTCGTCATTGTGGGTCTCGATCAGGACAGTCAGCATGACAAAGACATTTAGCCGATGCATGAATGCAAATCCAGACGGGTTATTGCTCCAATCATCGGATTTCAAAGCACTTTTTCGAGGCAATTGCCCATTTCGTCACGCCATTGCCAGCCAGGAACCGGCGGATGGCCGGCCGGGATCCGCATAAATGTTCTTGCTTTGTTCGTTTTACGGCATTAGGAATATTGTCGTGGACGGGAGTCGCGAGAAGCCGGAGGCATCGTCATGGAACAGATCGCAAAAGCAGACCGCTCGGCCTTTGCCGAAGGAGGCCCGGACATGGCCAACGCGCTTGTCAATGCCAGCGGCATCAGGCTGGAGGAAAGCCGCCGGCGCGGACGGGCCTCGGCCATCAATCCATCGGGACGTTTCGAGGCCCTGAGCCGTCATGTCTTCGACGATGGCTGGGACCTTGAAGAGGAACTGGCGCCGTTCAAGACGGTGACGCAGGTGGAGAAGCCGCGCACGATCATCACGCGCAACGATTCGCCCGACATTTCCTTCGACCGCTCGATCAATCCGTATCGCGGATGCGAGCATGGCTGCGTTTACTGTTTCGCGCGACCGACCCATGCCTATATGGGTCTTTCGGCGGGCCTCGACTTCGAATCGAAGCTTTTCGCCAAGCCCGATGCGCCGAAACTGCTGGCGCGCGAACTGGCAAGGAAGGGTTACGAGCCGCGCACCATTGCCATCGGCACCAATACCGACCCTTACCAGCCGGTCGAGAAGACCTGGCGGATCATGCGCGAGGTTCTGGAAGTGCTGGAAGCGGCCAATCATCCGGTCGGCATCGTCACCAAGTCGGCGCTGGTGGCGCGCGACGTCGACATTCTCCAGCGCATGGCCGCCAAGGGCCTCGTCAAGGTGGCGCTCTCGGTTACCACGCTCGATCACCGCCTGTCGCGGACGATGGAGCCGCGCGCGGCATCGCCGACCCGGCGGCTGGAAACCATGAAGCGGCTTTCGGATGCCGGCATACCGGTCTCGGTGATGGCTGCGCCGCTGATCCCGGGCCTGAACGACCACGAAGTGGAACGTATCCTCGATTCCGCTTCGGCCGCGGGCGCCACTGAGGCGGGTTTCATCATCCTGCGCCTGCCGCTGGAGGTGGCGCCGGTGTTCAAGGAATGGCTGCTGCGCCATTATCCGGACCGCTACCGCCACGTCATTTCCCTCATCCGTTCCATGCGGGGCGGAAAGGACTACGACGCGGAATGGGGACGCCGCATGAAGGGCAGCGGGCCCTATGCCTGGCAGATCGGGCGGCGCTTCGAGATCGCGGCGCGACGGCTCGGCCTCAACACGCAGAAGCTCCGCCTGAGAACCGACCTGTTCACGCCGCCACAGCCGGAGGGCCAGCAATTGTCCCTGCTCTGACATCGCGGCGGAATACCGCCGCACACCCAATTCCGATTTCCGCCGGTCAATCCCCTGTCCCCGTCCGGCGGCTGCCTTGCCGGGTTCGCCGCAACATTCCCGGCTAAGGCCTTGCGGGGAATCGGTGCGCGGTGCAAGCATGCCGCTCATGGCTCGCACCCCGTCCGATTCCCCGCTTCTTTTCGACCTGGTTCCACCCGCGCCGGACTTCAGCTTCGAAGCGGCGCTCATGCGGGACGGCCAGTTCCCTGTCGCCGGACTGGATGAAGCCGGCCGCGGCCCGCTCGCCGGCCCGGTCGTGGCGGCGGCAGTCATCCTCGATCCGCACGATCTTCCCGAACGGCTCGACGATTCGAAACGCCTCGGGGCGGACGACCGTGACCGCCTTTTCGGCGTCATCCTCGAAAAAGCGGTCGCCACTGCCATTGTCTCGGTTTGCGCCGAGAGCATCGACAGGACCGACATACGCGTGGCGAGCCTGGAAGCGATGAGCCGCGCGGCGCATGCCTTGTCCGTGGCACCCCGTCACGCGCTCGTCGACGGCCGTGACGTGCCGCCCGACATGCCCTGCCCCGGCCGGGCCCTGATCAAGGGCGACCAGCGCTCCATGTCGATTGCCGCGGCATCGATCCTCGCCAAGGTCACCCGTGACCGCATGATGGCGCGGACCTGCCCGGCTCATCCCGCCTACGGACTGTCGATGCATGCCGGCTATGCCACCAGGCGCCACCGTGAAGCGATCGCGATCCATGGCGGCGTGATGCGGCTGCACCGGTTCAGCTTCGCTCCCTTGAGGAAATCCTAGCGGTTCCAGACGCGGCTGTCGCCTGATCGCCTGCTGTCCGGACAGGCCCCGGCACGGGCGCATGGCAACCGAAGCAACATCCGGCCGCGTGCCCGGCACAAACGAGAAACGCCGCGAAGGATGACCCTCGCGGCGTTCCGGTTCTGAATTCCTGCCGGAAACGGATCAGTTCATCCGGTTCTTGACCTCGGCCAGCGAAGACTTGAAGAGATCGCCCGCTGTCGCGGTATCGACCTTGCCGGCGAGAACCGTGCGTGCCGCCTCGACCGCCAGATCGACAGCCGTGGCGCGCACCTCGTTGACGGCATCGCGCTCGGCCTGGGCAATCTTCTGTTCTGCCACGGCGGTCCGGCGGGTGACATATTCCTCAGCCTTCTGCTTGGCTTCGGCCTTGAGAAGCTCCGCATCCCGCTTGGCGGCCGCGACGATGGTCTCGGCCTCCTCCTCGGCTTCCTTACGCTTGCGCTGATATTCGGCAAGCACCTGCTGGGCTTCCTCACGCAGCTTGCGCGCCTCGTCGAGGTCATTGCGGATCTTGTCGGCGCGCGCATCAAGCGACTTGGCGATGACCGCGGGCACCTTCAGCCAGACCAGCAGGCCGAGGAAGATGACGAGGGCAACCAGAGCCCATACGGATGCAAGGGATGTAGCGTCCATGACCTGTGATCCTTATCCGTTGACGGCCTTGACCGCCTGGGCGATCTCGGACTTCGTGGCCTTGCCGACAAGCTGTTCGACCAGCGCCATGGCCGTGTCCTCGGCGATCGTCCCGACTTCCTTCATCGCATCGGACTTGATGGACGCGATGCGCGATTCGGCGTCGGCCAGCTTCTTTTCAAGCGCGGCCTCGGTTTCCTTGCGCTCGGCGTCGGCCTCGGCCTTGGCGGCGTCGCGCGCCTCCTGGCCGATCTGGTTGGCCTTGGCCCGTGCATCGGCCAGTTCCTGCTCGTATGCCGCGATGGCCTCGTCGGCCTCCTGCTTCATACGGGCAGCCTGGTCCAGATCCTGGGCGATCCGGTCATGCCGGACTTCCAGGATGCCGGCGATGCGGGGCACCACGGCGTTCTTCAGGAACAGGTAGAAGAGGCCGAAGGTAATGGCCAGCCACAGGATCTGTGACGGGAAGGTGCTGGAATCGAAAGGCGGGAACATGCCCGAATGGCCGTCGGCGTTCGGAACGCCGGTCTCGGTATGTGTTTCTCCGGCCGCGGCATTCTGGGCATCGCCCGCCGGGGCCGCGAAAGCGGTGGTCACGAACATGATCTTTTCCCTGAAACTCGGGCCGGCCGCTGGCGGAATGCGTGGCGGCCGGCAGGTTCTCGACTACCCGGAAACGGGCAGATCAGCCGAACAGGGCCAGCAGGGCGATCAGCAGCGAGAAGATGCCCAGGGCTTCCGTCACGGCGAAGCCGAAGATCAGGCGGCCAAACTGGCCGTCGGCAGCCGACGGGTTGCGCAGGGCGCCCGCCAGGTAGTTGCCGAAGATGGTGCCGAGGCCAATGCCCGCGCCGCCCATGCCGAGGCAAGCGATACCGGCGCCGATGTACTTTGCTGCTTCCGCGTCCATTTTGAGAACTCCTTGTTGGATCGTATTGATGCGGTTGGCTGACTGGCGGGACAGGCCCGCCGGTTAAGTGATGTCCTAGTGGCCCGGGTGAAGGGCGTCGTTGAGATACATGCAGGTCAGGACGGCAAAGACGTATGCCTGCAGGAAGGCCACGAGGAATTCCAGGCCCGTCAGCGCCACCGCCATGAGCAGCGGCAGAACCGCGCCGGCGATGCCGATGCCGCCCATGGCGCCGAGCGACACCACGAAGCCGGCGAACACCTTCAGCGTGATGTGACCTGCCAGCATGTTGGCGAAAAGACGGACGGAGAGGCTGACCGGGCGCGAGAGGAAGGAAATGACCTCGATCGCGACGACCAGCGGGGTGAGAACGGCGGGAACGCCGGAGGGAACGAAGAGTTTCAGGAAGCCGAAGCCATGCTTCATGAAGCCGTAGATCACCACCGTCAGGATCACCAGCATGGCCAGCGCGAAGGTGACGATGATGTGCGATGTCACGGTGAAGAAGTAGGGGAACATGCCCAGCAGGTTGGCAACCAGCACGAACATGAAGAGCGAGAAGACCAGCGGGAAGAACTTCATCCCGTGAGAGCCGGACGCATCGCGCAGCATGTTGGCGACGAACTCGTAGGCCATCTCGGAAACCGACTGCATCCGGCCAGGAACCAGCCCGCGGCTGGAGGTCGTCAGCACCAGGAAGGCGCCGGCAAGCACCACGGTCACCACCATGAACAACGACGAATTGGTGAAGGAGAAATCAAGGCCGCCAATCTGGAGATCGATCAGCTTGTTGATATGGAACTGGTGGATCGGATCGACCTTGTTCGGATCAGCCACGTCTCGTAACCCCGTTATCGCCGGCGCGGTTCCCCGCACCCGTTTCAACCATAACCCGCGCCCGTTGCCGAAGCGCCGAAACCTTCATTTGCCGGGTCCGTCGCGCCCGGAACCGCCCTGCTGGCCGAACTCGGCCATCTGGCCCGTCGTCCGCATGACGTTCACGACGCCGGCCGCGAAACCGAGCAGCAGGAAGACGATCAGCCCCCAGGGCGACGTTCCGGCCCACCGGTCCAGCACCCAGCCGAGCGCCGCACCCACGATCACCGCAGCGATGAACTCGCTCGACAACCGCAACGCATTGCCCCAGCCGGTGTTCTTGCCTGCCCGGGCGGCTTCCCTTTCCTGCTCCGCAACACGGCGCGTGGAGAGTTTCTCCTCCAGCGTCCGCAGGCGGTGGTCCAGGCCTTCATCGCGGGCAGTCCTGCTGCCGTCTTCCTGCGGTGTGCGTCCGCTTTCGCCGTGATCCTGCACCATGGCTGCTGCGCGCTCCCGTCAGGTCCGGCCACATCTGGCCGCCCGCTCCAAAGTCGGGCGCACCATAGTGACGGGACCCCTGCCAGTCAAGACGCCTTGCGCAGTGCAAAACGAACTGCTTTTTTCAACAAAAACAATTGCTTGGGAATTCGCTCTGCCGGATTTAGCACGGAAGTTGTAGGGCCAGGCGGGCGAATCCCCGAAACGGGGGCCAAAAAGTGGAAAGGGCGCGGTCGTGCCGCGCCCTGTTCCATGACCGGATCAGCCGCTTCAGCTCCAGCCGCCACCATAGGTGCGGTAGAAGATGTGCCTGCCGATCTTCTTCATGCGCTTCATGGTATGGGCCCAGCGCGGATTGACATAGGTGGCGTGGTAGTGGGTCGAGGACCCGACCCCGTCCAGCCAGATGCGCCCGGCCGTTACCGCCATGCCCACTTCCTTGGCCGTCTGCCAGTGGGCGGGGCTGGCGATCCGGTCGCGAATGCCATCGCAGGCAAAGGAGAACTGGCAGCGGTTGCGCCAGCTTTCGTTCTGGTAGACCACGCCGCAGATCGTGTTCGGATACTGGGGATTGCGGACGCGGTTGAGAATCACCTGCGCGACCGCGGCCTGGCCCTTCACCGGTTCGCCGCGCGCCTCGAAATAGATGCCGGCGGCGAGGCATTGCTGCTCGCGGTCGGTGAAGACGTGGGCGGGAAGCGGGCGGGCGGCCCAGTTGTGATCGTTGCTCGGCACGGGCGGCACGAACCGGCCGGCCTCCTTCTTCTCCTCCTTGAGAAGACTGGCGAAGGGCGACTGGCGCGCATAGTCCGGCTTGGCGGGGGCATAGGCGGTTGCCAGAACATCGGGCGTGTCGTTGTTGACGAGCGCGGCAATCATCACCGGCAGGTCGGGGGCGGCCTTCTTCTCCTTCTTCGGGAAGAAGGTGGACGCCAGGCGCAGTTCCTTGCCGGCAATCTCGGGATGGGCAAACGCCATCCGCACGCCGGTGTCGATGGCCGGCCGCAGGAGCGAGGAGGTGCGGTCGTTGACCGTCCCGGCGTTGAAGGCCCTTGGCGGCGCGACGGGCACGACCTGGACGAGCCTGCCCTGCTTCTCGGTGCGGTTGATGCGGGCCTCGTCCGGCGTCGCCGGCGCGTGGCCGCCCTTGCCGCGGAAGGCCACCTCGCCAATGCCCCGGGCATTCAGTCCCGCCCCCGAAATGGAGCCGGTCATCAGGCCGTCGGCGGAGAAGGGCAGTTCCGCGGCGTGTGTGGAGCCGGCGACCGCCTTCTCCACGACGGCGCTCCATTGGGTCCTACCGCCTTCCAGGCCCGACACGAAGGCTGTCACATCCTGACGTGCGGCGGTGGCGGGAAAGGCGACCCAGGCGGCAAGGCCCAGAACAAACGGTGTGAGGAGTGACTGGCGGGAGCGCGAAAGGCTGGCGTGCTTCGAACGGGGACGGCGCAAGACGGGACTCCGGAAACGCGTACAAACTCGACTGAACGCCACAATGAAGGATTAACCTTGACAGCCCGTTAATGCGCCTTGTCATGTCAAGAAAAAGGCGAGGGCCGGCGCAAGACCCTGCGCAGGCCTTGTCCGCAAAGGATGGAAAGCAGGATACCCGGAACGGCTATTTCCGCTTCTTGGCCTTGGGTGCGAAGGGGTTGTCGGGCGCGCGCAACGCAAGACGGATCGGCACGCCGGGCATGGCGAAGCTCTCGCGCAACGCATTGGTCAGGTAACGCACGTAGGAAGCGGGCATGGCGTCCGGCCTGGAACAGGAAACCACGAAACCCGGAGGCCGCGTCTTCACCTGGGTGATGTACTTGATCTTCAGCCGGCGCCCGGCCACCGCCGGAGGCGGATGGCGGGTCAGCACGCCTTCCAGCCAGCGGTTGAGACGGCCGGTGGAAATGCGCGTGTTCCAGACCCGGTGGGTGAGCGCGATCGCTTCCATCAGCTTGTCCAGGCCCTTGCCGGATTCCGCCGAGATCGTGACGGCGCGGATGCCGCGCACCTGCGGCAGCAGGCGTTCGGTCTTCTCGCGCAATTCTGCCAGCAGTTCCTGCTTGTTTTCCACCAGGTCCCACTTGTTGAAAGCGATGACAGGCGCCCTGCCCTCGCGAATGATGAGGTCGGCGATCTGCAGGTCCTGCTTCTCGAAGGGGATGGTCACGTCGAGCACGATCACGACCACCTCGGCGAAACGGACGGCGCGCAGGCCGTCGGCCACCGACAGCTTTTCCAGCTTCTCCTGGACGCGCGACTTGCGGCGCATACCGGCCGTGTCGAACAGGCGGATGCGGCGGCCTTGCCATTCCCAGTCGACGGAGATGGAATCGCGGGTGATGCCGGCTTCCGGCCCGGTCAGCAGGCGTTCCTCGCCGACGAGGGCATTGATCAGCGTGGACTTGCCGGCATTGGGACGGCCGACGACGGCGATCTTCAGCGGTTTCGTCTCGTCATAACCCGGCACGTCCTCGGCATCCGGGTCCTCGATGTCGTCGCCGATCAGCCCATCGCGCGGCGGCGCGGTCTCCAGCACGGTCTCCACCGGGTCGGCGGCGAATGCACGCTCCTCGCCAATGGCCTCGATCATGGCCTCGCGCAGGTCGGGCAGGCCCTGTCCGTGCTCGGCGGAGATGGGGCACGGCTCGCCGAGACCCAGTTCCCAGGCCTCCAGCATGCCGCCCAGCGCGTCGCGTGCCTCGGCCTTGTTGGCGACGAGGACAGTCGGCTTGCCGGAACGGCGCGCCAGATCGGCGAATGTGCGGTCTGCGGGCATGACGCCGGACTTGGCGTCGACGACGAACAGGATCAGGTCGGCCTCGTCCATCGCCGTCTCGGTCTGGGCGCGCATTCGCCCTTCCAGCGTCGCCGGCCCCGCCTCTTCAAGTCCCGCCGTGTCGATCACGTCGAACTTCAGGTCAAAGAGCCGTGCGGCATGGATGCGCCGGTCGCGGGTTACGCCCGGCGTGTCGTCGACGAGCGCCAGTTTCTGCCCGGCCAGCCGGTTGAAGAGCGTGGACTTGCCGACATTGGGACGGCCGATGATGGCGACGGTGAAACCCATGGCGGCGTTTGACGCTCTCAGGATGCCTCGCCGGAACCGGCGATGAGTTCGGACATGACCTGGGCGCGCTGGCGCAGGCCGGCGGGCGCCTGCTGGTCGGCGGCAATCTGTTCGAAAAGCTTGAGCGCGTCGGCCGCGTCGCCGGCCTTCCAAGCGGCCAGGCCAAGGGCCTCGCGGGCGGAATGGCGCAATTCGTTGCTGTCCGCGGACAGGGGCTCTGCACGCTGGGCGACATCGGCGTAGGAGCCGTGGTCGACGAGCAGGAATGCGGCACGCAGGCGCGCCATGTCACGGATCGATTGCGGCACGGAGCCGTCAGCCGCAACGGCGTCGAAGGCCGCGACGGCTTCGTCCGTTTTTCCGTCCTGGGCCATGAGCGTGGCGGCGCGCATGCGGGCCAGAAGCGGATAGGAACCGTAACCGTCGGCCTGGAGCGTCTCCAGCGCGGCCATCGCCTCCCCGGTGTTTCCCTGCGCTGCCAGGTTCAGGGCCGCCAGGAAACGGTCGCCGGAGGCATTGGCTTGGCTTTCGGTATACCAGCCATAGCCACGCCATGCCGCCGTGGCGGCGACGATGACGACCACGGCCGCAATCAGGATGCCTCCGAAGCGGGTCCAGATCGCCTTGAGCTGGTCCTGGCGAAGTTCCTCGTTGACCTCGCGAATGAAACTGTCGTCTGACATGGCCGGTATCACACCTGCTGACAAGCGGCGGGCTGCCCGGCCTCTGCCTGGCGCCCACGCGGGAAAAGCTGCCGCGTTCTAGCGGATTTTGAAGCCCATGTAAGGGGGCGAATGGCCTTTTTAAGGCGCAATCGGCTCATGGGGTGGTCAGGGGCAGCACGCCGAACAGCCAGAGATGCAGTTTCCAGACGAACAATGCGTAAATCGCCAGGCCGAGCAAGACGGTGGCGATATCCCACTGGACAGGCCCGGCGGCGGGCACGGCCACGCCGCGGCGCTTGACGGAGATGCGATCGAACACCGCCCAGACGAGGAAGCCGCCGAAGAGCAGGATGGAGGCCAGATCCCCGTTGATCAGGAGATGGCCAAGCGCCCAGATCTTCACGGCCACCAGCATGGGATGCTTCAACGCTGCCTTGATACGCCCGGCGGGGAGCATGTAGGCGGCCAGCGCGATCATGGCGAACACCATGAGCAGCGCCGTGACATGGCCCAGCCAGAAGGGTGGGGACCACAGGACGGGCGCGGACCAGCGGGCCTCGCCATATCCCCAGACGATCAGCACGAAGCCGATGACGGAGACGATGGAATAAACCCCTTTCCACGGCCCCTCGCCCATGGAGGCTTTCTTCGCCTCTGCCCAGGCAGGCGCGACGATGCGCACCGAATGCACGCCGAGAAACAGGACAAGTCCCAGAACGAGATAAAGCATGGAAGGCCCCTTCACGCATGTTCCACCCGCCGCAGCGGCCGGTGCCCACTTGCCGGATACTTAATGCAGTCATAGCCTGACTTCCATGACCATCGACACGGAAAAAGCCCGGACGCGCCTCGATGGCAAAAGGGCGGAACTCGAAGCGCAATCCTTGCTGGCATCGGAGGCCCGCCGGCCCGTGGAACTCGACCAGCAATCGGTCGGGCGCCTGAGCCGGATGGACGCGATGCAGCAACAGGCCATTGCGCAGGCCGCGGAGCGTTCCCGCCAGCGCGAACTGACGCGCATCGAACTGGCCGAACGGCGGCTGCGCGAGGGCGACTATGGCTGGTGCACCGAATGCGGCGAGGAGATCCCGGACGGCCGCCTGGCCATCGATCCCATGGCGGAGAAATGCGTCCGTTGCGCAGGCCGCTGACGCCCGACGGCACACGACCGCATGGACGCCATATTTGGCGGCGACAGATACGGTTCACCGATTCGTCCGCAACCCTTTCCCATTGTCCTTCGTTACCCCGTTCATGCGTCCCATCTCTCTCCTTCTGTCCGCCCTCTCCCTTCTCGCTCTCGCAACCGGCAGCGCATCGGGCGCGAGCCAAGGGCCGAAACTGCAGGAGGTGCTGATTTCCTTCGACGGGGCGCATGACAATGCGCAATGGGACCGCGCGCTGGCGCTGGGACGCCAGACCGGGGCACGCTTCACGTTTTTCCTGTCCTGCACCTTCCTGCTGACACCGGATACCAAGGCAGCCTACAGCGCACCGCGTCGCGGGCACGCGGCCTCGAATGTGGGTTTCGGGCAGACGGCGCAGGAGGTGCACACGCGCCTGACCCATATCCTCACGGCCTGGCGCGAGGGCCACGAGATCGCCAGCCATGGCTGCGGCCATTTTGACGGGAAGGCCTGGACGCAGTCCGACTGGGAGCAGGAATTCGACAATTTCGCCCGCATCCTGCGCGATGCCTGGACGATCAACGGCTTCGGTCCGGCGCCGGAAGGGTGGTCCGGCATGGCGGCCGCCGTCTCGGGTTTTCGCGCACCCTACCTGTCGACGAACGCGGCCCTGTTCACGGCATTGAAGGCCCGGGGCTTTCGCTATGACGCCTCGACCGTTGGCCGGGACCCCGAACCGGCGGTGGAAAAAGACGGCCTGTGGCGCCTGCCGCTGCCGATGATTCCGGAGGGACCGAGGGCCAGGCGCATCATCGCCATGGACTACAACTGGTTTGCCCGCCATTCCGGCGCCAAGGAAGACGCCGCCAATGCGCAGGCCTACGAGGAGCGGGCCTACCGGGCGATGATGGGGCAGTTCGACCGCGCGCACGGGGCGAGCCGCAAGCCCGTCCAGGCCGGCTTCCATTTCACGCTGATGAATGACGGCGCCTATTGGCGGGCGCTGGAACGTTTCGCCCGCGAAGTCTGCGGCAAGGCCGACGTGACCTGCCGGCCGATCGGCGCGCATGTGGCGATGCGCAATGCCGATTCGGCCATCGCGGAATTGCGCTACTGACCCGCTCTGTTTTCTACCGGATCTTCCCCGCGCTCAACGCCGCGGCGGCAGCCAGCAGCAGCACGGCGGAAGCACCGAGCGACGGAACCGTGAAACTGCCGGTCCAGTCGGCGGCGTAGCCGGCCAGCAGCGGGCCGATGATCTGGCCGGTGCCGAAGGCGACCGTCATGTAGGCGAAGGCACGGCGCGGCGCATCGCCGGCGAGCGCCCGTCCGGCCTGAAGTCCGAATGCCGTGATCGCAACGAAGGTGCCGCCCAGCAGGATGCCGCCAATCAGCGGCCCGGCATGGCCGCCAAGGGAAACCGAGGCGCCGACGCCGATGGCCTCGACGACGCATCCGACCGCAAATGTCGCGGTCAGGCCAAGCCGGCGCTGGACATAGCCCCAGGCCCAGACAGCCGGGGCTGCCGCGATGCCGGTCGCAAGCCAGACCGCCGATTCGAACAGCGGCCCGCCTTCGCTCTGGCGAACGATGGCGACGAGGAAGGTGGCGGTGACGATGTAGCCCCCGCCGAACAGGCCGTAGGCCACGATGATGCGCGCGAACGGCGTGGTCCATTTGAAACGGGGTTCGGGCGCCGGGCGCGGCGCGGCCTTCGGGGCGCGCTCGATCAGCAATGCGGCTGCGGCGAGCACCGCCGAGACGATCCCGGCGGCCAGCCAGCTTTCGCGCCAGCCGAGTCCAGCCAGGAAAACCGCGCCGGTGATGAGGCCGGACAGGCCGATGCCAATGCCCACCCCTGCGAAATGGAGCGCCTGGATGCCTGGCCGGCCGGCGCTGGCGGCCTTTCCCAGCACGATGGCGGACAGGAAGACCATGGTATAGGCGCTGGCGACACCGGCAAGGAACCGGACGGCCAGGAAGGCGACGAGGCTGCCGGAAAAGGCCATGGCGGCGCACAGCACGGCCGAAGCGACGAGCGAGGTGAGCGCGATGGCGCGTTCGCCGCCCCGGCGGCTGCCGACCGCCGCCATGAGCGCGCCAGCCAGATAGCCGAGATAGTTCGCCGAAGCGATCAGGCCCGCGTCGGAGGCGGACAGGCCCAGCGAATCCATCATCGAGGGCAGGATCGGCGTATAGACGAACCGCGACATGCCCATGCCGGCGGCCATGCCGGCCATCCCGCCAATGCCATAGAGGATATCCGGACGACGGCCGGTGGAGAGTGTCGCGGTCATGCCAGCCCCTTAGCAGGTCGGCGGGCGTCCGGACAATTGCACCTTTTTGACGCGTCGCTTCAACGCGGCATTTTTTCCGATTGCGCGGGAGACATGTGGCGGGAATGATCCGGCGCGTTCGCAACCCGTACCCTCTCGTCATCAACTGGAGATCATCATGGCGACCAGCGCCCTTGCCGCGACGGCCCTCTATGCCGCGCTCAATGCCCTTGTCCTGCTTGTCCTGACAGGCGCGACCGGCCGCCATCGCGTCCGGACGCGGATCATGATGGGTGACGGCGGCGACCTGCATCTCATCCGCCTTTTGCGCGGTCATGCCAACGCCATCGAGGCCATGCCGATGTTCTTCGTGATGCTGGCCACCGCCGCCCTGCTAGGCGCGCCCGCCTTCGCAATTCACGCGATCGGCCTGCCCTTCACCATCGGGCGGGCGCTGCATGCGTGGCATTTCATCCAGCCCGACGCCCCTGCCTGGCAGCGCGGGCTCGGCTTCGCGCTGTCCTTCCTCGCCTTCATCGTCCTGACGGTCGGCCTTCTGGCCCATGCGGCGCGCCTGCTCATTGCCTGATCGTGAAAAGGGTGGCGCCTGGACATGAAAAGGGCGGCGCAATCTCTGCGCCGCCCTTTCGGTTGCCCGTTGAAGACAGGCCGTGTCAGGCGGTCTTCACCTTGCCGGTGTCGATCAGCCGTTCACGCCGCAGGCCCATGTAGGTCGCGACCATCATCACCAGCAGGACGAGGGCGAAGGGAATGCCCGTCGCCACCGCCGCCGCCTGAAGCGCGCCAAGGCCGCCGCCCAGCAGCAGGACAATGGCGACAAGGCCCTCGAACAGCGCCCAGAACACGCGCTGGGCGACGGGTGCATCCACCTTGCCGCCGGCGGTGATGGTGTCGATGACCAGCGAACCGGAGTCCGACGAGGTGACGAAGAAGACGATCACCAGCACGATGCCGACGAAGGAGATGATCGAGGTCAGCGGGAAATATTCCGCCATCACGAAGAGCTTGAGCTCCTGCGCGGCATCGACGATTTCCTGGTGGCCGGCCGAAACGGTTTCGTGGATTGCCGCGCCGCCGAAGGTCGACATCCACAGGATGCAGACGGCCGTCGGGATCAGGATGACGCAGGTGATGAATTCACGCACCGTGCGCCCCCGCGAGACGCGGGCGATGAACATGCCGACGAAGGGCGACCAGGAAATCCACCAGGCCCAGTAGAAGGCGGTCCAGCCCTGCATGAAGTTGGTATCCTCGCGACCGAACGGATTGGAGAGCGGGACGAGTTCCTTGACATAGGCGACCGTATTGTCGAGCAGACCGGTGACGATCACCGCCGTCGGTCCGGCCAACAGGATGAACAGCAGCAGCGCGGCCGCCAGAACCATGTTGATTTCCGACAGGCGCTTCACACCGGCATCGAGCCCGGCGACCACGGACAGCAGCGCAATGCCGGTGATGGCCATGATCAGGATCACCTTGGCGACGTCCGAAACGCCGAGGCCGAAGAGGAAATCGAGTCCGGCCATGGCCTGTTCGGCACCGAAACCGAGCGATGTGGCCAGGCCGAAGAGCGTGGCGAAGACCGCCATCGTGTCGATGACGTGCCCCGGCCAGCCCCAGACGCGCTCACCGAGGATCGGGTAGAAGGCCGAGCGCAGCGTCAGCGGCAGGCCGCGATTGTAGGAGAAGAAGGCCAGCGCCAGAGCGACGATGGCATAGATCGCCCAAGGATGCAGGCCCCAGTGGAAGATGGTCGCAGCCATCGCCAGTTCGCGGGCAGCCTCGGTGTTCCCGGCAGCCGCGCCGAGCGGCGCCCAGTCCGTGCGCAGGCCGTTTTCCACCGCCGTTCCGCCAAAGGACGAAGCGTAGTGCGACAAGGGTTCCGACACGCCGAAGAACATCAGGCCAATGCCCATGCCGGCGGCGAACAGCATGGCGAACCAGCCGGCATAACCGTAGTCCGGACGTGCGTCCTGGCCGCCGAGGCGGACATTGCCGAGCGGGCTGACAATGAGGAACAGGCTGAACAGAACGAAGAGATTGGCCGACATCAGCAGTGGCCAGTCAAAGGTCTCCGTCAGGGCCGGGCGCAGCCAGCCGAAGAACGCCGCCGTGCCTTCCTGGAACATCAGCGACAGGATGACGAAGGCGATGATGATGACGGCGGAAACGAAGAAGACCGGATTGTGAATGTCGAGGCCGAGAACCTGTACGTTGTCCTGACCGATCTCGTAGTCGGTCTCAACCGGATTCGCGGCTTCTGGCAAAGCGTCTGCCATGAGAATACCCTCCCCTTTTCATGCTCCGGACGCGGCAGGACATCGCCCGGACCTGTTTCTCCCTGACCGGAAAGACTGAACGCATCCCGCATGCGATGGTCTCCTGCTCGCGACATGCCGGGCGCGCAGTTGTCGCGTTTGGGACAAACCCCGCGCCCTTTCAATGCCCGGGGAACGCTTCAGTTCCCAAGAAAAAAACGAAATATCCGGTCCGTGGCGGTCGGTTGATTTCAATCAAGACGTGCCGTGCCATCACATGCAAAAATCACGATTAATTGGATCTGACGGGGGTGCAGCATGGACCTGATCGCGCTTGCCGACCGGTATGGCGAGCCTACGCTGGCGTTGGCTGGGGCGCTTGCCATCGGTTTTCTCTTCGGTGCCTTTGCCCAGAAGAGCCGTTTCTGCCTGCGCGCCGCGACGGTGGACTTTGCCCGTGGCCACATCACTTCCAAGGTCGCGGTCTGGCTGCTTGTCTTCGCCACGGCGCTGATCGGAACGCAGGCGCTCTACCTGCTGGCAGACGTGAACATCAAGGAAGCCCGCCAGCTTGCCTCGCCGCAATCCGTCTCCGGCGCGGCCATCGGCGGGTTGCTGTTCGGGGCGGGCATGGTCATGGCGCGCGGATGCGCTTCCCGCCTGCTGGTGCTCTCGGCCACGGGAAACCTGCGCGCGCTGCTGTCCGGCCTCGTCTTCGCCGTGGTGGCGCAGGCCAGCCTGCACGGCTTCCTGTCGCCGCTGCGCAACTGGATCGCCGGCGGCATGACGAGCAACGCCATTGGCGGCAACGACCTGCTGGAACGCTTCGGCGCCTCCACGGGCGCCGCCATCGCCTTCTCCGCCATCTGGCTTGGCGCCGGCCTCTGGTTCGCCTGGCGCCAGCGCACCCGCATGGTGATCGCGCTTGCATCCGTTCTCACCGGGCTCATGGTCCCGGCCGCATGGTGGTATACGGCCCAGCTTTCGGCCATCGCCTTCGATCCGGTCAACATGACCAGCCTCACCTTCACCGGCCCTTCGGCCAAGACGCTGATGTTCTTCCTGGAAGCCTCGGAGCTTGATTTCGATGTCGGGCTCGTTCCGGGCGTCTTCCTCGGCTCGTTTACCGCCGCATGGCTTTCGGGCGAACTGAAGATCCAGGGCTGGCAGGACGGCTATTCGATGCGCCGCTACATTCTCGGCGCGGCACTGATGGGTTTCGGCGGAATGCTGGCCGGCGGCTGCGCCGTGGGCGCGGGCGTGACCGGCGGTTCGGTCTTTGCATTGACGGCCTGGGTAACGCTCGGCGCCATGTGGCTTTCGGCCGGCATCACCGACCGCCTGCTCGACTACCACCGCGAGACGGCGCTGCCTGCCGACCGGCCGGAGGCCGCGCCGGCCATGCTCGGCACCTGAGGGCGTCGTTAACGCTTCCGATACCAGCGCGGGAAAATGCTCCCTTTCGACGGGCCAGGCGATTCGTTCCGGCCAACCATCGAAAAGCAGGAGTCCCAAGCCGTGTTGCCAGTCCGTGACGAGTCAGACCCGCGTGCCCGTATCCAGATCGTCAACACGCCGCCGCTGGCGCCGGAAGACCTGCCACCGCTGGACCTTCTGCCGGACGAGTTCCTGTTCGATGCAGGCGACCTGGACGCCGACACCTGCCCGCCGGACATGATCGTGGAGCGCGGGGACCGTTCGGCCTGGGTCTACGACCATGGCGATATCGCCGACATCCTGTTCGTGAAGGCCTGAGGACGCCCTGCCCGTCATGCTCGCAGCCGCCAGCCGGTGCGGAAAATGAGCCAGATGACGGTCAGGCACAGCGTCATGAAGAGAAGGATCGCCGCCAGGCTGGCGGCAACGGGCACATCCGACAGGCCGAAGAAGGCCCAGCGGAAGCCCGAGATCAGGTAGACGACCGGGTTGAACAGCGAAACCGTCTGCCAGAAGGGCGGCAGCATGGAGATCGAGTAGAAGCTTCCGCCCAGGAAGACCAGCGGCGAGATGATGAGCAGCGGCACAAGCTGCAACTGCTCGAAATTGCCAGCCCAGATGCCGATGATGAAGCCAAGCAGCGCGAAGCTGATGCAGGTGGCGACGAGGAAGGCCAGCGCCCAGACCGGGTGGGCGACCGGCAGCGTGACGAAGAGATGGGCCGTGGCGAAGATGATCGAACCGATGATGAAGGATTTGGTCGCCGCCGCGCCGACATAGCCGATCACGATCTCCACGAAGGAGACCGGCGCGGACAGCAATTCGTAGACCGTGCCGATGAATTTCGGGAAGTAAATGCCGAAGGCGGCATTTGTCACCGACTGCGTGAGAACGGTCAGCATGATGAGGCCCGGCACGATGAAGGCACCGTAGTCGATGCCGTCGACCTGCTGGATGCGCGAGCCGATGGCGGCGCCGAAGACAATGAAATAGAGCGCGGTGGAGAGCACCGGCGAAATGATGGATTGCAGCAGCGTGCGCGCGGTGCGCGCCATCTCGAAGCGGTAGATGGCCGCGATGGCGGTGAGGTTCATGCCGTCTCCTTGACCAGCCCGACGAAGATTTCCTCCAGCGAGCTCTGGCGCGTGTCGAGATCGGTCACGGTCAGGCCGGCCGTGGCGAGATCATTCAGCAGGCGGGTGACGCCGGTCTTTCCGGCCGCGCTGTCGAAGGAATAGCGCAGCTTGCAGCCATCCTCGACCAGCGCCAGACCATGGCCCGACAGGGCGGGCGGCAGGCTGGCGAGCGGTTCGGCAAGCGTCAGCGTCAGGTCCTTGCGGCCGAGATCGCGGATGAGGCTGTCCTTGTCCTCCACCAGCAACACCTTGCCGCCGTTGATGACGCCGACCCGGTCGGCCATGGCCTCGGCCTCCTCGATGTAGTGCGTCGTCAGGATGATGGTGGCGCCGTCGGCCTTGAGCTGGCGAACGATGTCCCACATGCCCTTGCGCAATTCCACATCCACGCCGGCTGTCGGCTCGTCGAGGAAGATGACGCGCGGCTCATGCGACAGCGCCTTGGCGATCAGCACGCGGCGCTTCATGCCGCCCGACAGTGCCTTGGTCGGCGTGTCGCGCTTGTCCCACAGCGAAAGGCTGGTCAGCACCTTCTCGATATAGGCGTCGTCGCGCTTCTTGCCGAACAGGCCACGCGTCAGGCGGACGGTGGAAAGCACCGTCTCGAACGGCTCCAGCGCCACCTCCTGCGGCACCAGGCCGATCATGGAGCGGGCGGCGCGGTAGTCGCGCTCGATGTCGTGTCCGCCGACGCGCACGCTGCCGGACGTGGCCGTGACGATGCCGCAGATGATCGAGATCAGCGTCGTCTTGCCGGCGCCGTTGGGACCGAGCAACGCAAGAATCTCGCCGTCGCGGATCGTCAGGTCCACGCCCTTGAGGGCTTCGAATCCGCCGTCATAGACCTTGGAAAGATTTTCGACTTCGACAATCGGGGTCATGAGCCGTCCCGTGTTGTTGCTGTGCGTTTTCCAGCCTGTGGCACGGCGTAGCAGATGGGGCGAGGCACGAAAAGGGAAAGGGCAAGATGGAAACCACCCTGCCCCCACGCCCCTGTCACAACAAGCCCCGGCCAGCCAGATTGCGCATCAGCGCCGCCACGCCAAAGGTCCAGGGCTTGCATTCGGTCGACAGGCGGACCGTGTTGCGCAGGGTTCCCAGCCCCGGGCAGGCAATGGCGACCCGGTCTCCCAGCTTGTGCGTGAAACCCTGGCCGGGATGGTCGCGGTCCTCGGTCGGCGCGAACAGCGTGCCGAGAAAGAGCATGAGGCCATCGGGATACTGATGGTGCCTGCCGATGGTCTGGGCAACGAGGTTTTCCGGGTCGCGGCTGATCTCGCGCATGGAGGAACGGCCATTGAGCACAAAGCCGTCCTCGCCTTCCACCGTCAGCGTCAGTTCCGCCTTGCGCACGTCATCGAGCGAATAGGTCTCGTCAAACAGGCGGATCATCGGGCCAATCGCGCACGAGGCGTTGTTGTCCTTTGCCTTGGACAGCAGCAGCGCGGAGCGGCCTTCCACGTCGCGCAGGTTCACGTCGTTTCCGAGCGTCGCGCCCCGGATGCGGCCCTGGCTGTCGACCGCAAGCACCACTTCGGGCTCCGGATTGTTCCAGCGCGAAACCGGGTGCAGGCCCACGTCCGCGCCGTCGCCGACGGATGACAGGGCCTGTGCCTTGGAAAAGACCTCGGCATCCGGGCCGATGCCGACTTCCAGGTATTGCGACCAGACGCCGAGCGCGATCAGTTCCTGCTTCACCTTCGCGGCCTGTTCGGATCCGGCCTCGATATTGTCCAGCGTGTCGCCGATCTTCCCGGAAATGCGGACGCGGATCGCCTGGGCCTTGTCGGGATCGCCGGCGGCCTGTTCCTCGATAACACGCTCCACCATGGAACGGGCGAAGGTGACGCCGCACGCCTTGACCGGCTGCAGGTCACAGGGGGCGAGCAGGCGCGCGCCCGCTCCCGCCAGGCCATCCAGCGGGCCGATCGCCTCACCCGGGGCCTCGCGCACATAGGCCGCCGCATCGTCGAATTCGAGAATGTCGCGGGTGGTCGGCGCGGCGCGCGAGGTGATGTCCACCACTTGGCCCTCGCGCAGCGTGACGACCGCCGGCCCAACCCCATCACGCCAGACGCGGCCAAGCCACAGGCCGTTCATTTCACTGCCGTCCAGCATCCCGTTCCTCCCGGCGCCTTCAATCCTTCACAAGGGCCGGGACGCTAGCGGGAAGGCGGGGCGGCGTCCAGTTGGACGCCTGATTTTCAAGAGGATTATCCGGAAACCGGGCGCACCTTGCCGGACGCCTCGCGCACAAGCGGATCGAACAGGTCCGGCTTTTCGGCCAGCAATTGGAAGAACTGGGCGCGCATGCGCGGCTCCCAGAAATCGCTCAGGTGACCGGCAATCCCTTCCACCGCCTCGGCGTGCGGACGCGTACGGAAGAAGGCGGCAATCTGGTTGGCCATGCGGGCAAGCTTGTCAGGCGACATGCGGGAGGGCTCCCTCCTTGATCCTGTCGGGATGGGTGAAAATCTCGAATTCGTCGCCGCGGGCGATGGCCGCGAGCGTGATGCCGGCGCGCTCAGCCATCTCGACGGCGAGCAGCGTGGGTGCGGAGACGGCGATGAGAATGCCGCAACCGGACGCGGCGGTCTTCTGGATCAGTTCGATGGAAACGCGGCTCGAGGTCACCACCGCGCCCTCGCCCATGCCACCCGCGCGGGCCATGGCCCCGACCAGCTTGTCGAGCGCGTTGTGGCGTCCGACATCCTCGCGAATGGCGACGAGGCCGCGGCCGGCGACATAGTAGCCGGAACCGTGCACGGAGCGGGTGGACTGGTTGAGCGCCTGGGCGCGGGTCAATGCGGCGCAGGCTTCCGCCACATCGCCGGGGCGCAGGCGGGCCGTCGCATCCACCCGTGGCGGTTCGCGCAATGCCGCGTCAATGCTCTCCAGCCCGCACATGCCGCAGCCGACCGGCCCGGCCATGGCGCGGCGGCGCGCGGCCAGACGGCTTTCGGCATCGGTCGCCAGGCGCACCTGTACATCGAAGCCCCGGTCATCGGCCAGCACGTCCACCGCCTCGACCTCATCGCGCGTGGCGATGCCCTCGGAAATGGAAAAACCGAGCGCCAGGTCCTCCAGATCGGCCGGCGAGGCCATCAGCACGGCATGGGAGGTGCCGTTGTAACTGATCGCGACGGCGGCCTCGGCGGCGAGATTGCGCGACGCCGTCTCGTAGCGGCCCTGCCGCCAGGCGAGTGCCGGGAATGCGCGCGCCGGCTCCATCCTATTCCGCCGCCTCGATGCGCCGCGACCGTTCGGAAAAGTCCTCGTAGGTCCGCTGCCAATCGGTCGGGCCGTTGGAGGGCGACACCTGCACCGCCGTCACCTTGTATTCCGGGCAATTGGTCGCCCAGTCGGAATAGTCGGTGGTGATGACATTGGCCTGCGTGCCGGGATGGTGGAACGTGGTGTAGACCACGCCCGGCGCCACGCGGTCGGTGATCTCCGCGCGCAGGCTGGTCTCGCCGGATCGGCTGGCGAGCTTCACCCAGTCGCCGTCCTTGATGCCGCGCTGCTCGGCGTCATGCGGGTGGATCTCCAGACGGTCCTCGCCATGCCAGACGGTGTTGGCCGTGCGCCGGGTCTGCGCGCCGACATTGTACTGGCTGAGGATGCGCCCGGTGGTCAGCAGAAGCGGGAAACGCGGGCCGGTCTTCTCGTCGGTCGCCACGTAGTCGGTGCGGATGAAGCGGCCCTTGCCGCGCACGAAACCGTCCACATGCATGACCGGCGAACCATCCGGCGTCTTGTCGTTGCAGGGCCATTGCACCGACCCCTTCCGGTCGAGCAGGTCATAGGTCACATTGGCGAAGCTCGGCGTGGTGGCCGCGATTTCCGCCATGATTTCGGAGGGATGCGTGTAGGCCCAGCCGGCGCCCATGGCATTGGCCAGCATCTGGGTGATCTCCCAGTCTGCGTAACCGTTGCGCGGGGCCATCACCCTGCGCACGCGGTTGATGCGGCGCTCGGCATTGGTGAAGGTGCCGTCCTTTTCCAGGAAGGTCGAGCCCGGCAGGAAGACATGGGCGTAGTTCGCCGTCTCGTTCAGGAAGAGATCGTGGACGATGACGCAGTCCATGGCGGCAAGGCCGGCCGAGACATGCTTCGTGTCGGGATCGGACTGCAGGATGTCCTCGCCCTGGATGTAGATACCCTTGAACGTGCCTTCCACGGCGGCGTCCAGCATGTTGGGAATGCGCAGGCCCGGCTCGTCGGAAATGGTGACGTTCCAAAGCTCCTCGTAAAGCCGGCGCACATCGGCGTTCTTCACATGGCGATAGCCCGGCAGTTCGTGCGGGAAGGAGCCCATGTCGCAGGAGCCCTGCACGTTGTTCTGGCCCCGCAACGGGTTCACGCCGACGCCCGGCCGGCCGATATTGCCGGTCAGCATGGCGAGATTGGCGATGCCGATGACCGTGGTCGAACCCTGGCTGTGCTCGGTGACGCCGAGGCCGTAGTAGATCGCGCCGTTGCCGCCACGTGCGTAGAGCCTTGCGGCCGCGCGCATTTCTTCTGCCGGGACACCGGTCAGCGCTTCCACGGCTTCCGGGCCGTGGGCCGGATCGGCGACGAATTCGGCATAGTCCTGGAACTCGTTCCAGTCGCAGCGCTCGCGGATGAAGGCCTCGTCATAGAGGCCCTCGGTGACAATGACATGGGCGAGCGCGGTGACCACGGCGACATTCGTGCCGGGCTTCAGCGCGAGGTGATGGGCGGCGCGAATGTGCGGCGACTTCACCAGGTCGATGCGGCGCGGATCGATGACGATCAGCTTCGCGCCCTTGCGCAGGCGCTTCTTCAGCCGCGAGGCGAAGACCGGATGGCCGTCGGTCGGGTTGGCGCCCATGACGATGACGACATCGCTGTGCTCGACGCTGTCGAAATCCTGCGTGCCAGCGGACGTGCCGAAGGTCTGGCCGAGGCCGTAGCCGGTCGGCGAATGGCAGACGCGGGCGCAGGTGTCGGTGTTGTTGTTGCCGAAGACGGCGCGGGCCAGTTTCTGCACCAGGTAGGTTTCCTCGTTGGTGCAGCGCGACGACGTGATGACGCCGACGGACTCCTTGCCGTGCTTCTCCTGCAGAGCGCGCAGGCGCGATCCGGCGAAGGTCAGCGCCTCGCCCCAGGAGACCTCGCGCCAGGGCTCGTCGATGCTGTCGCGGATCATCGGGTTGAGAATGCGATCCTGATGGTTTGCATAACCCCAGGCGAAGCGGCCCTTGACGCAGGAATGGCCGCGATTGGCCTTGCCGTCCTTCCACGGCACCATGCGCACCAGTTCGTCACCGCGCATCTCCGCCTTGAAGGAGCAACCGACGCCGCAATAGGCGCAGGTCGTGACCACGGAATGTTCCGGCTGGCCGATCTCGATGACCGACTTCTCCTGAAGCGTGGCCGTCGGGCAGGCCTGGACGCAGGCGCCGCAGGACACGCATTCGGATTCGAGAAATGCTTCATGCATGCCGGCCGAAACACGGCTTTCGAACCCCCTGCCCTCGATGGTCAGCGCGAAGGTGCCCTGCACTTCCTCGCAGGCGCGCACGCAGCGCGAGCAGACGATGCACTTGGACGGATCGTAGGTGAAATAGGGATTGGATTCGTCCTTTGGCATCCAGCGCATGTTGATGCCGCCGGACGTGTCGCGCGCCTTGACGTGGTTCTCGCCTTCGTAGCCGTAGCGCACGTCGCGCAGGCCCACGGCGCCGGCCATGTCCTGCAATTCGCAATCGCCATTGGCCGCGCAGGTCAGGCAGTCGAGCGGGTGGTCGGAGATGTAGAGTTCCATCACGCCCTTGCGCAGGCGCTTCAGCCGGCCGGTCTGGGTATGGACGACCATGCCGTCGGCGACCGGAAGCGTGCAGGAGGACGGCGTGCCGTTGCGCCCTTCCACCTCGACGAGGCAGAGCCGGCAGGACCCGAAGGCGTCGACCATGTCGGTGGCGCACAGTTTCGGGATCTGGATGCCGGCCTCCATGGACGCGCGCATGACGGAGGTGCCCTCCGGCACGGTGACCTCGAAGCCGTCAATGGTCAGCGTGACCTGCTTTTCAGACTTCGATTCCGGCGTTCCGTAGTCGATTTCGTGGACCAGTCCCATGGTTCAGAACCTCCCGGATGTCGTTTTGCGGGGCGCGGTCATTCCGCGGCCTCCTTCATGCTTCGCGGCGAAAAGTCGTCCGGAAAATGCGTCATCGCGCTCATCACCGGATAGGGCGTGAAACCGCCCAGCGCGCAAAGCGAGCCGAATTTCATCGTGTTGCAGAGATCCTCGGCCAGTTCCTTCTGCGCCTCCGGTTCGACGCCCGCGGCCAGCTTGTCCAGCGTCTCGACGCCACGCACCGCGCCGATGCGGCAGGGCGTGCACTTGCCGCAGCTTTCGATGGCGCAGAACTCGAAGGCGAAGCGGGCCTGTTTCAGCATGTCGGCGGTGTCGTCGAAGACGACGATGCCGGCATGGCCTATCAGTCCGTCCTTCGCGGCGAAGGCCTCGTAGTCAAACGGCGTGTCGAACAGCGCGCGGGGGAAATAGGCGCCGAGCGGACCACCCACCTGCACCGCCTTGACCGGGCGTCCGGAAGCCGTGCCACCGGCCAGATCGTCGACGATCTCGCCCAGCGTCAGGCCGAAGGCGGTCTCGAACAGGCCGCCATGCTTCACGTTGCCGGCAATCTGCAGCGGAATTGTGCCGCGCGACCGGCCCATGCCGAAGTCGCGGTAGAATGCCGCGCCCTTGTCCATGATGACCGGCACGGACGCCAGCGAAATGACGTTGTTGACGACCGTCGGCTTGCCGAACAGGCCCTCGATGGCGGGAAGCGGCGGCTTGGCGCGCACCACGCCGCGCTTGCCTTCCAATGAATTGAGAAGAGAGGTTTCCTCGCCACAGACATAGGCGCCCGCGCCGATGCGGATTTCCATGTCGAAGGCCCGCCCCGAGCCAAGCACGTCCGGCCCCAGGATGCCGGCGGCGCGGGCCAGGCGCACCGCCTCGTTCATCACCTCGATGGCCTGGGGATATTCGGAGCGCAGATAGACGAAGCCCATGGTCGCGCCGGTGGCAATCCCGGCAATCGCCATGCCCTCGATCAGCACGAAGGGATCGCCTTCCATGATCATTCGGTCGGCGAAGGTGCCGCTGTCGCCCTCATCGGCATTGCAGACGATGAACTTGCGGTCGGCCGGCGCCTCCAGCACGGTCTTCCACTTGATACCGGTGGGAAAGCCCGCGCCGCCGCGCCCACGCAGGCCGGATTCGGTCACCTGCGCGACAATGGCCGCCGGGTCCATGTCCAGTGCATTCCTCAGCCCGGCCAGACCGCCATGGGCCTCGTAATCGGCCAGCGACAGCGGATCGATGAGGCCGCACCGTGCAAAGGTCAGCCGCGTCTGGCGCTTGAAGAAGGGAATTTCCTCGGTCAGCCCGTGGCCGAGCGGGTGATCGCCGCCTTCAAGAAAGCCCGAATCGAACAGCTCCGCCACGTCACCGGCGGCAACCGGCCCATAGGCGACCCGGCCGCGGGCCGTCTCCACCTCGACCAGCGGCTCCAGCCATACCATGCCGCGCGAACCGTTGCGCACGATCGCGACTTCCGCGCCTCGGGCTTTCGCCTCGCGTGCGACGGTTTCGGCGATCTCGTCGGCGCCCAGGGCCAGGGCGGCGGCATCGCGGGGTATGTAAACCGTCACGGTCATTGGCCTGCCTCCGCGAGCAATGCGTCCAACCTGGCGTCATCGAGGCGCCCGGCAACCCGTCCGTCGATCATGGCGGCAGGGCCGCAGGCGCACAGGCCAAGGCAATAGACGGCTTCCAACGTGACCGCGCCATCAGCCGTGGTCTCGCCGAAGGCGATCTTCAGCCGCGACGCGGCACGCTCGGCGATGGCATCGCCACCGGATGCCTGGCAGGCCTCGGCCCGGCAGATCTTCAGGACATGACGGCCGGCGGGCGCGTCACGGAAATCATGGTAGAAACTGGCCACGCCGTGGACTTCCGCCCGGCTCAGGTTCAATCCGTCGGCGACGGTGCGCAGCGCCTCGTCCGGCAGGTGGCCGAAAGCGTGCTGCACGTCATGCAGGATCGGCAGGAGCGGCCCGAGACGCCCGGCATGACCGGTGACGATCTTGCGCGTGCGTTCCACAATATCGCTGGCCGGACCGGGCTCTGGCATCGGATTCCTCCCTTTGGGGCGACGATTGTCGCGGGATCGTCCTGCCGGATCAATAACGGTGTTCCGTCAGGCGATTGGAAAATCCTATCAATGCCAAAGTGACATGGAATGTGGGCCTGTTTGCGACATAAGCGGCTTCGGATATGACGTCCGGCGCCCGGCCTGGCTGACGGCGGTCTCAGGCGGACTTCCTGCGCGAGCGGCTGCTGCCCTTGCCGGAGGATGATTTGCCCTTGTTGCCGGTCTTCTCGACGCTCTGCTTGAGCGCCGCCATCAGGTCGACGACGTTCTCGCGCGCGCTACCCTCGCCGCCGCCCTTCTCCAGTTCCACCCGTCCGGTCGTCTTGCTCTTCGTCTTGCGGTCTATGAGATCGCGCAGTGCCTCGGCGTAATTGTCGCGAAAGGCCGTGGCGTCAAAGGGAGCGGACTTGCGCTCGATCAGCGTCGTGGCGACCTCCAGCAGTTCGTCATCGGCCTTCACGTCCTCGACCTGTGCGAACATCGGTTCGGCATCGCGGATCTCCTCGGCATAGTGCAGGGTTTCCAGCAGCATGCCGTCGCCGCAGGGACGAACGGCGACGAGATATTCGCGGCCCCGCATGGTCAACTGGCCAAGTCCCGCCATCCCGGTCTCGCGCAGCGCGTCGCGGACCACCCGGTAGGCGTCCTCGGCCAGTTCATCGGCGGAAACCATGTAATAGGGCTTGTCGAAATAGATCGGCGGGATTTCGCACGCATCGACGAACTGCACGAGTTCGAGCGTCTTCTTCGTCTCCAGGCGGATCTCGCTGACATCCTCGGGATCGATCAGCAGGTATTTCCCGTCGCCGTATTCGTATCCCTTGACGATGTCCTCGTTCTTCACCGGACCGACGCCGGAGACGACCTTCCGGTAGCGCACGGGCTTGCCGCTCGGTTCGTGGATCTGGCGGAAAGAGATTTTCGACGCGGTCTTTCTTGCCGAAAACAGTTCAACCGGAATCGAGACCAGCGACAAACGCAACTGCCCTTTCCAGACCGGTCTTGACGCCATCAGCCTTGCTCCCTTGCAGGCCGCGCCGGAAGGCGGCGCGGTTCATGTCCATTCAATGCCGGTGCCGCGCCGGGGTTCCGCATGCCGGTCGCCCCTCGTGAAAAGCCGAATGAAACATTTCCCGCCCTGCGGTGTTGGTCGCCATGTCACAGAAAGAGGAGTTTGCGACATGAAGAATGCCCTGTTTGCAGCGCTCGGCGTGCTTGCGCTCGCCGGATGCACCGCGACGGAACGCGGCGCGGCGGTCGGCGGCGCGTCGGGAGCAGCAATCGGCGCCGCGGTCAACGACGATGCGGTTGAAGGGGCGGTCGTCGGCGGCGTGGTCGGCGCCGCGGCGGGCGCGCTGATCGGACGCGCCAGCGAGCCCGGCATGTGCATCTACGAGGACCGTTACGGGCGGCGTTATCGCGCCGAATGCTGAAAACGCCCCTGCGGCCGGGCGGGCCTGAACCATCCTGCCCGGCCGCAAGCAACCCTGTCCGGTCCTGGCCGGCTGACAAGGCGGTCATGAACAATTCACAGCCCCTCCTGCACATCATCGACAGCACCAGCGCCGCTGCTACCGGCGAGACAACGACGGTTCGCGAGGTGCTGGACGGATTCGGCCATACATCCCATGCGGCCCTGATCCTGCTTCCGGCGCTGGTGGTGGTCACACCGCTCAGCGGCATTCCGGGACTGTCCAGCGTGATGGGCATCGCCATCGGCCTGCTCTCGCTTCAGATGATCGTCGGGCGCCGGCGATTGTGGCTGCCGGAATGGATCCTGAGGCAGAAGGTAAGCAGCCGCAAACTGGTGAAAACCCTGCGGCAGCTCAGACGTCCGGCGCAGTTCGCGGACCGGCTCACGCGGCAGAGGCTGGCGTTCATGGTGCGGCCGCCGGCGCGCATCCTGCTTCAAGTCCTCTGCATGCTTTGCGGCTTCGCCATGCCGTTCCTCGAAATCGTGCCGTTTTCGTCATCCGTGCTGGGCGCTGCGGTGGCAGCCTTCGCCACGGCCATCCTCGCGCGTGACGGGGTGCTGGCCAGCCTCGGGCTGCTGCTGGCCGGCGGAGCGGTGGCGCTCGTGGCGGCAGCATTCAATTGACATCAAGGATACCGTCGCCGGAACCCGTCAGGCGGGCCGGACGTTTCATCGGGACAACAGAACGGAGACCGACATGCGTACACGCACATTCATGACCGTCATGCTCGCCCTTCCCGTCAATGCCGTCCTTTTCGGCAGCCTTGCCACGCTTGTCCTGTCGATCCCGGCCCTGCGCCCTTATCTGGAATATGCGCTGCCGGCGGTGATCGCGGCGGCACTCGTCCTCACGGTCCCCGTGGCCTGGCTTCTGGCGCCACGGCTGAGGTTGCGCAACGACTACTATCCGCACCTGTTCGCCAAGGACAATCGCCGCTGAAAAAGCCGGCAGACTTTCCGAAGGCACGTGGCCGCGCGCAATAACGGCAGCATGACGCGGCGGGATGGACCTGAACGCTTGCAATGAAGACCAGAACCAAAGCACCATTGCGACGATTGACAGTTCAACCAGCCGAAGGAGCCGGGATTGGAAAGGCACGGGCCGCGCACCATCCGCGTCATGAGCTACAATGTTCACCGCTGTGTGGGCACCGACCGGGTCCTTTCACCCGAACGCATCGCGAAGGTGATTTCCGCCTGCAAGCCCGATATCGTCTCGCTGCAGGAACTGGATGTGCGGCGGGCGCGCACGGGCGGCGTGGACCAGGCCGCCGAAATCGCCCGGATGCTGGGCATGGAGATGCATTTTCACCCGGCCTACCAGGTGCAGGACGAACATTTCGGCGATGCCATCCTCACCGCGCTGCCCAACCGGCTTGTCCGGCGCGGCGGCCTGCCCGCGCCCATTCGCCGGCGCGAACTGGAACGGCGCGGCGCGCTGTGGGTGGAAGTGGAAACGCCGGCCGCCAGCCTGCAGGTGGTCAACACCCATCTGGGCCTTCTGGCCATCGAGCGCTCGATCCAGGTCGACGCGCTGCTTGGACATGAATGGCTCGGCGATCCGCTCTGCCACAAGCCTGTGCTGCTGATGGGGGATTTCAACGCGGTGCCGCGCTCGCGTGCCTATCGCCGGCTTGCCCGCAATCTCAAGGATGCCAATGCCGGGCGAAAACACGGCGCCACCTTTCCCAGCCGATTTCCCTTCCTGCGTCTCGACCACATCTTCATGAGCGGAAACATGACCGTTCATTCCATCGCGCCCGTGCGCAATGCCGCAACGGCGGTCGCGTCCGATCACCTGCCGCTGGTCGCCGACATCGAGATCCATCCGGGCGTGGACCGGCGCAGTGCCATCGGCTGAGACAGGAGCGGCAACGAAACCTTTGCTGCCGTTCCGGAGTTTGGCTAGCGCAACCACCTCTTGAACAGGAGCAGCCGGACCGGATGCCGACAATGAGAACGGGAAATCGACCCGCGCCCATAGCGCGGGAAGGCAGGAACTGCCAGGTCATTCGCAACAGTGACCGGTCGGCCTTCCTGATCGACGCCAAGGCCTATTACGACGCCCTTGTCCGCATCCTGCCGCTTGCCCGGCAACGGATCGTGATCGTCGGCTGGGATCTCGATCCGAAGATCGACCTGACACCGGACGACGAAGAATCCCGCGAACTCGGACCCTTCCTGCGCGATCTTGTGGAACGCAATCCGGCCCTGGAGCTGAAAATCCTCATCTGGGCACTCGGACCCGTCTATGCCCGCAAGACCCTCGATGTGTTCCGGGACCATGAATGGGCGGATCACCCGCGCATTGCGCTGGCCTTCGACCGAAGGCACTCGCTGCGCGCCTCACAGCACCAGAAGATCATCTGCGTCGACGGGACGCTGGCCTTTGCGGGCGGCATGGACCTGACGTCGGAGCGAT
Source organism: Zhengella sedimenti (assembly GCF_046506625.1). NCBI lineage: Bacteria > Pseudomonadati > Pseudomonadota > Alphaproteobacteria > Hyphomicrobiales > Notoacmeibacteraceae > Zhengella > Zhengella sedimenti. Next base: position 674,079 of record NZ_JBKFFP010000002.1, read on the forward strand.
GGGACGACCGGCGCCACCTGGCCGAACAGGATCTGCGCCGCTCGCCGTCGGGGTCGGCCTACGGTCCGGTTCACGATGCGCAGGCATTGGTCTCCGGCCCCGCCGCCGGGGCGATATGCGACGTTGCGGCCGACCGGTGGCGGCGCGCGACAGGCGAAACGCTGCGGCCGCCGGATGGCACACAGGCCGAATGGCCAGATTTCATCGCGCCGGCCCTTCGCGATTGTCCCGTGGCCATTGCACGGACGGTTCCGCCGGGCTTCGGCCGCCGCCGGCGCCACGAGACGGCGAAGCTGACCGACGACGCCATCCTGGCCGCCCGGACCTCACTCTACATCGAGACCCAGTACCTGGCCTCGTTCAGGGTTGCGAGGCGTCTGGAGGCATCGCTGCGGCGCGATGAGGGCCCGGAAATCCTCATCGTCGTGACCCGCAGTTCGCGCGGCATGCTGGAGCGCATCGTCATGGAATACAACCGGAAGCGGTTGCTGCGGCGGCTGCGCCGGGCGGACGTTCACGGTCGGCTGCGTGTCATGTGCGCGAGCACGCAAGCCGCCGATGGCAGCCGCAGGGAAGTGCTGGTTCACGCCAAGATCATCATCGTCGACGACGTCTTCGCGCGGATCGGCTCGTCAAACCTCAACAACCGCTCAGAGGGGCTGGACACGGAATGCGACCTGGGCTTCGAGGCCGCGCAGGCCGGCCATCGCCAGGCAATCGCAACCCTTCGCAACGACTTGCTGGCCGAACATCTGGACACAACGGCCGAGGCGGTGGCGCGGGAGATCGCGGCAAGCGGCTCGCTGTTTGCCGTTGTCGACCGGTTCTCCGGCGGGCGGCGCGACCTTCACGAGCTCGACCGGCCATCGCCGGAGGGCAAGGTGACGCCGCTGCCGGGAACCGGCCTGTTCGATCCGCGCGGCCCTGCCCGGCCATGGCAGCGCTTCCTTTCATGGCTGGGCATCGAAGGGGCTTCAGCGCCTGAAAAAGGCAGTGAGGCCGAGCGCGGCCAGACCAAGGGGTAACGGCAAGAAGAAGTAGACGATGCGGAAGGCAATCACGGCTGCCAGTGACAGTATCCCGGGAAGCAGGAACAGCACCGAGGCTTCCAGGACGCCCAGTCCGCCGGGCACATGGCTGACGAGGGCTGCGGCCTGTGAGAGAGCGTAAACGGCCAGAACCTCGAAATAGGGCGTCGCCTTCAGACCGGTGATGAGCTGGTGAAGGCATGCGGCGACAGAGGCGAAATTCGCGCTGCCAAGCAGGATCTGCCACAGGGCGAGCCGCGGCTGCGGCAAGGTCAGATGCCATTTCCAGAGACGAATTGCGCTGCGAAATCGTGCCGTGGCCAGAAGGTAAAGCCAGGGCCAGGCGAGGCAAAGGCCGGCAATGGCAAGGATGACGGCCCTGTTCGGGCCGACCAGGCTTTCGGCCTGCCGCGGATAGAACAGGAGGCCGGTTCCGGCTATCGTCGAAATCCCGATGGCCACACCGATGCCGGAGAAGACGACCAGCCGCGCCACATCCGCAGCGCGCATGCCCCAGTGCGAATAGAAGTAATAGCGCAGGCCGCCGCTGCTGAATCCGGCAAAGCCCACATTGTGGCCGATGGAAAGGCTGGTGAAGGAGCCGAGCAAGGCGCGGGGCCAGGACAGCGGCCGGCCCACATAGCGGGCACCGAAATAGTCGAAACCGGACAGGCACAGGTATGAGGCGGCGGCAAAGCCGCCCGCCGCGGCCAGGTTTGCCGCCGGCATCTGTGCCAGCGCATCGAGGATGGTGTCGATACCGTGGCGGCGGACGGTGCGCACGATGAAATAGACGGCGAGGGCCGCAGCCGCGAGCACGAAACCGTTGATGATCCAGCGGCGCCAGTTCACGCCCGCTGTCCTTCGGCGGCCAGCCTCGCCATCGGCGCGCGGATGGGTCTGCCCGGGGTCGTGCAAGGGGGCGTTCATGCGTCCACCGACCGCATCAGTTCGTCCACATCACGGTGGTTCGAAAGGAACAGGGCGAAAGACCGCAAGGCCGGCACCCGCGCGAACACGATCATGATCACCAGCGTCATCGGAACGGCGACAAGCGTTCCTGCAATGCCCCAGACCCAGCTCCAGAGCATCAGCGCGACAAGGATGACCAGAGGCGAAAGGGACAGTTCACGGCCCTGCAGTTTCGGATCGGCGTAATTGCCCATGACCTGCTCGATCAGCAGCAGCCCGAACCCGTAGAGGCCGGCCGGGAAGGGATCGAGTTGGAGAAAGGCGAAGGCCGCGGCAAGAACACCGGCCACGAGCGAACCGACATTGGGAACGTAGCTCAGCAAGAAGGCGAGCAGCCCCCAGACAAACACGAAATCGAGATTCCAGGCCCAGCTCCACAAGGCGTAGAGAATCCCTGTTGCGAGGCCCATCAAGGTACGGACGGCGAAATACCAGCGAATGCGGGTGGCAATGGCGTCCATGGCGGAGCGGAAAGTTTCCCCGTCGCGCCGGCCGGTGATCGACTTCAGCTTGCCGGCCCAGACCGGGGTCTCGACCAGCATCAGCAGAACCAGGAAAAAGATGAGTGACAGGATGCCGGCCAGATTCGAGGTGGACCGCACAACGCCCGTCACCATGCCCATCAATCGCTCGAACAGCCGGCCGGATCCCATGCTTTGCGCCTCGTCGGCCATTTGCGGAAAGCCGACCCGTTCGGACGCCTGCTGCAACGTCTGCGCAATGACGTCCTCATAGGCTGGCAGGCCCGCCATGATCTGGCTTGCGGCAAGGAACACGCCGCCGAGAAAAAGCGAAAACAGCAGGATGACAAGGGCAAGGGCGGCAAGATGGCCGATCCAGCGCAAGCGCCCGGGCAGGCGGCGTCGAAGGAACGAATCCACGGGCCACACGGCAACGGTCACGAAAAAGGCAAGCGCCAGGGTCGAGGTGACCCAACTGGTCACATGCAGGACGGCAAAGACCAGGATCGCTGCGATCAAGGCCACCATGCGCACCAGCAGGCGCTCGCCATGCTTGATGTCAGGGGTCATGCCGGACAGCACCAGGCCAGGCTGATGCGGCCGGCCGCGCATCTTGCCGGCATGCGATCCTTACGCCGCGAAACCCGGGCATCGGCCGTGCTCATCCCCTGGTCACCACGCGGCGGGGGCTGTCGTGCGGCGTGACGTCGATCGTCACCTTGTCCGGATAGAAGGCACCGTGGCCCGCAATTGCCCGTGCCGCGCCATGCGGTTCGTCGTAGGCCCACATGACATCGGCAGCGGCCTCGCCCGCCGCACCGGTGCTCCAGTAGCGCGCCTCGCCTTTCCATGGACAATGCGTTCGCGTTCCGGACTCGTGCATCATCTCGAAATAGATGTCGTCGAACGGGATGTAGAAGACGGGATCGTGCCCTCTCTCCCTGAGCACGAGCGCCCTGTCGGTCGACGCGAGCATGGCGTCGACGAAGCGAACGTTCACGATGCCGTCGAAAGGTTCTGCCGTTATCCGGTCGTCCGTCTCCTCGACCATGTCCACACTCCCTGCTGATCAATCGAAATCGAAATGCCGGCCAAAAGGTTCCGGCGGTCAGCCTCAGGCATTGCCGCCATCCTTGCGCACGCCCTTGTTGAGATCGTCACGGGCACGCTTGTCCTTGTCGAGCTTTTCGAAACTTTCCATCACATCGTCGGCCTCCTGCTTCACCTCGGGCACGGCATGGCGCTGATTGTGGACCGATTCCTGGTCATTCCCCTGCAAGCGGTTGTTGCCCATGCGCTCTTCGGCGAAATCGCTTTCCCGCAGGTCTTCGGGGCGTTTGTCTTTTCCCTGGTTCATGTCGGTCTCCTTTCGCAGGGCGAACGGCGCAGGGCGCCAAACCGTTCCATGCCCGTGCACGATTCGAAGACGATGCCCTGCCGATCGCCAACGCCGCGAAAACGCCTGCTTCCGCCTTGTTCCTGCTGCCGGCGCTTGCTTGCCGAAGCGCCCGGGCACATGCCTGCCGGCGCGGTTTTGATCAGTCCGGCAGGAACAAAACCAGATACCGCCCGGTTCTCCTATTGCCGCCATCCAGCCGATTGCCGCCATCCAGCCGGGAGCCAGCCGTGTGAAGAACAGACTCGTGATCGTATCCAACCGCGTAGGCGACATCGACAGGTCGACCCAGACCGGCGGACTGGCCGTGGCCATTGCCGATACGCTCAGAAAACGCGGCGGCATCTGGTTCGGGACGAGCGAGCCGGGCAGCCGGGCGCGCAACTCGGTGGCCGGCAGTGGCAGCGTGCGGCAGATCACGGTGCCGTTGTCGGACCAGGAATACCAGTCCCACTATGCCGGTTTTTCCAACAGCGTCCTGTGGCCGCTCTTTCACTATAGGACGGACCTGATCGACTATCACGAACAGGAATTTTCCGGCTATCTCGATGTCAACAGGCGGCTTGCGGAAGAACTGGCGCCCTTGCTGAGGGACGGCGATCTGGTCTGGGTGCACGACTATCACCTTCTGCCCTTTGCGCGGTTCCTGCGCCAGGCCAGCGACCGGCCAACGCGGATCGGCTTCTTCCTGCACATTCCCTTCCCGCCGCCGGAGGTGCTGGCCGCCCTGCCCGGCCATCGCCGGCTGCTGGAATCGCTTCTCGACCATGACGTCGTCGGCTTCCAGACATCGCGGGACCTGGAGAATTTCTTCAGCAATATCGAAAGCCAGGGACTGGCCGACCGGATCTCGCGGACAGTCCTCCGCTCTGGCGATCGCCACATCCAATGCGACCGCTTTCCCATCGCGATCGACTTCGAGAACTTCCAGGCGATGGCCCGGCGCGCCGATGAGGATATCCGTATCGACGACATGCGACGGCAATTGCTGAAGCGCAAGCAGATCGTCGGCGTCGACCGGCTCGACTATTCCAAGGGCATTCCGGCGCGGTTCGAGGCATTCGAAAAGCTGCTCGATACCCACCCGGAACTGGAAAGCCGGGTTTCGCTGCTGCAGATCGCGCCGCCAACGCGCGAAGGCATTGGCGCCTATGATGCGATCCGCCGCCAGACCGAAGGGCTGGCCGGGGCGATCAACGGCCGGTTCGCCGATTTCAACTGGACGCCGATCAAGTACATCCACCGGTCAGTCGCGCGCGACCGTCTGGCGGCGATTTTCCGGCGAAGCGAAATCGGATTGGTGACACCGTTGCGCGACGGCATGAATCTCGTCGCCAAGGAGTATGTCGCGGCGCAGGATCCCGACGATCCCGGCGTGCTCGTGCTGTCGCGCTTCGCCGGGGCAGCCGAAGACATGCCGGAAGCGCTGATCGTCAACCCGCACGACACCGACGAGATGGCGCGCAGCCTCCATCGCGCGATACGGATGCCGCGCCCGGAACGGGTCGCCCGCCATCGCGCGCTCATGGACCGTGTCAGCGCAACGGACGCGGACGATTGGGCAGCCGGGTTCCTGGCCGTCCTGCAGGACGAAGGCACGTCGAGGGACGGCAGGGACGGCGAGGATGCGGCATCCGCAACGGGCGAGACGGACCAGACGGCGGGCGCAGGGACCACGCCTCCAGCGTCAAGGGCAGCGTTCCTGCCCTAGGCGTTCTGCCGGAAATCGCACGGGTCTGGAACCCGGCCCCCGGCCCGGGGGTTGACCGGACAGGCCGGACCGATGGCCAACCACCGGAACCGGATGAGAAGGACATGACCATGTTGCATGAAATCGGCATTTCACATGCCGGCCGCGCCGCGATGGCGCTTGCCGTCGCCTTTCCTCTTCTGGCGCTGGGCGGCTGTTCCGAAGCCGACAATGACGCGATCGCCGAGCGTCCGCCGGAAAAGATCACCGAAGGCGTTCGCGACGAGGACCACACCGCGACAATGCGGACCGTCCACCCGCAGGCAGCCACGGGCGGACGGATACCGGGCGAGGAAGGGCAACCGCAGCCGGATTGACGCAGCGTGCGGCGTGTCCACGGACCATGCGCGCGGTTTCCGGTCGGGAATGAAGACGAAAGCCAGAATGCAGAGGAGCAAGCCATGGCCCATGACCGTCCAAGAGGACAACGCCCCGGATTTGACCGTCCATGGGCAGAAGCACCGGAGCAGGATTACCCGGACCCCCGCTTCCGGGAAGATCGCCGACGCGGTGAGCCGAGGTCCACCGCCTGGTGGGGGGAGCACTACGCAGACCGGCCGATGCCCGGTTACGGAATTCCATACATCGGCGGTTGGTACGGACAACCGCGCGAGGGCGGCCATCCGCGTGGACACTGGGACCGGCGGGCGCCTCGCCATGGTGCCGAGGGCCGGGATTTCTGGGACCGGGCGAGCGACGAGGTCAGTTCCTGGTTCGGTGACGAGGAGGCCGAAAGGCGCCGCGAACGCGACAAGCACAGGGGCAAGGGACCGAAAGGTTACCGGCGCTCCGATGACCGGATCCTCGAGGATGTCAGCGACCGGATGACAGATGATGGCGCTTTGAATGCCAGTGACATCGAAGTCTCGGTGAAGGATGGCGAGGTTACGCTGTCCGGTCTGGTGTCCGACCGCTTCGAGAAGCGGCGGGCGGAGGATTGCGCCGATTCGGTCAGCGGCGTGAGGCATACGCAGAACAATCTGCGGATTCGGGAGACGCCGGGCGAAACCGGAAACCCGTGACGGAATGGAGCGGCTCATGCCCGCCAAATCCAAGGCACAGCAGATGGCAGCAGGTGCTGCACTCGCAGCCAAGCGCGGCGAGATGAAGAAAAGCGAGTTGAAAGGCGCTTCGAAGGACATGGCGGATTCCATGTCGCGAAAGGAGCTTGAGGAGATGGCTTCGGGGAAGCGCAAGGCAGAACCGGAGCGGAAAGGCGATTAGCCCGGAAATCTCTCCAGAAACCGCAGCGGATCTTCGTGGCCCCCTTCGTATATCCGCTGCGGTGGGACCGGTCTCCGGCGTGGCCGGTCCCTTTTCAAGCCACGTCCGCAGGCCCGGGCATCGACCCGGCAGAAACCAGCCTCCCGGTCCCGGCACAGCAACGGGCCGAGGCAAAGCATCCGGAAGGAACCATGTGGAACTGGCTGCAGGATAACCACGGGGCCGTCAGCGCGATTGCAAGCATCGCGACCCTGGTGGTCTGGACGCTCTATTTCCAGCTTCTGCTCAGCAATTTTCGCCACAGGATCAGGCCCAAGATCCTGATCAACCAAGGTGCCGGGGACAGTCTTCAGGCCCATTGCCTGATCGCCAACATGAGCGCCGAACCCATCTATATCGAAGCGGTCATTACCGATATCGGCTACCGATCCGGCGATGAAACCACGTATCGGCGGTCGCGCTGCTCGCTGAGCGATCTGGATGTCGAGGTCAGCGATCAGGTTGACCGCCGCCCGCAATGGATGCAGGGACCGCTCGGCAGCAGCGAGTTCATCGATATCGGCTCCTATGGGCAATTGATCGACCGGACAACCGACAAGGGTCACATCGTGAAGACCGTCGATGAACTGACCGTGACGATCGTCGCGACCTATACCGCACGCGATACGCCTGTTGCCGCGCGGCGTTCGTTCGACTTGCGACATACGCAGCGGGGTGTGCACCTGGAGCCACGAACCTATACGGCCGAACAGATACGTTCGCGCGCCGCGCTGCGGTCCATCGGCGCGTACATGCAGCGTAAGCCGCAAGGCCGCCAGGAACCTTGCGCCGGTAAACGCCGTTGACCCGTCTCACCATCCGCGAAAAGCAAGGCAAGCAAACCGTGCGCGAAACCCGGCTTCCGGCACCTCCGGACGATATCGACGCGACCCGTGCCGCGTTCTTTCTCGACTTCGACGGAACGCTGGCGGAAATTGTCGACGATCCGGCCACCGCGCGCGTGGACGACGGCGTGCTTTCCGTCCTTGCCACTCTGCAGGACCTTTGCGGCGGCGCACTGGCCATCGTCTCGGGCCGGGAAATCGCCGACCTGGACCGCCGCCTTTCTCCGCTTCGCATGGCCGCCGCCGGGGTTCATGGTCTTGAATGGCGCATGCCGGACGGCTTGATCTCGCGGGCCAAAACAGATGATGGCGCTCTGGCGGACGTGCACGGCGAGGCAGGTCGCATCGCGTCACGGCACGCGGGCATGGTCCTGGAAGTCAAGAGCGGTTCGCTTTCCCTCCATTACCGCATGTGTCCGGACATGGCTCCCGTCAGCCTTGCCTTCGCCCATGACATCCGCCAGCGTTTCCCTTCCATCCATGTCGTCGAGGGAAAGATGGTGGTGGAATTCAAGGCAAGCGCCCGGACGAAGGGCGATGCCCTGGCTTCCTTCATGGCGCGGCCTCCGTTCGCGGGGCGCCTGCCGGTCTTTGCCGGCGATGACACCACCGATGAGGCAGGGTTTTCGCAGATCGATGCCTGGAACGGCATCTCCATCAAGATCGGCAGCGGGGCGACCCGCGCCCGCTATCGGCTGATGCATCCCGCCGCTCTCCACGACTGGCTCGCCGGCCTTGCCAAGGGCGCGTGCGAGCCCTGCTGACAGGGGGGGGCAGTTCGCGATGCCAGGTTCATGAGAGCCGACACGCCGCCAGGGATTGGCCAGCGCGGGAACCTTTTTGCGCCCGCGCGGGTTTGTCTTCCATGAAAACCGCAATCTACAGACTGCGCCCCGCGGCAGCGAACTATGACCCGAACTGGGACCGCGCGCCGAACCAGGGCGAGGTCCTGGTCCGGGCGCTTTCCCCCGCCGATGCGCGCATCGTGGCCAGCGAGGCCGAGAACGATTTCCTCGAAAGCGATGCCAAGCCCGGAGACGGCGTCTCGACCCGCTTTGCCAGCGCGTTTCGCGACGAAAAGCTCTACGAGGTGCTTGAAATGGCAGATGCCGCTCATGCCGCCGAAGGGCCGCGCGCGGTGCTGGAGGGCAGAATCGGCAATCCGCTCAAGACTGACCCGTCCGCGGGCGACCGGCCGGATGATGACTGACCAGCCTAGATGCGATCTTGCCGCGCCGCCCACAAGGCGCCACGGCGGATGATCTCGGTGACCTGCGGCACCTTCAGGTCGTCCAGTTCATGGCCGATGGAGCAGTAAAAGACGCGGCCCTTGTCCCAGCGGCGTTTCCAGACCACCGGAATGACGGTTCCCTCGATCCACCAGAGGTGATCGCCGGAGAAGGTGGTCGTCGCAAGCACCTCGTTGGATGGATCAACGAGCATGTAATATTGTTCGGAGCGGATCCGGAAACTGCGGATGCCCTCGACGACAGGATCATCGGGCTTGCAGATGGTGACATCGTAATCGATGTAATCCTCCGCGGGCTGGAGATTGTCCGGCCAGCCGGGCGGATGGGCGACGAACTGCCCGCCGATCAGGAAATGATAGGTCGGACGGTCGCGAAAGGCGTCGCCCATGTGGCCATGCCAGCCGGCGATGCCGCACCCCTCGCCAATCAGCTTCAGCAGCCCGTCCTCCTGCGGCTTGGTCATGTTGCCGAATTCCTCGCGGTGGCCCGACCGCGCAGACGACCAGATGGGCGTTATGAGATCGACATCGGCAAGATCGCCTGGATGTTCCAGCGGTTCCAGCGTCTCGTGAACATCGACTGAAAAGCCGTTGGCCTTCAGCAAATCGGCGTACCAGTCACTGAATTGCGTCGGCGCATGGCCTTCCCAGCCACCGACGAAGAGTGCTGCCTTCATTGGTTTTCCTCACGCATGAATTGTAGGATCGACGCCATGTCCCGCGCGGCGTATCCGCGCGCTTCGGCCTCGCGCAGCCTGGCCAGCGTCACCGCGCCTTGCGGCATGGCCACGCCGAGCGTGCCGGCCAGCGCCGCCATGGCCGCCATGTCCTTTCGCGCCAATGCGACCGTGAAGGTGACCTCGTGGGCAGCCTCTTCCAGATAAAGCGGACGGCGGTATTTCAGCATGGGCGCGCAGGCCGCGCTCGCCTCGATGACGTCGAAGGCCGTCTTGGTCCCGATGCCGGCGGCCTCGGCCAGCGTCATGGCTTCGGCAAAGGTCTGGTTGATGCCGTGGATCATGGCATTGACCGCCAGTTTCATCACCGCGCCCGCTCCGGGCCTGCCGAGGCAGATCGTCTGGCGGCCCATCGCGTCGAAGAGCGGCATGAGCGGCGCGGAATCCGCCGGGCCGCAACCGGCCATGATCATCAGCGATGCGTCGCGGGCGGCCTGCGTGGAGCCGGAGACCGGCGCGTCGATGACCTGCACGCCCTGCGGCGCTTTCCTGGCGAGCGCGGCGACATGGTCCGGGCTCATCGTGCCCATTTCCACGAGGGTCAGCGTTCCCGCCCCGGCGAAAAGCCCGTCGTCGCCCCAATGGACCCGCGCAGAGGCTTCGTCATCGGCCAGCATGGTGATGACCACATCGCAGGCCGTGGCCAGTTCGCGCGGGGTTGCGGCGGTCCCGCAGTCCAGTTCGGCGGCCAGTTCCAATGCCTTTGCCGCAGACCGGTTCCACAGGAGCAGATCGTGGCCGGCGCGGGCGAGATTGCGTGCCATCTCCGTGCCCATCCGCCCCAGGCCGGCGAAGCCGACGCGCATGTCAGGCGACATCCCGGTCCCCGTTGCCAATCCCGGAAATCGCCTGGATCAGGTTGTCCTCCGTCACTTCCTCCGATGTGAAGGTGCGAATGATGCGCCCGCCGAACATGGCGACGATTCGGTCGGACACGTGCAGCACTTCCGGCATTTCGGAACTTATGACGATCACCGCATAGCCTTGGGCAGCGAGTTCGCGGATCAGGTTGTGGATCTCCGACTTGGAGCCGACGTCGATGCCGCGCGTGGGTTCGTCCACGATCAGGACGTTTGGATGCATGGACAGCCACTTGCCGATGACGATCTTCTGCTGATTGCCGCCAGACAGGTTGCCCACCGTCTGCTTCCAGCCCGGCGTCCGGATATCCAGCCTGTCGCGATACTGGTCGAAGATGGCGATCTCGGAGCCTTCCGCAACGAAGGGACCGGCTTTCAGGTCGTCCACCTGCGGAAGGGTCATGTTGTCGCGGCAATTCATGCCGAGGACCAGGCCCTGTCCCTTGCGATCCTCCGGCACCAGCGAAATGCCCCTGGCAATGGCATCGGCGGGGGAATGGATCGCGACCTCCTGGCCGTCGAGCAGGATGGTGCCGGCGGAAGGCGTGCGCAGGCCGAACAGGGTTTCGGCGATCTCGGTCCGGCCGGCGCCGACAAGGCCGTAGAAACCGACGACCTCGCCCCGGCGCACATGGAAGCTGATGTCCTGGAAGAGATGCCCGCAGGACAGGTTGCGCACCTCGATGGCGATGTCGCCGAGTTCGTGGTGGCTGGCATTGCGCGACAGGTCGAGCTTGCGGCCGATCATCAGTTGCGTGATGTCGTCCTCGTTCGTCTCGGCCGTGTTCAGCGTACCGCGGTATTGCCCGTCGCGCAGCACGGAGATTCGGTCGGTGATCCGGAAGATCTCCTCCATGCGATGCGAGATATAGATGATGCCGACGCCCTGTGCCTTCAGGTCGGCGATCACATCGAAGAGCACGACCTTTTCGGCGTCGGTCAGCGATGCCGTCGGCTCGTCGAAGATGACCGCCTTGGCATCCACCGTCAGCGCGCGGGCGATTTCCACCATCTGCTGGTTGGCGATCGACAGCGTGCCCACGATGGTCCTGGCATCGAAGCCGACCTTCAGCTTCTCAAGGATCGCGTCGGTCTTCTCGAACAGCCTTTTCCAGTCCACCAGCCCGAAGCGCTTTCTCGGCAGTTCGCCCAGATAGATGTTCTCGGCAACGGTCAGTTCCTCGGCCAGGCTCAGTTCCTGGTGGATGAAGACGATGCCCTTTGCCTTGGCCTCCAGCGGGTTGCGCATGGTCACCGGCTTCTCGGCAACGATGATGCGCCCCTCGTCCGGCTGGTAGATACCGCCGAGCACCTTCATCAGGGTCGACTTGCCCGCCCCGTTCTCGCCCATCAGCGCATGGACCTCCCCGGGCAGGACGGAAAACGAGACGCCATCGAGGGCGCGGACACCGGGAAAGGTCTTGACGATCCCCTCAAGGCGCAGGGCAGGTACGGTCTCGCTCATATCTTCAACTCCTCCTTGCCCTTCCTGGTCAGTTGCCTGTCGAGAAACAGGACGGCGATGAGGATGAGGCCGATGACCAGATTGACCGTTTCGGTGTTGGCGCCGATATGGGCCAGGCCCTTCCGGAGCAACTGGATGGCCAGCACGCCGCCGAAGGTGGAAATGATTGACCCCGAACCGCCGGTCAGCTTGGTGCCGCCAAGCACAACGGCGGTGATGACCCATAGCTCGTAGAGTTCGCCGTCATTGGGGTTCACCGAACCGGATTCGGAGTAGAAGACGACAGCCGACAGCGAGGCAAGGAAACCGATGATCATGAAATTGATCATCATGTGCGGGCCGACCCGGATGCCTGCATTGACCGCGGCTTCCCGATTGTCGCCGATGGCATAGGCATTGCGCCCGTGCACCGTCCTGTTCATCACGAACCAGATGACCGCCGTGACGCCGAGCAGGAACCACGTCGCGGTGTGCAGGCCCAGGAAATGCGCCTCGGTGAAGTCGACCAGCGTCCAGTTCAGGTGCGATGTCGGCTGTTCGCCGTTGTACATGAAGACCAGGCCGCGATAGCCCAGCATGGAGCCGAGCGTGACGATGAAGGCGTCGACGCCGGTCTTCCAGACGATGAGCCCGTTGACCGCGCCGAGCAGGACACCCGTCGCCAGGGCGAGCACCCAGGCAACCGGGATGACCCAGTCGCCGAGACCTGCAAAGACCGGCCATGTCATGCTGTCGAGAAGCACGATGGCGCTGAGCGCGAAGGTGGCGCCGACCGACAGGTCGATATTGCCGTTGATCATGATGATCGTCATGCCCACGGCGATGATGCCGATCGGCGCGGACTGCTTGAACAGCAGCAGCATGTTGTCGACGTCCATGAAGGCCTTGTCCGAGAGGGACAGGTATTCGCCAGCGATGGAGAAGAAGATCAGCTCAAGGACGATGAAGCCCCAGATGGCGCCGCTCTTGAGAAATCTGCTCAGGGTACCAGCTTCCATGATCCGGGCCTCACGCGATGGATGACCAGAGCTTGCCGCGCTTGGCCGCGATATCGAGCCAGACCGCAAGGATGATGATGATCCAGGTAACGACGTACTGGACATAGAACTGCAGTCCGACGAGCAGCAGCCCGTTCTGGATGAAGCCGAGGATCAGCACGCCGATGACCGTCTTGAAGATCGTTCCCGATCCGCCGAGCAGCGACGCGCCGCCGAGGATGACGGCTGCCAGCACTTCCAGTTCCAGGCCCTGGCCGACCGTGTTCTGGCTGCCAAGGCTGCGGCTGGCCTGGATCAGCCCGGCCGTCGCCACACAGAAGGAGGACAGAAGGTAGCAGGTGAAGACCACCCGCGCGCGGCGGATGCCCGAAAAGGTCGCTGCCGTACCATTGCCGCCAACGGCATAGACCTTGCGCCCGAACGGCGTCTTGGCGAGCACGACGCCAAGGATTGCGGCGAGCAGGGCGAAAATGATGATGGGAACGGGTATGCCGACGATCTCGCCCTGCCCGAACACGGAGAACCAGGTGCCCTCCTTGTCGGCGATATCCATGTTCTTGCCGCCGGAATAGGTGAGCGTAAGCCCGTGGATGGCCGACAGCATGCCGAGCGTGACGATGAGCGAGTTGAGCTTGAGATAGCCGACGAGAAAGCCGATCAGGGCCCCGAGGCACAGCGTCATGGCGAACATGGCGGGGATGGCCAGTGTCGGCCCGATCTTGTCGTGCAGATCGAGGACGACAATCGTCGAAAACGACATCATGGAACCGACAGAGAGGTCGAGGTTGCCGCTGATCACCACGAAGGTGACGCCTAGCGCCATGACGCCCAGAATGGCCGACGAGCGGATCACGCCCATGATGTTGTCGGGATCGACAAAGCGGTCGTTCGCGATCGTGAAACCGACCATGAACAGCACAAAGGCCACCAGGATGCCCTGGCGGGCGAGAAAACCGCCCAGGCCGGATTTCGTCAGCTGCGCCATCATTCCTCCCATTGCCGGACGCCTCTCCCACCGGCCCTGACGGCCAGCGGCGCCGGCACCTTTCTCAGACGAGAACCATGCCCCCGTCGATCATGACGATCTGCCCCGTCATGTAATCGCTTTCCGCGGAAGCCAGGAACGTCGTCGTTCCGGTGACATCGGCGGGTTTGGCAACCCGGCCTTTCAGGATGCCGGAGGCGAACTCCTCCATTGCCTGGCCGGGCCGCTCGGCCGCGCCGATATTCATCAGGTCGCGGTCCACCTCTTCCCACATTTCGGTGGCCACCACGCCCGGCGCGAAACCGGTCACGGTAATGTTGTGGCGGGCCAGATCCCGCGCAGCCGACTGGGTCAGCGAGACCACAGCCCATTTGCTGGCACAATAGGGCGCGACATTGTCAAAGCCCTGCCTGCTGGCAATCGAAGCGGTGTTGATGATCTTTCCGCCGGTCCCCTGCGCAATCATCTGGCGTGCCGCCTCCTGGATGCCGATGAGGCATCCCAGCCCGTTGACATCCATGATGAAATGCCAGTTCTCCTCGGTCACGTCGAGAAAGTTCATCGGCTTGTTGACACCGGCATTGTTGAAGACGACGTCGATCTTGCCGAAGGCATCGACCGCATGGGCGACCATGGAGCGCACCTTGTCCCGCCGCGTCACGTCGACGGCACAGGCCGTCACCCTCGCGCCGGTCTCCTCCGCGCGTGCCTGGCAGGCGCTGGCCACAGCCTGCACGCTGTCGGCATCTAGGTCCGCGAAGCAGACGTCCGCACCTTCCGCGACAAGCGCCTCGCCGATGGCCCGTCCGATACCCCTGGCAGCGCCGGTCACAATGCATGACCGGCCGGTTACACGGCCCATTTTCGCCTCCCCAACCGCGTTTGCGATGCAAGCCCCGCCGGAGCGCATCGATGCGCTCCGGCGGGTGCGTTCTGCCGGACCGGTCAGAAAACCGGCTTTTCGAACTCGCTCATGTTGTCCTGGGTGATCTTCGGCGTATCGAAGTAGTTCAGGAAGGGAACGTCCTTGCCGTCGAGCACATCGATGGCGGTCTGCAGCGCGGCCTCGGCGTCGTCGACCGGCGACTGGTAGATCGAGCCCCAGTATTCGCCGCGCTCCATGGCTTCGTAGCCGACGGAGAAGTTGGTCGCGCCGACGAAGATGATGCCCTCGCGGCCGGCCGCCTTGGCCGCATTGAGCGCACCGACGCCCATGTTGTCATCGCCGGCGTAGACGCCGTCGATGTCGTCATACTTGACCAGGAAGGCCTCCATGACCTTCTGCGACTTCTCGCGGTTCCAGTCGCCGGGCTGCGTTTCCATCAGCGTGACGTCCGGGCAGACCTCGGGGAGGCGGTCCTCGAAGCCCTTGGCGCGCTCGATGGCGGTCGTGTAGCCGGGCTGGCCGGAGATCTGGACGATCTTCGCCTCTTTCTCGATGCCCATTTCCTTGAACTTGTCGCACATGATCTCGGCGGACCGGGACCCCTGGGTGATGTTGTCGGGACCGGAGAAGGACTTGACGAACTCGAAACCCTGCTCGGCGATGTTGGAATTGGTCACGATCACCGGAATGCCCGCCTTCTGCGCCTTGCGGACCGCGGGAATGACCGCTTCGCCATTCGTCGGCCAGATGATGATTGCATCGACTTCCTGCTGGATCAGGTCTTCCATCTGCGCGATCTGGCGGGCGACGTCACCGCCGGCGTCGAGGACGACGGCCTCGACCTTGTCATTGGCCTCGGCGGCCGCGATGAACGCCTTCTCGTAGGTCGTCTGGTAGCTGTCGACGCCGACATTGTTCTGCGTGATGCCGATCTTGTAGTCGGCGGCGCTGGCAGCGCCCGCTATGGCGACGAGCGCCGTGGTCGTTGTTGCCGCAAGCAGCGTACGTAGTTTCATCTGAATTCCTCCCAAAAACGAATTTCCTCATGGCAGCAAGCCAGGCTGTTCCCGAAAGAAGGCCACCGCGCTGCCCCACGGCCGTCCGGTTGCGTCCCGAACGTCCTACAACAAACTGACGCGTCCGGACCATCAATTGAGCCGAAATTATATCCAAATTGGATATTTAAATGTCCGATCCGGATTTATTGTCCGTATGCACTGATCGCCAATCTGAACATTTTAGGGATGTCGCGATGAAATCCGACGAGAAAGCTGATGATTTCCGAAACCTTGCAAGGCGCCAGACGGGCGCCGGACGCGAAGGGGGAGCATCATTCAACATGAACAAGGGAGGGGAAGGCGCGCAGGCGGCTCCGGTGCCGAGAGGCAACCAGCACGAGATGCTCAATGTGATCTCGTTTCTCGAAGCGTTCGGTGAGGAACTCGAGGATGCCATGGAGATGTTTGCGCCCAATCCGAATTTCCGCATGACGCTGCACCTGGTCAAGAGCCATCTGGAAGCAAAGCCCGTCACGCCGACCTCCCTGATCGGCGCATCCGGCGCGCCCTATGCGACGGCCAACCGCCGCATGAAGGAAATGGTCGAGAAGGGACTGATCGACCAGCGCCCGCGCACCCGCAGCGGCAAGACCTTCACGCTGCATCCCAGCGACAAGCTGCTGGAAAGCTGGGTGCAGATGACCGGGCGACTGCAGCGCCTGGCTGCCTCCAGCTTCGCGCCCGGAAACGTGGAGGCGGACAAGGGCGACTACTTCTTTGGCGACTCCTACATGGCGGCCCGGGCGATTCCGCCGATCAAGGTGCTGCCCGAGCCGTTGCGCATACCGGGCGGCGTGCGGGTTCTCGTCCATGGCGATCCCACCTTCATGGTGATGGACAATCTCAAGCGGCAGTTCGAGCAGGTGGTGGGCACCGACATCCACCAGCGCGCCTTTTCGATCGACCGGCTGCACCAGGAAATCCTCAAGAATGCCGAACGGAAGGCCAGCCGATACGACATCATCGCCTTCGACCTGCCCTGGCTGGGCGAACTGGTTGAAGGCGGCGTCCTGATGCCGCTCGGCGAGGCGCTCGACCTGGCGGTTCTCGATCCGGCCGACTTCCACACGGCCGGCTGGAAGGCGACCCACTGGAACGGAGCGTCCTACGGCGTGCCCGCACAGACGACGCCGGAACTCTTCTTCTACCGCAAGGACCTGTTCGCGGAAGCCGGCATCGAGCCGCCCCGGACAACCACCGCCGTGATCCGCGCCGCGCGCGAGTTCCATGACCCGCTGCACGGCAAATACGGGATCGCATGGAACGCAGCGCGCGGGACCGCGCTCGGCCACACCTTCCTGATGACCATGGCGGATTTCGGCCAGCCGGTCATCGACCTGCCGCCCAATGCCGGCGGCCATGACACGGACACGCTCCATCGCGGCGGCTTCCGGCCGATGATCGACAGCGAAGCCGCGCTGAACGCCGCCGAATACCTGATGGACATGCTGAAATACTCGCCGCCCTACATCCTGTCGATGTCGTGGTACGAGCGCGTGCGTCCCTATGCGGCGGGCGACGTGGCCATGGCCTATGGCTACACGCTGCTGGCGCCGTATTTCGAGCTGGATCCCTCCTCTCCGGCCCATGGCCAGACCGGCTATCTGCCGCACCCGGCGGGGCCGGATGCACGGCCGGTCGCGCCGGTGGGCGGATATGCGCTGGGCATCCCGCGCAACATCCAGCCGGAGCGGCTGGAGGCGGCGGCCAAGGCGTTGACGGTTTTCACGTCGCCAGAGGCGCAAAAGCTCTACGTGCAGAACGGCAGCCGCACCAATCCGCGCTATTCCGTGGGTGCGGACCCCGACGTGCGCCGCTCATCGACGATCTTCGAGGCGGTGGACCAGATGTCGTGGCGCGACGAACTGCAGTTCTGGCCGCGCCCGCCGATCCCGCAGATTTCCGATCTCATCCGCATCTGCGGCGAGGAATTCCACGACATGCTGAGAGGCGTCGTGACACCGAAGAACGCTTTGCGCCGGGCCCAGGAGAGGGCCGAACGCGCCTTGCGGGACTAGAGCAACTCCAGGGAGGAAGACATGGATCCCAATCGCCTCAAGGGCAAGAACATCCTCATCACCGGCGCTGCGCGCGGCATGGGCGCGGCCAATGCCGAGGCGTTTGCGCAGCAGGGCGCCAACGTGTGCCTGGGCGACCTCGATCCTAACGAGGCGCAGAAGGTTGCCGATCGCATCAATGCGGCCGGCAACGGCAAGGCCATCGCGGTGAAGATGGACGTGACCAAACGCGAGGACAATGCCCAGGCGGTTGCCGCGACGGTGGACGCCTTCGGTTCGATCAATGTCGGCCTGTTCAATGCCGGTCTCAACAAGCCGCGTTTCTTCATGGATATCGATGAAGACAACTGGGACATGATCATGACCGTCAACACCAAGGCCATGTGGCTCGGCATGCAGGAGACGGCGCGCCAGATGATCGCCCAGGGGCCGATGGACGACCATCCCTACAAGCTCATCAATGTCGGCTCCATCGCCTCGCGCAAGCCGCTGGTCGACGTGACGGTCTATTGCACCTCGAAATACGGCTGCCTGGCGCTCACCCATTGCGGCGCAGTCGGCCTTGCGGAACACAAGATCACGGTCAACGGCTATGCGCCGGGCGTCGTGGTGACGCCGCTGTGGGAACAGCTCGACAAGGACCTCGTGGATATCGGCTTCAAGGATCGCGAAGGCCAGGCCTACGAGGACATCGTGCGCGATGCGCTGCAGATCAAGCGGGTGTCCTATCCCGACGACATCGTGGGTACGGCATCCTTCCTGGCCAGCGACGATTCCGACTACATGACCGGCCAGATGATCCATATCGACGGCGGCTGGTGCATCCAGTAGCGCCCGCAATTCCTTCACCCCCGATGTCCTGAAACGGGTGCGCATGGGCGCACCTCGAGGAGTTTGTCATGAACCGCGCACTGACACCCAACATCCTGACGCCAGCCGACCTGGAGCCGAACTGGCGATGGGAGGGCCGCCTCCCCGCCTGGGGTCACACCTCCGTCGATTTCGAGCGCCGCATCGACCACGACCGGCTGCGCCGCTATCGGCTGAGCCGCACGCGGCAGGCCATGAAGAACTCGCCCGCCGGCACGCTGCTGCTCTTCGACGTCAACAATATCCGCTATGTCTCGGCGACCAAGATCGGCGAGTGGGAACGGGACAAGATGTGCCGCTTCTGCCTGCTGACCGGGGACGATTCCCCTTACGTCTGGGATTTCGGCTCCGCGGCCATGCATCACCGGAAATTCTCCGACTGGCTGGAGCCGGATCATTGCCGGGCCGGCGTGGTCGGCATGCGCGGCACCATTCCGCCGGAATTCGGCCTGATGCGGAAATATGCCCGCGAGATCGCCGGTCTCATCCGCGATGCCGGCATGGCGGACATGCCGGTCGGCGTCGACTATGCCGAGACGGCCATGTTCCACGCACTGCAGGAAGAGGGCCTGAACGTCATTGACGGGCAGCAGATCATGCTGGCGGCACGCGAGATCAAGAACTGGGACGAGATCCAGCTTCTCACGCAGGCCGCGTCCATGGTCGATGGCGTCTATCACATGATCTACGAGGAGCTGAAGCCGGGCGTGCGCGAGAACGACATCGTCGCGCTGTCCAACAAGATGCTCTACGAGATGGGCTCGGACGACGTGGAGGCGATCAACGCGATCTCCGGCGAGCGCTGCAATCCGCATCCGCACAATTTCACCGACCGGTATTTCCGGCCCGGCGACCAGGCCTTCTTCGACATCCTGCAGTCCTACCAGGGCTATCGCACCTGCTATTACCGCACCTTCAACATCGGACGGGCGACGCCGGCCCAGCGCGACGCCTATGTGAAGGCGCGCGAATGGATCGACGCCTCCATTTCCATGATCAAGCCGGGCGTGACGACCGACAAGGTGGCCGCCGTCTGGCCGAAGGCCGAGGAATTCGGCTTCCCGAACGAGGACGCCGCCTTCGGCCTGCAATTCGGCCACGGGCTCGGCCTTGCCCTGCACGAGCGGCCGATCATCAGCCGCGCCGTTTCGCTCGATCATCCCATGGAAATCCAGACCGGCATGGTCTTCGCGCTGGAGACCTATTGCCCGGCCGCAGACGGCTTCTCGGCCGCACGCATCGAGGAAGAGGTCGTGGTGACCGATACGGGCGTCGAGGTCATCTCGCTGTTCCCGGCCGAGGAACTGCCCATCGCCAACCGTTACTGATCCTCCCGGGCCGGTCCGGACAGCCCGCACAAGGGCGCCGGACCGGCCCAAACCATTCTGGAGCCCAGCCATGAACGCTGCAAAAGCGTCATCGAAACCGAAGCGGAACACGGAGGACTATCTGCGCATGTATCGCCAGATGGTGCGCATCCGGGCCTTCGAGGACAATGCCAACCAGCTTTACCTGTCGGCCAAGATGCCGGGGCTGACGCATATGTATTCCGGCCAGGAAGCGGTCGCGGTCGGCATATGCGAGGCCCTGCGCGTCACCGACAAGATCACCTCGACCCATCGCGGTCATGGCCATTGCGTGGCCAAGGGCGCGGAATTCAGGGAGATGTTCTGCGAGCTTCTCGGCAAGGCGGAAGGCTATTGCCGCGGCAAGGGCGGCTCCATGCACATCGCCGACCAGGGCAATGGAAATCTCGGCGCCAACGCCATTGTCGGCGGCTCCATGGGTATCGCGACGGGCGCGGCGCTTTCGGCCAGGCGGCTCGGCCGCGACGATGTCGCCGTATGCTTCTTCGGCGATGGCGCCACCGCACAGGGCCTGTGGTACGAGGTGATGAACATGGCCGCGCTGTGGAAACTGCCGGTCATCTATGCCTGCGAGAACAACGGCTATTCGGAATATACGAAGACCGACGAGATCGCCGCCGGGTCCATCCTGGCGCGCGCGCAGGCCTTCGGCATCGAGAGCCACCAGGTGGACGGTCAGGACGTGCTCGCCGTCAACAAGCTGGCGGATGAACTGGTCAACAGGGCGCGCAAGGGCGAAGGCCCGTTCTTCATCGAACTGATGACCTACCGCTATCACGGCCATCACGTGGGCGACATCAACCGCGACTATTACCGCTCGAAGGACGAGGAAGCGGACTGGAAGACCCGGCGCGACCCGATCACCAATTTCGGCAAGTGGCTGGAAGAACAGAAGATCGTCACCGCGGACGAACTTGTCGCAATCAACAACGAGATCAGGGACGAGGCCAAGGCGGCCGTCGCCTATGCCGAGAAGGCGCCCTACCCGGACGCGTCCGAGGTCGACATGCATGTCTTTGCCGGCGTGCCGCACGCACTCGGCTATATTCGAGGAGCCCGGACATGACCCGCGAGATCACGCTTTCCAAGGCGGTCAACGAGGCGATTGCCGAGGAGATGCGCCGCGACGAAACGATCTTCCTGATCGGCGAGGACGTGGCGGAGGCCGGCACGCCGTTCAAGGTGCTGTCGGGACTGGTGGAGGAATTCGGTACGGACCGGGTGATCGACACGCCGATCGCGGAGCCGGGCTTCATGGGGCTGGCGGTCGGCGCGGCCATGACCGGATCACGGCCGATCGTCGACCTGATGTTCGGCGATTTCCTCTTCCTCGTCATGGACCAGTTGTGCAACCAGGCGGCCAAGACGCATTACATGTCGGGCGGCAAGCTGAAGGTGCCGCTGGTGCTGCGCACCAATCTCGGCGCCACGCGGCGCTCGGCGGCCCAGCATTCGCAATCGCTGCACGCGCTCGTGGCGCATATTCCCGGACTGAAGGTCGCCCTGCCCTCCTCCGCCTACGAGGCCAAGGGGCTGATGAAGACGGCCATCCGCGACGACAACCCGGTCGTCATCTTCGAAGACAAGCTGATGTACAACGACAAGGCGCCGGTGCCGGAGGAGGAATACCTGATCCCCTTCGGCGAGGCGGCCGTGCTGCGCGAGGGCTCGGACATCACCTTCATTGCGACGTCCTCCATGGTTCAGGTTGCATTGAAGGCCGCCGAGACGCTCGCCGCGGAAGGCATTTCCGCCGAGGTGATCGATCCGCGAACCATCGTGCCGCTAGACGAGGAGACGATCCTTGCCTCGGTGCGCAAGACGTCGCGCGCCATCGTCATCGACGAGGGCCACCTGAATTACGGCGTGACCGGCGAAATCGCCTCGCGCATCACCGAGAAGGCCTTCTACCATCTCGATGCGCCGGTGCAGCGCATGGGCGCCATGGATGTGCCGGTGCCGTTCTCGCCAGCGCTGGAAGACATGACCGTGCCGACGCCGGACAGGCTTGCCGAGCAGGCACGCAAGGCGGTGCGCGGGGAGCTGTTCCATGCCGCATGATGTCATCATGCCGGCGCTGGGCATGGCCCAGGAGACCGGCAAGATCATCGCATGGCTGAAACAGCCGGGCGACGCCGTGGCCGAGGGCGATCCGCTGTTCGAGGTGGAGACGGACAAGGCCGCGATGGAGGTCGAGGCGCAGGCGGACGGCTTCCTGGGGCAGGTCAGCGCGTCGGCGGGCGAGGATGTGCCGGTCGGCCAGGTCGTGGCGATCATCGCCGACAGTGCCGAGGAAGCGGCCGCCGCCGGGTCAGCGGCGGCGCCGGCTTCCGCACAAGCCGAACCGGAAGGGGCGGACGGTGACAGTCTGCCGGAGGGAGAAAACGTCATCATGCCGGCGCTCGGCATGGCGCAGGATACGGGACTGATCGTCTCCTGGGCGAAACAGCCGGGCGATCCGGTCGCCGCCGACGACATCCTGCTGGAAGTGGAGACCGACAAGTCGGTCATGGAGGTGACAGCCGGACACGACGGCTTCGTCGCCGCGATCCTGGCGGAAGCGCAACAGGCCGTCCCGGTCGGCTCGGTCATCGCGGTCATCTCGCAAGCCAGGCCTTCGGCTCCCTTGCAGCGCCGCCTTTCGGAGAAACCCGCGGCAGCGCCGGAACAGGATGCTGCGCCGGTGCCGCCCCCCCAGCCAGTTCCGGCAGCCCCGTCTCCGAGAGCGCCGGCAGCCGCCGCACCACAGGCTGGCGGGCGTATCCTCGCCTCGCCCAAGGCGCGGCGGATCGCGGTGGAAGAAGGGCTGGACCTGGCATTGCTTGCCGCCCACGGCGTGCCGCAACCGTTTCATGTCGCGGATCTGGAAAAGCTGCGCGCGCTTGCCACAAGCCAGCTCGCGGCCACCGGCCCCGGTGTTTCCGGCGCCATCCTGAACGTCAGTGCGCGCGTATCCGCCGAAGGCTTCGACGATTTCATCGCCTGGCTGGATCATGATGGTGGAACGAAGATCGCGCCGCGGCTTGCCTGGCTCAGATTCGCCGGCGCGGCGCTGCGCGATGCGACCGGGATGGAAGATGACACGATCGTCGTCGAGTTGCGGAACGGGCAGGCGCCGGAAGGGCGATTTGCCGATCCTGACCATGTGCGTATTGCGAGCCGACCGGCAGAGGCAGACGGTAGCGCTCCGGACCTCGTGATGCGCGATTTCACCGGCACAGCGGTGCTTGCCACCAGTGCCCGCGCCGGCGCCGCGCCTGTGCTGACGGTCAGCAGGGACGGCGGCAGCCACACCATCACCCTCGATTATCGCGAAGACCGGCTGTCCGAGGCGCAAGCCTTCAGCCTTGTCGATACATTCGCAGGCCGGCTTGCCGATCCGCTGCGCCACCTCCTGTGACCCGGAGAAAGACCCATGGACCACACCGATCTCTACATTGACGGCGAATGGCGCGCTGGTGCCAGGGGGGAACGTTTCGATGTCGTCAACCCCGCCACCGAAGAGGTGATCGCTTCCGTTGCCTCTGCGGAAACCGCGGATGCCGATGCCGCGCTGGACGCGGCCGAGGGCGCATTCGCCGACTGGGCCGCCCGCAAGCCGCGCGAACGCTCGGAAATCCTGCGCCGCTGCTGGGAACTGATGACCGCGCGTCTCGACCATTTCGCCCGGCTTATCACGCTGGAGAACGGCAAGGCACGGGCCGATGCCATCGGTGAAGCGACCTATGCGGCGGAATTCTTCCGCTGGTTCGCCGAGGAAGCGGTTCGCGCCGACGGGATGGTCACCCATGCGCCCTCCTCCGGCGCGCGCATCGTGGTTCAGCACAAGCCGGCGGGTATCGCGGTTCTGGTCACGCCGTGGAACTATCCGGCGGCGATGGGGACGCGCAAGATCGCCCCGGCGCTGGCGGCCGGTTGCCCGGTCATCATCAAGCCGGCCTCGGAAACGCCGCTGACCATGCTGGCGCTGATGCCGCTGCTGGAAGAGGCCGGCGTGCCGAAAGGCCTCGTCAACGTGCTGCCCTCGAAAAGCGCGGGCCGGCTGGTCGACCACATGCTGCACGATCCGCGCGTGCGCGTCGTCTCCTTCACCGGCTCGACGGATGTGGGCCGCAAGCTGTTGCGCTCGGCCGCAGACCAGATCGTCAAGCCGGCCATGGAACTGGGCGGCAATGCGCCGCTGATCGTCTTCGAGGATGCCGACATCGACACGGCGGTCGCCGGGGCCATGCTGGCCAAGATGCGCAATCTTGGCGAGGCGTGTACCGCTGCAAACCGCTTCTACATTCACGAACGCGTTGCCGATGAATTCACCGCGAAATTCACCGGCGCCATGGCGAAGCTGAAAATGGGCAATGGCCTCGATGAGGGCGTTGACGTCGGCCCGCTGGTCAATGCCGATACGCGCGACAAGGTGGCGGCCTTCGTGGACGACGCGGTTGCGAAGGGCGCCCGCATCACGCTGGGCGGAACGCGGCCCAATGGCAAGGGGTTCTTCTATCCGCCAACAGTGCTGACCGATGTCCAGGAAACAGCCGATTGCGTGCATGACGAGATCTTCGGCCCGGTTGCCGCGCTGCAGACCTTCACGGACGAGGCCGACGTCATCCGGCGCGCCAACGACACCGAATACGGGCTTGTCGCCTATGTGTTCTCGCAGGACATGAAGCGGGCGATGCGCGTCTGCGAGCGGCTCGAATACGGCATGGTCGGCCTCAATCGCGGGCTCGTCTCGGACCCGGCCGCCCCCTTCGGCGGGGTCAAGCAATCGGGTCTCGGCCGCGAGGGCGGGCATGAGGGCATGCTCGAATTCATGGAAACCCAGTATATCTCGGCGGAGTGGTGACATGGGCGCGAGCGACTTCATCGCCAGTCCTTCCGTGATCTCCTATGCCGGGCGCAAGGGCGTCGACCTGGCGGACATCGCCAAGCAGACAGGCCGGACCACCCTGGCGCGCGAGGATGTGGACTACTTTCTCGATGGCGCGGCAAGCCCTGCCAGACAGGATGACAGCCGGTACTGGGCTGTGGACCATGCCGCGTCCGGACCCGTGAGCGAGGAAGCATTGCCGCGGATCGCGCGCGTTGCCGCCGACAACCTTTCGGCGGCCAACCGGATGATCCCGCAGGTGACCCATCACGACCGCGCCGACATGCGCGCGGTCGAGGCCTTGCGCAAGCGGCTTCGCCCCGAGGCGGACGCACGCGGCCTGCGGCTGACGGCACTGGCCTTCCATGTGAAGGCGCTGGCTCTCTGTCTCGAGGACTTTCCGCGCTTCAACACGTCGCTGAGCGCGGACGGCGAACGGCTGGTGCGCAAGCACTATGTTCATGTCGGCATCGCGGTCGATACGCCGCATGGCCTCATGGTTCCGGTCATCCGTCACGCCCGGCGAAAGGGCCTGTGGGCCATAGCAGCCGACATCGCCGACCTGGCCGGCAAGGCGCAGGCGCGCAAGCTGCGCCCGGAGGAAATGGGCGGGGCGTCCATGTCGATCTCCAATCTCGGCGGTATTGGCGGAACGGCGTTCACACCCATCGTCAACCCGCCGGAAGTCGCGATCCTCGGCATCACCCGCACCGAAACCGTGCCGGTATGGGAAGACGAGGCCTGGCAGCCGGTGCCCATGGCGCCGCTCGACCTTTCCTATGACCACCGCGTGATCAATGGCGCGGATGCGGCGCGCTTCCTGGCCCGCTACACGCATCTGCTCGCCGATCCGCGCCGGATGCTGTGAGGATGCCATGAGCCTCGCCATCGATCTTTCGGGCCGGACCGCCGTCGTCACCGGCGCTTCGCGCGGCATCGGCCAGGCGATCTGCCGCACACTGGCCGAGGCCGGCGCCGACATTGTCGGCGTCAGTTCAGCCGGCCTTCCGCCGGAAAGCGAAACCGCGCGCCAGGTGACCAAAACCGGCCGCTCGTTTACAAGCGAGGCCTGCGACTTTGCCAGCCGGGACGCCGTGACTGCGCTCGCAGAACAGTTGGCCGCACGTCAGGACATTTCCATCCTCGTCAACAATGCCGGCACGATCCGGCGTGCGCCGGCGGCCGAGCATCCGCTTGCCGACTGGGACGCGGTGATGGCGGTGAATTGCGACGCGCCCTTCATCCTCACCCAGGCCCTTGGCCGGTCCATGCTGGCGCGCGGGAATGGCCATATCGTCTTCGTGGCATCCGTGCTCAGCTTCCAGGGCGGCATCCTGGTGCCGGGCTACGCGGCCAGCAAGGGTGCCGTGGCGCAGCTTGTGCGCGCCTTTGCCAACGAATGGGCCGCGCACGGCGTCAACGTGAACGGCGTCGCACCGGGTTACATCGCCACCGACAACACCGAGGCCCTGCAGAAGGATGCCGCGCGCGAGGCGGCGCTGATGGCGCGCGTTCCTGCCGGCCGCTGGGGCAAGCCGGAGGAAATCGCCCGGCCGGTCGCCTTCCTGTGCAGCGACATGGCCCGGTTCATCCACGGTGCCATCCTTCCCGCGGACGGGGGATGGCTGGCGCGTTAGGGCTGCCGGCGCTCATGTGCCGACCGGGGTTCCTGCGCTGCGCTTGGGCGTCCCGCGCGTTCGTCGCTTAAATCGTGAAATCGTTCACGATTGATCGCCGCTTCGCGTCGACCGCTTTTCTGCGCTTCGCCATGGCTCCGCGCGTTCGCGTGTTCCGAAAGCCAAATCGTTGGCTTTCGGTTGCCTCACGGCAACCACACGCTCACTCCCATTCGATCGTGCCGGGGGGCTTGGAGGTGACGTCGTAGACGACGCGGTTGATGCCGCGCACCTCGTTGATGATGCGGGTGGCGGCGCGGCCGAGGAATTCCATGTCGTAGTGGTAGAAATCGGCCGTCATGCCGTCCACCGATGTGACCGCGCGAAGCGCGCAGACGAATTCATAGGTGCGCCCGTCGCCCATGACGCCCACCGTCTGGACGGGGAGCAGGACGGCGAAAGCCTGCCAGATGGCATCATAGAGGCCGGCCTTGCGAATCTCGTCGAGATAGATGGCGTCGGCTTCCTGGAGGATGCGCAGCTTCTCGCGCGTCACACCGCCGGGGCAGCGGATGGCAAGGCCCGGACCCGGGAAAGGATGGCGGCCGATAAAATGGTCCGGCAGGCCCAATTCCTTGCCAAGCTTGCGCACCTCGTCCTTGAACAGTTCACGCAGCGGCTCGACCAGCTTCATGTTCATGCGTTCCGGCAGGCCGCCGACATTGTGGTGGCTCTTGATCGTCACGGACGGGCCGCCGGTGAAGGAGACGCTCTCGATCACGTCGGGGTAGAGCGTGCCCTGGGCCAGGAAATCCGCCCCGCCCAGCTTCTTCGCCTCGGCCTCGAAGACATCGATGAAAAGCCGGCCGATGGTCTTGCGCTTGACCTCCGGGTCGGCCTCGCCTTCGAGCGCGGAAATGAAGGTATCGGACGCATCCACGTGCACCAGCGGGATATTGTAGTGCTCGCGGAACATGGCGACCACCTCGGCCGCCTCGTTCTTGCGCATCAGGCCGTGGTCGACGAGGATGCAGGTCAGCTGGTCGCCGATGGCTTCATGGATCAGCAGCGCGGCAACGGAGGAATCGACCCCGCCCGACAGGCCGCAGATCACCCTTCCGTCCCCCACCTGTTCGCGGATGGCGGCAATGGCCTGATCCTTGTAGGCTGCCATGGACCAGTCGCCCTTCAGTCCGGCGATCCGGTGGACGAAGTTGGACAGGAGCTTCGCGCCATCGGGGGTATGCACCACTTCCGGATGGAATTGCACCGCATAGTAGCGGCGCTCCTCGTCGGCGATGACCGCGAAGGGCGCGTTGGGCGACGTCGCCACCACCTCGAAGCCCTCCGGCAGCGCCGTCACGCGGTCGCCATGGCTCATCCACACCTGATGGCGGGTGCCCACCTCCCAGACGCCTTCATAGAGCGCGCAGGGCTTCTGCACCTCCAGATAGGCGCGGCCGAATTCGCGATGGTGGCCGCTCTCCACCTTGCCGCCCAGTTGCCCGCACATGGTCTGCTGGCCGTAGCAGATGCCCAGAACCGGCAGGCCGCTGTCGAAGACCATCCGGGGGGCGCGCGGACTGCCCATCTCGGTCGTCGAGGCAGGGCCGCCGGACAGGATCACCGCCTTCGGCTTCAGCCGGAGGAAGCCCTCCTCGGCCGACTGGAAGGGAACGATTTCGCAATAGACCCCGGCTTCGCGCACGCGCCGGGCAATCAGCTGCGTGACCTGGGAGCCGAAGTCGATGATGAGAACGGTGTCAGGATGGGCTGTGTGTGTCATGGCAAGGCTTTAGTGGGATTCTTGCTGCGGCGCAATGGAATTGCTCACCCGCAAAGAGCCATCGCGGATGCATCAATTCGCCGCGCCCAACTCGGCTAATGTTTTGACCAGGATCAAGACGCTTTTTCCATGCCCACCTCTCAATGTGTTCATGTTCGCGGTCTTGGCGGGCATGGAGGGAGGGTTTCATGCGGAAGACAATCGTACAGGCATTCCTCGGATTCCTTGTATTGGTGGCGGCGGCCGTTTCGGCTCCCGCGGCAGAGAAAGGAAACTCGGCGACGGCCGATCACTCGAAGTTCGAGGCGCTGAAACAGGCATTCGCCTCGGGGCCGGAGGTCACCAAGGCCTGCCTGGCCTGCCATACCGAAGCATCGAAGCAGGTGATGGGCTCGATCCACTGGACCTGGAAATACCAGCATCCCGTCACCGGGCAGGTGCTGGGCAAGTCCGAGGTCATCAATTCGTTCTGCGGCAATGTGGCCTCCAACGAGCCGCGTTGCACCAGTTGCCATGCCGGCTATGGCTGGACTGACATGAAGGCCGGGCCGCCGCAGCAGGAAACGGCCGTCGACTGCCTGATCTGCCACGACCAGAGCGGACAATACACGAAGCTCGCCACGGCGGCCGGTCATGTCGCCACCGGGCCGGACCCGGTCAAGGGCACCACCATCACCGGCGCCAAGGCCTGGGCTGTCGACCTGTCGAAGGCCGCCATGAGCGTCGGCCTGCCCAAGGCGGAAAATTGCGGCCAATGCCATTTCTATGGCGGCGGCGGCGACAACGTGAAGCATGGCGACCTGTCCTCGGCGCTGTTCGACCCGTCGAAGCATGTCGACGTGCACATGGCGGCGGACGGGGCGGACATGCAATGCTCGACCTGTCATGTCTCGGAGGCGCATAGCTGGGCAGGCAGCCGCTACCATGTGAACGCGGCCGGCGACGAGACATCGAAGGGCCATGGTGCGATGCGCAAGCCCGGAGAGCGGCGCGATGTCGCCACATGCCAATCCTGCCACGGCACGGCGCCGCATGAAGGGCCGAACCCGCTGCTGGCGATCAAGCTGAACGACCATACCGACCGCGTGGCCTGCCAGACCTGTCACATTCCCGAATTCGCCAAGGGCGGCATCGCCACCAAGACAAGATGGGACTGGTCGACGGCGGGAAAGATGAAGGACGGCAAGCCCTACGGCGAGGAGAACTACACCCAGGGCGACGGGGGCCACTTGCACACCTACCTGTCGACCAAGGGAGATTTCGAGTGGGGCGAGGACGTGACGCCGCATTACGCCTGGTTCAATGGACAGGTTGAGTACACCAAGCAGGAAGACACGATCGACCCTTCGGGCGTGGTGGAGATCAACCGCATCCCCGGCTCGCCCGCCGACCCGGATTCACGCATCTGGCCGTTCAAGCGCATGGAAGGCCGCCAGGCCTATGATGCGCAGTTGAAGCGGCTGGTGATGACCAATGTCTTCGGCCCCGAATCGGACACCGCCTTCTGGACCAATTTCGACTGGGGCAAGGCCATCGACGCGGGCATGACGGCAGCCGGCAAGGAGTATTCCGGGTCGTTCGATTTCGTCGACACCTACATGTACTGGCCGATCACGCACATGGTCGCTCCGGCCGACGAGGCGTTGAAATGCGATTCCTGCCACGCGAAGGAAGGCAGGCTCGCCAATGTCGCCGGCTTCTACATGCCGGGACGCGACGGCTTTGCATGGATGGACCTGATCGGGCTTCTGGCCGTCGGCGCTGCGGCGCTCGGCGTCGCCGGGCACGGCCTGCTGAGAATTGTCATGAGTTCGCGGAGGAAAGCCTGATGACCGACATGTTCAGCAATGACCTCAAGGACGCTCCCGAGCGCAAGGACAGCGACACGGTCAGGAGTTACCGCATCACCATCTACAAGGGCTACGAGCGGTTCTGGCACTGGAGCCAGGCCTTCCTGATCCTGTCGCTGCTGTTCACAGGCTTCGGCCTGCACGGACTGCACGGCCTCTTGCCCTTCGGTCTCGCGGTCACGCTGCACACCGGCGCGGCGCTACTGCTCATCGCGCTTTGGGTCTTCACCATCTTCTGGTGGTTCACGACGGGGGAATGGAAGCAGTTCTTCCCGAAGAACGAGAACCTCTGGACGATCATGACCTATTACTCATGGGGCATCCTGCAGGGCGCCTCCAAGCCCTATCACAAGCGCCTGCATTCCAAGCAGAACCCGCTGCAGGCGCTGACCTATGTGGCGCTGAGCCTGTTCATCGTCTCCACGCTCTGGGCCTCGGGCATCGCCTACCTGCTCTACAATTTCTGGGAGCACCAGCCATGGGCGGCGGATGCGTTCATCGTCGTGGTGTTCCTGCACACGGCGGCGGCGTGGGCCATGGCAGTGTTTGTCGTGATCCATGTCTACATGGCGACGACCGGCACGCCTTGGACCCACTATATCCGGTCGATGATCACCGGCCGGGACGACGTGGAGCTTACCGCAGCCGAAGCCGCCTATCTGGAAGAACGGCAGGGCGCGCCGCTCGAGCCTTCTCCCGGAACGCACTGACGGGCCGGGGGAGCGGACAAGCCGGTCCGGGCCGCGGGCCGGCTTGTCACGCCCTGCCTGTGGCGGGCCTTGCGGGACAGGCCGGCATCATGTCCGCACAAGACGGCTTTGCTGTCGTTTTTCAAAGCGTTGATGGCAGCTGCCGCGCAATTGCGCCAAACAGTTCAGGCATCCTGGCGACGCCTTGAGACAATGGTTGATGTTCTTCAACCACCCGGATCGCGGGCGGCAGGTTGCAACGGTCTCAATCCAGAAGCCCGGCGTCGAGCGCGCGCTCGACACGGTCCACCGCATCGGCCAGTTTCTCGTCGATGACGTGGAGATATTGCGTCCAGTCATCGACATGCTTCAACTCCGCCGTCCCGTCGGAAATGCCGCGCAGGCCGATCAGCGGGATTTCGAAGGCCATGCAGGCGCGCAGCACGGCGAAGGTTTCCATGTCCACCATGTCGGCATCGATGGCGTCATAGGCCGCGCCGGACACGACGTTGGCGCCGGTGGAGAGGCGGGCGTCGGGCAGGCCCGCGACATGATGGGGAAGCGGCAGTACCGGCGGCAGGTCGAGAAAGGGCGTGTAGCCCTTTTCAAAGCCCAGCGGCGTGGCATCCATGTCGCGATAGGCGACGGAGCACGCCTGGTAGACTTCGGTCTGCTCCAGTGTCGCCGAACCGGCGGACCCAAGGCAGACGACAAGATCCGGCAGGGCCTCTCGCGCCTCGAGGCGGGCCAGCGCCACGCCCATGCGGGTCCCGGCCTCCACCGGGCCGACACCCGTGACGAGCGGGGTGAAACGGGACTGCAGATGCGGACCGTATTCGGGTTCGGCCGCCATGACATAGAGCACGTGTCTGCCCGCAACGGGCTTCAGCAAGCGATGTGGCACGAAGTCCCCCTGCCCTTTCGCGGTTCAGCCGGCAAGACCCTCGCGGCCCCGCACGGTCATCATGGTGCCGGTCATGGTGGCGATGAGGCGGACCTCGCCTTCCGCGTCGAAGGCATAGGCGCGCCCGTCGGTGACCATGATCGTCCGGCCTGGCTTTGTCACCTCGCCGCGAAACAGGAAGCGTTCGCCGCGGCCAGGCGACAGCAGGTTCAGCTTGAATTCGATGGTCAGGATGGCGGCGTCGGCGGGCATCATCGAATAGGCGGCATAGCCGCAGGCCGAATCCAGCGCCGTCGAGATCACGCCCGCATGCAGGAACCCGTGCTGTTGCGTGAGGTGATCGGAGAATGGCATCTCGATCTCGATGACACCGGGCGAGACGCGTGTCAGTTCGGCACCGATGGTCGCCATGGCCTGCTGGCGGGCGAAACTCTCACGCACGCGCGTCTCGTACTCGGGATTCACCTCATCGCCACCCGGCATGCGCATGCCATATTCCCTCGCTTGCGTGCCCGAAGGCACATCCGGGCGCGATCATGGCAAAGGAAGTTGTGCAGCGCAACAGGGATCAGTTCAGCCACCAGACGGCGGCGTTGAGCAGCGATGCGAAGCTGACCCATGCGAGGTAGGGCATGAACAGGATGGCCGATGTCCGGTCCCGGTTCCAGGTCAGCGAAATGAAGGCTGCGACCAGGACCACCAGAAGAAGAAGGACGACCAGAGCCAGACCCGGGAGATGCATGACGAAGAAGACCGGGGGCCAGATGAAGTTCAGCGCCATCTGGCCGAACCATATCTGCATGGCCGGTCCCTCCGCGCGGCGCTGCCACGTCCGCCAGCCGGCGAAGGCGATCAGGATGTAGAGAAAGGTCCAGACCGGCCCGAACAGCCAGCCAGGCGGCTGGAAGGCCGGCTTTTCGAGCGCGGCAAACCAATCGCCGGGCGGAGAGGACACACCGACCAGCGTTCCGCCGCCGAGGACGAAGAACAGGAAGAGCGCAAGGGTCAGGTAACGGGCCATGGTTCACCGGCAATCTTCGTTGCAACCAATGCTCATACGCAGGACGGCCCGGCACGGTTCCGTCTGCACCCTGTTTCGGGCGCCCGTCAGGCTGCCTCAGGCGCGCCGCTCGAACAGGGCGAGGAAGAACCCGTCGGTCGCGGTGCGCGCGGGTGTGAGCAACAGGCCGCCATTGCCGTCCGGCCGCGTCGCCGGGGCGAGCAAGGGAAGGCGAACCGCTGCAGCGGCCATTGCGTCCATGGCCGAAAAGCCGGGATGCCGCTCCAGGAATGCCCTTGCCTGGCGGGTGTTTTCCTGCGGAAACAGCGAGCATGTCACATAGGCGATCCGTCCGCCAGGACGCACGAACCGGACGGCATTGTCGAGCACGCCGGCCTGTTCGCCGATCCGGCTTTCCAGCGAGGATTCGGCCAGCCGCCATTTCGTGTCGGGGCGGCGGCGCCACGTACCCGATCCGGTGCACGGCGCATCGACGAGAACGAGGTCCATCTGTCCTTCCAACGGTGTCAGGTCCGCATCGGCGGCGTGAACCTGGACATTGCGCGTGCCGGCGCGGCGCAGTCGCTCGAAGATCGGGGCAAGGCGCGTCTTGTCCGCATCCCAGGCATGGACCTGGCCCTTGTTGCCCTGGCTGGCCGCCAGCGCCAGCGTCTTGCCGCCGCCACCGGCACACAGGTCGAAGACCTGCCCCGGCCCGTCCGGCGCGGCCAGCGCCGCAACGATCTGGCTGCCGCAGTCCTGCACTTCGAACCAGCCTTTCTGGAAAGCCGGTTCGGCGGTGATGTTGGGATGGCGGCCATGCCCTTCGACGGGCGGAATGCGCAAGGCGCCGGCAAGTCCCTCGAAAGGCGCGGCATCCACCTTGGCCAGCGCGCGCGCCACCTTGTCCGGCGACGCCTTCAGCGTGTTGACGCGCAGATCCAGCGGCGGCCTTCCGGCAAGCGCCCTCGCTTCGCCGATCCAGTCATCGCCGAAGGCCTCCGCAAACAGCGGCGCGCACCATTGCGGGCATTCGGCGCGCACGTGATCGGGCGCGGATTCCAGCGGCCGGGATTCCCAGGCGCTGCATTCCTCGCCGGACAGCGGTTCGGGCGCGAACCGGTCGCCTTCCAGTTCGGCATTGATGGCGGCAAGCGTCATGCCGAAGCCGCTGACGAGAGCGCCGAAGGCTTCCGCACGCGCGGTTTCCGCCTCGAAACGCCAGCGCGATGACGCCCGCCAGCGCAGTGCATCGTAGACGATATTGCCGATGGCGGCGCGGTCGCCCGAACCGGCGAAGCGGTGGGAAATGCCCCAGTCGCGCAAGGCATCGGCCGCCGGACGGCGCCGCGCGTTCATGTCGTCAAGTATCTCGATGGCCGCAGCCAGCCGTCCGCCCAGTCGCATGGGTTGCCCGCCTTCCTGTCTCACGCCGACTCGCTACAGGCCGGACCGGCCAAATGCAAGGCTTGCCGCCGCCCCGTTGAAGCGTCATTCAATTGAAACGTGACGCATGGTCATATTGCGTCTATGGTGGCGCTTGCAGCCAAAAGGGGCATGACGGCTTGGAGCATCAGAAAGGCAACGCCTATTCGAAAGTTGCGCAGCCCGTCCACCTGCCCGGCTTCTTGCCGGGCAGGACGACAGGCGCCTTCTGGCGTTTCGCCCGCGCCTGGGCGGTCTATGGCACCGGCGGCTATCCGCCGCGCGTCGCCAGACGCCTGGCGGTGATCAATGTCCTGTCGGCGATGGTCTCGCTGATGACCATTCCCTATATTGCGCTCTATCTTGCCTGGGACGCCAAGGCGCTGTGGCTGCCTGCCGTCACGCTTTCCCCGCAGATCGTGCTGTTCGCCGTCACGCCGCTATGGAATCGGGTGAACGACTGGGCCTCCGGCTTTCACCTTTGTATCGTCTGGCTTCTGTTCGCCGTGCTCTACACTTGGTATTTCGGCCGCGATTCCGGGCTGCATTTCTATTTCCTGCCGGGCGTTGCCGCTTCCATGCTGGTCTTCGGCGCGGACCGGCTGCGCCTGTCGGCGACCGTCACCCTGATCGCCTTTGCCGGCTTCGTGCTGACCGAACAATTCTTCACGAAACCGGCCCCGTTCATTCCAAACGACCCCGTGTTCGCCGACATCATGTTCTTCATCACGGTGCCGTTCTCCTTCTTCCTCGTCTATGCCACGGTGCTGTACGCGTTCCGGGAAGCCGCGCGGGCAGAGGACGCGCTGGAGATGGAGCACCAGCGCTCCGAACGGCTGCTGGCCAACATCCTGCCGGGCTCCATCGCCCAGAGGCTGAAGGCTCGCCCTGACCGGATGATCGCCGACGGGCTTCCAACGGTGACCATCCTGTTTGCCGACGTGGTGGGTTTCTCGCCGCGCGCGGGAAGGCTCCCGGCGGCCGAAACGGTCAAGTTCCTCAACCGCATCTTCTCCGCCTTCGACGACCTGGCGGCCCGTCACGGGCTGGAGAAGATCAAGACCGTGGGCGACGCCTACATGGTGGCCGGCGGCCTGCCCGATCCGCAGACAGACCACGTGGCGGCCTCGGCGCGCATGGCGCTCGACATGATGGAAGCGGTGCGGCTGATCGGCAACGAAACCGGCGAGACGATCGAACTGCGTATCGGCATTCACTGCGGCCCGGTGGTGGCCGGCGTGATCGGCACCAGGAAATATGCCTATGACGTCTGGGGCGACACGGTGAACATCGCCGCGCGGCTGGAGGAATATTCCGTGCCCGGCGCCATCCAGGCCAGCGCGGCCGTGGCCAGCGCGCTGCAGGGACGTTTCGCGTTCGAGCATCGCGGCCTAGTGGACATGAAGGGCATCGGAAAGACCGACTGCCACTACCTGCGCGGCATCGTGCCCGGAAAAGCCTGACCGGCCCCTGTCAGACAAGCCCCGCGATATGCGCGGCGAACCACAGCCACATGGCGCCCAGCACGAAGAAGCCCATGATGAACATGGCGCGGCGATGGCGGATGCGGTTCGTGGTGATGTGGATCCAGGCGTGGGCATAGCGCGAGGCCGCGAAGACCCAGGCCAGCGCCAGCGGTACGGCGCCGACGCCGTCCGTCACATAGAAGGACAGGCAGCAGGCATAGAAGAGGACCGGCAGTTCATACTGGTTGGTGAGGTTGTTGCGCACGAAAAGGCTTTCGGGCGGCTCGACCTGGTTCTCGCGGAACTGCGACGGCTTGGCGCTTCCCGATTCGACGGCGGCGATACGGCGGCGCGAGATGAGGACATAGACGCCGTAGACGAGCGCCACCTGGGCCAGCATGGGCCAGAAGATGAGAGCCTGGTTCATTCGTCATCCTTGCCGTGATCTGCCTGCCCCTTGCTGCACGCTAGACCGGGCGGGCGGAGAAGGACAAGCCCCCGTCAAGGGGGCCTGGAACGGCGGAGATGGCGCGTCAGGCGCCGCCCGGATAATTCGGGCTTTCACGCGTGATCGTCACGTCGTGGGCGTGGCTTTCGCGCAGGCCGGCGTTTGAAATGCGCACGAAGGTGGCGCGCTCGTTGAACTCGGCCAGCGTGGCGGCGCCGACATAGCCCATCGCCGCCTTGAGGCCGCCGGCAAGCTGGTGGAGGACACCGGAAACCGGGCCCTTGTAGGGCACCTGGCCCTCGATGCCTTCCGGCACGAGCTTGAGCGTGTCGCGCACTTCCGCCTGGAAATAGCGGTCCGCGGAACCGCGCGCCATGGCGCCGACGGAGCCCATGCCGCGATAGGCCTTGAAGGAGCGGCCCTGGTGCAGATAGACCTCGCCGGGGCTTTCGTCGGTACCGGCGAGCAGCGAGCCGACCATCGCGCCATTGGCACCGGCGGCAAGCGCCTTGGCCAGGTCGCCGGAAAACTTGATGCCGCCATCGGCGATGACGGTAATACCCTGGGCGCGCGCGACCTCCACCGCCGACATGATGGCGGAAAGCTGGGGAACGCCGACGCCGGCGACGATGCGCGTGGTGCAGATGGAGCCGGGACCAATTCCGACCTTCACGGCATCCGCGCCTGCATCGATCAGCGCCTTCGTGCCGTCACCGGTGGCGACATTGCCGGCCAGGATGCGCACGGAATTGGACAGCTTCTTGGCCCGCGTGACGGCATCAAGCACACGCTGGGAATGGCCGTGGGCGGTGTCGATGACCAGCAGGTCGACGCCGGCATCGATCAGCCGCTCGGCGCGTTCATAGCCGTCATCCCCCACCGTGGTCGCGGCGGCGGCGCGCAGGCGGCCCTGCGCATCCTTCGTCGCATTGGGGTTCAACTGGGATTTCTCGATGTCCTTGACGGTGACAAGGCCGACGCAATGCCCCTCGCCATCCACCACGAGAAGCTTCTCGATCCGGTGCTGGTGCAGCAGGCGCTTTGCCTCTTCCTGTTCCACGTTCTCCTTCACCGTGACGAGGTTTTCCCGCGTCATCAGTTCATAGACCTTCTGGCCCGGATCGGAGGCGAAGCGGACGTCGCGGTTCGTCAGGATGCCGACGAGGCGCCCGGTCCGGTGGCCTCCCGTGCCGCCGTTCTCGACCACGGGGATGCCGGAAATGCCATGCGCGCGCATCACTGCCTGGGCGTCGGCAAGGGTGGCATCCGGGCCGATGGTGACCGGATTGACGACCATGCCGCTCTCGAACTTCTTGACCTGGCGGACCTCCTCGGCCTGCTCCTCCGGCGTAAAATTGCGGTGAATGACACCGATGCCGCCCGCCTGCGCCATGGCGATGGCTAGCCGGCTTTCGGTGACCGTGTCCATGGCCGCAGAGAGGATCGGGAGATTCAACTCGATGTCGCGGGCGATCGTCGTGCGGATATCGACCTGGCCGGGCATGACGTCCGAATGGCCGGGCTGCAGCAGCACGTCGTCAAAGGTCAGCGCCATCGCGCCCGTCGCGGTTTCGATGATTTTCACCATGGCCAATTCCTGCAAATAGCGGAGAGGCGGCGCTTGCCCGGATACGGTTCAAGGCCGACTCGTTTCAAGAAGTCCCTTTCAGGATTGGCGCTGGCTGGTAACACGTCTTTGCGGCAATGGAAAGACGTACAGAGCGGCGTATTGTGCCTTGCACAAAAAAGAGGCTCCGGCAGAGCGGTGCCGGAGCCTCCATGACAGACTGCCCGTGATCAGATATCGAACTGGTAGGTCTCGGGGATGAAGCGGTAGCCGGTGTCCATCTTCTCCACGAAACCGACCGAGGGGAACGGCATGTGGTAGCCGATGAACGGCAGCCGGTCGGCGGCGATCATGTCGAACACCATTTTCCGGCTCTTGGCCGCCATCGCCTTGTCCATGTCGAAGCGCACTTCCCATTCCGGGCGTTGCAGCGAAAGGACGAAATGGTTGGCCGTGTCGGCGGTGACGACAAGCTGACGGCCACCGGATTCAAGACGGTAGACCATGTGGCCCGGCGTGTGGCCCGCCGCGGCCATGCCGGTGATGCCCGGCACAACCTCGCCACCGTCGCCGATGAATGTCATCTTGTCGGACAGCGGCACGACCTTGGCCTTGACGAGATTGTGGACCCGCTCGCCCGGCGTCCCGGCGCGCGCATCGTCGGCCCAGAAGTCGTATTCGGTCTGGCCGGTCACATAGCGGGCATTCGGGAAGGCCGGCTTGTCGCCTTCCATCAGGCCGCCGATGTGGTCGGGGTGCATGTGGGTGATGACGACCACCGTCACGTCCTCGGGCGCGATGCCGGCGGCGGCCATGCGGGCCGACAATTGTCCCATGCCGTTTCCGCGCGCTCCTTCGCCAAGGCCGGTGTCGAACAGGACGACATCGGAACCGGTATTGACGACGGTGGGCGCGAAGCCGTTGACCAGCTTGTCGGTGGGCAGATAGTGCGCCTGGAGCAGTTCGGAGACTGTCTCGACGGACTGGTCGGTGCCGAACGTGCCCTGGGGATTCTCCATCACGGTGGTGCCGTCATTGACGGTGGTAACCGTGAAATCACCCAGCCTGAACTGGTTGAACGCGGTCGCCGCCGGCATGGCGGCCGTTTCGGCGAAAGCCTTGCGAACCATGATTTGAGGGGCTGCAAGCGTGGCGGCAGCCGTGAGGCCGGCCAGCTTGAACAGGGTACGGCGGTCGGTCTTTGCGGTCATCAACGATCTCCCTTTGGCTGGTGCATTCAGCACGAGCTAGAATGGCAAAGGAATTCAGGGCGGCAAGGCTATCACGCGTTTTGTGATCGTGAACGTGAATGAACGCAGCGTTTCACCATGCTTGACGGACTTGCCCCGATCCGTGACCCGTGACACCAAGGCAGGCAGGAAACCGGGAGGGGAACACATGGCCGGTGACATGGCGGCCGAGGGGCGCTGGCGCTTCCTGGCGCTGATCTGCGCGGCGACGCTGATGTCGCTGACGACGTGGTTTTCGGCCACGGCGGTGCTGCCGGTGCTCATCGACCGGTGGGCGCTCGGGACAAGCGCCGCGGCCTGGCTCACCAACGGCGTGCAGGCCGGTTTCGTGACCGGCGCGCTGCTGTCGGCATTCCTGGGACTGGGTGACCGCTGGCCGCACGGGGCCATGATGGCAGGCGCGGCGGCGCTTGCATGCGCCGCCAATCTCCTCCTGCTGGCAGAACCGGGGATAGCGCTTGCCATCGCTGCACGCATCCTGACCGGCGTGGCACTGGCCGGCGTCTATCCGCCGGCGGTCAAGCTGATCGCCACCTGGTTCCGCACCGGGCGGGGCCTCGCAATGGGCGTGATGATCGGCGCGCTGACGGTCGGTTCCGCCCTGCCCCATCTGGTCCGGGCGCTTGGCGGCGGGGTCGACTGGCGGCTGGTCGTGCTGGCCAGTTCCGTTTTCGCGCTCGCCGCCGCGCTGATCTTCGCCTTCGCGCTGAAGGAAGGCCCCTACCCGTTTCCGCGCGCGCCGGCCCGCCTCGGCCAGATCGGCGAGATCCTGCGCAACCGGCCGGTCATGCTCGCCAATGGCGGCTATTTCGGCCACATGTGGGAACTCTATGCGGTCTGGGGCTGGTTCCTTGCCTATGCGCAGGCGGCACAGGCGGCAGGCAACCCGCTTGCCGGCGGCAATGCCTCGGCGCTGACATTCGCCGTCATCGCCATCGGATTTGCAGGCGCTGCCGCCGGTGGGTGGCTTGCCGACCGGATCGGGCGCTGTCACACGACGGCGCTGGCACTCGCCCTGTCCGGCACATGCGCCATCGCCATCGGCTTCACCTTTGACGGCCCGGCCTGGCTGTTCACGACCGTCGCGCTTGTCTGGGGCGTGAGCGTGATCGCCGACAGCGCCCAGTTTTCCGCCGCCGTGACCGAATTGTCGGAACCCGGCTGGGTGGGATCGGCACTGGCGCTGCAGATGGGCGTGGGCTTTGCCATCACCATCGGGGCCATCTGGCTCATACCGCTGGTCGCGCAATGGGCGGGAAGCTGGCGCTGGGTGTTTCTCGTGCTCGTGCCCGGCCCGGTGTTCGGTGCCATGGCGATGCTGAAATTGCGGCGATTGCCGGAAGCCGCCCGCATGGCCGGCGGCTTGCGTTGAGGAATGGCTGGCCTGGGTTGCCGTCCCGTGTCACCGTGGAGAAAAGCAGCAGAGGAGTGCCGCCATGCCCGGCTGGAAGCCCGAAGGCTATACCTGCGTGAGCCCTTATCTCATCAGTGCGGACACGCAGGGACTGATCAATTTCCTGGGAAACGTGTTCGGCGCAACACTTCTGCGCCGCTTCGACCGGCCGGACGGAACACTGATGCACGCGGAAGTGAGAATTGGCGATTCCGTGGTCATGATCGGCGGCGGCGCAAGTGACTGGCGCTCCGGCGACACCCACCTGCATGTTTATGTCGAGGACGCACAGGCGGCCCATGAACGCGCCATGGCGTTTGATGCGCCCAGCGTACAGGAACCGGTGCGCAAAAACGACGACGACGACCTGCGCGGCGGGTTCCGCGACCCTGACGGCAATACCTGGTGGGTGGCGACCCAATAGGCCGGCACCACTGCGCCACACTCAACGCGACAATGTCCCCGCAAGGCCGTCCAGCATGGAGAGGCATTTCTCCAGTTCGGAAACGGCCACATATTCGTTCGGCTTGTGGGCCTGTTCGATGGAGCCGGGACCGCAGACGATGGCCGACATTCCGAACTCCTGGAACAATCCGGCCTCTGTGCCGAACGCCACGACATCGCAGTCATTGGCGCCGGTCAACCGCGCGACGATGTCGCGGGCCTCGTTGTCGGCCACCGGCTCGAGCCCGGCGACCTCGCCGATCACCTCGGTCTCGATGGAGCAGCCGGGCGAGACGCTGCGCATTTCCGGCAGCAGCACCTCGTCGCAGAAAAGCTGCAAGGCGCGCTTGACCTTTCCCGCGTCGTCCGGACGGACGGGGCGCATTTCCCATTCGATCATGCAGTCGCCGGCAATCACGTTGCGCGCCGCGCCGCCCTCGATGCGGCCGATCTGGACCGTGGTGAAGGGCGGGCGGAAGCGCGACCCTTCCACCGGTTCGGCGCGCAGGCCGCGGCCCAGTTCGGCAAGGCGGGCGGCATAGCGCACCGCATATTCGATGGCGTTGACGCCGGCGTCCGGGTCGGAGCCATGGCCCTCCAGCCCCTTGAAACGGGTGGTGTATTCACAGCAGCCCTTGTGGCCCTCGATCATGCGCATGTTCGTCGGCTCGCCGATGATGGCGGCGGAAGGCCGGATGCCGGCGGCCGCCAGGTCCTGCACCAGTTGCCGGGCGCCGAGGCACCCCACTTCCTCGTCATAGGTGAGCGCAAAATGGACCGGGCGCGCCAGGTCACGGGCGGCGAAGGTTTGAGCCATCGCCAGCATACAGGCGATGAAGCCCTTCATGTCGCATGTCCCCCGCCCGTAGAGGCGCCCGCCGTCCTGGCGCATGGCGAAGGGATCGCCTTCCCATTCCGGTTCCAGCGCCGGCACGACATCGGTGTGGCCTGACAGCACAACGCCGCCGGGCCTGTCGGGGCCGATGGTGGCAAACAGGTTCGCCTTCTCCCCGGTCGGATCGCGGTGGATCTGGATGGCCGCGCCGGCATCGCCGAGCCGCTCGGCGGCATGGGCGATGAGCGCCAGGTTGGAATCGGCGGAAACCGTCGGATAGGCGATCAGGTCGGCGAGAATGGCGACGGTCCGGTCCAGCGGGCTCATCGGCTCATTCCTTGACGAAGAGCTGGCGCGGCCGGTCGCAAAGGCATTCGGCCGGGCCTTTCTCGCGGATCAGGATGCTCTCTGTGATTTCCAGGCCCCAGTCGTTCATCCACAGGCCCGGCATGAAATGGAAGGTCATGCCGGGTTCGAGCACGGTATCGTCGCCCTCGCGGATGGAGATCGTGCGCTCGCCCCAGTCGGGCGGGTAGGACAGGCCGATGGGATAGCCCGCGCGCGCGGACCGCTCGATGCCGGCGCGCTCCAGCGGCAGGGCCAGTGCGCGGGCAATGTCGGCGGCGGTGTTGCCGGGTTGCGCGGCCTGAAGCCCGGCTTCCAGGCCTTCGACAAGGGCAGCCTCGGCGCGGCGGAAATGATCGGGCGGCGTGCCCAGGAAAATGGTGCGGCAGAACGGCGCGTGGTAGCGGCGGTAGCAGCCGGCGATCTCGAAGAAGGTGGCCATGTCCTTCTCGAAAATGCGTCCGTCCCAGGTCAGGTGCGGGGCGGCCGCATCGGAACCGGAGGGCAGAAGCGGCACGATGGCCGGATAATCGCCCCAGTCCTCGTCCGTGCCGCGTATGGCCTTGCCGTAGATCTCGGCCACGACCTCCGACTTGCGAACGCCCGGCTCGACGCGCTCGATCACGTAGTCGATGATCTTCTCGGAAATCCGCGCCGCCTTGCGCATGAAGGCGATTTCCGGCTCGCTCTTGACCGCGCGCTGCCAGTTCACCAG
Source organism: Zhengella sedimenti (assembly GCF_046506625.1). Classification (NCBI taxonomy): domain Bacteria; kingdom Pseudomonadati; phylum Pseudomonadota; class Alphaproteobacteria; order Hyphomicrobiales; family Notoacmeibacteraceae; genus Zhengella; species Zhengella sedimenti. The sequence goes on from NZ_JBKFFP010000002.1 coordinate 716,890, forward strand.
CGCCGTGGCATCGGCGAGAATGGCGTCGGGCAATTCGTGCTGGAGCACCAGGAAGGCCTTGGCGGAGAAATAGTAATTCTCCAGCTCCACGCCGATGCGACTCGACCCGTAGCCCCGGTCCCGGATCATCGCGGCGAGCAGTTCCATGGGATGGCAGAGCGTGGACTGCACGTAGTGGTCCGGATACCAGGCCACGTTGGCGTCATCCATCCACACCGTGCGCAGCGCGCCGTTGGCATCCTGCGAGCGGCCCCACCAGACCGGGTCCTCGTCGAGGAAGACGAGCACGCCCTGGTGGACGTAGAAGGACCAGCCATCATAGCCGGTCAGCCAGGCCATGTTGGACGGGTCCTCGATGAACAGGAGGTCAAGCTGCTGGGCGGCCATGGCCTCGCGCACGCGGGCAAGGCGGCGTTCATATTCGGCCTTCTCAAATGGCAGATGACTTGCCGGCATTGCGTTTCCCCTCCAGGTTTCTCGTCTTTGTCTTGCCGCGTTGTCAGCACTGCGCCTCCGCCTGACCCTAGCGCCGGGGACAAGCGAAAAACAGAGCCGGGAAAGTTGACAGGGGCGGCCGCGCATGATGCCTTGCAGCCGCAGGTTCCGGACCCTGCCAGAAAACACCGACAGGATGCACCAGAGGAGTTCCGGATGCGACATTTGCGTGTCTTTGCCACCCGCTTCCAACGTCCGCGCCGCCTTGGGCGTGTCGCGGCATGAGCCTTTCGCTGGCGGATGTGATGGCGGCGGCGAACCGCATTGCCGGCATGGCGGTGCAGACGCCGATGATCCCCTCGCCCTTCATGAGCGGCGTGGCGGGGACGGAATTCCTGATGAAGCTTGAAACCTGCCAGCCGACAGGTGCCTTCAAGCTGCGCGGCGCGGCAAACGCCATCGCGCAACTGCCTGGAGACGTGGCGGGCGTCACCTGTTGCTCGACCGGCAATCACGGCCGTGCCGTTGCCTACGCCGCCCGCCTGCGGGGGCTTCGCGCCGTCATCTGCATGTCGTCGCTGGTGCCGTCCAACAAGGTGGAAGCCATTGGAGCCCTGGGCGCGGAAACGCACATTGCCGGTCGCAGCCAGGACGAGGCGGGGCTTGAAAGCCGGCGGCTGGCGCAGGAAGAAGGCCTGGTGGAAATCCCGCCCTTCGACCACGAGGCGGTGATTGCCGGACAGGGCACGGCGGCCCTGGAAATGCTGGCGGAGCGCCCGGACATCGCCACGCTCCTCGTTCCGCTTTCGGGCGGCGGTCTGGCGGCGGGCGTGGCGCTGGCGGCCCGGGCGATCAAGCCGTCGGTCCGGGTGATCGGGGTGACGATGGAGCGCGGTGCGGCCATGCATGCGTCCATCGCGGCGGGCAAGCCGGTGGAGGTGGAGGAAGTGGCGAGCCTGGCCGATTCACTCGGCGGTGGCATCGGGCTTTCCAACCGCTTCACCTTTGCGCTTTGCCGCGATCTGCTCGACGATGTGATCCTTGTTTCGGAAGACGAGATCTACCGCGCCATGCAGGCGCTGTTCTTCGAGGACCGGCTTGTGGCGGAAGGCGCCAGTGTCGTTGGCCTCGCCGCCATCATGAGCGGCAAGGCGGGTCGGCTTGCCGGACCGGTGGCGACGCTCATCACGGGCCGCAACGTGGACATGGCCCAGTTCATGGCCGTCATGGCCGGCGAACCAGTGGATCTCGGCGGCATCAGGACAGGAGAAGGTGCCTATGGCTCATGAAATCCGCATCGTGACCGAGACGGAACTGCGCGCGGCGGTGAAACTGGACCTCACGGCGGTCGACGTCGTGTCGCAGGCCTTCGCGGCGCTGGCGTCCGGCGGGGTCGTCATGCCGCCGGTCCTTTCCATGGACCTGCCGGCCGTGCATGGCGAGGTGGACGTCAAGACGGCCTGGATACCGGATTTCGAGGGCTTCGCCATCAAGGTCAGCCCCGGTTTCTTCGACAATCCGTCCAAGGGTCTGGCCAGCCTCAACGGGCTGATGGTGCTGCTCGACGCCACGACGGGCCTCGTCAGGGCCGTGTTCCTCGACAATGGCTACCTGACGGACGTGCGCACGGCAGCAGCGGGTGCGGTGGCCGCGCGCCACCTGGCGCCGGAGAAGGTCGAGACGGCCGGCGTGTTCGGCACGGGCGTGCAGGCGCGCCTGCAGATGGAAGCAGCGCATCTCGTGCGCCCGTACCGGCGTGTACTGGTCTGGGGCCGCGATGCCGGCAAGGCCGGCGACTGCGCGAAGGACCTCTCCGAGCGCCTCGGCATCACGGCGGAAACGGTAGCCGATCCGGCTTCGCTGGTTGCGCAATCGCAGCTTGTCGTGACGACGACGCCGGCGCGCGAACCGGTGCTCAAGGCCGAATGGCTGCATCCGGGCCTGCACGTGACCGCCATGGGGTCGGACCAGGAAGGCAAGAACGAGATCGACCCGCAGGCCATCGCGAAGGCGGACGCTTATGTCTGCGACCGGCTGTCCCAGTGCGAGAAACTGGGCGAATGGCGCAGCGTGCTTGCCGCCGGCCTCGGCGGATCCATGGCACCGGTGGAACTGGGCGACGTGGTCTCGGGCAAGGCGCGGGGGCGCACATCGCAGGACCAGGTCACGATCTGCGACCTGACCGGCACCGGCGCGCAGGACACGGCGATTGCCACCCATGCGCTTGCCGTCACCCGCGCCGCGGGCAGCGGCACCGCGATCAGCACCTAAGTTGGCGGATAACGCATGAGCAGGCTGGATGCCTTCGATCTCGCCATCCTGAAGGCGCTGCAAGCCAACGGGCGGATGACCAAGGTGGCATTGGCGCAGGCGGTCAACCTGTCGCCCAGCCCTTGCGTGGAACGGCTGAAGAAGCTGGAAAAGGCCGGCTACATCACCGGCTACCGGGCCATGGTGGACCTGCGCAGGCTGGGTCCCGTGACGGAGGTGATTGTCGAGGTGACGCTTGCCAACCACCAGGCCGCCGATTTCCGGCGCTTCGAGGCCGCTGTCATGGACCTTCCTGAAATAGTGGAATGCGCGGCGACGGGCGGCGGCATCGACTACGTGATGAAAGCGGTGGTGGCCGATGTCGATGCCTATCAGCGGCTGATGGACGGGCTTCTGGATGCGAGCGTGGGGATCGAGCGCTATTTCGGCTACATCGTCACCAAGGCGGTGAAAAACACCGTGCCGCCGCTGCCGGCCGGACCTGCATCACCGGGCAACAGTGAAAAACGCTGAAAACGGCCGCAAATCCGGCAAGAACCACTGCCGCACAATCTGATTGCGGTGAAAACGCCGCCGCTTTCGCCCCTATCGTGGAGCCCGTCACGCCATATCAAGGCACAAGGAGGCGCTTCATGAAGGACAGCGACAAGAGACTGCTGCCGGTCCGGCTCGGCGATCCCAAGCTCCTGCGCACGTTTTCCTACGTGAACGGGGCCTGGGTCTCGGCGCAAGGCGGCGCGACGATGGAGGTGCGTAATCCGGCCGATGGCGCCATCATCGCCCATGTCGCGGCCATGGGCACGGACGAGGCACGGCAAGCCGCCGATGCCGCGCACGCCGCGTTTCCGGCCTGGGCCGGCCTGCTGCCGCAGCAGCGCTCGGCCTGCCTGAAACGCTGGTTCGAACTGATGCGCGAGCGGCGCGAGGACCTGGCGGCGCTGATGGTGCTGGAACAGGGCAAGCCCCTGTCCGAAGCGCGCGGCGAGATCGACTATGGCGCCTCCTTTGCCGAATTCTATGCCGAAGAAGCCAAGCGCCCCAACATCGAGAGCGTGACGTCGCATCTGCCTGACGCGGAGGTCGAGGTCTGGCTGGAGCCGGTCGGCGTGGCCGCGCTCGTCACGCCGTGGAACTTTCCCAATGCGATGATCGTGCGAAAGGCTGCCGCCGCGCTGGCGGCGGGCTGCACCGTGGTCATCCACCCGTCGCACGAGACACCGCTTTCCGCGACCGCGCTGGCGGAACTGGCCGAGCGGGCCGGTTTTCCGCCGGGCGTGTTCAACGTCGTTACAGGTCATGCCACGGACATCGTGCCGGCCTGGACGGCGGACAGGCGCGTGCGCGCGCTGTCGTTCACCGGTTCCACGGAAGTCGGACGGCTGCTCTACCGGCAATCGGCCGACACGGTGAAGCGCATCGTCATGGAACTGGGCGGGCATGCGCCCTTCATCCTGTTCGCTGACGCGGACATGGACCATGCCGTTGAAGAGGCCATCAAAGCCAAGTTCGCGACTTCGGGCCAGGATTGCCTCGGCGCGAACCGTTTCCTGGTCGAGCGCAGCGCCTGTGAGGATTTCTGCACCCGGTTTGCCGAGCGTGCAAAGACCCTGACCATCGGCCCGGGCCTTTGCGATCCGGATATCGGGCCGCTGATGAACGGTAAGGCGGTGGCCAAGCAGGAAGAGCATGTGGCGGACGCCCTTGATCGCGGCGCACGGCTCGTTTGCGGCGGCAAGCGCCATGATGCCGGGCCGCTGTTCTTTCAGCCGACGGTGCTGGCCGACGTGCCGGCCGACGCGCTGATCATGCGGGAGGAAACCTTCGGGCCGGTGGCGGCCATCGCCGCCTTCGACACGGAAGAAGAAGCCTTCGCGCGGGCCAATGACAGCGAATACGGATTGATCGCCTATCTGCATACGAGCGATCCGCGCAGGATTTACCGCGCGAGCCGCGCCTTGCAATATGGCATGGTGGCGGTAAACCGGACAAAGGTGACCGGCGCGCCCATACCCTTCGGCGGCATGAAGCAGTCTGGCGTGGGCCGAGAAGGCGCGCGGCTCGGCATGGCCGCGTTCATGGACGTCAAATATGTCTGCCGCGACTGGGCATGACCGAAACCGGAAGGAAAGACTGATGCTGAAGAACGACCAGCTTGACCAGTGGGACCGGGAGAACTTCTTCCATCCGTCCACCCATCTCGCCCAGCACGCGCGGGGCGAAAGCCCGAACCGCATCATCAGCGGCGGATCCGGCGTCTTCATCGAGGACCGCGACGGCAACCGGCTGCTGGATGCCTTTGCCGGTCTCTATTGCGTCAATGTCGGCTACGGGCGCACCGAGATCGCCGAGGCCATTGCCGCGCAGGCGAAAGAACTTGCCTACTACCACGCCTATGTCGGCCATGGCACGGAAGCCTCGATCACGCTGGCAAAGATGGTGATCGACCGGGCACCGGAGAACATGTCCAAGGTCTATTTCGGGCTTGGCGGGTCGGATGCCAACGAGACCAACATCAAGCTGGTCTGGTACTACAACAACATCCTCGGCCGGCCGGAAAAGAAGAAGATCATCTCGCGCTGGCGCGGCTATCACGGCTCCGGCCTGATGACCGGTTCGCTGACAGGCCTCGACCTGTTCCACAAGAAGTTCGACCTGCCGCTGGCGCAGGTGCTGCACACGGAAGCGCCCTATTTCTATCGCCGCGCCGACCGCTCGATGGACGAGCAGGCCTTCACCGCCCATTGCGCGGCTGAACTGGAAGCCCTGATCGAACGCGAGGGCGCCGACACGATCGCCGCCTTCATCGGCGAGCCGATGCTGGGGACGGGCGGCATCGTGCCGCCGCCGGCCGGTTACTGGGAGGCCATCCAGGCGGTTCTGGAAAGGCATGACATCCTGCTGATCGCCGACGAGGTGGTGACCGGTTTCGGACGGCTCGGCACCATGTTCGGCTCCACCCATTACGGCATCCGGCCGGACATCATCACCATCGCCAAGGGCCTGACGTCCGCCTATGCGCCACTGTCCGGCTCCATCGTCTCCGACAAGGTCTGGGCGGTGCTGGAAAAGGGCACTGACGAGAACGGCCCCATCGGCCATGGCTGGACCTATTCGGCCCATCCCATCGGCGCGGCGGCGGGCGTTGCCAATCTCAAGCTCATCGACAGCCTGAACCTGGTGGCCAATGCCGGCGAGACCGGCGCCTGGTTCAACGCGGCCATGAAGGACGCGCTTGCCGGCCATCCCCATGTGGGCGACGTGCGCGGCGAAGGCATGCTCTGCGCCGTCGAATTCGTCGAGGACAAGGATGACCGGCGCTTCTTCGATGCGTCGCGCAAGATCACGCCTTCCGTCACCGCCGCGCTCCTGGAACGCGGCGTCATCGGACGGACGATGCCGCAGGGCGACATACTGGGTTTCGCGCCTCCGCTCTGCCTGACCCGCGCCGAGGCCGACGAGGTGGTGTCCAAAACCGCCGACGCGGTGAAGGCCGTGCTCGGCTGACAGGGCGCCGGCGTCCACCCCGGCGCGCTTGACCGGCGGCGGGAACGGTCACACCTTGCCGGTCCGAATCGGCATTGGCAGCAACGGGCATGACCGGGATGGACGTGGAACTCAGGCTCAGACGGCCGGGCATCGATGCAGCCGGGGAGGCAATCGTCTATCTCGACGGCGCGAGCCCGGCCTGCCGAACGCTGGGCCTTGCGGCGCCGGACCGCCTGCTGGTCAGCCATCGCGGCAAGGCCATCACCGCGCGCCTCAACCTGGTCTCCGGCGGCCTGATCGGGCCGGACGAGGCCGGCCTTTCCGAAGCCGCCTGGCACGGCATCAGGGCAAAGGACGGAGGGCTGGCCTCGATCCGCAAGGACGAGACCATCGATTCCATGTCGCATGTGCGGGCGAAAGTCTTCGGTCACCGGCTCGACGCCGTGCCGATGGAGGCCATTCTCTGCGACATCGTTGCCGGGCGCTATTCCGACATCCAGCTTGCCGCCTTCGTCACCGCCTGCGCGGCCCGGACACTTGACACGGACGAGATCGCGGCGATGACAGCGGCCATGGTCGACACCGGTGCGCGAATGACCTGGCCGCCAGGCGTCATCGCCGACAAGCACTGCGTCGGCGGGCTCCCGGGAAACCGCACGACACCGATCGTCGTCGCGATTGCGGCGGCCTGCGGCCTGACGATACCCAAGACCTCCTCGCGCGCCATCACCTCGCCTGCCGGCACGGCCGACATGATGGAGACGCTGGCGCCGGTGAACCTGACGCTGGACCACATGCGCCGGGTGGTGGAAAGCGAGGGCGGCTGCATCGCCTGGGGCGGAGCGGTGGATCTCAGCCCGACCGACGACATCCTGATCCGCATCGAACGGGCGCTGGGCCTCGACAGCCACGGCCAGCTCATCGCCTCGGTGCTCTCCAAGAAGATCGCGGCGGGCGCGACCCACGTGGTGATCGACCTTCCCGTCGGACCGTCGGCGAAGATCCGCAGTGCCGGCGAAGCGGAGACGCTGACGCGGACGCTGCTGGACGTCGCCCGGCGTTTCGGGCTGCATCTGCGCGTATTGAGGACCAATGGCGCCCATCCGGTCGGGCGGGGCATCGGTCCCGCGCTGGAAGCACGCGACGTGCTGCAAGTGCTGCGCAACGAGGCGGAGGCGCCGGGGGATCTGCGCGCGAAGGCCCTGATGCTTGCCGGTGCACTGCTGGAACTGGCAGGAAAGGCTGCGGAAGGCGACGGCGAAGGACTGGCGGAGCGGACGCTGGCCAGCGGCCGGGCCTGGATGAAATTCCAGGCGATCTGCGCGGCCCAGGGCGGCATGTCCGAGCCCCCGTCCGCGCGCCATCGCCAGACCGTCCATGCGCAGGCCCCCGGCCGCGTCAACGCCTTCGACAACCGGCTTCTTTCGCGCGCGGCGATCCTTGCCGGCGCGCCCGAGGAAAAGGCGGCAGGCCTCGACCTGCATGTGCGGGCCGGCGACATCGTCGAGGAAGGGCAGCCGCTCCTGACGCTGCATTCGCAGTCGGTCGGCGAACTGGCCCAGGCCCTCGCCTTCGTCCAGGGTCACGACGGGATCATCACCCTGCGGTCGTAAGACGCGACGGCGCCCGGCGTGCACTGCCCGGCCCTTCCGTTGCGCGCACCCTTTCCAGCGCCGCCTCCCCGCAAAGGCGAACCGCCCCTGCGATCTGGTGCAACTGCCGGGTCAGCGGGCTGGACTTGCGCCAGATCATGCCGATGGTGCGCGAGGGCTGCGGATCCCTGAAACGGGCGACCGATACCGCGGCCGATCCGGTCTCGACAGGCACCGCCATCTCCGGGATCAGCGTCACGCCGATCCCCGCGCCGACCATCTGCACCAGCGTCGAGAGCGCGCTTCCGTCCAGCAATTCGCGCGGACGCGTGGTGTGCAGGTTGCAAAACGAGAGCGCCTGGTCACGGAAACAATGGCCCTCTTCCAGAAGCAGCAGGCGCATTTCGCGCAGACCCTCGCGATCGGGCACCGGCTTGTCCTCGTCAGCAGCCGGCCGGACAAGAACGAAGGTCTCGGAAAAGAGCGCCACTTCCGTCAGGGCCGGTTCCGAAACGGGAAGCGCGACGATGGCCGTGTCGATTCGCCCGGCTGCCAGTTCCTCGACGAGCCGCGAGGTCAGCGTTTCGCGAACCTGGATTTCCAGGCCCTCGTTGAGGCGCGAAAGCTCGGCGATGATGCATGGCAGGAGATAGGGCGCGATGGTGGGAATGATCCCGATGCGCAGGCGGCCGACGAGGCGTTCGCGCGACGCGCGGGCCAGATCGCCCAGTTCATCGACGGAGCGCAGGATTTCCCGCACTCGAACGGCGAATTCCTCGCCGAAACTGGTCAGCCGTATCTGGCGCGCGTGGCGCTCGAAAAGCTCGGTGCCCAGCGATTCCTCCAGTTCCCTGATCTGCATCGACAATGCGGGCTGCGAGATGGAACAGGCCTCGGCCGCGCGGCCGAAATGGCCGTGGCGGGCCAGGGCCTCGAAATAACGGAACTGCTTGAGCGTCACGTTTCTCATAAGCTGAAATTATCATTCCAATCAGGAAATACAACTTAATTTAATCGCCGCACTTTGGTATGGTCCCAAATGAGGAGGAACCGACAACGGCATTCCGTCTGATCTCCGGCGGCCTGAAACCGCGCGGAGGACAGCGTCCGGTCCGGCTGGTATGCCTGTTTCATGGCATCGCAGCAAGGATGGACCGAAACGGGAGACGGATTGCCTTCGTGCTTTCTCATCGCTGTTGACCAGTGACTTCCCTTCGAACACGAGCACGACCGGAGACAAACATGGACGTGAAGAACACAGAAAAAGCGGGCGGCTGCCCGGTGATGCATGGCGGCATGACCGCCGTGGCAACGTCGAACATGCACTGGTGGCCGAATGCGCTGAACTTCGACATCCTCCACCAGCACGACACGAAGACCAATCCGCTGGGCAAGGACTTCAACTACCGCGAGGCGGTCAAGTCGCTCGACTACGATGCGCTCAAGAAGGACCTGCATGCCCTGATGACGGAGAGCCAGGACTGGTGGCCGGCCGACTGGGGACACTATGGCGGCCTGTTCATCCGCATGGCCTGGCATTCGGCCGGCACCTACCGCCTGGCTGACGGCCGCGGCGGTGGCGGCACGGGTAACCAGCGCTTTGCGCCGCTCAACGCCTGGCCGGACAATGTGAGCCTCGACAAGGCCCGGCGCCTGCTCTGGCCGATCAAGAAGAAATACGGCAACAAGATCTCCTGGGCCGACCTGATGATCCTGGCCGGCAACGTCGCCTATGAAAGCATGGGCCTGAAGACCTTCGGCTTCGCTTATGGCCGCGAGGACATCTGGCATCCCGAAAAGGACATCTACTGGGGCGCGGAGAAGGAATGGCTCGCCCCGAGCGACAGCCGCTACGACAGCGTGGAAGACCCCGCGACGATGGAGAACCCGCTGGCCGCCGTGCAGATGGGCCTCATCTACGTCAATCCGGAAGGCGTGAACGGCCAGCCCGATCCGCTCAAGACGGCCGCGCAGGTGCGCGAGACCTTCGCGCGCATGGCCATGGACGACGAGGAAACCGCGGCGCTGACCGTCGGCGGCCACACCGTCGGCAAGGCGCATGGCAATGGCGATGCCGGCCTGCTGGGTGCCGACCCGGAGGCCGCCGACGTGACCGAGCAGGGCTTCGGCTGGGCCAACCCGAACATGCACGGCAAGGCCGCCAACGCGGTGACGTCCGGCATCGAGGGCGCCTGGACCACAGAGCCGACCAAGTGGGACAATGGCTACCTCAAGCTGCTGTTCGGCTACGAGTGGGAACTGACCAAGAGCCCGGCCGGCGCGAACCAGTGGCAGCCCGTCGGCATCAAGGAAGAGGACATGCCGGTTGACGCGTCCGATCCTTCCGTGCGCCGCATGCCGATGATGACCGATGCCGACATGGCGATGAAGATGGACCCGGCCTACCGGGCCATCTGCGAGAAGTTCATGGCGGATTTCGACTACTTCTCCGACACCTTCGCGCGGGCCTGGTTCAAGCTGACCCATCGCGACATGGGTCCGAAGTCACGCTATATCGGCCCGGAGATCCCGGCCGAAGACCTGATCTGGCAGGATCCGGTGCCCGCCGGCAACACCGGCTACGATGTCGACGCCGTGAAGGCGAAGATCGCGGCTTCCGGCCTTTCCGTCGCCGACATGGTGGCCACGGCCTGGGACAGCGCGCGCACCTATCGCGGTTCCGACATGCGCGGCGGTGCCAATGGCGCGCGCATCCGCCTTGCCCCGCAGAAGGACTGGGAAGGCAATGAGCCGGAGCGCCTCGCGCGTGTCCTGTCCGTGCTGGAGCCGATCGCGGCCGAAACGGGCGCATCGGTGGCCGACGTCATCGTCCTGGCCGGCAATGTGGGCATCGAGCAGGCGGCCAAGGCTGCCGGCCATGATGTCACCGTTCCGTTCGCGCCGGGCCGTGGTGACGCGACCGACGAAATGACGGACGCGGCTTCCTTCGACGTGCTGGAACCGCTGGCCGATGGCTATCGCAACTGGCTGAAGAAGACCTACGTGGTCAGCCCGGAAGAGATGATGCTGGACCGCACCCAGCTCATGGGCCTCACCGCGCCTGAGATGACGGCGCTGGTCGGCGGCATGCGCGTGATCGGCGCCAATTATGCCGGCACCAAGCATGGCGTCTTCACCGACCGCGAAGGCCAGCTGACCAACGACTTCTTCGTCAACCTGACCGACATGGCCAACAGCTGGCACAAGGGCGACGGCGACATCTACGAGATCCGTGACCGCAAGACCGGCGCGGTGAAGTGGACCGCCACGCGCATCGACCTGGTGTTCGGCTCCAGTTCCATCCTGCGCTCCTATGCAGAGGTCTATGCCCAGGACGACAACGAGGAGAAGTTCGTCAAGGACTTCATCGCCGCCTGGGTGAAGGTGATGAACGCGGACCGGTTCGACCTCACCGCCTGACCGGCGCGAGACACGAACGGTGACGAGGGGCGGCTGCGGCCGCCCCTTTTGCTTTGCGAGACGGCCGCCCACCTGACCGGGCCTTGCCCGGCGGGCACGCTTGCTGCCATATCTCCTCCATGGACGAGACCAAGACCGATACGCCCCGGCTGCGCCTGCGCATCCTGTTTGGCGACGATGCCATGCTCGGGCCCGGCAAGGCCGACCTGCTGGAGCGCATCCGCGACACCGGCTCGATCGCGGCGGCGGGCCGGGCCATGGGCATGAGCTACAAGCGCGCCTGGAGCCTGGTGGAGGCGATGAACGGCTTTTTCCGCGACCCGCTGGTGGAAAGCTCGCGCGGCGGCACCTCGGGCGGCGGCGCCAGCCTGACGGCGGCCGGGGAGCAGGTGCTTGCCCTCTACCGTGCCATCGAGGACGAGACCGCCGCTGCCAATGCCGGCCGGATCGCAACGCTGCAGGCGATGCTAAGCGATATGTCCGGCAAAAAATAACGCTTGCCTCCCCCGCGATCCCCTGCGATATTTCCCACCGAACATATTGCTTGCGCAAAAGGGGTGCCAACGATCATGCCGCTGAAGATCGGGAACCGGCTGCGGCGCGTGGCCATCGCGGCGCTGTCAGCCTGCCTGTTGCCTGCAGTGCAGGTACCGGCCAGGGCCGCTGACGTGTCCGTCTTCGCCGCCGCATCGCTGAAGAACGCGCTGGACGACTTTGCAACGCGGTGGGAGGCACAGACGGGCAACACGGCAACGATCTCCTATGCCGGATCCGGCGCGCTGGCCAAGCAGATCATCGCCGGCGCTCCTGCCGACATCTTCATTTCCGCCAACATGGCCTGGGCCGATGCGGTGGAAGAAGCCGGTCTCGTTGCCGACGGCGGGCGTCGCGACATCCTCGCCAATTCGCTGGTGCTGATCGCCCATGGCAAGGGCGCCGAACCGGTCACGATAACGCCCGGTCTCGACCTGCCCGCCCTTCTGGGTGACGGCAAGCTGGCCATGGCCATGGTGGATTCCGTGCCCGCCGGCATTTACGGCAAGGCCGCGCTCACCACGCTCGGCCTTTGGGATTCGCTCGCGCCTTCGGTCGCGCAGGCCGACAATGTGCGCGCGGCGCTGTCGCTGGTGGCCGCCGGCGAAGCGCCTTACGGCATCGTCTATGCCACGGACGCGGCGGCATCCGACAATGTCACCGTTGTCGGCACCTTTCCTGCTGACAGCCATCCGCCGATCGTCTATCCGGCAATTCTGCTGAAGGACGCCGCCGATCCCGCAGACAGGGCCTTTTTCGAAGCCCTTTCCGGGGAAACGGCAAAGGCAGCCTTCACCCAACAGGGATTCAGCGTGTTGAAGTGATCGCGTGACGGACTGGCTTTCCCCGCAAGAATGGCAGGCGGTGGCTCTCTCGCTGCGCGTGGCAGGCGTGGCGACGCTGGTCAGCCTTCCATTCGGCATTCTCGTGGCCCACGGGCTCGCACGCTGGCAGTTTCCCGGCAAGCAGATCGTCAACGGAATCGTCCACCTGCCGCTGATCCTGCCGCCTGTCGTCACCGGCTACCTGCTTCTGCTGACCATGGGCCGCAAGGGCTTCATCGGCCAGTATCTCGACGAATGGTTCGGCATCGTCTTCGCCTTCCGCTGGACCGGCGCGGTGCTGGCGGCGGCCATCATGGCGTTTCCGCTGATGGTGCGCGCCATCCGCCTCTCCATCGAGGCTGTCGACCCGAAACTGGAGGAGGCTGGCGCCACGCTCGGCGCGTCCCCGGCCTGGGTGTTCCTGACCGTGACGCTGCCGCTCATCCTGCCGGGCATCATCGCCGGCGCCATCCTCGCCTTCGCCAAGGCCATGGGCGAGTTTGGCGCGACCATCACCTTCGTCTCCAACATTCCCGGCCAGACACAGACGCTGCCATCGGCCGTCTATGCCTTCCTGCAAGTGCCGGGCGGCGAAGCCTCGGCGGCGCGTCTCGTCATCGTGGCCATCATCGTCGCCATGTCGGCGCTGCTGCTTTCGGAATTCGTGGCGCGGCGGGTGGCCGCGCGGGTCGGGGGCGGTTGATGCTGTCGGTCACGCTGAAACACCGTTTCCAGGGTTTCCGGCTGGACGCCTCCTTCGAGGCGCCGCATGGCGTCACCGTGCTGTTCGGCCGGTCCGGATCGGGCAAATCGACCATCGTCAAGGCCGTGGCCGGCCTGCTGCGTCCTGATGAAGGGCGGATAGCGCTCGGCGACGACATCCTCACCGACACGGCGCGCGGCATCGCGCTTCCGCCGCATCGCCGCCGCATCGGCACGGTGTTTCAGGAAGGTCGGCTGTTCCCGCACCTGACGGTGCGCCAGAACCTTGCCTATGGCCGCTGGTTCGCACCGCTCGGCGCGCGACGCGAAGAGCCCGCGCGCATTGTCGAGATGCTGGGCATCGGTCATCTGCTCGACCGGCGCCCGGGGCTGCTGTCGGGCGGCGAGAAGCAGCGCGTGGCCATCGGGCGGGCGCTGCTGTGTTCGCCGCGCCTGATCCTGGCGGACGAGCCGCTGGCGGCGCTCGACGAGGCGCGCAAGGCGGAGATCCTGCCCTATTTCGAACGGCTGCGCGACGAGGTCGCCGTTCCGATCCTCTATGTCAGCCACTCGGCCTCGGAAGTGGCACGGCTGGCGACCACCGTCGTTGCACTGGAGGATGGCCGGGTGGTGCGCCAGGGCCCGCCGGGTGACGTGCTGGGCGATCCGTCCGTCACGCCGCTCGGCTCGCGCGAGGCGGGCGCGCTCATCGAGGCACGGGTGCTGCGCCATCACGGCGACGGGCTGAGCGAACTGGAAGCGGGCGGCATGGCGCTGTTCCTGCCACATCTGGCCCAGGCGCCGGGCAAGGCCGTGCGTGTGCGCATCGCCGCGCATGACGTGATACTCGCGCGCCAGCGGCCCGAGGGCCTGTCGGCACTCAACATCCTTGCAGGCACCGTTTCGGAAATCCGCGAGGGCGAAGGTCCGGGCGCCATGGTCGCCGTCGACACGCCGGCGGGACGCGTCCTGGCCCGTGTCACGCGGCGTTCCGTGGCGGCACTCGGGCTATCGCCGGGGGTCCCAGTCCATGCGGTCATCAAGACCGTGTCAGTGGCGCCGGCCGACATCGGCGGACAGGCCCCGACTGCCTGACACAGGGGCGCCGGACAACGCGCCGCCCGGCTTCGCGGATTTGTTTGCGAAACTGCAAATTCAGGTCCTGCTTGAATCAATAGGTTGCGGATCGAAAGACGAAACGCGATCCGGAGCCGGGTATGTCCCGTCCACTATACTCCACCTTCCTTTTCCTGCGACGCGGCCATGTCCGGCTGCTGGCCATCTTCCTTGCCGCCGTCCTGACGGTTTTCACCGCCCCACAGGACGGCATGGCGGCGCCGCTCGTCGGCAAGTTCCTCGAACTGGCGGCACCGGGAGACCTGGTGCCCGGCGCTGACGCCTATGGCCCGGCACGCGACGACCTGGCAGTCGTGCCCGCCCTGAAGAACGGCGAGACGATCGGCTGGGTGTTCCTGACCTCCGACTTCGTGCCGACCGCCGGCTATTCCGGCAAGCCGATCCACATTTTGGGCGGCGTCTCGACGGAGGCGGTGATCACGGGCGTTCGGCTGGTCAAGCATTCCGAGCCGATCGTGCTGGTCGGCATTCCCGACGCGCGCATCCGCGAGGTGACGGAAGGCTATGCCGGCCTCGATCTGAAAAAGGCGGCGGCCGGGCAACAGGACCATGAACTCGACATCGTGTCGGGCGCGACCGTCACCATCATGATCATCGACGATTCCATCCTGCGCGCCGGGCTGAAGGTGGCAAGAGCGTTGTCGCTGGGCGGGCTGGCACCGGAGGAAGGCGCGGCGAAGGCCTCCCGCCTGCTCGACCGGACCGTCGACACGGTGGAGGACTGGCAGACGCTGACCGGCGACGGATCGGTGCGCCACTTCACCCTCGACGTGGCTACCGTCAACGCCGATTTCGCCGCGCTCGGCGACCCGCGCACCGCGCGCCATGCTGAACCGGGTCCCGATTCAGACCCCTATGTGAATGTCTGGACGGCGCTGGTCAGCCAGCCTTCCATCGGGCGCAGCCTGCTGGGCGACGGCGAATACGAAAACCTGAGGGCCATGCTGAAGGAAGGCGAGGAAGCCATCCTGGTCGCCGGCAACGGGCGCTGGTCCTTCAAGGGCTCCGGCTATGTGCGCGGCGGCGTCTTCGACCGGTTCCAGCTCATCCAGGGCGAGAATTCCATCCGTTTCCGCGACCGCCAGCACAAGCGCCTCGGCCGCATCGCGGCAGACGGCGCGCCGGACATGACCGAGACGGACCTGTTCATCATCCCCGCCGATGCCGGCTTCGATCCGGCCGAACCCTGGCGGCTGCAACTGCTGCTGCACCGTCCGGTGGGCGCCATCGAGAAGCTCTTCCTGACCTATGACCTCGGCTATTCGCTGCCCGGCCGCTTCGTCAAGACGATGGCCGCTCCGGCGACAGCAGCCTCTCCGGGCGACAGCAGCGACAGCGCGCATGAGGCTTCCGCCATCCGCGACGCCCTTTGGGCCAGGATCTGGCAGGCCAAGCAGCCGCAGATCATCGTGCTCGGCGTGGCGCTTGCCTTCCTGACCGGCATCTTCTTCTTCCAGTCCCTTGCCACGCGTAATGACCGCGTCTTCGCCATCGTGCGCAATTCGTTCCTTGTCTTCACGCTGGTCTTCGTGGGCTGGTATGCCAATGCCCAACTCTCGGTGGTCAACGTGCTGGCGGTGTTCTCTGCGCTGGTCAGCGACTTCCGCTGGGAAACCTTCCTGATGGACCCGCTGATCTTCGTGCTGTGGTTCGCCGTGGCCGCCGCCCTGCTGTTCTGGGCGCGCGGGGCCTATTGCGGCTGGCTTTGCCCGTTCGGCGCGCTGCAGGAACTGTCCAACAAGCTCGCGCGCCTGCTGCGCTTCCCCCAGATCACCCTGCCCTGGGGCCTGCATGAGCGGCTGTGGCCGGTGAAGTACATCATCTTCCTCGGGCTGTTCGGCATGTCGCTCTACTCGCTGGACATGGCCGAGCACTACGCGGAGGTCGAGCCCTTCAAGACAGCCATCATCCTGAAGTTCGACCGTCCCTGGCCCTATGTCCTGTTCGCGCTCGCCATGCTGGCGCCGGGGCTGTTCATCGAACGCTTCTATTGCCGCTATGTCTGCCCGCTGGGCGGCGGCCTCGCCATCCCCGCGCGGCTGCACATGTTCCGCTGGCTCAAGCGCTACAAGGAATGCGGCAATCCCTGCCAGCTCTGTGCCAAGGAGTGCCCTGTCCAGGCGATCCACCCGACCGGCGAGATCAACCCGAACGAGTGCATTTCCTGCCTCAACTGCCAGGTTCTCTACCAGCACAAGACCAAATGCCCCGTCGTCGTGACCCGCGTGAAGAAACGCGAGCGCCTCGAACGGTCCATCGGCATCGCCCCCGCCTCGGGCAAGGGCCAGCCGGGTGTCACCTACAAGCCGAAGGCCGCGGCCGAGGCTTCCCAATCCCTAAAGCAGAAGGAGACTCTGTGATGAGTGACAACAAGATCAGCCGCCGCGCCCTGCTCGGCACAACCGCCAGCGGCGCCGCCGTCGCCGGCACCATGATGGCCACGGGCAGCGGCGCGCTCTTCGCCGCCACCCGCCAGGCCCGCGCGGAAGGCGCCTATCGCGAGGTCCACCCGGGCGAACTGGACAGCTATTACGGCTTCTGGTCGTCCGGCCAGTCCGGCGAGGTGCGCATCATCGGCCTGCCCTCCATGCGCGAACTGATGCGCATTCCGGTGTTCAACAAGTGCAGCGCCACGGGATGGGGCACGACCAACGAGAGCCTCAAGATCCTCACCGAAGGGCTGTTGCCGGAAACCCGGGAGTTCCTGGCCAAGCGCAACATGAAGTCCTATCAGAATGGCGACCTGCACCACCCGCACATGTCGTTCACCGAGGGCACCTATGACGGGCGCTATATCTTCGTGAACGACAAGGCCAATACACGCGTCGCCCGCATCCGCTGCGACGTGATGAAGACCGACAAGATCATCGAGATCCCCAACACGTCGGACATTCACGGCCTTCGCCCGCAGAAATATCCGCGCACCGGCTATGTCTTCGCCAATGGCGAGCATCGCATCCCGCTGCCCAATGACGGCATCATCCTCGACGAGCCGTCGAAATACGTCTCGCTGTTCAGCGCCATCGACGGCGACACGATGGAGATCAAGTGGCAGGTGATCGTCGACGGCAACCTCGACAATTGCGACGCCGACTACAAGGGCAAGTATGCCTTCTCCACCTGCTACAATTCCGAGAACGGCGTGACGCTGGCGGAAATGACGTCAAAGGAGCAGGACTGGGTCGTCGTCTTCAACATCAAGCGCATCGAGGAAGCCGTCGCGTCCGGCGACTTCAAGGAATACAACGGCGTGCCGGTCATCGATGGCCGCCACGGATCGCGCTACACCACCTATATACCGGTCTCCAACAGCCCGCACGGCTGCAACATGGCGCCGGACAAGAAGCACCTGTGCATCAACGGCAAGCTGTCGCCCACCGTCACCGTCATCGACGTTGACCTGCTCGACCAGGTGTTCGAAGGCGCGGAGCCGCGTTCGGCCGTCGTCGCCGAGCCGCAGCTTGGCCTCGGACCGTTGCACACGGCATTCGACGGCCGCGGCTTCGCCTACACGACGCTGTTCCTCGACAGCCAGATGGCCAAGTGGGACATCGAGAAGGCCAAGCGCGCCTTTGCCGGCGAGGACGTGGACCCCATCGTGCAGAAGCTCGACGTCCACTACCAGCCGGGCCACAACCACACCACGATGGGCGAGACGCTGGATGCCGACGGCCAGTTCCTCATCTCGCTCAACAAGTTCTCCAAGGACCGCTTCCTCAATGTCGGCCCGCTGAAGCCGGAGAACGACCAGCTGATCGACATATCCGGCGACGAGATGAAACTGGTGCATGACGGCCCGACCTTCGCCGAGCCGCATGACTGCATCATCGTTCGCACCGATCTGGTCAATCCCGTCTCGGTCTGGGACCGCGGCGATCCGACCTGGGAAGAAGCCCGCATCCAGGCCGAAAAGGATGGCGTGGATCTCGACTATGGTGCCGACGTCATCCGCGACGGCAACAAGGTGCGCGTCTACATGCATTCGGTGGCGCCGTCCTTCTCGCTCGAGAAGTTCGAGGTCAACGAGGGCGACGAGGTCACGATCTATGTCACCAACATGGACGATGTGGACGACCTGACGCACGGCTTCACGCTGGGCAATCACGGTATTGCCATGGAACTGGCGCCACAAGCCACGGCTTCCGTCACCTTCACCGCCGACCGTCCGGGCGTGCACTGGTACTATTGCCAGTGGTTCTGCCATGCGCTGCACATGGAAATGCGCGGCCGCATGCTCGTCCGTCCGAAGGCAGCCTGAGGCCGGAGGACGACCATGCTCAGCGCGCTCCGCATCGCCCTCGCCGCCGGCCTCGCCGCTTCCGCCTCCTGGGCGGGAGCCGTCGAGATCGCCGTGCCCGCGGGACCGGGCGCGCTGCAGCAGGCCATCGACAAGGCCGGGCCGGGGGATGTCCTCCGGCTCGGCGACGGCCCCTATGACGGGCCCGTCACCATCTCCAAGCCGCTGACACTGCAGGGAAACGGCCAGAGCCTCGTCAAGGGACCAGGCAAGGGCACGGTCATCACCGTGGAGGGCAGCGACATCACGATTTCCGGCCTCGCGGTCCAGGGATCGGGCATCCGCCTCGACGATCTCGACTCCGGCATCGCCATTGCCAAGACCGCGAAGAACATACTGGTCGAGGACAATATCCTGACCGGCAACCTGATCGGCGTGGATGTCCATGGCGGGCGCAAGGTCATCGTCCGGGGCAACACGATCACCGGGCGCAACGACCTGCGCAAGAACGAGCGTGGCCCCGGCATCTATGTCTGGAACGCGCCGGGACTGTTGGTCGAGGACAACACGATCGCCAAGGGCCGCGACGGCGTGTTCATCACCACCTCGCACCACGCGACCTACCGCAACAACCGGTTTTCCGAACTGCGCTTCGCCTTCCACTCCATGTATGCCAACGACATCACGGTGACCGGCAATGTCTCGCGCGGCAACGACATGGGCTATGCTTTCATGTTCTCGCGCAAGCTGACCGTGAGCGACAACCTGTCGGACGGCGACCGCGAGCACGGGATCTTCATGAACTTCGCCAACAAGGCGGATATCCGGAACAATTCCGTCGCCAATGGCGGCGAGAAGTGCCTGTTCATCTACAATTCCAACGGCAACAGCTTCACCGGAAACCGTTTCGAAGGCTGCGGCATCGGCGTCCATTTCACCGCGGGATCGGAAGGCAACGCCATAAGCGGCAATGCCTTCCTGAACAACCGCACACAGGTGAAATATGTCGGCACGCGGTGGCTGGAATGGAGCGAGGACGGGCGCGGCAATTACTGGTCGGACCATGCCGGCTTCGACGTCAATGGCGACGGACTGGCCGACAGCATCTACCGGCCGAACGATCTCATCGACCATATCACATGGAGCCAGCCGATGGCGCGCCTCCTGCTCGGCTCCCCGGCGGTACAACTGATCCGCTGGTCGCAGTCGCGCTTCCCGAACCTGCTGCCCGGCGGTGTCGTCGACAGCCATCCCCTCATGTCTCCGGAAGGCGCGGGCCTGTCCGCCGCCACCAAGAACGAGAAAGGCGGTCAGTCATGAACCGCGAACCCCTGCTTTCGGTCCGGTCCCTGACCCTCGACTTCGATACGCTGCGCGCACTCGACACCGTGTCGCTTGCCGTGGCGCCGGGCGAACGCGTGGCGCTTCTCGGCCATAACGGCGCGGGCAAGTCCACCCTGTTCAAGACAGTGCTCGGCTTCCTGCAGCCAGCGTCCGGCGCGGTCACGATCACCGGCGCTGCGCCCGGATCGGACGTGGCGCGGCGCGCCGTGAGCTACCTGCCCGAGCAGGTGGCCTTTCCAAAGGCGCTGACGGGTGCCGAGGTCATGGACTATTTCACGCGCCTGAAAAGCGCCGACCGGGCCGATTGCGCGCGGCTTCTTTCGCTGGTCGGGCTGAAGGACGCGGCGGCACGGCCCGTCGGCAGCTATTCCAAGGGCATGCGCCAGCGCCTCGGCCTGGCACAGGCGCTGATCGGCAAGCCGAAACTGCTGCTGCTCGACGAACCGACCAGCGGGCTCGACCCGGTGTCGCGGCTGGAATTCTACGACATCATCGGCCGCATCGCCGACGAGGGCGCGGGCGTGCTGCTGTCCTCGCACGCGCTGACGGAAGTGGAGGCCCGCACCGACCGCGTCGCCATCCTCTCGAAAGGCAAGCTGGTCGCCGACGGCACGCTGGCGCGACTGGCTGCCGATGCACGGCTTTCCATGTCGGTGCGCATCGAGGCGCGCAATGGCCGGGCCGACGCCGTGCAGGCGCAGCTTGGCGGGCGGCGGGTCAACGGCAAGTCGGTCGTGCTCGACTGCGACCCGGCCGGCAAGATCGCCCTGTTCGGCCGGATCGGCGGCCTTGGCGACGACATCACCGATATCGAGATCGCCATGCCGACGCTCGACGACATCTACAAGCATTACAGCCAACTGGCCCTTCCGGAGGCCGCATCATGAACTCCCTCCATCGCACCCTCGCCATCGCGCAGACCGAATTGCGCATTGCCTCGCGCAACCGCTGGGTCTTCCTGTCCACGCTGGTCTTCGTGCTGTTTGCGCTGGCGCTGGCCTTTCCGGGCGTCGGCGCGGCGGGCATGAAGGCCGACGTCCTGACGCTGGCGAGCGCGGCGCTGGCCACGCTTTCGGTCTACCTGGTGCCGCTGATCGCCTTGCTGCTGGCCTATGACAGCTTCGCCGGAGAAATCGAGCGCGGCACGCTGGCACTGATCCTGGCCAGCCCCGTCAGCCGTGGCGAGGTGCTGGCCGGCAAGTTTCTCGGCCTCTTCGGCGTGCTGGCCTTCGCCGTGGTGACGGGGCTTGCCATCGCCGGACTGGCTGCGGGCGGGGTCTACGGCTTCGCGAACGAGGGCATTGACGCCATGATCCGCCTTGCCGGCACGGCACTGCTGCTGGGTGCGGTCTTCCTGGCGCTCGGCATCGCCGTTTCGATCAGGGCGCGGCGCACCGGAACGGCCGCCGCAGCGGTCTTCGGCCTGTGGCTCGCCGCCGTCGTTCTTTACGACCTGGCCCTGCTGGCCGGTGTGGTGGCCGATGCCGACGGCTTCTTCGCGCGAACTGTCTTCCCCTGGCTGGTCATGGCCAATCCGGGCGATGCCTTCCGCATCTACAATCTCGCCGCCATGGGCAGCGCCGACGTTTCCGGCATCGACAGCCTGGCGCGCACCCTTCCCTTCGATCCCGCGCTGGCGCTCGGCGTGCTTGGCCTCTGGCTGGCTGCCCTGCTCGCCGCCGGACGCCACTTCCTGAGGAGACTGACCCCATGAGACGCCTGCTTCTTGCCGCCGCAGCGAGCCTTGCCATGGCTACCGTCCTGTCCGCCTGCAATGGCGAAAACGCCGCCGTCCGTCCGCTGCCGGTCACCATGACCGAGGAAGCCGTCGGCCATTTCTGCCAGATGTACGTTCTGGACCATGCCGGACCGAAGGCGCAGATCCACCTCGCCGGGTTCGACGAGCCGCTGTTCTTCTCGCAGGTGACCGACGGCATCGCCTATCTCCAGGGCATCGAACGCGACGGCGAAATCACCGCCGTCTATGTCAGCGACATGAACAAGGCGCCATCCTGGAGCACGCCGGGCGCCGACAACTGGATCGACGCGGAGAAAGCCGTCTTTGTGATCAACAGCGAACAACTGGGCGGCATGGGACTTCCCGAAGCCATCCCGTTCGGCTCGCAGGAGAAGGCCGAGGCCTTCATCCGCAACAAGGGCGGTGTTGCCGTGCGGCTCGACGCCATTCCGCAGGCCTATGTCCGCCCGCCCCTGGACCTGACCGCCAGTGTTGACGGAGACCATCCGGCAACCGGCCATTGAGGAGCAAGCCATGACTGCCTCCGCCCGAAAAACCATCAATCGCCGCCGGTTCCTGTTCATCGGGGCGGCACTGGCCGGCTCCGCACTCGTGCCGCCGGCTCTGGCGGCAAGCGGCGCAACCGTCGCGCGATGGCGCGGCATCGCGCTTGGCGCCGACGCGACGCTTCAGCTTGCAGGCATCACGCAGGCGCAAGCGGCGCCGGTCTTCCAGGCGGTCGAGCAGGAGATTGCCCGGCTGGAGCAGGTCTTCAGCCTGTATCGCAGCGACAGCGCATTGATGCGCCTCAACGCTGGCGGCGTCCTCGAAACGCCTCCCCAGGAAATGCTCGCCCTGCTGGGCCAGGCGCGCTCGGCCTGGCTTGCCACGGACGGCCTGTTCGACCCCACGGTCCAGCCCCTGTTCCAGGCCATGGCGCAACATTACACAAGCGGGCGCACCGGACGGCCGGCGCTCGATGCCGCGCTTTCGCTGGTGGGCTTCGACAAGGTGCATTTCGACGCCGATTCCGTGCGCTTCGCGCAGCCGGGCATGGCCATGACTTTCAACGGCATCGCCCAGGGCTATCTGACCGACCGCGTGACCGCGCTTCTTCGCGCGCAAGGTTTCGGCAATGTGCTGGTCGATCTCGGCGAGATCCGGGCGCTCGGTCCCGGGCGGCATGGCGACGGCTGGCGGGTGGGGCTCGCCCGCCCAGGGGCAAGCGCCGCCATGCCGCATCTCATCGACGTGCGCGACCGCGCGGTGGCCACCTCGGCCATGCTCGGGACCACCTTCGACCAGGCCGGCAAGGCCGGCCATATCCTGCATCCCCGCCAAGGCATTGCCCGTGTCTGGCGCAAGCAGGTCACGGTCCTGGCCGACAGCGCCACGCAAGCCGA
This sequence comes from Zhengella sedimenti, assembly GCF_046506625.1. Taxonomy (NCBI): domain Bacteria; kingdom Pseudomonadati; phylum Pseudomonadota; class Alphaproteobacteria; order Hyphomicrobiales; family Notoacmeibacteraceae; genus Zhengella; species Zhengella sedimenti. Next base: position 740,013 of record NZ_JBKFFP010000002.1, read on the forward strand.
TGCGCTGTCCACGGCGGCCACGCTGATGGATGATGCCGGGATCGACCGGCTGCGCGCCACGGGCGTCACGGTGCTCGCCTATCCGGACAAGCCTGCCAGCGCGTGACGGCGCCAGTTCATGAACAGGCAAGCAAAAAGGCCGGGCATTGCGCCCGGCCTTCCTGCATTCAGGCTGTGGGGAAATTACTTGCCGTCGAGTTCGGCAAACAGCGTGTCGAACTTCGCCTTGGCCTTCTTCGGCGTCTTCGCCGCCTTTGCCGCTTCCGCATTCACGGGTTCGCCGACCTGGATCAGCATCACCATGCCGAGGCCGTAATGCGGCTTGCAGCGGACGCCGTAGACACCTTCCGTATCGAGCGTGACCGCGATTTCCTCGTTCAGCTTGCCCGCGAAGGGTTCGGCACCCTCCGGCACCATGCCCTTGATGGTTTCGGCATTGTGGCCCTTGTCGGCGGGCACGAAGCGGATCGTGTCGCCGGGCGCGGCGCGTACCATTTCCGGCTCGAACACCATGGCGCCGGCGGCGCCCCTGTTGAGCATCCTGACCTCGTGCTCGGCCGCGTAAGCGCCGGAAGCGACAAGTCCGGCAAGTGCGGCAGCACCGAGTGCTGCGGCAAGGCGGAGTTTCGTCTTCATTGTATCAATCCTTTTTCTGGTTTGCCTTGCGGCCCTGGCCGCGCATTCCTCCTAGGCCGCACCAGGCAGGGGGTGTTTGCGTTTCGGCAAACTGACGGACATCCACCGGCGGGCGCAGAAACAGGCGTTCTTGTTTGCGCCGGAACAACGAAGGCAAGCCGGAACGCGGCTAGCGTTGCATGGAACAATGAAACGCCGTGCCCTTGCGGGCCGGTTCTTGCTGGAACAGTTCATGGCCAAGCCGCGCGGGTTTTCGACCGACATGACCATCGAGGACGTGATGAATGCCTGGCCGGATACGGTTTCGGTGGTTCTGAACCACGGCATGTATTGCGTGGGCTGCCCAATCGCGGGCTTTCATACCGTCGTGGATGCGGCACATGAACACGCGGTCGACCTGGACACCTTCGCGACCGACCTCAAAGCGGTGATCGAACGTTCGACCTAGCTGTCCTTCTTGCCCTGGCTGACCATCATGAGGCGATGCGGATCGGTGACGCTGATGCGCTTGCGCCCGCTGCGGATCATGCCCTGCCCTTCCCAGGCGCTCATCAGGCGGCTGACAGTATGGAGCGTGGTGCCGGTCATGTCGGCAATGTCCTGGCGCGAAACGGGGAAATCGATCTCGATCCCGTCCTCCGTCTTGCGCCCGGTCTGGCGCACCAGGCGCAGAACCGCATTGGCAACGCGCTGTTCCACCTGCGCCAGCGACAGTTCCACCACGCGATCCTGCGTTTCCTGCAGGCGCATGCCCACCGTCCTGTAGGCGTTTGCCGCGAAGACGGGAAAGCGTGCCGTCAGATCGGGCCAGATGCTCATCGGCCAGGAGATGAGCACGCAGTCGACAGCGGCGACGGCCGTGGCGGGATAGGTGTCGCGGCCAATGGCCGGAGCGATGCCGACAAGCGACCCGGCGGCGATGTATCGGGCGATGACCTGCTGTCCGTCGCGCGTCGTCTGGACGACGCGCAAGGCGCCGTCGAGCAAAAGGAAGAAGCGGCTGGCCTGCGCACCCTGCTCGAAGACCGGGCTGTCCTTCTCCACGCGCAGGGCGCTGGCATGTTCGAGCACGGTATCGAGATCGGCATCCTCCAGGCCCTGGAAAACATCGATGTCGGCGATCAGCGTCCGGTTCAGTCTGGCCATGTCGTTTCCGAGATTGCGTTTGCGCAACGATGCGCGACGGCCGGGCGGTACAAGACAACTGTCCAAGCTCGCCGGAATGCGCCGGGCTGGCCCAATGACAAGCAGACGGAGGCGATCCATGTCCATTCCCCGGCTCAGGCAATACAACGGACCGGCCATCATGTCATATGGTTTCCGGCCCTTTTTCCTTTTCGGCGCCCTCTTCAGCGGTTTGGCCATCCTCGCCTGGGTGCTGATGCTGGACGGTTCGATCCGTTTCGAACCGGCTGTGGGGGCGCTCGACTGGCACATCCACGAGATGATCTTCGGCTTCCTGCCAGCCATCGTGACCGGATTCCTGCTGACCGCCGTACCCAACTGGACCGGCCGGCTGCCGGTGCAGGGCAAGGGCCTGGCCGTGCTGACGGTCACCTGGATCGCCGGACGTATCGCGATGGCCGATCCCGGCTGGCTCGGACCGCTTGCCGCCGCCGTCATCGACCTCGCCTTCCTCGCCGCCGTCATGGGCGTGATCGCCAACGAAATCGTTGCGGGGCGCAACTGGCGCAACCTGAAGGTCCTTGTCCCGCTGACCCTGCTTTTCGCGGGCAACACGGTTTTCCATTTCGAGATGCATCTTGACGGGACGAGCGATCATGCGCGGCGCATGGGCATGGCGGCCGCCATCCTGCTGATCATGATCATCGGCGGGCGCATCATTCCCAGTTTCACCCGCAACTGGCTGGTGCGCGCGAATCCGGGCCGCCTGCCCGCGCCGTTCGGGCAACTGGACAAGGGCGCGCTGGTTCTGAGCGCCGTCGCGCTGATCGCCTGGATCGTCCTGCCCGCGCATCCGGCGACGGGCGTGGCGATGATCGCCGCCGGCCTGGCGAACCTTGTCCGGCAGATGCGCTGGGCAGGCGAGCGCACGGCAGGCGAATCGCTGGTCCTGATCCTGCACCTGGCGTTCCTCTTCGTGCCGCTCGGCTTCCTGCTTTCCGGCGCGGGCGCCCTCATGCCGGACGCCGTCTCCCCTGCTGCCGGGATGCACGCCTTCGGCGCCGGAGCCGCGGGGGCCATGGTGCTGGCGGTGATGATGCGTGCCACGCTCGGCCATACGGGCCAAGCCTTGACGATGGGCCGCGGATCGAAGATCGTTTTCGCCTGCCTGGTTGCCAGCGCGGCGATACGCATCGCCGCCGCGCTGGCGCCGCAAGGCCCGGGCATCCTGATGATCCTTGCGGGCCTGCTCTGGAGCGCGGCCTTCCTGGGCTTCGGGCTGGTCTACGGCAAGGCGCTGATCTCACCACGCCGATGAACGTGGCAGGCCTGCGTGAATCGCGGCGTCCCAATGCGCAAATTGTCCGTTTCCGGAAGGGGTCTGAAAAAAATAACTGTTTATGAAATATTTTGAAGATAAGACATACTGGAAATAACTAGAGTGCCCGCCGAAATCTTTCAGATGCATGCATGTCTTTCGTCTGAAAAGATCTTGATCATTTTCAGGCGAAGGGGGGAGCGCCATGGTCGCGGAACTGATCGGACGGTACAGATCGGCGTCACGGCAGCTGGAAGAGGCGGTCGCCCGTGATGATCGCGATACGATTCATGTCCTCGACCGGCAGATCCAGACGGCCTGGAATGCCCTCATCGACTGCTGTCCGGACGCCCGGGAAGACGCCCTGAAGCTGGCGGCATTCCTGGTCGGCATGCTGACCGCCGACTCGCATGTGTCCGAAATCCAGTCGCAAGCCGCAGCGCGCGTTCTCCGCCTGCTTGAGGACGCGCTGTTATCCCGTTCGGCCGCCTGAGCGGCGCGGCGGCAGCCGTTTGCCGCCACCCGCCCTAGAGATGCATTTCCGTCTTGCGGTCGAACAGCTTGGCCTTGCCCATCTCGACCTCGAACCGGAACGGCGTTCCCGGCGCCTTTGCGTCCTGTGGCCGGACACGCGCGATGGTATCGGTTCCGGCAATCGTGAAGATGATCATCGTGTCCGGCCCGGTCGGTTCGACCACATCGACAGGTCGCTCGAACACGAACCGGTCGGCACCGGGCAGTTCGGTGCCGGCGGCGAAGATGGTTTCGGGACGCAGGCCCAGAACGACCTCACGCCCCTCATCACCGGCAACGCGACCGGCCAGACGCGCGGGCAATGGAAAGACCAGCCCGTCGCCCACATCCGCCGCCATGCCGTCCTCGCCCGCGACCAGCTTGCCCGGCAGCATGTTCATCGGTGGCGAACCCATGAAACCGGCGACGAACAGGTCCACCGGATGCTCGTAGATGGTTTCCGGATCGGCATACTGGCGGATATGGCCGTTGTCCATGACAGCGATGCGGGTCGCCAGCGTCATCGCCTCGATCTGGTCGTGCGTGACGTAGATGATGGTGCGGCCGAGGCGCTGATGCAGTTTCTTGATCTCGGTGCGCATCTCGATGCGCAGTTTCGCATCGAGGTTCGACAAGGGCTCGTCGAACAGGAAGACATCGGGATTGCGCACCAGCGCACGGCCCATGGCAACGCGCTGGCGCTGGCCGCCCGACAGTTGGCCAGGCTTGCGGTCGAGCAGGCGGTCGATGTGCAACAGACCGGAAACGTCCGCGAGCGCCTTGTCCTGTTCGGCGCGCGGCACCCGGCGCGTCACCATGCCGAACGTGATGTTGTCGCGCACGGACTTGGTGGGATAAAGCGCGTAGGACTGGAAGACCATGGCGATGTCGCGGTCACGCGGGGGCACATCGTTGACGATGCGCCCGCCGATGCGGATATCGCCGCCGGACAGGGTTTCGAGCCCGGCGATCAGGTTGAGCAGGGTGGACTTGCCGCAGCCTGACGGGCCGACGAGGACGATGAACTCGCCCTCCCCGATCTCCAGATCGATGCCCTTGATGACCTCGGTCGTGCCGAAACGCTTCGTCACGTTTTCCAGCGTGATGCCCGACATTTCTATCCTTTCACCGCCCCGGCGGCCAGGCCGCGCACGAAATAGGTTCCCGCGATCACGTAGACGGCCAGCGTCGGCAGCGCCGCGATGATGGCCGCGGCCATGTCGACATTGTATTCCTTCACGCCCGTCGAGGTGTTGACCACGTTGTTGAGCGCCACGGTGACCGGGTTGCTGTCGCCCACGGTGAAGGCCACGCCAAACAGGAAGTCGTTCCAGATCTGGGTGAACTGCCAGATCACCGTGACGACGATGGCCGGGACCGACATGGGCAGGACGATGCGGAAGAAGATGGAGAAGAAGCCGGCGCCGTCGATTTTCGCCGCCTGGACGATGCCATCCGACACGCCGATGAAGAAATTGCGGAAGAACAGCGTCGTGAAGGCAAGGCCGTAGATGGTGTGGACGAGGATCAGGCCCGGAATGGTTCCGGCAAGGCCCATCAGTCCCAGCATCCGGGCCATCGGCAGCAGGATCACCTGGAAGGGGATGAAGGCGCCGAAAAGCATGAGCGCGAAGATGATGTCGGCACCGCGGAAGCGCCACTTGGTGAGCGCGTAACCGTTGAGCGCACCGAGCAGCGTGGAGATGAAGACCGCCGGCACGACCATGGCGACCGAATTCATCATGTAGGGCTTCAGCCCGTCGCAGCGCACGCCGACGCAGGCCTGGCTCCAGGCCTTTTCCCAGGCCTCGAAGCCGATGCTGCCCGGCAGGCTGATAAGCGTGCCGGTCCGGATTTCCTCCAGCGATTTCAGCGAGGTCGAGACCATCACCACCAGGGGCGCAAGGTAGTAGAGACAGAACAGCGCAAGAACGGCATAGAGCCCCACCCGCGCCAGTGTCCGGCGCCAGCCCTTCGGCCGGACGATGCCGCCGGTCTGCGACGCGCTCATCGGCGGCTCTCCCTGAGTTCGGAATAGAGGTAGGGCACGATGATGGCGACCACGGTCATCAGCATCATCACGGCGCTGGCCGCCGCCACGCCCAGTTCGGAGCGCTGGAAGGCAAAGGAATACATGAAGGTGGCAGGCATGTCGGTGGCATAGCCCGGCCCGCCGCCGGTCAGCGCGATCACGAGATCGAAGCTCTTGATGGCGAGATGGGCCAGGATGATGATGGTCGACAGGAAGACCGGGCGCATCATCGGCAGGACGATGCCGGTATAGGTGCGCCACGGACCGGCGCCGTCCATGGCCGCGGCCTTGAGGATCTCGTCGTCGACGGAACGCAGGCCGGCCAGGAACAGGGCCATGGCATAGCCCGACGATTGCCAGACCCCGGCGATGACGACGGTGTAGATCGCCATGTTCGAATTGACGAGCCAGTCGAAGGTGAAATCCGGAAAGCCTGCCTCGTGCATCAGGCGCTCGATGCCCAGGCCCGGATTCAGGATCCATTTCCAGACCGTGCCGGTGACGATGAAGGACAGGGCCATCGGATAGAGATAGATCGTGCGGATGACGCCCTCGGCGCGGATGCGCTGGTCCAGAAGGATGGCAAGCAGGATGCCGATGGCGGTGGAGATGGCGATGAAGAGCGTGGAGAAGATGAACAGGTTTGACAGGGCCACATACCAGCGCGGCGTGTTCCAGAGCCTGTCATACTGGGCCAGTCCGTCGAACGTGTAGACCGGCATCACCCCGGACTTCGTGAACGAGATGTAAGCCGTCCAGGCAATGAAGCCGTAGACAAAGAACAGGGAAACGGCGAAGAGCGGCGACACCACGATCTTCGGCAGCCAGCGCTCGACGGCATGGCTGAATGTGGAATGGCGGGCGCGCGTCGTCATGACGGGACCGCGCGGCCGGGACAAGAAAGTCCCGGCCGCGCCCATGTCTCTCGTTATTGCGCGCGCTTGACGGCGTCGGCCAGCATCTGGACCGCATCCGCCGACGCCATGTCGGAATTGAAGAAGTTCGTCACGACATCGAGAAACTCGCCACGCACCGAGCGCGGAATCGCCATCTCATGGGCCATGGACGGCACCAGCGTGTTGTTCTCGATCGCCTTGAGCAGGTCGGCATGCGATTTCTGCGCGCACATGTCGAACTTGTCGAGCGCGACATCGGTGCGCGCCGGGATCGAACCCTTGGCCAGGTTGAAGGTTTCCTGGAAGCCCGGCGACATGATGAGGCTGGCCAGGACCTGCTGACCCTTCAGGCGGTCCTCGCCCGACACCTTGAAGAAGGTGAAGCTGTCGGAATTCAGCACGAAGCCCTCACCCGGCGTGGGTGCACAAAGGAAATCCTTGCCCGGCACCTTGCCGGCGGCCAGGAACTCGCCCTTCGCCCAGTCACCCATGATCTGGAAGGCGGCCTCGCCCTTCATCACCATGGCGGTGGCGAGGTTCCAGTCGCGGCCGGAGAAGTTGGCGTCGACATAGCCGCGCATGCGGCGCAACTGGTCGAAGGACTTGACCATCGTGTCGCTGGTCAGGGCCTCCTCGTCGAGTTCGACGAGCGCCTTGCGGAAGAAGTCGGCGCCGCCGATGCCCAAGACCACGTCTTCGAAGACGGTGGCGTCCTGCCAAGGCTGACCGCCATGGGCGAGCGGCGTGATGCCCATCTCCTTCAGCTTGTCGGCCATGGCGTTAAATTCGTCCCAGGTCTTCGGCATGTCGGTGATGCCGGCCTTGGCCAGGACTTCCGGATTGGCCCAGAACCAGTCGACGCGGTGAATGTTGACCGGCGCGGCGACGTACTTGCCCTCATATTTCATGATGCCGGCGAGCGCTGGCGGCAGCACGCTGTCCCAGTTCTCGGCGCTCGCCACGCCCTCCACGTCGTTGAGCGCGCCCTGGGCGGCCCATTCCTGGATACCCGGGCCCTTCAACTGCACGGCCGCGGGCGGATTGCCGGCCACGACCCGGGCGCGCAGCGCCGTCATGGCCGCATCGCCGCCGCCGCCGGCGATCGGCGAATCCTCCCAGGTGCCACCCTGGTCCTCGAAGGCCTTCTTCAGTTCGCCGACAGCCTTTGCCTCGCCGCCGGACGTCCACCAGTGCAAGACCTCGACGGTGCCGTCGGCGCGCGCAAAACCGGTTGCCGCCGCGCCGATCGCGACTGCTGCGGCAAGTATCCTCATATGCTGGAACATGGCTTCATCCTCCACCTGGTTCGGTCCGCGACCACGATACAGGTCGTACGGAGACCGACGTTCATCCTCACCCATGAACGCTAGTCCGGTCAGCCTAGCGAGGTCATTGACGTGCATCAATGCCCGTCCCGGCAAACTCGGTGTCTGATGGCATCAAACAAGGGAGGTTTTCATGGCGACGCAACCCAATGCCGGGCGCAACCGGCTGACGCCTTGGTATATCGGCTTGGCGATTGTAGTCCTTTCCTCGCTGTTCGTGACATGGCGCATGTGGGCGAGCGACTGCGGAACGCCGATGGCACTGGAAATCGGTGTCACACTTGTCATGCCGGCCGTCTACCTGGTGCTGATGTACCTGACCTTCACCAGCCAGGAATAAGGGACAGGACCATGGCCGGCGACCATCTCGACAAGGTGCTTTCCGATCCCTCCGCCGTCTACGGGCAGCCGTCGGACGTCCTTGGCGACGAGCGGCTTTCCGAGGCGCAGAAGCTCGAGGTTCTCAGACGCTGGGAGTCCCTTGCATCGTCGGAAGCCGTCGCGCTGGAGGAAGGCATGCCCGGCGAGGACAGCGAATTGCTCACCGACATCCTCGTGGCGCTCGGCAAGCTCACCGGCCCACTCGACCTTGACCATACCGGACCGTCGAAGGCGCACGGCCTGCCGCGCTCCGCCATCCGCAGGACCGGCAAGTCCTGAGCGCAACAGATCGGGAGAGTTCCATGCGCAAGACCGTCATCCCGACAACGCCCGACCGGTGCGAGAAGGCCAACATGCGCGACTACGAGGCGGAGGTGGCATCCTTCACCTGGGACAAGGCGCGCGCGCTCCTAGACGGATTGCCGGACGGCCGGCTCAACATCGCCCATGAAGCGGTGACGCGCCACGTCCTGCACGGTCACGGTGATGTGGTTGCCATCCGCTGGCTCGGCAAGACCGGCGAGCGCAAGGACATCACCTATGGCGAACTCGATGCAGCCACGAACCGGTTTGCAAATGTGCTGCGGCGGCTCGGCATCGGCCAGGGCGAGCGCGTCTTTTCCCTGCTCGGGCGGGTTCCGGAACTCTATGTGTGCGCGCTGGGTGCACTGAAGGCAGGATGCGTCTATTCGCCCCTGTTCTCCGCCTTCGGGCCGGAACCGGTGCAGGCCCGAATGGAGATCGGCGCGGGCAGCGTCCTTGTCACCAGCGCGGCGCTCTACAAGCGCAAGATCGCGCCGATCCGCGACCGTCTGCCCTTCCTGAAGGCCGTTCTCCTCATCGATGACGGAGCGCCCGGAGACGATTCGCTTCTCCACGGGCTCGATGCCCTGATGGCGGACGCGTCCGGAACGTTCGAGACGGCGGCGATGGCGCCGGGCAATACGGCGCTCATCCACTTCACCTCCGGCACCACGGGCCGGCCGAAGGGCGCCATCCATGTCCACGAGGCGGTCGTGGCGCATACCTATACCGGGCGCACGGTCCTCGACCTGAGACCGGGCGACATCTACTGGTGCACGGCCGATCCGGGCTGGGTGACGGGTACGTCCTACGGCATCATCGCGCCGCTTTCCAATGGCGTGACCATGATCGTCGACGAGGCGGAGTTCGACGCCGCGCGCTGGTACGCCATCCTCGAAGGCGAGAAGGTGACGGTCTGGTATACTGCGCCGACGGCGATCCGGATGCTGATGAAGGCCGGGGGCGCGCTTGCCAGGGAACGCGACCTTTCCGCCCTGCGCTTCATGGCCAGCGTCGGCGAACCGCTCAATCCGGAGGCGGTGATCTGGAGCGACGAGGTATTCGGCATGCCGTTCCACGACAACTGGTGGCAGACGGAAACCGGCGGCATCATGATCGCCAATTATGCGGCGATGGACGTGCGCGCGGGATCGATGGGCAAGCCCCTGCCCGGCATCGAGGCCGGCATCGTGCAGCGCGAGGATGGCCATGCGCGCGTGCTCGACGCGACGGACAGCGTTGGCGAACTGGCGCTCAGGGCCGGCTGGCCCTCCATGATGCGCGGCTACCTGAACGAGGAAGAGCGCTACCGGAAGTGCTTTGCCGACGGATGGTACCTGACCGGCGACCTGGCGATGCGCGACAAGGACGGCTATTTCTGGTTCGTCGGGCGCGCCGACGACGTCATCAAGAGCGCGGGTCACCTGATCGGGCCGTTCGAGGTCGAGAGCGCGCTGATGGAGCACGAGGCGGTGGCCGAGGCCGGCGTCATCGGCATTCCGGACGAGACGGTGGGCGAGATCGTCAAGGCCTATGTGGCATTGAAGCCCGGCTTCGCCGCGACCGATGAACTGCGGCTCGACCTGATCGGCCATGCACGCAAGCGGCTGGGGCCGGCGGTTGCGCCCAAGGACATCCTGTTCCGCACCAACCTGCCAAAGACACGCAGCGGCAAGATCATGCGCCGGCTGCTCAAGGCGCGCGAACTGGGACTGGCGGAAGGCGACATTTCAACGCTGGAGAGTGACGAGCGATGACCGGGACCAGGATCCGGCTGGACCGGACGCATGCGCTGGAGCAGCTTTCCCGGATGATCCGCATCCGCATGTTCGAGGAAAAATGCGCCGAACTCTACACACAGGAGAAGATCCGCGGCTTTCTCCACCTCTATGACGGACAGGAGGCGGTGGCGGCGGGTGTCATTCCGCTGCTTGGGGGAAACGACCGGATCGTCGCGACCTATCGCGAACATGCCCATGCACTGATGCGCGGTGTGCCGATGGATGCGGTCATGGCGGAGATGTTCGGCAAGGCGGAGGGCTGCGCGGGCGGTCGCGGCGGTTCCATGCACCTGTTCTCGCGCGAGGCGAATTTCTATGGCGGCAACGCCATCGTGGGCGGTGGCCTGCCGCTGGCCACCGGCCTTGCGCTGGCCGACCGGATGCGCGGCGACAAGGCCGTCACCGCCTGCTTCTTCGGCGAGGGCGCGGTGGCGGAAGGCGAATTCCACGAAGCGATGAACCTGGCGGCACTGTGGAACCTGCCGGTCCTGTTCGTTTGCGAGAACAACGGCTATGCCATGGGCACGGCGCTGGAGCGCTCCGAGGCGATGACCGACGTGGCGGCCAAGGCGGCCGGTTATGCCGTGGCCGCCGAAAGCGTGGACGGCATGGATGTCGTGGCCGTCGAAGCGGCGGCGCGGCGCGCGCTGGAGACCATGGCTTCGACCGGCAATCCGTATCTGCTGGAATGCCGGACCTACCGTTTCCGCGCCCATTCCATGTTCGACGCACAGCTTTACCGCGACCGCCAGGAAGTGGAGGACTGGCGCAAGAAGGGCCCGATCCTGCGTTTCCAGACATGGGCGGAACAGTCCGGCCTCGTCCACCTTGAGGATGTGGAGCGCATCCAGGCAGACGCAGCCGCCGAAATCGATGCAGCCGTCCGCTTCGCCGAGGGCGGCGCATGGGAGCCAGCGGAAACGCTGCTGCGCCACGTGGTGGCGGACGAGCGCCCCGCCCCGCCGGCTGTCCCGGCTCCGCAAGGCACGATCGAGACCACCTATCGCGAGGCAGTCAAGGCGGCGATCACCGAGGCCATGGAGAAGGATGAACGCGTCTTCCTGATGGGCGAGGACGTGGGCCGCTATGGCGGGTGCTACGCGGTCACCAAGGGCCTGATCGACCGGTTCGGCCCGGAGCGCATCCGCGACACGCCACTATCGGAATCCGGCTTCACCGGCGCGGGCATCGGTGCCGCCATGGCCGGCATGCGGCCGATCGTGGAACTGATGACGGTGAATTTCTCGCTGCTGGCGCTCGACCAGATCGTCAATACGGCGGCGACCTACCGCCACATGTCGAACGGCGCCTTCGGCGTTCCGGTAGTCATCCGCATGGCGACCGGGGCAGGAAAACAGCTTGCCGCCCAGCATTCGCACAGTTTCGAAGGGCTTTACGCCCATATCCCCGGCTTGCGCGTGCTGGCGCCGGCGACGCTGGAGGACGCGCGCGGCATGTTGTGGACCGCGCTGCAGGAGCCGGACCCGGTCATCATCTTCGAGAACGTCATGCTCTACAACCGCTCCGGAGCGCTCGCCGCCAATGCGGGGCCGGTGGACATCGAACGCGCCGCGGTGCGGCGGACGGGCGGCGACATCACGCTGATCACCTATGGCGGATCGCTGTTCAAGACGCTGGAGGCGGCCGAGATCCTGGCAAAGGAGGGGGTGGACGCCGAGGTGATCGACCTCCGGGTCTTGCGGCCCCTCGACATGGAAACCGTCCTTGCCTCGGTGCGCAAGACCCATCGCGCGCTGGTCGTGGACGAGGGCTGGCGAACGGGCAGCCTTGCCGCAGAGATCGGGATGCGGCTGGCCGAGGACGCCTTCTTCGACCTCGACGCCCCGCTGGCGCGCGTCTGTTCGGCGGAAGTGCCGGTTCCCTATGCGCGGCACCTCGAGGCTGCGGCCATTCCGCAGGTCGAAGGCATCGTCGCGGCGGCGCGGCGCACCCTGGGACGGGAATGATCCATGGGCACGTTCCGCATGCCATCGCTCGGCGCCGACATGGAGGCAGGCACGCTGGCCGAATGGCTGATCAAGCCGGGCGACACGGTTAAGCGTGGCGATATTGTCGCCGTGGTCGAGACGCAGAAAGGGGCCATCGAGATCGAGATCTTCGAGGACGGGACGGTCGGCGACCTCGTCGCGCAGATCGGCCAGACGGTGCCTGTCGGCGCACCGCTGGCCATGATCCTGGGCAAGGGTGAAAGCGTAGCCGCACCCCTTCAGCCGGAGCAGCAGGTGCCGCCTGCCGAAGCACCGGCCGTTGAGCCCGTCCCGGCCAGGACAGAAGAAGCAGCCTCCCCGCCTGCCGGGCGGCCGGCGGTTGCAACCGGAGCATTCGTGCGCGCCAGTCCGGCCGCCCGCCGCCTTGCGCAGACAAGGGGCATCGACCTTTCCGGCGTGACCGGCAGCGGTCCCGACGGGGCAATCGTTCTGGCCGACATCGAGACCCGCGCCGCACGGCCGTCCGCGGCAGGCGGGGCCGAGGGCATGCGCGCGGCAATCGCGGCCGCCATGGCCCGATCCAAGCGCGAGATCCCCCACTACTACCTGGCCCATGATGTGGACCTGTCGCGGGCCGCGCGCTTTCTGGAAGACGCCAATGCCGGCAAACCGGCGGCCGGGCGGATGCTGCTGATCGCCCTTTTCGTCAAGGCCGTGGCGCGCGCCTGCGGAAAATACCCCGAGTTCAACGGCCATATGGGCGAGAACGGCTTTTCGCCGGCGGCGACGGTCCATGCCGGCGTGGCCATCAACATCCGTGGCGGGGGGCTGGTCGCGCCGGCCATACACGACGCCCAGGACATGACGGCCGCCGCGCTGATGGCCGCGATCTCCGATCTCGTCGCCCGGGTGCGCGCCGGGCGCTACCGTTCCGGGGAACTGGCCGATTCCACGATCACGGTTTCCAGTCTCGGCGACCGGGGCGTGGACCGGCTGTTCGGCGTCATCTATCCGCCGCAGGTGGCCATAGTCGGGTTCGGCACGCCGCGCCTGCGTCCCTGGGCGGAGGGCACAACGGTGGACGCGCGCCTTGTCACCACGATCACGCTGTCGGCCGATCACCGGGTCAGCGACGGCCATCGCGGCGCGCTTTTCCTGGCCCGGATCGGACAATTGCTGCAGGAGCCGGAATCCCTATGAACCGAGACATGCTGGAAACGCTGCTGACCCGCGAGCTGCACCGGATCGCCCCCGATATCGACATGGCCGATGTCGATCGCGATGGCGACCTGCGGGAGGAATTCGACATCGATTCCATGGATTTCCTGAACCTCGTGGCCGCCCTGTCGGAACTGACGGGCGCGCCGATGCCGGAAAGCGACTACGCCCAGATGGGATCGGTCAATGCGCTGCTGGCCTATCTGGAAGACAGGACAGGGCCGGCGGGCACGGGCTGAGGCCTGCCTTCAGCCGTTCCCGGGCCTCAGTCGAGTTCGCCGGCCTCGCGCAGCATCTCCCAGCCCTCCTCGATCTGCTCGGCGACGAGAGGGTGGGACAGCAGGTATTCCGCGGTCGAGCCCACGTGACGTTCGCGCGCCATGGCCAGCGCGCTTTCCCATTCCTGAGGCTCGTAGTCACCGCGCCCGAGCCAGGACAGGGCAACCAGCGCATCCTGCTGATCGTCGTTGAGCGCCTCGATCTCCTCCACCACTTCCTCGCGGCTCAGGTCGTCGGGCAGATCCTGCAAGGCGGCGGACACCTGGTCATCGGCGGGATTGCCGCCGGGATCGGGAACGTCATTTTCCTCGCGGGCCATGATCGCCCGCAAGCGCAGCAGGATTCCGTCAAGTTCATTGCTGTCGATCGCCAATACCGCCATGCCGGCCTCCTGTCGTCTTCTCATTGAAACATGACGGCTCGCCGGCGCAAAGCCATTGACCCACGTCATGGCGCTCGCGAAAGATGCGCCGCGAACCAGTCGCCCGCCAGTTCCCCAACGCGTTCCAGGGCGCCTGGCTCCTCGAAGAGATGGGTCGCGCCGGGAACGATCTCCAGCCTCGCCTCGCAGGTCAGGCGGGAGAAGGCCATGCGGTTCAGGTCCAGCACCTGGGTGTCCTCGCCGCCGACGATCAGCAGCGTTGGCGCCTGGACACGATCCAGGCTTTCCGCAACCATGTCGGCGCGCCCGCCGCGCGAAACCACCGCGCCCACGCGTTGCGGCGCCTCGGCAGCGGCCAGCAAAGCGGCGGCGGCTCCGGTGCTGCCACCGAACAGGCCCACCGGCAGGCTGGCCAGTTGCGGCATCCGGGCCGACCATTCGAGCGCGCCGACAAGACGCCGGGCAAGCAGGGGGATGTCGAATACATTCTCCCTCTCCGCAGCTTCCGCAGGGGTCAGGAGATCGAAGAGCAGTGTCGCCATGCCGCGGCGGCCCAGCGCACCGGCAAGCTGCTTGTTGCGCGGGCTCAGCCGGCTGCTGCCGCTGCCATGGGCGAAGATCACGAGGCCGGAGACCGCCCCGGGGATCGCGAGAATGCCGGGCAGGCTGCCCCCGGCGCTGTCTGGCGCGTCGACAAAGACTTCGGTCTCGAACATGACGGACACCTCCTGATGGACTGCGCGGCATGACGGCGAACCGCGCCGGTTCGACCATCTTTCACCGCATCATGGGACCCGGATGAGCCTGGCGCCTTGATGGCCGTCATCGCCGGCCGCCCGCCTTTTCCTCGAACGCTTTGAATGGCATTCGGACAGCAAGGGTGAAAATGTCGCCAATCTGATATATATATTCATTTATTAGAATGCGTATTCGGCGAACAGGGAGGGGCCCATGCCAACCGGATCCGACGGAAATGACGCCGGGGAGCGATGCCGGATCCTCGTTGCCGACGACGATGCGGAAACGCGCGCGACCCTTGTATCCGTTCTATCGGCGGCAGGGCATGAACCGGCGGAGGCGGCCAGTCCAGCCGAGCTTTTCGGACGATTGGGCGAGACCCGTTTCGACCTGGTCACGCTGGATCTCGTGCTGGGCGGCGAGGACGGGCTGGCGCTGGCGCGCAGATTGCGATCCGAGGACAATATTCCGGTGATCATCATCACCGAACGGTCCGATCCGCTGGAACGCGTCCGGGGCCTGGAAAGCGGCGCCGACGACTACATCACCAAGCCGTTCCACCCTCGCGAAGTGGAAATCCGTGTCCGCACGGTGCTTGAACGCTATGGCCTGCTTCCGCACCAGAAAGCCGACAACGGGCAGGAACTGTCATTCGACCATACCGTCTTCAACGGCGTACGGCGGCTCGTTCGCACCACCGATGCCCGCGAAATCCACCTGACTGAAACAGAATTCAACCTGCTGGCAATGTTCCTGGAAAATCCGGGCCGGATTCTCTCGCGTGACGAGATCTGGCAAAAACTGCGCGGACGCGAACGCGATCCGCTCGACAGGACGCTTGACGGCCATGTTGCCCATCTGCGCGAGAAGATCGAGAACGACAGCGACCGCGACATGCTTATCAAGAGTGTGCGTGGCGTCGGCTATGTCTTTGTCGGAGACGTGCGGCCGGCATTCCGGATGGAGCCGGGTGAACCGGAGGCCGACCCGGCGATTCAGGAACCCGGCAGACCGGACGATTGAACCCGCCCAACAATTCTCAACACAATTCCCGTTGTGAATGCCGGAGGACGGACGCTACCTTTTTCTTCGTGATCTGAAGTGCCGAACGCAACACGGCAAGCGGAAAACTGCAAGAAGCAACAAGAAGCGTGTGCGCAAGGCAGATCGGGTTTTGAGCCGGGGAGGCGGAATCGATGCCGGGGCCACATGTACTTGCAAGCAACAGATGTTCCACCTGTCCGTCACGGGCTTACGGTCCGTGCCGGACCGCAAGCGCCGCAACACTGCGGACCATGGCGAGCATTTCGTCGCCGGCCATCCATGAAGCCGGCGAAACGATCATCGCACAGGGAGAAACCCTGGCCCATGTCGGCATCGTCCGTTCCGGCGTCGTGAAGATCACCAATACGACAGCCGACGGGCGTCACATGGTCATCGGGCTGATCGAGGAGGCCCGCCTGATCGGCAATATCTTCGACCGGACATCGCGCTTTGCCTATGAATGCGCGACGGATGCCAGCATCTGCCTGATTCCCCGCCAGGCCTTTGTCAACCTGGCCCAGCAGGATGCGGATTTCTCCTGCGGCGTGCTGGAAACGGCGCAGCGGCAGGCGGAAGAAATCCAGGAATGGCTCACCCTTTTCAACTGCAGGACGACGCTGCAAAGGCTGGCAGGCTACCTGTTCGCGCTGATGACCCGGCGGCAGGGCGACATGCCGGCCGGCGAGCCGATGGCCTTGGAAATCCCCGTCTCGCGCAAGGACCTGGCGCCCTACCTCGGAACGACCACGGAGACCCTGTCGCGCAACATGCAGCAACTGGCGCGGCGGGGCATCATCCGGGTGGTCGACGGCAGGCATGTCGTCATCGTCGACAAGAAGCGGCTGAGTTCCATGGCAGCCTCGATTGGCGACGAACTGCAGTCTCTGACGCACGGCCGTCCGGTCTCCACGCCGATCGCCGCCGTTTCCGGCAAGCCGCCAACGCCGCTTCACGCGGCCTGACGGTTCAGCCGGCTTCACCTTCATCCGATGCAAGGTTTCGCATCAGGTCGACGACCTCCGCGTCCCCGACCTGGGCAAACGACTGGTAATGGGCGCCGACGGCATAGAAGCGTTCAGGCACTTCCAGGCAGACAATCTCGTCGGCCAGCGGGCGCAGACGCTCCAGCGTGTCGGCCGGCGCCACCGGCACGGCAAGGATGATCCGGGCCGGTTTTCGCCGCGCCAAGGCCTTGAGCGCCGCCATGATGCTTGCACCGGTGGCGATGCCGTCATCGACGACGATGGCGGTCCTGCCCGCCGCCGCGAGCGGCGGCCGGCCGTCGAGATACAGCGACCGGCGCCGTTCGATTTCCGCCAGATGGGGCCTGGCCATGGCGCGCACGTCAGCGTCCCCAAGCCCGTACATCGCGGCGACATCCTCATTAATGGCAATGTCCGGCGCCTCGCCATCAACGACGGCGGCGAGCGCCAGTTCGTCATGACCCGGCGCGCCGATCTTGCGGACAAGCAGAAGGTCAAGCGGCCACCCGTGGGCGCGCGCGATCTCGGCGGCGACAGGCACACCGCCGCGCGGCAGGGCGTAGACGACCACGTCCTGCCCCTCCAGGGGCTTCAGCGCCGCAGCCAGCTTGCCGCCGGCTTCGGCGCGGTCCTGAAACAGGAACGTCATGGCTTTCCTCCATGGTCCACGGCTTCACGGTTCAGCCGATCACCGATCATGCAGATTGGCATTGACAGGCGTCATGGGTCCAGACGGCGAAGGCGGCGGGGACAGTGTTGACAGGCGTCAATGCCAGAGAGGTGCAGGCGGCGAATATGTGATGGCCAAGCGGAAACCGGGGCAGCAGGAATGGCCGGACGGCACGCATCGCGCCAACGGCGTATGGCTGCATCTGGCAACCAGAGCTTGGCAGAGGGTCACAAACACCGGCCCTGAACGTCGTCCGGGACAAAAGGCCCCAATTCCCGGGCGACTTCGTTGCCGGCGGGTCATGGCATGCCCCAAACATGGTCCGCCGGTTCTTTCATGGAGAACGGTCATGGAGCGCAGCACTGGATCCCAGGGAAACGAAGCGGTCGAACCGGATGCGGGCGCAAGCCCGGTCTGCGATGCCTGCCAGGGGCACCGCGTCGAGCCGGTCGTCACGTCTGTCGTCTTCTTCTGGACCGCCATTCCCACCATCGTGGAAAACGTACCGGCACTGCTGTGCCGCGATTGTGGCGAGCGTCACCTCGACCACATGGTTGCCGAGAAGCTGGACGGGATACGCCGCCTCGCGGGCCAGTCCGTCGCGCTGCGCCATGTGAGCGTTCCGGTTTTCGATTACGAATCCGGCAAATCCTGACCCGGTGCGCGCGCCCTTGTCTCCGTCACGCCTTCCCGGTCCCGCTCTCCGGCCGCAGCGGCGCCGGGTTGACCAGCCGGGGACTGCGCACCGTCTTCTCCCGTTTCCGTCCGTCAAAATAAAGGGCGACGGCATAATGGACGGCGATGCCGGCTGCCACGAACAGCACCTTGCCCCATTCGCTGACCGGCCATGCCTCGAAGGCAACCTGGAGCAGGATGGCCAGCAGCGAGCCCGCCGCAAAGACGGCCAGTCCATTCCGGCCGATGGTCGCCACCGGCCGCAGTGGAGCGCTCGACAACAGCGTCCCGATCCAGCCCGTGTAGATGACGGCATAGGCAAGCGCGAGGACATGGACGAGACGCAGGAAGGCGAGCGCACCCTTGTCGGTGTCGGCGAACAGGGGCGGCAAGTGCGGCAGGCCCGGAACCGCGCCCATCTCCAGCTTCACCCAGAAGGCCGAGAACAGCACGAAACCCCATGACAGGACATGGAGCACGGGATTGTAGGGAACGAGCGGGCGCCCCTTCATGACGCCGAGGCCGATGGCGATGCCGCAGGCAAACACAAGCTGCCATCCGAAGGGATTGAGGAACCAGCCCCAGTCACCCGGCCAGTTGGGCAGGTTGAGGCCGGTCAGATGGGCAAAGGTCCATATGCAGGCAGAGAGCGCGAGCATTACCCAGACGTTGCGCATGCCGACGGCCAGCAAGGCAACGGCCGCCACCAGCAGCACCACGTAGAGCGGCAGGATGTTGAAATAGCCGATCTGGTAACCCAGAAGCGGAATGCCGAGGACGGCCTTCCACCCGTCGGTCTGGAGACGCGTGAAATTCACCTGTTCGGCGACATTGCCGGTTCCCAGGAAGGTGACGCCCGCGGCCAGGACCATGAGCGCAAGCGACATGGTGACGACATGGACGAGGTAGAGCTTGCCGGCACGGCGCAACATGCGGCCGGCGGCGCCACGCCAGTCGTTGCGGAAAAACCCGCCCGCATAGGCCAGCGCCACGGCCAGGCCCGACATGAGCACGAAAGCCTCGGCGGCATCGGAGAAGCCGAAGTTACGCGAGGTGAAGCGCTCCAGCGGATTATCGGGCACGTGGTTGATGAAGATCGTCAGCAGGGCGAGACCCCTGACAACGTCGAGCCGGACATCCCTGGCTTTTCCGGCCGGCACAAAGGGTTGCGTCATGATGTCAGACCGCCGCCGTGCCGGCGCAAGCCGGCTGTACCGCACCCGCACCGGCGAGCGGGGCAGACATGCCGCCGCCCTGCCAGCGCATGCGATTGGCTTCGCAGGCGAGGACCACCCGGGGGATGGCGCGTTCGGCTTCGGTCAGGAACAGGCCCCTGCGCGCGGCGGACACACCGCTCCCGCGCGTGGACGACCAGGCGATGATCGCCGGCGCACAGACCATCGGCATGGCGACGGGAAGGAACCAGAAGAACAGGCCGGTCTCCAGCACCGCGGAGGCGGCCAGCATGACCAGGCCCGTCACCACGATCCACCAGGACGCGGCCCAGGCTTCACGCATGCCGATCTCGCCGGCATCGCGGTTCGTGGCCGGCCAGCCGCCATCGCGGCCCAGAAGGACCTGTGCGACCGAGCGGCTCTGGAACATCAGCGTGACCGGCGCGAGCACGCTCGACCACAGGATTTCGGCCAGAGTGGAGCGCATGACCGCGAGCGATCCGCCGAAGCTGCGCGCCGTGCCGGTCCAAGCGGCATGAGACGCGATGATCAGCTTGGGCCCGATGAGCAGTCCGAAGATGCCCACCAGCAGGGCGACGGCCTGGGCCGTCTCCGGCTTCGGGAAGATGGCGGGCATGCGGGGTACGGGAAAGTAGTTCGGTTCCGGCGCAACCACCGGAGCCAGCAGCGAGGCCACAAGGAAGACCAGCCACAGCGGCGAGGCGGCATAGGCCATGATGCCCTGCACGAAGACGAACCGGCTCCAGCGACTGAGGCCGGGCGCGCCGATGAGCCGCGCGTGCTGGAGATTGCCCTGGCACCAGCGCCGGTCGCGCTTGGCGAAATCGATGACATTGTCGGGACCTTCCTCGAATGAGCCTTCAAGATCGGGTTCGACCCGCACGGTCCAGCCGTTGCGCGCCAGCATGGCGGCCTCGACATAGTCGTGGCTGAGGATGTGCCCGCCGAAGGGCGGGTTGCCCGACAGCACCGGCAGGCCGCAGCTTTCGGCGAAGGCGCGTGTACGCACGATGGCGTTGTGCCCCCAGAACGGACCGGTACGGCCCTGCAGGAGGGCAAGACCGCGCGCGAAAAAGGGCGAGTAGAAGGAGGCGGAAAACTGGATCGCGCGGCCGAACCAGGAGCGGGCATGTATGATCTTCGGCAATGTCTGGAGGAGACCGAGACGCGGATCGGCCTCCATGCGCCGGGTCATCTCCACCATTGTCGCGCCGTCCATGAGGCTGTCGGCGTCGAGGACGACAAGGAATTCGTAGCGCCCGCCCGAGGCACGCAGGAACTCCGCGACATTGCCGGCCTTCTTGCCGGTATTCCTTTCCCGGCGGCGGTAGAAGAAGTTCATGGACGGCGGGCCATCGCGGCGAAGCTGCTGCATCCAGCGGCGTTCCTCGGCGGCGATTGCCTCGTCGCGGGTGTCGGACAGGACCACGAATTCGAAACGCGCGCCCTCGCCCGCCCCGTGCAGCGACCAGGCCATGGCATGGATGCGCGAGAGGACGTGGACCGGGTCCTCGTTGTAAACGGGAACAAGCACGCCGATCCGGTCAGCCTTGAGGGGGTCGGGCCCGGCCGCGGACGGCGAGGATACCGGCAAGGGCGCAAGCACGCCCTGCAATGCCAGCGACGCGCCCCAGGCAATCCAGGCCGATGTCGCGGCGAGCAGCAGCACCCGGACGACATCAAGCGGATCGAAGCCATCCGACAGGAACACGTCGGCTGCCAGCCGGGCGGCGATGGCCGCGAATGTGAACGCAAACAGGAATGAGACGAAACGTCGAAACTGGACCACGACAGGGCTCGAATTCAGTTCGCCAGCCGCTTCATGGCGATGGGGAGGAAGGAGAACAGGCCGTTGCCGGCGGCCGCGCGGCGCGGACGCTCGACGACCTGTTCGGGCATGGCGATGGGGGCGGCGGGCGGGGAAAGGTCCGGTTCCTCGTCACGCGTTGCCATGTTCACGTCAGAACCGCTGCTCATCGCCTTTTCTCCATTGGACAAGCCAGAACTCGGAAATCCGGTTTTCGCGCTGGGCAAGATGGGCCTTCATCTCCACGGGCGTGTCGTCCGGCAGCTTCAGGTCGATGACCATGCGCCACCGGGACGTCGTCTCGACAGGGGCGGCCGTGGCGTGGACGATCTCGCCCGCCGATATCTCGACAACGGCCTCAACGCCGGCGTCTGCGGGAAGGTTCCCCAGCAGGCCACCCTCGAAGTCGGCCACGAACTTGCGCGAGTCCTGCTTGTCGGCTTCATCCACGCCCGAAACGCCTCCGTCACCGGCCAGGACCTCGACAACGCGGGCCATGCGCGTGGCGTCTTCGGGGATCGAACCCCAGATCAGGCGGTAGCGGTATTCCAGCGCCTGACCGGCCTTTGCCTCTCCCTCCGGGACCCAGAACAGGACGATGTTGTCGTTGACCTCCAGTTCCGTCGGTATCTCGATGAGGGTGACCGTTCCCCTGCCCCAGTCCCCCAGCGGTTCGACGAGCAGCGAGGGACGCATTTCGTAGTGGGCGCCTGCGTCCTGGTACTGCTGGAACGCGCGGCTGCGCTGATAGAGACCGAAGGCGCGCGGGCTGTCCTCGGCAAAGAAGGAACTGGCCAGTTCCCGAGGGTTGTTGAGGCTGCGCCACAACTCCTCGCCATTGGCGCGGACGATCTTCAGTCCCTCGCTGTCATGGACGGCTTCGCGGTAATCGTCGAAGGCATGGCGGTTGATGCCGTTGAACAGGAACATGGATGTCAGCGGCGCGATCCCGAGCCTGGCGACATCGCGCCTGAGGAACAGCCGCTTGGCCACCTCCATCTGCGTGGTTTCGCCGGGCGTGATGACGAAACGGTAGGCACCTGTCACACTCGGACTGTCGAGCAGCGCATGGACCGTCAGGACGCCATCGCCACGGGCCGGTTTGTCGATGTAGAAGTCAGTGAAGCGCGGAAACTCCTCGTCGGTGCCCGTTGCCGTGTCGATGGCAAGGCCCCGCGCCGACAGGCCGTAGCGCGACCCACGGCCCAGCGCACGGAAATAGCTGGCCCCCTGAAAGGCGACCAGTTCGTCCAGAACCGTCTTTGAATTGAGATTGTAGAGCACCCGGAAACCGGCAACGCCGGGCATTTCCACCTGCTTCATGCGTGCGGCGTCAAGGGGTTCACGGTAGATGAAATCGGCCGGGGAGAAGCCGACGGGTTCGGCCACGCCGCCGGAAACGGAATGGACATTGACCGGCGTGCGGAAAAGCCAGCCCATGTGAAAGGCCTGAAGCGCAAAGGAGTCATTGCCGCGCCAGACGGAGCGTTCCGGGTCGTAGGCGATACGGCGGTAATTGTCGTAGTCCAGTTCGGCCAGCGCGTCCGGCAAATCCGCGGCGGGCGGCACGTAGTCCGAGGCAGCCAGCTCGCGGGCGCGCGCGGTCAGGATGTCGAAGTCGAAGGGAACGCCCGCGGTCCCCGGTTCGGGTCCGGTAGTCTCGTCCGCGGCGCTTGCGGTGGTCAGGCGGCCCAGTGTCGTGGCCGCCAACAGGCCAAGGGTCATCGCGAAATTGAATTGGCGACGCTGCATTGTCGGTCCTCAGGAATGTCGAGAGTTGCCGGAGATCCCGGTCTCGATGCTGCACCGCAAACAAGCGGGCCACTTTGCGGAAAATTTATGGCGGTCGTGGCGCGCCTGCGCGGCGGCTTCCATTATGCGAGCGCGCGGCCGTAATCAATGGATCGCGAACACGTACCCGTATGATTTTCATATGGAAGGATTGCGCGGAATCACCCGCGCGCGCCAGCGACGGCGCGAGAAGAACCCCGACTCAGGCCGGCTCCAGCCCGCACCAGCGGGCGATGAACAGCGCCGTCGCCTTTGTCACGCGGCGCATGCTTTCCAGCTCGACGCGTTCGTTGAAACCGTGGATCGCCTCGGCATGCGGACCATAGACGAGTGCCGGTGTATCGGCATAGAGGCCGAAGAAGCGGGCATCGGTGGTGGCGGTGATGGCCGCGCGGTCGAGCGTGTCCCCCGTCACCGCCCCATGGGCAGCCTCCAGCGCGCCGATGACGGCCAGCGTCGTGTCGCGACGGTCGTCGCCCAGCGCATAGCCTTCAGCGTGGAAGCCATGATAGACGACCTGCGGCAGGTTCTTGCGCAGGAAGGCATTTTCGCTCGCCGCCTCGTTCAGCGCCGCTTCGATCTCCTCCTTCGCCGTTGCGATGTCCTGACCGGGATACAGGCCGATCCGCACATCGAACACGCACCAGGCAGGAACCGAACTGGCCCAGTCGCCGCCCTCGATGCGCCCGACATTGAGGTTCAGCGGATGGTGGATGTGACCGTAGGCATCGTGGCGGTGATTGCCCATGTTCCAGCGGTCCTGAAGCCTGTGCAGGGCACCGATGAGCGGCACGGCCGCCTCGATGGCATTGGCGCCGCTGCCGGCATAGGCGACATGGGTGGGCAGGCCCTTCAGGTGAACCTGGAACCAGATGACGCCGACCTGGGCGGTCACCAGCTTTTCGCTGAAAGGCTCGGGAATCAGCGCCGCATCGGCCCGGTAGCCGCGCTGCAAACAGGCCAGCGCGCCGTTGCCCGTGCATTCCTCCTCGACAACCGACTGGTAGAAGACATCGCCCGCCGGCGCCAGGCCGCAGGCCGTCAGCGCGTCGAGCGCGAAAAGGTTGGAGGCCAGTCCCGCCTTCATGTCGCCTGCGCCGCGACCATACATCCAGCCGTCCGCGACGCGCGGCTCGTAGGGCGGGGTCTCCCACATGTCGAGCGGGCCTTCGGGAACCACGTCGACATGGCCGTTGAGGATGAGGGAGCGGCCCTTGCCCGTTACCGAGCGGCGGGTGGCGACGACGTTGACCGCGTCCTCGTAATTGCCGATGACCGGCGAGAAGCCCGGCAGATGGCGGATGTCGTCGACATCGATGGTCCAGCAGTCGACGGCGAGGCCGCGTTCGGCCAGTTGGCCGGCCATGAAGTCCTGCGCGCCCTGCTCGCGGCCGCGCGTGGACGGAAAGCGGGTCAGCTCGGCGAGGAAATCCACCTGCGCATCGAAACGCGCGTCCACCGCGTCAAGGATTGCCGCCTGTTGCTTCTCGTCCATGCCCTGCTCCTAGAACCTCGGGATTTCGCCGTCAGGCACGATCAGCGGCGCGCCGGTGGACGCGCGCACCGTTTCGATATCGGTTTCGCGCGCCAGTTCGCGCAGCGCGAAGCCGCCGGGCGTGACGTCGATGACGGCAAGTTCGGTGAAGATGCGGTTGACGCAGGTGCTTGCCGTCAACGGCAGCGCGCAGCGTTCGACAAGTTTCGGGTTTCCGGCCCGGTCGGTATGCGTCGTCAGCACCACGACGCGGCGCGCCTTCTGCGCCAGTTCGATGCCGCCGCCGACGCCGGGCGAGAACTGGCCGGGGATCTTCCAGTTGGCCAGGTCGCCGGCCTGGGAAACCTGGAAGGCGCCGAGCATGGTGAGATCGAGACGGCCGCTGCGCACCAGCGCGAAGGAGAGCGCGCTATCGAAGAAGGCGCTGCCCGGCACGGTGGAAACATAGGCGCCACCGGCGTCGATCAGGTTGCGGTCGGCCATGTCCGGACCGAGCGCCGGACCGATGCCCGACAGGCCGTTTTCCGTATGCAGGCAATAGGGAAAATCATCCGGCAGGTGATCGACCACCTTGGTCGGGAGGCCGATGCCGAGGTTGACGACCATGCCGGGCTGAACCTCGCGGGCGGCGCGTTCCAGCATTCTAACCCTGGCGTCGGACAACGTCATACTCCCTGCTCAGTGTTTCCAGCACCACGACGCGGTCGACGAAGGGACCGGGTGTGTGGATGGCGTCGGCAGCAAGTCCGCCGAGCGGCACCAGTACCTCGGTTTCGGCGATCACCCGGTCGGCCGCCATGGCCATCAGCGGATTGAAGTTGCGCGCCGTGGCGGCGTATTCGAGATTGCCGAAGGGATCGGCGCGGGCGGCATGGACCAGCGCCACGTCTGCCCGCAGCGCCGTCTCCAGCAGGACCATCTCGCCCCCCAGGTCCAGCGTCGTCTTGCCGCGTGCCAGTTCGGTGTCGATGCCGATGTCGGTCAGGAAGCCCTTGAGCCCTGCTCCGCCGGCACGGATGCGTTCGGCGAGGATGCCCTGCGGGCAGAATTCCACCTCAAGGTCGCCGGCATTCATCATGGCGATGGCGCGCGGATTGAGGCCGATATGCGAGGTCACCAGCTTGCGGACCTGGCCGCTGGCCAGCAGGTGATCGACACCCAGGTCCCGTTCGTTGGCGTCGTTCTTGACGATCGTCAGGTCGCGCTTTCCCTGCCGCACGATTTCGCGGATCAGCGTGAAGGGCGTACCCGGCACGCCGAACCCGCCGACCATGACGGTGGCGCCGTCGGGTATTGCCGCGACGGCCTCTTCGATCGGCGCGGTCTTGTCGGGAAGCCTCATGCCCGCCTCCCCGCCATTGCCTGGAAGGCCGGGCCCGTGACGGACATCGGCTGGTCGGCATGGAGGACGAACCCCAGCCGTTCATAGAAGCGCAGGGCGGCAGCGTTGTGCGGGTGCACCGTCAGTTGCAGGAAGGCCGCGCCCCATTCGGCCGCGCCATGGCTGGCGGCGGCCTGCAGCAGGTGTTCACCCAGTTGCCTCGACCGTGCCGCGGGCGCAACCCAGAGATCCTGGACATAGACCCCGGCGGCGGCCCGGTGGGTCGAATAGTAGCGCAGGAACAGGACGAGGCCGAGCGGTTCGGCTTCCCGGACTGCCAGGAGGCAGGCAAATGCGGCATCAGGGCCGAAACCGTCGCGACGGATCGTCTCCGGTGTCGTCAGGAAGCGCTCGCCGTCGCCAAGCTCACGAGCCAGCGCCGCGAGCATTCCGGCGATGGCTTCGGCATCGCCGGGCTCTGCGGGGCGGATATGCGGGCCTTCCGTCATGCCGCGCGGTCCCACTCCAGGCCGGCCTCGTCGGCAAAGCGTTCGAGCGAGGCAACCAGCAGCGCCATCAGTTCGTCGATCTGGCCGGCGGAAATGATGAGCGGCGGACAGACAAGGAAATGATCGCCCTCCACACCGCCGCGCGTGCGCCGCGAATAGATGATGAGACCGTTTTCATAGGCGATCTCGACCAGCCGGTTATAGGCGTTGAGGCCGGCGGGCAGCGGCGTCATCGTCTTGCGGTCGCCGACCAGTTCGAAGGCCAGCAGCAGCCCCTTGCCACGCACGTCGCCGATGAACGGGAAGCGGTCCATCAGGCCCTGCAGGCGGCCTTTCAACAGGTCGCCCATGCGCGCGGCATTGTCCACCAGCCCCTGTCTTTCGATTTCCTCCAGAACGGCGAGACCGGCAGCGCAGGCCAGCGGATTGCCGGCATAGGTGAAACCGTGCAGGAAACCGCCGGCATCAAGAATGGCCTCGACGATATCGTTGCGCGCCACCATGGCGCCGAGCGGCGCATAGCCGGCGGCAAAGCCCTTCGACAGGGCGACGATATCCGGCGTGATGCCCCAGTGCTCGGCGGCGATGAACCTGCCGGTGCGTCCGGCGCCGGTCATCACCTCGTCATAGATCAGCAGGATGCCTAATTCATCGCAGATCTCGCGGATGCGGGCATAGTAGCTGTCTGGCGCGACCAGCGCGCCCGTCGAAGCGCCGCCAATCGGCTCCATGATGAAGGCAAGCACGGTTTCAGGGCCTTGCGCTATGATCTCGTCGCGCAGCATGTCGGCATATTTCAGGCCGCGCGCCTCGTCGGTGAGGTTGTCGCGGTCCAGGTAGCAGGTCGGCGCGGCGATCTTGGGCATGGCCTGCATCATCGGCGCGAACGGCAGGGCCAGCGGATCGTATCCGGTCAGCGCCAGCGCGCCCAGCGTGCAGCCGTGATAGGAGGGAAATCGCGAGATCACCTTCCAGCGGCTGGCCTCGCCCTTCGTCAACGCATACTGGCGCGCCAGCTTGATGCAGCTTTCCACCGCCTCCGACCCCCCGGAAACGAAGAAGACGCGGTCCATGCCTTCGGGCATGAGCGAGGCGGTCTTCGTGGCCAGGCGTTCGGACGCCTCGGTGCGGAAATGCAGACGGTAGCCGAAGGTCGCCTTGTCCATCTGCGCCTTCATCGCATCCAGCACGCGGCGGTTGGAATGGCCGATATTGGAGACCATGGCGCCGGAGGAGCCGTCGATATAGCGTTTGCCGTGTTCGTCGTAGAGATAGATGCCCTCGCCACGGTCGAGGAATGGCCGCGGCTGGCGCGACTGGTAGAAAAGGTTGGACATCGCCTGTCAGCTCCTGACGCCCTCTAGATGTTTACGCAAGAAGTTCCGGGTCCGCTCGCTTTCCGGGTTGCGGAAGATGACACTCGGCGGCCCCTCCTCCACCACCACGCCCTGGTCCATGAAGAGGACGCGGTCGCAGACGGATTCGGCAAAACCCATCTCATGGGTCACGATGATCATGGTCATGTGCTCGCTGGCCAGCTTCTTCATGACCAGGTTGACCTCTTCCACCAGTTCCGGGTCGAGCGCCGAGGTCGCCTCGTCGAACAGCATGACCTTGGGTTTCATGGCCAGCGCGCGGGCGATGGCCACGCGCTGCTTCTGCCCGCCCGACAGTTGCGACGGCATGAAGTCGATGCGGTCGAGAAGGCCGACACGGTCGAGCTGTTCCTCGGCCAGCTTGTTGGCCTCGGCTTCCGACAGGCCCTTGAGCAGCTTCGGCGCCAGCGTGACGTTGCCGCGCACCGAGAGGTGTGGAAACAGATTGAAGTGCTGGAACACCATGCCGATGTCCTGGCGCACCTGGTTGATGTGCTTTTCATACTGGCGGTGCGGCAGCTTCTTGTTGATCTGCGTGCCTTCCAGCCAGACCTCGCCGCCGGTCAGCGGATCGAGGTC
The DNA here is from genome assembly GCF_046506625.1 of Zhengella sedimenti. NCBI lineage: Bacteria > Pseudomonadati > Pseudomonadota > Alphaproteobacteria > Hyphomicrobiales > Notoacmeibacteraceae > Zhengella > Zhengella sedimenti. The sequence continues at coordinate 768,335 of NZ_JBKFFP010000002.1, forward strand.
GTTGATGGCGCGCAGGAACGTGCTCTTGCCCGAACCCGACGGGCCGATGATGGCGACGATCTCGCCCCGGTCCACCTTGAGGCTGATATCCTTGATGACCTCCAGCGAGCCGTAGCTCTTGCGGGCGTGGCGGACCTCCAGGAAGGATTGTTGTTCGTTCATGCCTGCCTCCCTTACCGCGACAACGCGATGCGCCGCTCGATCTTCCGGAGCACGTATTCCATGCCCAGATTGATGACGTAGTAGACGACCGCCGCGACGACGTAGAATTCGAAGGGCCGGTAGGTGCGCCCGATGGCCAGTTGCGCCGAGAGCGTCAGTTCGCTCACGCCGATGACGGAAACCAGCGCGGAATCCTTCAGCAGCGCGATCATGTTGTTGCCGATGGGCGGGATGACGTCGCGCACCGCCTGGGGCACGACCACCTTGCGCAATGCCTGGCCGCGGCTGAGCCCCAGCGTGCGGGCGGCCTCCATCTGTCCCTTGTCGACCGCGACGATGGCCGTCTGGATGAGTTCGGAATTGTAGACGGCGAAATGCAGGCCGAGGCCGATGACACCGGCGACGAAGGCCGGCAGGTCGATGCCGATCTGCACCAGGCCGAAATAGATCAGAAACAGCTGCAGCAGAAGCGGCGTTCCCATGAACACCCATTCGAAGGCACGGAACGGTAAACGGATGACGGCCGGCGCATAGAGCGCGATCACGGCGAAGAAGATGCCGCCGAAGAAGCTGAGCAATGCCGCGCAGACCGTGATGGCCACCGTCCAGAGACCGCCGAGCAGGATGACGTCCAGAAAGCGGGGGACAACCGTGAAATCAAGCCCCATGACGGCCTCCCGTGCTGTCGGCGGTGCGCGTCATGCGATCCTCGCCTTCCGGTCCGCCCAGGCAATGGCGCGTCCCGTCACATAGATGATGATCATGTAGAGGGCACCCGACAGCATGAACATCTCGAAGGGCTTGTAGGTGGAGCCGATGTAGCGCTGCGCGGTATAGGTCAGTTCCACCACGGAAATGGCGGCGACCAGCGCCGTACCCTTGATGAGCGCATTGATGTTGACGCCGAGCGGGCGGATCATCAGCCGGGCGGCCTGCGGCAGGACCACGCGCGTCATGGTCTGGAAGCGGCTCATGCCCAACGTGCGCGCGGCTTCCGTCTGCCCCTTGTCCACCGCGATGATGGCGCCGCGGATGGTCTCGGTCATGTAGGCGCCGATGTTGACGCCAAGGCCGATCACGCCTGCCTCGAAGGCATCAAGCTGGATGCCGACCTGCGGCCCGCCGAAATAGAGCAGGAAAAGCTGGATGAGCGCCGGGGTGCCGCGGATGAGGCTGACATAGGCGGCACCCAGAAACCGGAGGAAAGCCAGGCGGGACAGCCGTGCCGCGGCGCCGAGCGCACCGCAGGCAAGCCCGAGGATGGTCGTCAGTACCGACAGTTCTATGGTGATCCACGCCGCCTTGAGAAAGAACGGATAGACCTTGAGCATCAGCTCCGTATCCATGCCGGCTGGCCCTCCCTGCCTTTCGCCCTTCCGTTCAGTGGTGGTCCTTGCGCTTCAGCAGCGGCAGGGCGCGGATCTCGCGCACCAGGGCGGTGGTTTCCTCGATGGCCGCGGCCAGGAATTTCGCGCCCGTTTCGGCATCGGCGACCGTCGGGTCGCCCATGGTGCCGTCCGGCGAGACCTCCGACCACCAGCGCATGAGCATGGCCTTGCCGCCGCCCTTTGCAAGGTCGAGGTTGAAGAAGCGGCTGTCGGGATTGTGGAGGTTCTGTTCCGCCGCCTTCTCCGGATAGACGTCGTCGGGATGCAGGTGCATGTACATGGCCGCCTCGAACTCGCCGGCATGGGCAATGCCGCCGATGGCGGATTTACGGTGCTCGTTGATCCGGTCGGCGCAGAGATTCCAGTAGGAGGCCGACACGCAGATGATGCCGGTCTCGATCACCGTCTTGCGCGCGGCCAGGTCCAGCACCGGATGGTTCGAGCCATGCGAGTTCAGGAGCAGGATGCGGCGGAAGCCGTGATGGGCGAGCGATTTCGTCACGTCGGTGACGAAGGCAATCAGCGTTTCGGGCTGGATCCAGATGACGCCCGGAAAATCCTTGTGGTGCTCGTTGAAGCCGTAGGGAATGGCCGGCATGACGAAGACCTCATCGGGCGCGGCCTCGGCCACGCCGTTGGCCACGGCCATGCCCAGCACCGTGTCGGTGTCCAGCGGCATGTGCGGCCCGTGGTCCTCGGTCGCCGAGACATTGAGGATGACGACGCGGTCCTTGTCGGCGTCGCGTACCTCTTCCCAGGTCAGTTTTCCGTATGCGGTCTTCATGAACGGCCCTTCGTCAGGAAACGGGGCGCCTGCCGGCGGGGGGCCGGCAGGCATGTCTGGCGGTGTCAGCGGATGTCGCCGCCGACCCATTCCTCGGCAATCTTGAGATAGGTGCCGTCGTCCATCATGGAGTCGAGCGCCTCTTGCATGGCTGCCTTCAGTTCCGGGTTGCCCTGGCGGATGGCGATGCCGGCGCCGATCACGTCGGTTTCCAGGTCATCGAGCATCCTGTACTCGTAGCCGTTCTTCTTCATGGCCAGAATGGCGGCGATGGAATCGTTGACGATCACGTCGACGCGGCCGTTCTGAAGCTCCAGCAGCAATTCCGGCAGGCCCTTGTATGTGCGCACCGTGTAGCCCTGGTTACGCGCCCATTCCTCGTGCGTCTCGCCGAGGGTAACGCCCACGGTGACATCACCGAGCTGCTTGACGCTAGTAATTTCACTGTCCGGCTTGGTGAAGACCGCGCGCTTGGTGGTATAGTAGGGGCCGACGAAATCGACGACCTTGGCGCGTTCCTCGGTGATCGACATCGAGCCGACGATGGCGTCATACTTGTTGGCCAGAAGCCCCCCGATGATGCCGTCCCAGGCCGTGGTGACGATTTCAGTCTCCAGACCCATGCGCCTGGCGATTTCCTTGCCGATCGACGGATCGAAACCGACCACCTCGTTCTGCTCGTTGACGAAGTTGAAGGGTGGATAGGCGCCGCTCATGGCGATGCGGATCGTGCCCTTTTCCTTGATGGCGTCCAGTTCCTCGGCGAAACCGGCGCCCTGCATCCCGAACAGCGCCACGGCGGCAAAACCCGCGGCGGCGGCTGTCTTCATCAATTTCCTTCGTGTCGTCATGTCGTTCTCCCTGTCTGGCTCTGAAAGCCCGGCGCGCGAACGGCCCGGTTCCCTTCGGGCGGTTGCGGCCAGATGCCGGATGGAACGCTTGCATGGCGCAGATCATCATGCAAATAGATATACAAAATTCTGATTATAGATTGAGGCAATGCTCAAGCCCTACGAACAGCGCTTTCCCTGGAATCTCGACTGGAACCTGCTGCGCACCTTCATGGTGGTGGTGGAACAGGAGAGCATCTCGCGCGCCGCCGACTTCCTGGGGCTGAAACAGCCGACCATCTCCAGTGCCCTGAAGCGGCTGGAGGATGCCACCGGCCACAGGCTGGTGGAGCGCAAGCCCAACCGCTTCCGCGTCACCCGGACGGGCCAGATTCTCTACGCGGAAGCCGCCTCCATCTTCGGCGCGGTATCGCAGCTTCCGGCACTGATGGACGCGGAGGAGGAGGAACTGACCGGCCATGTCAGCATCGTCACGGCGAGCCATGTCGTCTCCTGGCATCTCGACGACCTGCTGGAACGGTTCGCGCGGCGGCATCCGAAGGTCACCTTCTCCATGGTCGTCGCCGAAAGCGCCGAGGTGGTCAACCGGATCCGCCAGAACCGGGCGAGCTTCGGGATCTGCCTGATGAACGCCGTGCCCAAGGGCATCGAGACACGGGTCCTCTTCCGCGAATTCTTCGGGCTCTATTGCGGGCCGCATCACCGGCTGTTCGGCAAGAAGGAGATCACGCTTGAGGATCTGCGTGGCGAGGCGTCCGTCTCCTTCCAGACGGAGATAGAAGGCGGGCCGCTGGATTCGGTGGTGCGCCTGCGCGAGCGGGCGAACCTGGCGCCCGGCCTGCGCGGCATTTCCTCCAATCTTACCGAGGTTCGGAGGATGATCATCGCCAATATCGGCATTGGCGCCCTGCCCACCCATGTGGCGGAACGGGACGTGCGCGCCGGCCTGCTGCGCCAATTGCCGCCCTTCGCCTCGCTGCCGTCAGTCGACATCCATCTCGTCACCAATCCCCGGCGCAAGTTCGCGCCCCCGGAATCGGTCATGCTTTCGATGTTCAAGGCACTTCTGGAGCAGGAACCGCTGGCCGCGCGCACCTATCGCGGATGAGGCCGGTTCCACCCTCGGCGGCAGTTTGGCCCGGCGAGGAACATTATTTTCCGGCAGCCTGGCAACAGGGCTTGCGCGGGCGCCATCGCGCCCACATCTAACCGCGGCTCCGCTCCGTTTCCGGCAGCGGTTTTCAAAGGCCCGTGGCGCATGCCGTCGCTTGAAGCGGTTACGCCGGATCATCCCCGAAATCCGGCACTTCCCACCCGTATCGTTTCCATCGCAACCATCACCGGCGTCATCGCCGTCACCCTTTTCTTTGCGACCGAGGCGATCGCCGGCGCCATTGCCATGGTCTGGGCGGTCAGCGGATTGATGCAATTGACACCCATGCCGACACTCGTTCTCTACGCACTGGCGCTCGCCGCGGCGGTTGCTGCCACGGCCAAGGTTGCCATGCTGGCCTGGGCTGCGGAAACCGACCCTGTGAACAATCCGCCTGTCGAGAACGTTCATTGCGAAACCAGATCACACGACACCGGGAAGGGTCAGGGCAATCATGACTGAATGGATTTTCGTCGCCACGGGCCTCGTGCTGCTGTTTGCCGGCGGCGAGGCACTGGTTCGCGGTGCGGTCGGCCTCTCCCGCCGCTTTGGCGTTTCCGAACTGGTCATCGGACTGACCATCGTCGGTTTCGGTACCTCGACGCCCGAACTGCTGGTCTCGCTGGACGCCGCGCTCTCGGGCGAAAGCGACATCGCGCTGGGCAACGTCATCGGCTCCAACACCGCCAACGTGCTGCTCATCGTCGGTCTGTCTACGCTGGTCGCCCCGATCACCGCCTGGGATACGGCCGTGCGCCGCGAGGCGATGGTCATGGCCGGCGCGGCCTTCGTGGTGATGGGAATCGCCCTGACCGGGATGATCTCGCTTATTTCCGGCCTCATCATGCTGGCCATGCTCGGCGCATTTCTCTTCGCCGCCTTCCGCTCATCGCGTCGCGACAGCGCGAAGGACGAACATCAGCCGGAAGGCCGGTCCCTGACCTTCCTGCTGCTTGTCACCGCCGCCGGTCTGGCCGCGCTGTTCGGCGGCGCGCGCCTGCTTGTCGACGGCGCGACGGCGATCGCAACGGCGCTTGGCGTGTCGCAGGCCGTCATCGGGCTGACCATCGTCGCGGTCGGCACGAGTCTGCCGGAACTGGCCACGTCCCTAGTCGCGGCGATCCGGGGCAATTCCGCCGTGTCGCTCGGCAACATCGTCGGCTCCAACATCTTCAACATCTTCGGCATCCTGGGAATAACGGCGATCGTGACCCCCGTCCCGGTCGCCGCCTCGATGCAGCAGTTCGACATCCCCGTGATGGTGGCATCCTCGCTGCTGCTGCTCGCCATATTGCGCTTTGCCACCCGCATCCCGCGACTGGCCGGCGCGGCCATGCTGGCAGCCTATGGCGCCTACGTGGCTGTGCTGTTCGGTGCTTGAAGGCCGAAGGTAACGCCATGGGCCCGGCGACGGGCCCCATGGCACCCCTTCGTTTTGGCACCGGTCGGTGAAGCGCGCGGAGCACTTTCGGGTGGAGGATTTGAACCGTCCTTCGGACCTTTCAGGCTATGCGTCTTAGTTCTTAGGCTTTCCGGGGAATGCCCGGGTTTTCCGAAGTTTCTTTATCGTTCTGTTTCTATTGCATTTTCTGATGACAGCGCTTTCCTGTTGTTGAACACGTTTTCGCATCGGTGACGACACGGTGACGACACGGCGGAAAACAAGAGCGATAGCGACATGGCGAAAATCACCAAAAAAGCGATCGATGATCTCAGAACAAGGCCGGCAGGATCCGTCCTGCGTGACAGCGAGTTGAAGGGCTTCCAGGCCCGCAGCAACACGGATGGAACCATCACGTTTCGTGTTGAATACCGCGCGGGAAGCGGACGCGGCGCGCCCGTCCGTCGGTTCATTCTCGGAAAAAGCGGCGCCCTCACTGCAGAGGAAGCCCGAAGGCGAGCCGCGACCGTCCTTGCCAATGTCCAGTTGGGCGATGATCCAGCGGCTAAACGCAGCCCCATCCGGAAGATGCCAATTGTGCAGGACTTTGCAGCTGACTTCCCAAAGCGCGCCCTGGACATCGCCATGTCCCAACCGCAACAGGCACGCTTGAGGACAAGCACGTTGAAAAATTACGACGGGTAGCTCCGACGTCCTTCCTCCGACGGCACAGGCGTTTTTGCCATCTGCATCCGTATAAGCGGCAGGGGGCGATCCTGATCGTCGCGATCGCGCCTCCCCGTCTCGACAAAAGCGCAGGCCGTATAAAACGCTCGGGCGCGCGTATTCGCTTCGTAGACTTCGACCTTGAGTTCATCGTGCTGCACGGCAACATGCCCGATCAGCGCGCGGCCGATGCCCTGCTGATGGAAAGACGGATCGACGAAGAGCCCTCCGACAACGTCACCAAGCATAGCAATGAAGCCGACGGCCATCCCGTCGACCTCGGCGACGTAGATTTCTGCTGCCGGCATGTACTGATCGCGCACGAGAACCTCATCTCCATCGAGTGTCGTGCGATCGAGGAAGGGGTGGCCGACTTCTGAGGCGCGGCGCCAGATGCCAAGGCATTCGGCAAGTTCGCGGTCGTGAAAACAGGGGCGGATCAAGACCATGTTCCATGCCTTTCAAGCGCGTGGCGGATGCGATGCCTGCCCCTACCAAGCAAAAAGGCCTGGGTCACTCGTGACATGAGGCACAAACCAACCGGATGGAATTTGTTCGCCGTTGGAGAAGCATGCGAAATCTCCGAGTTCAAGACGCGATCAGGTCTGCGGTCCGCAGCGCATGGGCGAATTCACCGTGGAGCTGATAGACGGCGGCGCGGTGGATTTCATCTGCAGACGGAGCGGGACCGCCATCGAAGGCGACATTGGCATTGCGGGTGAAGGCGGCGCAGGCATCATGTGCCAGTTCGACCGAGAAACCCAGGTTGGCCGCCATCCTTGTAGTAGTGGAGACACAATGGGGCGTTGTCAGGCCGCAAATGATGAGGTCCCGCGCGCCAGCCCTGCGGAGATCGGCCTCCAGCGTCGTTCCGATAAAGGCCGAGTTCACCGTCTTCTCGTAGTATGCCTCTCCCTGCGCAGGCTCAAACCCTGACTTGAAATCCGCGCCAGGACCGCTCAACGGCGATCGGGCCTCACTGCTCAGGTGCCGGACATGGAGGACGCGCCCGCCTGCCGCCCGCATCGCAGCGATCAGTGCGCGGGCATTGTCTTCGGCAGCCAGATTGTTGCGACTGCCCCAGAAGGGATCGTCGAAGCCCTTTTGAAAGTCTATCAGGACAAGGTTTTTGATCGACAAGGACATGTCGGCTTCTCCAATGGCAGCCGGTCGGTACGGCCAAGGTCTCGATAGCTGATTCGGATTTGAGGTCGTAGCCGGACCCTTGGTCGACGACAGTCACCCTCGGTCTCGCAATCATCAAGCTGAGCGGCTACGCGACGGGCGGTTTCGACGTCGGGCCAACGGCATGCCCGCCCGTCACCGAATACAGTCAGGGCTTCCAGCCGCAGGCGGCCGAGGAGCTGGGCCTGCTGCCGGAGGGCTCGGCGATCACGGAGATGCTGAGCGGCTATGCTGTGATCCGGGAACAGGCGCGGGTGTGCTGATGTTCCGGCACTTGCCCCGTGCTACGCGCCGCGCCTCGCAGTGGAGGCCGGGACTTCGGTTGGCAACCTGAGCGACGCCTGGAAACCGGAGGATGTTCCCGGACGCGGAGACTCCAGAACGAGCGAACTCCCGATCCGGTCAGCAATGGCGGCGACGATGGCGAGTCCAAGCCCGCTGCCTTCGGCACTCGCGTTCGCCCGTTCGAAACGCGCCGTCAGCCGGTCGAGAGTTTGGCGTGGCAGGACCGGGCCGTCGTTGGCGACCGAAAGCAGCCCGTCCGCGGTCAAAGCAACGTCGACCGTCGTATTCTCGGTTCCGTGCCGAAGAGCATTCTCCAAGAGGTTGCGGCACAGGATGGCGAAGGCGTCGGGATCAAGGTCGGACATCACCGGCGAGTCGGGCAGGCTGAGCGCGATCCGCCCTGTCGCGCCCGCGCGCCCGATGTCGTCGATCACGACCCGCGCGATGCCCCTCAGGTCCGCGCTGCTGTCCATCCGCAGCCGCCCGCCTTCGGCCCGCGCGAGCTGCATGAGGCGTTCGGAAAGCCGGGTCAGGCGCTTGAGCGTTGCCTCGATCTCAGTGGCACGCGCTTCGGTGGTCGGCTCATGCGTCTCCGTCTTCAGCCGCTGCGCCTGCGCAATGGCGCCGGCCAGCGGCGTTCTCAACTCGTGGGCAGCGTTCGCGGCAAAGCTGCGCTCGGCCTCGAACGCCTCGCGCAAGCGGGCCAGAAGGCCGTTGAGCGTCTTCGCCAGTGGACCAATTTCCGTGGGCAGATCGCTCGCAGGAACCTCCGAAAGGTCGCGGGCGCCACGCGCCTCCAGCCGAGCGCGGAACCGGCGCAGCGGATCGAGGCTGAAGCGGACCGCCAGGATGATGGCCGCAAGCGCGACCGGCAGGACGATCAGCAGCGGCAGCCCAAGTCCCATCCGGATCTCGCGGGCGACCGACGCACGATGGGTCAGCGGCTCCGCGACGGTGATACGGATCGTGTCCTGAAGCGCCGCGTCACTGTAGAGCCGGTGGGTGGCAGTCTGCCGGAACCCGGGGCCGTCCCAGGGCGGGAATACCGCCGGGTCGGCCGCGTGGGATTGCAGCAGGATGCGCCCCTCCGCATCCCGCACGAGGTAGGTGAAGAACTCGTCGTGGTCCCGGATGGGCGCGAGCCGCTGCGTCACGCCCTGATCTTCGCGGCCCACGATATCGTTCACCGCCAGCGGGAGGATGCGTTCCGCGGTCTCCCTCAGGGCGCTGTCGAAGACCTCGTCCAGCTCGCCCCGGACGATGACAGCGGTCACCGTTGCCGCCAGCAGCCACAGCACCGTCAGCGCGAGACCCAGAGACAGGCCGAGTCGGCCCTGAAGGCTCGCGGGCCATTTCATGGACGGCCCAGCCGGTAGCCCATGCCGCGCTCGGTCTCGAGTACCGAGGGCCCGAGCTTCTTGCGCAGGCGGCTGACATGCACCTCGATCGTATTGCTCTCCACCTCGGCGTCGAAGGCGTAGAGCTTCTCCTCCAGCTGTGCCTTGGACAGCAACTGACCGGGGCGTGCGAGAAACGCTTCGAACAGCGCCCACTCCCTGGCGGTCAGTTGCACCGGCTTGCCGTCGCGGTGAATGCTACGGGCGGCGAGATCGATTTCCAGTGACCCGTGGATGACGATGGGGTTCGGGTTGCCACTGTAGCGTCGAGCGACAGACCCTATCCGCGCCGACAACTCCGCAAGATCGAAAGGTTTGACGAGATAATCGTCAGCGCCCGCGTTCAGACCCTCGATCCGATCCGACACCTGGTCGAGCGCGGTCAGGATGATGACCGGGGTCACGTCCCCGCGCGCGCGCAGGCTCTTCAGGAAGCCGATCCCGCGACCATCCGGCAGCATCAGGTCGAGAAGGATCAGGTCGTAGGAGGTGGATTTCGCAGCGTCACCGGCCGCATCGAGGCGCATCACCCAATCGACCGACTGCCCATCGGCCGCGATCTGGTCGCGCACCGCAGCCCCCAGCACCGTGTCGTCCTCAATCAGCAGGATGCGCATGCTCGTCCCCGTCCTCTTCCGATGACCCTCCATGATCCGTCTGGCTGACATGAAGCTGAAGCGGCGGGGTACATCCCTTCAGGCTGCCGTCAGCTTCGCCGCGCATGAATTGCGTCACGATGGCCGTAGCGAGGAGTTTGGCCCATGAAGAAGACATTGACAATTCTCGGCTTTCTCGCGGTCCTTCCGGCCGGTGTCGCGCTGGCTGACGACGACTGCTTCGTGCCGATGGCCGACTGGCAGCCGCGCGACGCCGTCGCCCGTCTGGCCGAGGAGAACGGCTGGACGGTGCGCCGGATCAAGATCGACGACGGCTGCTACGAGATCGACGGCCGGGACGCCGGGGGGCGCCCGATCGAGGTGACCGTTCATCCGGCGACGCTGCAGGTGATCGAGTTCGAATACGAGGACGATGACTGACGCGATCTCACACCAGGTGCCAGAAATGAACACGGGGCCGAGCAGCAAGGTCCGGGTCGGGATCCTCTGGTACGGCGCCAACTCAGCCACAACCAGGCGGGCGCGGCGATGATCGTGGCGCTGCTGGTCAGGCTGTAGGGCACAGCCTTCACCGGCTGGCTGATGGAGGAGGAAACCCGTCTGGCGATGCTTCCGTCCATTCCCGCCATTGTGGCGCCCGCTTGGGCCGACGACGACGGTGACGGGCGAGAAGCGCGCTCCCGGTCCCGGCGACATCGCCTGACCGACCCAGCCCCCGCGGCAGGGCGCCCCGTCGGCCCGACCTGGCCCCGCTTTCCCCGGCGAGGCCTTTTTCGTCCCGCCGGCGTCTTTCTTCCTGACGGCAAGCTGAAGCGGGAATCGCCGACGCGTCAGGAAGCCCTCAGGTCGCATCTCCAGATTGTCCCCAGCAGATGACAAGGAGACCCTGCCATGAAAAAGACCCTGACACTTCTGGTCGCGTCCACGGCGCTTACCGCCGCGATCGGCGTCCCCGCCTGGAGTGCGATGCTAGCCCCATCCGATGTCCTTCGGCCCGTCGCCGCTCTCTTCGACGACGCACCGCAAACCATGCCGCTCGTTCTCGCAAGCGACGACGACGACGACGACGACCGCCGGCGGGACGGTTCGCGTCGCGGCCACCACGACGATGACGACGATGACGATGACTGCGACGACGATGATGACGACGAAGATTGTCGGGGCGGCGCCCGCAATCCCGCGCCCGCCGGCTCGGTCGCCCCGCCGCAGAACGGTCTCTTCGGGAACGGCGCACCTCCGAAGGTTCAGGTGAATTGAACCGCTCTCGAGCCCCTCTCCGAACAAGGATCAACCCGATGAAATCGCTTCTCGCAATGCTCGCGCTGACCACCGCGCTGACGCTCCCTGGCCTCGCCATGGCGCGGCCGGTGACCCTGACCACGACCCTCAACAATTACGGCGGCGACGGAGCCTATCTCGCGCTCTACGTCACTGACGCCTCCGGCGCCTATGTCGGCAGCTTGTGGATGGCCGGCGGCAAATCCAAGTACTACGAGCACCTGAGCGACTGGTACCGCGCCACCGGCGGCGACACCGCGCAGGTCAACGGCATCACCGGCGCCAGCGTCGGCGCTGGCCGCACGCTCGAGATCACGCTCGATCTGGCCGACGCGCTCTTCGACGCGGGCTACACGCTCCACATCGACGCGGCTGTCGAGGACATGCGCGACAGCCCGAACGAGGTGGCCGTCCCGCTCAAGACCGATGGCGCGGGCACACCAACGAGCGGCCGCCGCTACATCGCCAGCTTCGCCTACGACATGTGAGGAGCGAGGCCATGATCCGTGCACTCCATCGCTGGCCGGGTCTTCTGGCCCTCGCGCTCGTCACCATACTGAGCCTGAGCGGCGCGGCCCTGTCGGTCTTTCCCGCAGTCGAGCGGATCGCCGCGCCGCAGGCGGAAGCCGGGCTGACCGTTGCCGCTCTCGCGGACCGCATCCAGGGCGTCTATCCGGGCGTCGAACAGATCCGCCGGTCGCCTTCCGGCCGGATCACCGCCTACTGGTTCGATCAGGGCGCGCCGGGTGCCGCCGTGATCGATCCGGCAACTGGTGAGGGCGTGGCCTCGGCCGACCCGAACCAGACGCAGCGCTGGCTCACCAACCTGCACCGTTCGCTGTTCCTCGGGGATGGCGGCCGCATCGCCATGGCCGCTGGGGCTGGCGCGATGCTGATCCTCTCGCTCTCCGGCGCGATGCTGGTCGCGCACCGGGCGGGCGGCTGGCGGCGCTGGTTCGCACGCTTGCGCGGTCCCTTCGCCAGCCGGCTGCACGTCGAGATTGCCCGGATCGTCGTCGTCGGCCTTGTTCTGTCTTCCATGACCGCCCTCTGGATGACAGCGTCCACATTCGATCTCCTGCCAGACGGAAGCACCATTCCGGCCATGCCGGCCGAGGTGAGCGGAGAGACGGGGTTCGCGCTGGATCGGATGCCCACGCTGCAGCAGACGCCCGTCACCGAGCTGCGCGAGTTGAGCTTTCCCTACCCCGGCGACGCGACGGACGTCTTCACTCTCAAGACTGACCGCGGCACCGGATATCTCGACCAGGGCACCGGTTCGCTCCTGTCGTGGGCCGACCTCACGGGATGGGAGCGCGTGTCGGAGACCATCTACATGCTGCACACCGGACAGGGCGCGGCGGCGCTCGGCCTCGTGCTCGGGCTCATGGCGCTCGGCGTGCCTGCTATGGGCGCGACCGGCGTCCTGGTCTGGCTCGCCGGACGGCGCGGCCGGCCGCGCGTCAGGGGCAATCGGCCCGCCGGTCACGCCGAGACGATCCTGCTCGTCGGCAGCGAGGGCGGCAGCACCTGGGGCTTTGCGGCGACGCTTCACGCCGCGCTCACCCACGCCGGGCAGAGCGTCCATGTCGGCCCGATGTCGGGCTTCACCCCCGAACACTACGCCGCGGCCAGGCGGATCATCCTGCTCGCCGCGACCTATGGCGACGGCGCGGCACCGGCCTCGGCGAAGGGCTTTCTCGACCGGCTGAATGCTTCCGACCGGACGCCGGACATTCCTCTGGCAGTGCTCGGCTTCGGCGACCGCAGCTTTCCGGCCTATTGCGCTTTCGCCAGCGACGTCGCGGCAGCGGCGCAAGCGAAGGGTTGGCCCGAGCTTCTGCCGCTCGACACCATCGACCGGCAATCGCCGCAGGATTTCGCCCGCTGGGGCCGCGCACTCGGCGACGCTATCGGGATCGACCTCGAACTGTCGCATCAGCCGGTCCAGCCGCAAACGACCACGCTGACCCTCGTCTCGCGGCGTGACTACGGCGCCGAGGTGCAGGTCCCGACCGCGATTCTTCGCTTCGCACTGCCGCGCGTTTCGCTCTGGCAACGGCTGGTCGCGGGCGGGTTCGCCCGGTTCCAGGCGGGAGACCTGATCGGCGTCTTGCCGCACGGAAGCGCCGTGCCGCGGCTCTACTCGCTCGCCTCCGGACGCTGCGACGGCTTCATCGAGATCGTCGTCAGAAAGCACCCCGGCGGCCTGTGCTCGGGCCAGCTCACGGCGCTGGAGCCGGGCGATACCGTCGCCGCCTTCCTGCGCCGCAACCTTGGCTTCCATCCGGATCGGAGCCGTGCGCCGCTGATCCTGATCGGCGCGGGGACCGGTATCGGGCCGCTCGCGGGCTTCATCCGTGGCAACACAAGCCGCAGGCCCGTCCACCTGTTCTTCGGCATGCGCAATCCCGCCAGCGATTTCTTCTACGGCGAGGAACTCCCTGGCTGGCAGGACGAGGGGCGTCTGACACGCTTGGTCACGGCCGTCTCGCGCGGGGCGCGTCCCCACTACGTGCAGGATGCACTGCGCGGTGAGGCCACTCAGGTCGTGGAACTCATCCGCAATGGGGCGCGGGTGATGGTTTGCGGCGGCCGGGACATGGCGGTCGGCGTGGCCGACGCGCTCGCCGAGATCCTCAAACCGGCCGGGTTGACGCCGGCCGTCCTGAAGGCGGAGGGGCGTTATGTCGAAGATGTCTACTGAACGCGCGCGCATCGCTCTGAACGGACCGACGATGGGCACGCGCTGGTCGGCCACGTTCTACGCGGAGCCGGACTTCGACCCGGCCCCGATCCGCGCGGCGCTGCAGGCGGCCGTGGAAGAGGTGGACAGACAGATGTCGACCTGGAACACGGGCAGCGACCTCATGCGGCTCAACGCGGCGCCGGTGGGGGAATGGATCGCGGTTCCCGCGCGGCTCGCCGAGGTGCTGCGCCTCGGCCTCGAGATCGGGCGCATATCCGGCGGCGCGTTCGACATCGGCATGGGTGACGCGGTGATGGCCTGGGGCTTCGGGCCTGAGGCCGCAGCGCCGGATGGCATCCGCGCCGCGATGAATAACTCGCGCCGCCCGGCGCACGAGGTTCTGGAGTTCGACGGCGCCAATGTGCGCAAGGCCGCGCCCATCGCGCTCGACCTCAACGGAATCGCCAAGGGCTATGGCGTCGACCGGCTCGCCGAAACCCTGCACGACCATGGAATCGTGGATGCCCTCGTCGGGATCGATGGCGAGATGCGCGCGATGGGTCTCCGGCCGGATGGCGAGGCGTGGACCATCGCGGTCGAGGCCCCGGACCCCGAGCGCCGGACGCCGCATTCCATCCTCGCGCTACACGATGCCGCCGTCGCGACATCCGGCGACTACCGCCACTGGGTCGAAGTGCAGGGGCGGCGCCTGTCCCACACAATGGACCCGAGGCGCGGCGCACCGCTGATCGCGCCGCCGGCCTCCGTTACTGTTGTCGCCCCCACCTGTGCCGAAGCCGATGCCTGGGCGACGGCACTCATGGTGCTCGGGCCCGAGGTAGGAGCGGTATTGGCAAGACGAACCGGGCTCGACGCCCTGTTCCTGCTGCGCGATGATGATGCCGGCGCAAGGGGCGTGGGAACCGGACGACTTTTCTCCGAAGAGCCAGCGGCAATCGCCTCAGCCAGGGGAAGATGAGCCGCATGGAAACCACTCACACCGATCGCATGAAGACCGTCATTCTGCTGCTGGCCGTAGCCGGGCTGATTGCAGGACTTGTGTTCTATTTTGCGGGCCGGACCGGTATCGCCGACCTGATCTGGATCGCCGGCGTCGTTCCCGCGCTCGTGGCGCTCGTGGTCGAAATCCTGCGCAGCATCCGCTCCGGCGAGGTTGGGCTGGACATCGTGGCGGCGCTCTCCATGACCGCAGCGCTCGTCTTCGGCGAAACCCTCGCGGCGGCCGTCGTTGCGGTGATGTATTCGGGTGGGACATTCCTGGAAGCCTTCGCGGAAGGCCGTGCGCGGCGCTCGATGCAGGACCTTTTGTCGCGCGTGCCCCGGACCGCGACCAGGCACCGCAATGGCGCGCTTGAGGAGGTGCCCCTCGACGAGATCGCGCCCGGCGACCGTCTGCTGATCCGGCAGGGCGACGTCGTTCCGGTGGACGGCACGGTGGTGTCCGAGGCGGCCTTCGTCGACACCTCGGCGCTGACCGGCGAATCGTTGCCGGTCCGGCTGGCGCATGGCGCCGACGCCATGAGCGGATCCACCAATGCCGGCGAAGCCTTTGACCTCACCGCGACGCGAGAGGCCAAGGACAGCACCTATGCCGGCATCGTCCGGCTGGTGGAGGAAGCGCAGGCATCCAAGGCGCCGATGTCGCGGCTGGCCGACCGCTGGTCGCTGGGCTTTCTCGCGGTCACCGTCGCCATCGCTTTTGCGGCCTGGTGGTTCACCGGCGATCCGATCCGGGCGGTCGCCGTGCTGGTCGTGGCCACGCCGTGTCCGCTGATCCTGGCCGTGCCCGTGGCATTGGTGGCCGGCCTCTCGCGTGCGGCGCACTTCGGTGTGCTGATCAAGGGGGCAGGACCGCTGGAAACGATGGCGCGCATCCGCACGCTGATCCTCGACAAGACCGGCACGCTGACCGACGGCCGGCCGCAGATCGTGTCGATCGACAGCCACGACGGCATGGCCGAGGACGATATCCTGCGCCTGGCCGCAGCACTCGACCAGGCGTCGAAGCACCCGGTGGCGCAGGCCATCGTCGCCGCGGCGAAGGCGCGGGGCTTCACACTGCCCGTTCCCTCGGAGGTCGCCGAAATCCCGGGCGAAGGCGTCGTGGGCCATGTCGAGGGACGCAAGGTCGTCGTGGGCGGCGACGGCTTCGTGGCCTCCCGCGTCGGGCGCCAGCCGGGCGATCATTCCGCCATCGCGGCTGGCTCGGTCCTCGTCGCGGTCGCGGTCGACGGACACATGGCAGGGCATCTCGTCATGTCCGATCCCCTCCGCGAAGGCGCGGGCGCCATGCTCGACGGGTTGCGGCGGGAAGGCATCGCGCGCATCCTGCTTGCCACGGGCGACCGCGCTGACGTCGCCGAACGCGTGACGGAAGGGCTCGGTCTCGATGGTTTAAGGGCCGGCCTCACGCCCGACCAGAAGGTTCTGCTCGTGCTCACCGAGCACAAGCACGGACCCGTGATGATGGTCGGCGACGGGGTGAACGATGCGCCCGCGCTGGCGGCGGCGGACGTGGGTGTGGCGATGGGCGCGCGCGGCGCCGCTGCATCGGCCGAGGCGGCGGATGTCGTACTCCTCGTTGACCGGATCGACCGGCTGGGCGCCGGGATCGAGATCGCACGCGGTGCGCGCCGGATTGCCGTCGAAAGCGTCGTCGCCGGGATCGGCCTGTCCGTCCTCGGCATGATCGCGGCAGCCTACGGCTACCTCACGCCGGTGGAAGGTGCCCTCCTGCAGGAAGCGATCGACGTCGCCGTGATCCTGAACGCCCTGCGCGCGCTGCGCATCGCGCCCCAAGAACCCTCCATTCCGAAACCAAAGGCTCTCTCCTCCGGGCAGGCCGACATCACGCAAGGAGCCATGCCATGAGCCGCCTCTCACATTCCGAAATCCACATGGTACATCGCATCGGCTGGCTGCGGGCCGCCGTGCTCGGTGCCAACGACGGTCTCGTGTCGACCGCGAGCCTGGTTGTCGGCGTCGCCGCGGCAGGGTCCGGAAAATCCGAGGTCTTGATCGCGGGATTGGCCGGCCTTGTGGCCGGGGCGATGTCCATGGCGGCTGGTGAATACGTCTCGGTCAGTTCTCAGACTGATGCGGAACAAGCCGACCTTGCGCGTGAGACCCGTGAACTCGCAGAAACGCCGGAAGCCGAGATCGAGGAGTTGACGCGAATCTACGAGGACCGAGGGCTCGATCGCGACTTGGCGGAAAAGGTGGCCCACCAGCTGACCGAACGCGACGCGCTCGGTTCGCATGCGCGCGATGAACTCGGCATCTCCGAAATCGTGAAGGCCCGCCCGATCCAGGCGGCGCTGGTCTCGGCTCTCACGTTCGCCGTAGGTGCGGTTGTTCCGCTTATCGTCGTTCTATTGGCGCCCGAAACGTCGATCAGTCTTCTGGTGGCGGCATCGTCAATCATCGGCCTGGCAATTCTCGGCGGGCTCGGGGCCTCCGCTGGCGGCGCTCGTGTCGTTCGGGGCGCTGCGAGGGTCACACTGTGGGGCGCTCTCGCAATGGCTGCGACAGCGGCAGTCGGAGCACTGTCTGGCGTCACGGTGGGTTAGCAATTGTTGGGTTTTTAGGTGGAGAAGGCCGTGTTTCAGGCACACCTCCTCCGCCACCTGGCCCACCGAAAGCATTCTCCCGATCCGGCCGCGGCCGGATTTTTCCGTTGTTTTCGAGGGTTGTGCGGGTGGCGCTGGGCACCTGCCCCTGCGCCAGACGGGCCGGAAGCCTTCTCTCAAGGTCGATATTCTCCGGACCTGATGACTGCGCTGATTTGGTGGAAAGCTTGCAAGCCACTGATATTGCTTTTGGATATCAAGCGCGCGAATTCACGTCGCTGGCAGTTCCGCTCGACCGAGACGCTCCTGAAATCGAAGATCAGATGAATTGCCGATGGGTTCGATCCATGTGTTCAGTCCGAATTGGGGCCGGGAGAGGACCGACAGCTTTTTTCGGACGACCTGGGTCAAGCAGACTTGGCAGCGGTGATGGAGTTTCAACGCGTTGAGGTTGCCGAAGACGCTGGCCAGCGATCACATCACGCGGCCGCCTGGTCGATCATCGCCGGATCAATGCCATTCGTTTCTTGGTCGCGCTCGACTTCCTGAAGCTTTGAAAAACCAACAAAACGACAGTAACGGATCTCTTCGGAACTGGTCGTGGTCGACATTCACGATCAAAAATTTGCGCAGCCGGAAGACGATCCGGATTCCGGCTTTCTTTGGCAGTTGATGATCGCTCAGGAAGATCAACGGCAATAACAGAGATGTACGGCCATGCAACAGATGTTCGAGTGGTTGCGCATGGGTTGCCACGCATCTCAACATCTGGGGTCAACGGCAACACCGCTGCGTCACGATCTGACGAAAGTCCCGGATTTGCTTTCTCGAGCGGAGCATCGGAGGCGGCGCGATCGCAACAAACTAACCCAACACCCAGCCGCTGACCTGCGCCTGAACGCGGCTGCCCGAATTCTCGCTGTTGGACGAGACGGCCAGTGCCACCAGATTGCGCATTTCGACCCCGAACACGCGCCGGAAATCGCGGGTCAGGTCAACGCTTTCCCGGAATTCGCCCGTCGCAGGGCGGCGCTGCACGATATTTCGCAGACGGTCAGGCGCGTGCGGGCTGGGAATGACTGTGCCCAGCAGGTTGTCGCCGCCCCATGTATACATCAGCACCTGCACATTGCGGTTGCGCAACAGGCTGGAAATTGACGTGCCGGGGCGGACGCGCGCGGCGACATCATCTTCCGCATTCACAAAGAATACACCCAGGTTGCGGTCGTCATTTCCAATGGTTGCCAGGTCGGAAGGCGGCACGGAACTGTCCACGCGCCATGTCCATTCAGCGCGGCGGCTGGCAAACAGGTCATCGGACAGAATGCGATACAAAATCGAGGATGTCCCGTTGGAAACAACTGTCAAGCGGTTGGGCCTGGTGGCAAAGCTGTTGGGTTTCAGGCGGCGAAATGTCAGATGCTCCCACCCGTTATCGAAGGTGATCGTATTCGCACGGGTTTCGCGCGGCAGGACACCAGCGGCCAGTGTCCCAAGGCCAAGTGACAGTGCAGTTCGGCGGGTCAGGTGAGCAGGCATGAAAACTCCATGAAGCGGGATATCAGGCAGCTTTGTCTGGTCTGCGATGCAATGCAGATAGCCCATATGTTTCATCTGTCCATTCACTCTTCGGTGACGCAATGAAAGGTCAAACTGATCTGAACCCCGACTTCGCTCCAGCTGTTGGGAGAGTCGCGCGTTGAATTGCTCTGGGACCGAAGTTTGGAGCGCCCTGCTGGGGGATTTGCCGGGGAATCTTGCTCAGGCGGCTGATACGGCACGTCGAAAAATACAGCACTTCGGTCGCACCGTTTACGGTGCGGGTCATCATGAGCAAGACGACGAACAAGTCTTCTCCCGAAGTCCACCAGCGCGCTGTTCGCATGATTCTGGACAATCAAGGGGAACATGACAGCCGCTGGACACGGTGAACCGCCAGTTCCGCGTACCGGCGCCGGACATGCTTTGGCTGAGCGGCTTCACCTATGCCGCGACATGGCATTGTCTACGTCGCCTTCGTCATCGACGCCTTTGCTCAGCGCATTGTCGGATGGCGCGTGAGCCGCACGGCCCATGCCGGGTTCGTCCTGGATGCCCTGGAGCAGGCCGTTCACCAACGACGGCCGGGCGCGGGATTTGTGCATCACTCCGATCGCGGCTCCCAATACCTGTCGCTCACATACATCGAGCGACAGGCCGTGGCCGGCATCGAACCGTCGGTCGGCAACGGCGGAAAGCAAACCTTCGCTGTACGTGCCGGCGGATGCAAGGCTTGGCGTAAAGAGGAGATCCAGTTCACTTTGCGCCCGCATCCACCGCGCGCTTGGCTGCTCACCGCGCGTACCGTAGAATGCGAGGCATGGGTTATGTGACGTCGCTCTTCGCGCGCAGGGTGGTCGCCGCAGCGGGCGATGAGATCGATGCCGAGAAAATGCTGGCCATTGTCGGCATCGACCCCGCAGGCCCCTGGGACGCCGGCCAGATGGTTCCCGCCGAGCGCTATTACGACATGCTCGAAAGGATCGCCGATCGTATCGACGTGACCGACCTGCCGGTGCGCACGGGAGCCTCCATGCGGCTTGACGAATACGGCGCACTCGGGCTGGCCTTCAAGGCTGCAACGACGCTCGGGGCGTCCTACGCGCGCGTGGAGCGCTATGCGCGTCTGTGGACCAGCGTCGTCGAATACGAGTTGCGGCCGACAGCGGGGGGCTCCCTTTTCATCCTGCATCGGGCGGGCGAACGGCGCCTCGGAATGCGGCTGTCCAATGAAGCGACCCTTGCCAGCGCCGTGTCCATCGCAAGGCAGGTCTGCCCGGTGCCGCTCGCGCCCGTGGAGGTGCTGGTCCGGCATCCCGCCCCGCGCTCGATCGCTGCGCACGAGGACTGGTTCGGCTGCCCGGTGCGCTTCGGCGCCGAACTCGACGCGATCCTCTATGCCGACGAGACGCTGGCCCGGCCCAACATCCTCGGGGACGAGGGGATCTCGCAATATCTCACCACGCATCTCGACGCAGAACTGTCCGAGATCGCCCGGGAGCCCGCGCTTGTCATGCAGGCGAAAGCCGAAATCGCCCAGGCCCTCAGCGAGGGGGCGCCAAAGATGGCCGAGATCGCCCGCGGCCTTGGGCTCAGTGCACGGTCCTTCCACAGGCGCCTGTCCGAACACGGAATGAACTTTCAGAGCCTCACCGAGGAAACACGCCGCGACCTCGCCGTAGGGCTGTTGCGGGACGAGAGCCATTCACTGGCCGAAATCGCGTTTCTGACCGGCTTCTCCGAGCAGAGCGCCTTTACCCGCGCGTTCAAGCGCTGGATCGGAACGACGCCCGCGACCTACCGCAAGGATTTCTCCCACCGCTGACGGACGTATTGGCGACGGCGGTCAAAAGCCTGGCATCACGGGTCAATACTGCGCAGCGCCCCTGCGCTTATCCCTTGGCTACCGATACCGAAGCCAGGGAGACACCCCATGAAAGACCAAGAGATTCTCGTCATCGGCGCAACCGGCAAGACGGGGCGCCGCGTCGCCAGCCGCCTCGAGGCGCGAGGCATTGCCGTGCGCCACGGCTCGCGCAGCTCCGCTACCCCCTTCGACTGGGAGTCGCCAGAGACCTGGGCGCCGGCCCTGCGCGGGGCCCGGGCGGCCTATGTCACATACTTTCCCGACCTCGCCTTCCCCGGCGCCGTGGAAAAGCTCGAGTCGCTCTGCGAGACGGCCCGCGACGTGGATGTCGAGCACCTCGTCCTGCTGTCCGGCCGCGGCGAACACCACGCCCGGCTGGGCGAAGAGGTCGTGCGCAATGCCGGTGTCGACTTCACCATCGTTCGGGCCGCCTGGTTCGCGCAGAACTTCTCCGAAAGCTACCTGCGCGATCCGGTCCTGGCCGGTGTCCTTCCGATGCCCGGCGGTGATGTTGCCGAGCCCATCATCGACATTGACGACATTGCCGATGTCGTCGTCGCGGCGCTGACCGAAGACGGCCACAAGGGCGAGCTCTACGAGGTGACCGGCCCGCGACTGATGTCTTTTGCGGACATGGCGGCGGAACTCTCGCAGGCCACCGGGCGCGAAATCCGGCATATCCCGATCAGCTTCGAGGCGTTCCACGCAACCATCGCACAGGCTGGCGGCATCTTCGTCGCCGACGTCTTCACCGCCATCGCGCGCGAAACGCTGGACGGACGCAACGCCCGCACCACGGACGGTGTGATGCGCGCGCTTGGCCGCGCACCCCGTGACTTCGCGGATTTCGCCCGGGCTGCTGCCCGGAACGGTGCCTGGACACACGCCGCCTGACACCGCACCATGAAAGGAGAAAATGACATGCGCCCCACCCTGTTCGAGAAGATTGCGCTCGGTCTCTCCGGCCTTGTTGCGCTCATCATTGGCGCTTTCATCCTGTTCGCGCCGCACACCTTCTACGCCGGCTACGGTATCACGCTCGGTGAAGACGCCAACCTGTTGAGCGAATTGCGCGCACCTGGCGCCGGTCTCGCGGGTTTCGGCCTTCTGATGCTGCTCGGCATTCTGCGGCACGCGCTCATGCCCATTGGCATGGCGGTGGCCCTGACGGTCTTCATCGCCTTTCCGGCCGGGCGGCTGGTCGGGCTTGCAGTGGACGGGATGCCGTCTGGCAGTGTCATCGGCGCGCTCGTCGCGGAACTGATCATTGCCGTGCTCTGCCTCGCAGCCTTCCGGCGGCGCCTTTGGCAGCCGGCGCCCGGCCTCTTGTCGGCCCAGTCCGCCCGCTGAGTTTACCGCGGCGGCACGCGCTTCACGTCCTGCCGCCGCCCCAATCCAAGGAACCTTCCCCATGTCCCCCACTCTCTTCTACCTCGCCCACTTCGCCGTCCTCGCCTATGCGCTGGTCGGCGGCGTCTTTCTCGCCTTCTCGGATTTCATCATGCGCGCCCTGTCGGTGACCAGCGGCCAAGGTGGCGCGGAGGCGATGCAGGCCATCAACCGGGAGGTGTTCCGCTGGGTCTTCATGGTCCTCTTCCTCGGGCTGGCGCCGGTATCGCTGCTGATCGCGGCCTATGGCGCAATGGTCGTCGGGAACGGTCCCGGAACCATGATGATGCTGGCTGGCTTGGCCTATTTCGTCGGATGCTTCGGGGTCACGGTGCTTTTCAACGTGCCGATGAACGACACCCTGGCGGGCATGGAGGCCTCCGCGGATACGACGCTGGACTACTGGTCCCGCACCTATCTGCCCCTTTGGACCTTCTGGAATACGGTCCGCGCCGCCGCCTGCGCACTGTCTGCAGGCCTGCTGCTGTTCTCGCTCGCCTGGGCGGCACAGTCTCAGGGGCAGGCAGCTTGAAGAGCCAGGCACGCAGGGCGTCGACCGGCGCAGCGAAGCGGCGGCGCCTCCCATGCGCCGCCCTGCTCGCTCGCGAAACACACTTCGTCTGAAAGCAGTCGGCAATCAGGTAGGAAAACGGAGAACGCTCATGGACAAACTGTGTTTTCGCCGAGCGACCGCAGCGGACCTGGGGGCGATTGTCACGATGCTGGCCGACGACATGCTTGGTGTGTCGCGCGAAAGCGCTTCGCCGGCCGTGGACGATCGCTACCGTGCTGCATTTGCGGAGATTGATGCCGACCCGAACCAGTTTCTTTGTGTGGTCGAGGATGGGCAACAGATTGTTGGAACCTTGCAACTCACCTTCATCCCCGGTCTTTCCCGCAATGGCGCCAAGCGTGGACAGATCGAGTCGGTCCGGATCGCGAGCGATCGCCGGGGGGCCAAGCTTGGTGAAGCAATGTTTGCATGGGCGATCAGCGAATGCCGGAAACGGGGGTGTTCGTTGATTCAGCTGACCACCGACAAGGCCCGGCCAGACGCCCATCGCTTCTACGACCGCCTGGGATTTGAACCGACCCATGTCGGATACAAGCTAAGAATCTGAAGAATGGAATCTGGCCGCCCTCGCAGTACCTCGATGGTACCGTCCCGTGAACGACCCTGATGTGGTCGCCATGAACAACGAAGTTCGCGGCCTCATCGAGCCAGTGCGCTTGCCACATGAGGGTACCTTTATGGTTCCCGGTCAGCACACACAGCCGGTTCAAGCGGCTCACGTTCAGGCATGGCACATCAGCGGTCATGCGTTGTCCCGATGCGTTCCAGCCTCCGGATACATGACGCTGGAAAGCGTCGGCCGGTTGAGCGATGATCCCCTCGTGAGCCTGCCAGCCGTGGCGCGCTGATCACCCCGGCAATCCCGGAGAGAGCGGCGACCAATGCCGCCAGCTACACCACCTCGTGGGCCACGATCACGACGTGCTGCCTCGCCAGCGAAAGCGAAGCTTTCGCGCCAGCGACATGGCCTGTGTTTGGGGGAATTTGGTTGCGGGGGCAGGATTTGTGGTTTTCTGTCCCGCCGCGCCGGACGTTGCCGGCTTGCGGGCCCGTGGGAAGGCGCGCGTCCTGG